>NZ_JBHVIK010000017.1:0-1043 GCF_042799635.1 Agromyces sp. NPDC057679 | reverse complement strand
GCCCTAACCAAATCTTCACTCTTAGAAAATGACTCGATAAACGTTCTGACTTCCGGCAAAACTTCACCCGATAAATAAGTTTTTTTAAAATCGATCATTTTTTCATCAATGGGTTTTCCCATACATCCAGTTACCTCCTATATTAGTGTTTACGGTATTTTTTTAAAGCCCTTGACCTTGCATTACCCTTTGTTTTGGGGTGGAGGTTTGGCTCGTAGTGTGCGGACGAAACCGCACGCTCTTTGCGTCTCCCTAATCCATGTAAAAAAACTATTCCTGGCACGGCTGCGCTTAGCGTTTTTGCGCTATACACTAGATAGCCACAAGCTGATCCAAATTCCTTCGTTTTGGGTATGTCAGCTTGGCGACTTAGCCAACTAGCGCAAAATTGGTCTAGTCAAAAATGGCGTAGCCAAAGGTGGAGATTTTTATAAAATGAGCTTTTCAATTTTATAAAAATACTACCTGCTTTTTTACTCGACCAAAGTTTTTTCGCTTCCCGCTCTTTGTCAAAGACCACTTTCAAATTACCACCACTACACCCACCAACTCACTAAATCCCAACTCATAACAACTGGTATTCTCTACACAAAATACACCGTATCACCTTACCCCCGCCCACCACCACACAACCTTATAACCTCCTCTCTCCATCCTCCTGTACTTGACCTTGACCTTGTACTTGACCTTAATCTCTTGACCTTGATCTTACTCTCTTCTTCCTCACCACCCCCTCCTACCTCTTACTTACTGTACCAACCCCACCACCATCCTACATCTCTCTGCCCATCAATATTTATCGTTTCACTCGTGACTTCCCTCTTGCACACGTAGTAAGAGGGAAGTCACGAGTGAGTTCTTAGATAAATGTTGATGGGCCGCCTTTCTGAACCAATTTTGGTGGTGGGGTTGGTACCTCGAAATTACCACCTTAATATCACTTAATTACCAAAATTATAACATCCAGAGAACAAAAATCAAGGGCTAAATACAAAAAAATCTGATAAATTCGAATAAAAAAACACATTGAGTATATTTACTTT
>NZ_JBHVIK010000016.1:0-1204 GCF_042799635.1 Agromyces sp. NPDC057679 | reverse complement strand
GAAAAAAAAACGTAACGTTTAAGCCCGTCATAGCAATATAAACACAAGCGCAGCAAGGAACGCTTATTTGTGGCTACATCTCCGTATTTTTGCAGTGGACGGAGCAACTCCTGACGTCAGTTTATTTTACACCCCTTAACGGCAGCTGGGTGACGAAAGAAAAAAGGGCGACAGTTCCTGACTGATTGTGAGTTATTACACCCAAAACAGTCATTCACTGTCACCCTTTTTATCCCCGTAAAACCTTGATTTTGAAGCCTTTTCCGAGTATAATAGATAACATCTAAATGACGTTGTAAGAGGTGCGATCTTACAAACAGTCGGAGTGTTCAATGCTACCAACATTGAGCACTTTTTATTTTGCCTTTTTTCCGTTCGTATTTAATTATCTATTATTCTACTATTCGAATTTTGAGAATACAAGGCTTTAAGGGAAACTTCTTCCTCCAAAACTGTGGATAAACGACATGCCTTTCCATTTTTCAGCTTAAAATTTAATCTGAATCTGCGGATAACTCCTCTAAATCTATAATGATTTGCTCCAACATATCATTGAAAAGCTTATGTCTAAAACCTTTCGGTTGCTTCTTGGCCAACTTATCGAGCCGTTCCTTCAAATCATTTCTAGCATAAAAATTTATTTTCGTATGAGTATCTTCCATCTTCGACCCGTTTCTCGTCCGATATGGGCCTCTTTTTTTGTTTTTTTGACCTTTTACACCCGAAGACGTTAAAACCTCTCTATCGGCCTCTAAATGTGTTTTAAACTCATTTTCCAAAATAGTCCCTTCTTTCATGAGTGTATTTCATTCTAAACATAATTACGGCCGGCTACGCTGTTGCGCTGCCGGCCATATAAACGTAGACATGTAGACGTGTCTACTTAATTCATTTATTAGACAGCTTTTTCAACATGGTTTGATACATTGCTTTTTCATCTTCGGTCAATGTTTCCTGGAGAAGCTGCTCCACTTCTAACAAAAGACCTGGCATTTTTAAGTCTTTAGCAAATGCTAAAGCCATTAACCGATCATGCTGATCTCGCGGAACTTTAATTGTTCCCCTCTTGTCTTTATTTTTCTTTACACTCTGCGTCCACTCATTGCCCCTCGTTGTCTTGTTCCGATGTGGTCTCTCCAAAAGGCCCATCATATCCCATCCTCTCTAACATTTCTTTTGCAAGACGCTTATACATATACCTGTC
>NZ_JBHVIK010000015.1:0-1323 GCF_042799635.1 Agromyces sp. NPDC057679 | reverse complement strand
TCGCGCTTCCCGGCCGCCGCGGCGACAAGAGAAGAATCTACGCCACCCACACCCCACCCCACAAATCCATTCCGCACCCCGGGCGTGTCGCGACCCCATCAAGCCCGCTTGGCGCGACAACATCCCAGATCAGCCCGGGTATCGATCGCTCGAGCGCGTCGAGCGCCGGCGGTCGGCCACCGGAAGCGCGGGGAGGGATGCCCGCCGATACCCGAGGAGGGCTCGAACGAGCGTCGGTGAAGTCACCCTTCGCCGGCGACCGCGATTCGCGGTGAGGGCTATCGCCGTCGATCGCCCCGTCTGGCACACCTCCTCGCCGCCGGCGAGCAGGTGGAGTCGAGGGTCCGATGTCAGCAGCACGCCGGACGGCAGCGAGCGACTCAGGGGGAACGAAGATCCCGGAGGCACCCGAGGGCCCGGCGGCGAGACGCCCGTTCCAGCCGGTGAGCCTCGTCCGTCCAGTCCAGCGGAGGCGACCACGGCGGCTGGAGCTCGCGGCACCGAACGACGGAGTCCGCGGCATACCGAGCTCGCTGCGCGCGCCGTCCACCCGTACTCTCGGAGTCCGCGCCCGAGGCGAAGCAGCCCGGCCACCTGGACGGTGTACGCGAGGACCTCGGGGATCCCCCGAGCGACGGCCGGCACCGGACCGCCGTCCCTGTGGTCGAGCTCGGCCCGGCCTCGAGGACACGTGGGTGGTCGGTCGGCCTCAGCTCGGAGTGCGGTTCGCTCCAGTCGGGGTGTGGTGACGTCGCGGAAGACGCGCCAGCTCGAGGAGGCGCGGTGCGCGAGCGCCGGCCCGCACTTCCGGCTTCTCGCGAGGAGCCGGAAGTGCGGGCGTCCGGGAGCTTCGGCACCCGCGCTGAAGCCTCCGTGAGCGAACTCCTCCCGGCTTCATTCGAGATGGCACCAGTGAGCGAGCTTCGGGAGTTCGCCGGATGCATTTACGGCTGCGCCTCCCTGGCCAGCGCGTCGCAACCACCACGACGGCCTCCTCGCCCTGCGTCTGGGATCGCGCCATGCCTCGTCGTCGGGGTTCCGGGCGCGCCTGCAGGTGCGGGCTCCCTGCGGCGATGACGCCAGTGACCGGGCTCGTCGGACCGCATCGGCATGGGCGTGGGGAAACGCACGGGAAGCCGGCCCGGCGTTCGGTCCGGATGGGATGCCCAGCTGCCGGTGACGGGCCCGGGTTCACGGCGAAGAGCCGAGGAGGGTGCCGGTTTCCCCTGTTAATGGTGAAGAGCCGCTGCAGCTGTCCGGGGTCGGGTGCTGTGCGGCTCGTGTGGTGGTGTTTGGTGGTTCGTGTTAAAGGCGAAGAGCCGC
>NZ_JBHVIK010000014.1:0-1385 GCF_042799635.1 Agromyces sp. NPDC057679 | reverse complement strand
GACCTTATAGTGTTATCTCCTATGTTATACAGTATTTTCCGCACTGTTTTCACACTCCTTAAAGAATTTTGTTGTGAGGAGAATCCGAACAAAGCAGCTGCCCAGGAACCAGGAAAATTCATCAAAACACGAATAAAAAAAGATGGCCGGCTTTCTGATCCTCACTTATTCACGAACGAAGCAGAGAGCCGTTTTTTTGATAATCTGATAATGTCATGACAGCTCACTCATTTTTATCCATACGTTCCAGTATTTCTTGACGCAGCAGCGCCAAATAATTTTGTTCTTCTATCGTTCGAAATGGTTTTCGGTTAAAAGAGCTATATGCAAAAGAGCTATATGCCTCTAACAGCTCACCATTACCCATGTCTTTTGGGTTTTTCATATCATTCAAACTCATTGCAGTGCACTCCTTCGCTCTATGCTACCGCCCTCGCAAGCTCGGTTGCTGGAGGTCTGTGGTTGATAAAAGTCTAAAAAACAGACTTTTATCAATCCTCGACCTAATTATTCGCCGGCTCTCCGCCTACATTAGCGATAAATTCAACATTATCGACCTTCCACTCCCCATTCTCCAACGCAATAAGTTGGGTTTTGATTACGATTTTCTGTTCGCTTGCTGTGCCATTATAGCTTGTGCGTGCAGTGAACTCATTCATAAAAGAAACTTCTTGCTTGTCTGATTGATATTCATAGCTTTGCAATCCTGAAACAGAAGAAGATACATCCGATCCTTTCTTTGGAATACTGCTCCCGCTTGGATAAGTGGACTGGTAACCTTTTTCAGTCATTAATGGTTCAATGTCTTTATACCGCTGCTTCGTATTGCTGTAGGTGAAAAATTTATTAATAAACTCATTATTCAGCTCTGCAGCCTTTGTCTGATCTACTTTTTTCAATCGGTCAATTTGTGCTGAATAATTTTCCTTTTGCTTCGTGGCAGCTGCTAAATCCCTTTTTAAAGATTGGGTGTAAAGCAGCATCAAAGCTACGACAACAATCGAAACAATTATAATAATTCGTGTCCCGCGCCTTTTCTGCTGATCTTCCACATACTCACCCTCTCTATATTCTCCTGAACCCTAAATACGGATAAAGCTTTTTCCATGTCTCTACGCTCGAATATTCAAGGCCTGCGTCATTTGAATTAATGAATTTTCCATCACCGACATACATTCCAACATGAGTCGGCCCGGGCGCATATGTGCTAAAAAAGACCAAGTCGCCCGGCTCTGCCTCATCATCGGGAACAGGCTTTGTTTTCTCATACTGTGTCGCAGCATTACCATTGAGATCAACACCAATTTGCCCGAAAGCATATTCCATGATGCCGCTACAATCTTAATCTAATTCAGATGGAGTCCGGCATGAGAACTATTAATTTG
>NZ_JBHVIK010000013.1:0-1952 GCF_042799635.1 Agromyces sp. NPDC057679 | reverse complement strand
CCTCCACCCCTTACAATCCCCAAAGGCAACCGACAAGGGAAAATTCGTCCCTTATCGGCACCTCCGGAAATTGTACAGCAAGGGGTCACTCCCAATAAAAAGACTACGACATATAAAACAGGTTTAGCTTCAGAGAAAAAGAGCATAAGGAAACTCGGTGCCACCCTAAAAAAAAGGGTGTCAAACAGGCTGTGCCTGTTGAGTTTCTATGCTCTTAGAACAGGTGCCGTTTTTGAAGCCAAAGATATAGCATAGATACCCCATAGATATAGCAGGGATATACCAAAATATCTCTAGAGATACGGGTATCTATGCTATATCTCTCTACAAGATTCCTCCACACGCTTGACGGAAATGCTTCAGCATTTTAGCACTCACTCGACAGAGTGTATAAGTGCGCCATTCGGAATTTCAAAGCTTCAAATTTCACAGAGAGTGCCCATTTATACACACCCCCTAAATCGTGGTGTGACAATGGGTTCTCGCCGGCTCGAAATCGGTTTGTCATTCTGACAAATAACCCTTCGGGAAATAAAAAAAACGGCTCCATAAAGAGGAACCGTTTTGCTTCAAAAATCACGTTTTGTGTTATACTGGAGAAACGAAATTGTGTTTTCAAAATTGTCATTTTCGACATGATAACTTTTCTCGTAGTGTGGTTTTGCCGAACCCACTACTTTTTTTATGTCTCCGAACTTCATTTCTTCCCGTTCCGGCTTAACAATCCCTTTTGATTTTCGATACATATTCATTCCGGAAGGATACATGTGCAGCCGTCCGCCTTTTAAAAATTTCTTTTCCCGACCTTCTACGATCTTTGTTTGCACCTCACAGCCCTCTGAAGCCACTTTTAAGGCTGTTTCCCTGTCTTGGACATCTTCTAGGTCTATATCAGTCAAATAAGCGCTCAAATAGGCTCCTATGTTGTCTATATCCTTTAATGACTTGATTGTTACAAATCCTAAACCCCATAGACTCCTTAATTCAGCATTTTTAATATAAATCTTATCCAAATCATTAAAGCGCATTAAAACATGACAATGCCAGGCTCCACGTCCTTGTGGCTCTACCACCGATAAATAATCTATCGAACTTTCTTTCTTGTATTTATAACGCAACCTGTCGATAAAATTTTGAAAATCACTATAAAGTTTTTTCGTGTCCGTCATATTTTTCTTGTATGTCAAAGTTATATGTAATTCATTTGGCCGTCCTATAAAATTGTTATTTATCAAATAACGCAGCTTCTTAAAGGTTTGTCTCAAAGAATTATAATTTTCCTGCCGATTTTCCGAATGCTCGAACTCCCGGATCTCCCCAGTAGAGAGGTCTACAAACCTATCCTTGTCCAATTTTTTGATATTATTTTTCCGGTTCATCTTCTCCATATGCTGAACTTCAATGACGTGATTCATAGTGGTCACTTTTACAACATCATTTGGAGCTATGAAAACCGCGTCACCATTGCGTTTATCCATCCATTTCCCCTCAATTTTTCCTGTAATGTTTAATTAAAATCAAGTTAATAATAAAGAACCCCAAATCCGAAGTCAGTTTTTCAACAAAAATTAGCGTCCTTTTCCCAAATAGTCCCTATACAATTCCTTAATAGCAAACTCAATTACAGCATCTTTTGAAACTCTTCCAAATTCATTGTGTTTTGTAAAATGTTCGGCTAATAACTCTAGCTTTTTAAATGTTTCAACAGTAATTCGAGGTCCAATTTGTTTTTTCTCTTCCATCCAAACACACTCCTAACAAGTTGTTAACATAATTCTAACATTGGAAATAATAGAATTCAAGAACAGAAAAAAGAAGCACACTCGGAATGATATTTCGTTTCCTTTTGATTCCGAGCCTCCACCCCTTACAATCCCCAAAGGCAACCGACAAGGGAAAATTCGTCCCTTATCGGCACCTCCGGAAATTGTACAGCAAGGGGTCACTCCCAA
>NZ_JBHVIK010000012.1:0-3818 GCF_042799635.1 Agromyces sp. NPDC057679 | reverse complement strand
GTTTAGGATACTGTTTAAAGAATTAGAAAAGTACAAGGATATTCACTTAGAAATGTACCCGCAGCACATGGACTTAGAGCAGCGTTTTGAGTATTTGGAGAAAGACTTTCATCCGAGCACCTTAGAGATCGGGCGATATTATAATCGTGAAACGATAAATATTTTAGAAAATGAGCTTGGCAGCGTCACGCAGCCAGATTTCATTCTCGGTGTACGCTTGAAAGGAAACCTCTTAGAAGGGTCAGAAGATATCAAAGGAGTTGTGAGGAATGCCTTTACGTCTGTTTCAGACGTATTGGTAAACCTTTTGGGATTGGAAAGAGAAATGACCGCAGAGTTTTTCCAACGATTTGAAGGGCTTGAAAAAGACCTTTTTCAACTGGTGGCAAGCGTTGGCGGTCGCCGGCTTACAGAAGATCAATTGATCTATATAAACCGATACAATTTCTTAAGAGATATACACCATAGTGTGGTTGAAGAACAAAAAAAGCGCGGTCAAACCAATATAACCGACGCTATCATTGATCCAACGGAACCCGGGTTTCTAAAGCTTCAGACAACTGAAGGGGAATGCTATACAAGTTTTGTCGTAGTCGATGACTTTCCCGAGGACATGGAATACTCCCACATTTTTCAAAAGGCGCAAAATTTAAATTTCCCCGTAGAGCTGCACATAAAAGCGCAATACCAGTCAAAAGAATCAACATTGAACAAAATTGCTTTAACAAAACAACGTTTCAAGCAAACGCAGCGGGATATGAGCGAGGTTGAAGAAATAGATGACAGGCTCCTATCTGGCCGTGAATTGCTTACCGATTTAAACAATAAAATCCGTAATCACAATTCACCATATTTGAAGTGGGTAGCGACTTTTGTTGTCAGCGGAAAGACTAAAAAGGAATGTAAGCACAGAGCAAGCGAAGTCATTAGGATCATGAAGCATTCACAAATCTATTGTGTGCGTCCTATCGCCGATCAGTTGCAGCTTTTCTATAAATTTTTGCATGGTGCACCGATGCAATTCGAAAAAAACTGGGTGCAGTCAACAACACATGAAGGCTTTGCAGAAAATCTTTTTGCCGTATCAAGCCGGCTTGGTTCGAATGTGGGGTTTTATTTCGGAAGAGTAGACAAATTTACAGAAAAAGTCCCGATCGACCAATCTATAGCCAGCAGTCGAGATATTGTGCTTTACCATCCGTTTATGGCTAATGAGGGAATCGCCGGTGCTTCTACCGACAGCCCACATGTAAATATTACAGGAGCAACTGGAAAAGGTAAGTCCTTTTTAGTGAAAATGATCCTGCTATATCTCTCTTTCTTGGATTGTCAGGTATTAATGACTGACCCAAAGGTGGAGGTACGAAAGTGGTTTACGAAAGCGATTAGTGATCCAGATGTACGGGTTAAGTATCCGATGTTTGTAGAATTGATTCGCTCATTCCACTACGTCACGCTTGATGCCTCTGATAAAAAGAATTTTGGCGTTTTAGACCCAATTATCTTCCTTGATGGATTTGAAGCGAAAGAGACTGCTCAAAACATCATTGAGCAAATTTATGATTTGCATGGGAAAGATGCTGTAAAAACCGAAGTTCTGAAAACTTTAGATGCGGTTATTGAGCGAAAAGCAAAGGGAGAAACCGTTGGGCTTATGCATGTTGTAGATCATCTAGCGAATAGTGAGGACCCAACAATTAAGAGTGCAGGCGAGCTTCTTGTCCAAATGGTTCAGAATAGCATTCTTCAATTAGTTTTCAGCTATGGGGATGCTGATGCCATTAACTTGAATCGCAAAGTAACTATTTTAGAAATTGCCGGTTTAGACTTACCGAATGAAGATGATGACCCACGTTATTACAGTGACAGCGACAGGAAAAGCCTTAGCATTATGATTGGCCTTGCAAAATTCTGTGAAAAATTTGGTCGCCGCAGTCATGATGATCCGACAGCAATCATTTTCGATGAAGCTTGGACGTTGACTAAAGCCCGCGGCGGTAAGCGATTAGTTAAGGATATGAAGCGTGTAGGACGTTCCTTTAAAAATCAGCTATATCTTGTTTCTCAAAATATGGCCGACTCCGAAACAGATGATGATAAGGGGAATTTCGGTGCGCGTTTTGCTTTCGATAACGATGTTGACCGTCCAGACATTTTAAAGACGATGAACCTTCCGCAAACAAAACAAAATGAGGAGATGCTTGCGAATATGGTAAAAGGTCAGGCGTTGTTTATGGATTTTTACGGACGTGTTGGAAAGCTGTCGATAGATTGCTTATTCGAGGAATGGAGAGAAGCATTTAAGACAGTTGAAAAATCACACTCCGCTAGAGCAGAGGAGGAACTGGCATGATAAAAAAACTTGTTTTATCTTTTGCTCTTTTGGCAGCCATAACCGGCATGGCCGGTTGTGGCGGTACAAAGGCGAAATATGATGAAGCCATAGATCAAGTAGTAAGCATACAAAATCAAAGGTTACAGAAGGACGGAGTAGATAAAGACATAGATAAATTAAACCGTGAAGATGCCGAAATTCGTGTTTATCAAGATGGGAAGTATATTTCATTAGATTTTAAAATTCGAGATGGCGACACAATTAGAATGACTTATGAAAAACAAAAGAACGATGAATATGACTTGTATCCAGAAGGTGATGACGATCTTGGAAAGCCTGATTATACGGAAAATGTAAAAGAATAAGCCTGCATGTATACGTGTAGACATGTAGTCATGTAGACAGGAGGGAAGACATGAAAAAAGGCTCGAAAATAATTCTGCTCACCCTATCTGTTTTCGTCATCGTCATTTCCTTTTTAGGGACTGCTGCTTTTGCAGACGATAATAGCAATAAGGTGCAGCCGAAGGATGTAAAGCAGGGAGGAGTCACCCTTGATAGTAAAAGATACAGCTACGATCAATATGATGCGGTAGCCGATGTGGAGTCGAGCTTAAATCCTTTTTCGGAAAAAAACATCAATAAAAATCTGAATAGTATCGCAAGTATAACTTTTGGAATGACTAAGATGATCGCGAATTTAGTTGATACCGGCCTTGACTGGCTATATAACGTAGAGGTTGTAAACCAATTCGCTGATAAGGTCGGAAAAATATCGACTGCTTTATGGGAAAACCTTTATGCTGCATTTGGTGTTTTATTGTTTACGATAGCTGTTCTCTATATATTTTTTCAGTATGTGGGCCAAAAAAACGGTATGAAGGCAGGGCAATCCACAGTTAGATTGATTGTTGTGATTTTGATTGCTTTCGTTTGGTTCACGCAAGCCGGTTGGTTTTTAAAGGCGATGAACAATGTTAGCAGTGAAGTGCAGGGGCTTATTATGAAAAGCGGAACGCTTTTCAATGATGAACGAGATATCGCACAAGGCGAAGAATTAGAGGGGTCTATCGCTCTCCTTCGTAATCAATACTTTGATATTGCTGTCTATAAGCCATATTTAAATATGAACTATGGCATGACAGACGAGAGTAAGATCACGAAGGATGATAAAGACAGGATCACTAAACTACTGGAATATAAGCTCAATGAAGATGGATATAAAGAAAGAAAAAAAATAGCTTCATCAGAAGCTAATGAGCTTAATAATACCATGATGGCGCAATCAGGAATTCCGAATAAAATCGGCGTGGCCATATTTTCGTTAGGCTTTGCTTGTGTGCTGGGTGTTCCTTTGTTGTTAGTGGCGTTTGTGAATTTTATAGTTCAAATTCTTGTCCTAGCAATAAGCGTCATACTCCCGATCAGCTTCATTATTTCCTTCTTGCCGAATTTCTCAAATAGCGCTTGGTACACACTTGGC
>NZ_JBHVIK010000011.1:3542-4182 GCF_042799635.1 Agromyces sp. NPDC057679 | reverse complement strand
GTACTGTAAGATCGCTTTATCATCGGCAAACTGCACATCATACAGCGTTTTATTATTCAACTTCCTATATCCGCCTACATCACCAGTTAGATCAACCGTTAAACCTTCTGCATAATAACTTTTGAGCGCTTCTTCACGAGCCTTCTTTTGGTCACTATCGCGCGGAATATTCATGTATTCATCGACCACTTGATTAGCGAAAATCTCCATTTTCGGACTGCGGTAAACATCATATCCGTTTTCATCCTGACCAGCCGTAACAGCAGCGAGTGCCGTTGCAGTAGCTTTAGACCGATTCAGTGCATTTTGCGAACGACCAAAAGCTAATATTCCAGACAATCCAACAACACCGATCAGCAGCCAAATAAATATGACAGCGCCTTTACCATTTCGTGCCTTTGGCAATTTACGGCTTTCTTTTTTGCTCCGCTTGATCTTATTGTCTGAAAAAATGTCGGACACTTTTTCTTTCAAACCGCCTAATCCCATTTGTCTCCCCCTTTCAATAAATTGCGCCGTCAACTTGGGGCGGTCGGATTGCATTTTCTGTTTAGACGGTGCAGCAAGCGCCTCTTTTTTTTCGTTCAACCCATTCATTGGATTGCGAAAATAAATGATTTTGCGCCTTTCAACAGGTTTT
>NZ_JBHVIK010000011.1:0-3532 GCF_042799635.1 Agromyces sp. NPDC057679 | reverse complement strand
GGTTTTAGCCCCCTCGCTGCCTTTCTGACAACTACAAAAACCCCTGTTTCTAAGTCCTTTATTTCGTCTGGATGAACATAGAATTTTTTTACCTTCCGGCTTGTTCCTTTTTCCGCTTTAAACTCAATTCTTTTTAATGGGCCGCCGATATTTTCCGTCTGTGTGGTCAGATCCACGTCATTATAAGTACCGATTATAGAAGCCACTGTTTCTGCGGATTCAGCCTCGTTACTTCGGCCAAAAAAGAACGTATTACAGTTATCAATTACTTGCTTTGAAATGTCCTGTCCATTGATGACTAAATCTCCTAGCGACTGTATCCCAATAGCTGCCCCAAATTCAGCACTACGAGCCCGCGCAAGGATGTGTACGATTGTTTCAGACCCATAGGCCCCAAACTCATCAAAAATGCCGAGAGCGCCTTTCTGCACGTCCTGAGCGTATCTAGTTGTGACACTGAATGCTAAATCAGCAATAACAAACCTTGCAAACCGCTTGATAAACTCGGAATAAATGTTGCTATTGAACGAGAAAATAACGCTTTCTCCTCGTTCTAATACCTCAAGCAGATCGAGACCGTCAGGATCATCTTCAAGGAGCTCACCAAGTTCTGAATAAATCAACTTTTCTAGCTGTGTTTTCATACTTTTTACAAGCATCAGAACAGGATCGGCTTGGCTTTCATCGGTCAATGATTCGATTTCATCCTCTGTTAACTGACTTTTACCGAAAAAACGCTCCATATGAAGGGCTGCCCTTGCGCTCAATACTTTATTTTTGACTGTACGCTCTCTAATTTCGTACTCTACTTCCTCTTGCTCTGATTCATTCAGGCCAAGAATATCATCCTCTTCCGCCGGCTTTTTTTTCTTGACTGGTACTTTATCCTGAATGACTTCCTCTTTTATTTCCACGTCAGTCATTAATGTTCTGTATACCGCGCTGAGTGACATGTGTTTGGCGATGGTCGCCAAATCAGTATTTAAATCAAAATCATGGATCATATGAATGACTTTTTGCAAAAAGTTTTCCGCTTCATTTTTATAAAAAGCGTTTTCCCAATCGAAAATCGCCATGATTCGATCAGTGACACTCGTTCTATTACCATGCCTAATTGGGTTATATCTCAAAGACGTTTTTTCTGAGAATACATGAAGCTTACGACCGTATTTGTCTGTTAACTTCTTGAACTGAGCAATCGTTTTCGGATCGCCCTTTCCATCAACGAAAAATACTGATTGACCATTAGCCAATGCGCTTTCGGCTGCGGTTAAAATTGCCATCGTTTTTCCGCTTCCAGTAGTTCCTTGAAACAAAATGTGCTTTGTTGTCTCTTCTAAAGCCATTTCTGCTTGTTTTTTGTGTTCATCAATGCCGAGCAAAATATTTTCAATCGGTAATGATTTTTCCACTGATTTTGCAACGTTTTTCCGCCATTTTGCCTGCATATTATCATTAATCTTCACGCGATTCTGATAAATCTTCTCATAGTCCTTACTACTGCGGTATTCTTCGATTACATCCTCTTTCGGCTTTACGATCTTTCCTTTGAAAAACTCATATACCGCCAGAGTTAACCGCGCAATAATAAGAGAAAGAGCCGCAACAGCAATATAGGACTGATAACTCGGATGGAACGGTTGACCGTTATTTATTAGCTGCTCAAAATAATCTAATCGACTACCCATACCGGCTATAGATAAAGAAACCGGTATGAATTGAAACAACTGCTGCCATCCTGCGAAATATAGCATCAAACCTAAAGCTATAACCGCCGGCCAAAATACAATTTTCAACTTGGAGGCCTGCTTTAGTGCGTACACAAAGCCAAAAATCAGCAATCCTAAAACAAGCGAAGGAAGAAACGCCAAACCTGCAGCCGCAGCCGCAGCTATGACAGCTCCATATCCAAGTAAAGAAGTGAAATCCGGCTTGCCATTGTTATCTGGCGGCCGATTCTTGTCACTCGAAAAGTTTAAATCCATTTAATCCTCCCCATTAGTTAAAAGATCATCTAGCATTATAAAAGAAATATTGACCCCAACCGATGAAGCAAACGCATGAATATGATTTTTGATTGCGTCCTCCTTACAGATATAAAAAACGCGATCATACAAGCCATTTTCAATGGACTTTTTATATTGATGCATCTTCTTTTCGATTCTCGCACTCGTTTTCCGGCTCAATTCCACTTCAAAAGCGAAACGCCGCTCACTATTCACCAGGATAAAGTCAGGGACTTCCTGTGCGATGTGTCTTAAAGCATTGGGCTTGCGAGCTTGCTCCACACTTAACGAAAGAATCAATTCACGCGTCAATTCTCTTTCTGTCTTGAAACCAAATTCAGTGCCTTTCGCTGCGTATCGCTCTAAGAGACTAAAAATCACATCATTCACTGTCAGATCATGCTGCAAAGTGGAATAGCTAAGACCGGCAGCAGTACCGATATGACCAATAAATTTTGATCCGCTTTTTGTGATGCAAAGAACCTTTCTGCGGCCAAATGCTTTCGTTTCTACAAAGCCCAATTCTTCGCCTTGTGCCCGAGCGCGGTAAATCGTCATGACTCCCATATCTTTTAGAAAGCGCTCAAGCTGAACACTCGTGATGACACCGAAACGATCAATAGCTTCAACCACTCTTCGCCTCTTTTCGCTTAAAATATAATCCATCTCAACAGACCCCCGAACTTCTAAAATGTTTACACCTCCTTTAGTGTAGCAAGCTTATTTTCAAAAATATATACCAATTTAGCACCACAAAATTACCACTATGTCGTCTCGTCAGGCTCCACTTGCGAAGCCTCTAGGACTCCATTCACAAAAGCAGCAATCAGCTCCAGTTGCAAAGGTTCTAAAAACATCAGCTCAAGCTCGTCAAATGGTTCACCGAATTGTTTTTCATAGTCTTTTTTAAAACAAGCATAAAGCGATGAAAAGGGTTCTTTATCAATGAAAATATCCTCAAACAAGCTGTATGATCCACCCTCTGCATATGATTCCAATTCATGAACAATTACCATTGCTCTTTGTACGGAAAGATCATCCTTATTTGCTAAGGGATACTCGCTAAATTTCCGAAACTGATCGTCATAAAATTTTACTTCTTCATTCTCAGGCTCGGGATCGAGCTCATAATCCTCATAATCGTTCATAAAAGAATCCCCCTTGTAACGATAAATGTTTGTTAAAATTTGTCCATTTTCTTTTTAATTTTTTCATATTCCTCTAGGATTTCTTTTATATGGCTAGTTACATGCTCAAATCCTTGACAATATTTTTCGGAATAAAGGGACGAGAGGTCAACTTGAAGTAAAGACTGTATTTCGTTTATAAACCACTGTTCAGGACTCTGTTCTTCTTTTTGTCTTATTTCATCTTTCGGTGGTATTAAGAGGTTTTTGAATCTTTTTGTAATGTCATCTTGCCGCGAATTTTCTTCTAAAAACTGCGAACAAAGATAACAGGCATTTACATACCTCTGGAATTCTTGCTTCAATAAAGAAGCATCATGTTTTTTTATTGCTCTCGGA
>NZ_JBHVIK010000010.1:0-4406 GCF_042799635.1 Agromyces sp. NPDC057679 | reverse complement strand
GACGAGTTCGGTCAAGCGCTGATGGGCGGTCTCGGGGTTGTCCCCGACGATGAACATGGCCCGCTGGCCGACCTCTCCCCAGTCGCCGTATCGGGGGTCGCTGGTCTTGCCGTCGAACACGGCGAACTGGACCTCGGGCCGCCGAGCGAGGGAGGCGAACCAGCCGAGCATGAGCATGGTTTTGCCGTAGCCCGGCATGCCGGCCACCTTGATGCCGGACAGCTCTCGGAGCGGGATGACGAGGTCGCGGGCCCAGGGGTTGCGGCCGAGCGGGAGCACCCAGTCGTCCCCGGCCGGGAAGGCGTACGGGAAGTGCTCGTCCAGCGGGTTGCCGACGAGGCCGCGAAGCTCGACCACACCGGGGGCGACGCGCTGGACCTCGACCGTCTGGCAGCCCCAGGAGTCGGCCAGCCACCCGGCTGCCTTCTCGTACTCCTCGATGCCGACCTTCGGGATCGTGGCGGCGCGGACCCGGATGCCCCAGGGCTCGGGGTAGACCCGGATCTTCGGGACGACGGTGATCGGCTTGACCGGCTTGCCGTCCATGCCCTTGCGGCCCTTGGTGTTCTCGTCCACGCGGGCGAGGCCGAGGTTGGGGGCGAGGCGCTTCCACCGGAGCGAGATCCGCCAGGCGTGCCGCATCCGGCGCCGCTGGAGCGGGGTTGCGCGGAGGTAGCGGTAGGTGGTGATCAGGAGCCGAGCGGCCCCCCAGCCGACCAGGGCCACGAGGGCAACCAGGGCGATCAGGGGGGCCGCGTTCAGCCCGTCCAAGACGGAGGAGGTCACGGTCAGCCCTCCGACTTCCGGCCGGACGGGACGGCGGAGATGGCGCGGACCTCGTCGGCCTGGTACCAGGCCGTGCCGCCCACGATCCGCTCGTTGCCGTTCTTGTCGGTCCGCTTCTCGGCGGGGCTGACGCCCACACGGAAGCCGACGAGCTCGACGGGGGTCGGGCCGCCGAGGGTCTGGGCGGGGTCCTGGTGGGACGCGATGCCGATCTTGAGGATCTCGTTCTCGACGCGGCCGAACTGCTGGAAGGTGGCGACGACCTGGACCTCCCACTTCGGGATGCCGTCCTTGGTCGTGTCCTGCTTGTCGTTGTTGCCGAAGACGGTCTTCGGGGAGCTGCTGAGGAACATCAGCATGTTGAAGCTCTTGGCCTGGTCAACGAAGAAGATCGCGGGCATGGGGGCCTCTTTCTGACGTGTCGTCATGTGACGAGTGGGTGACTACGTGCTGTGCTGTGCTCTACCCTGAACCCAGTCAACGGGGATTGTCAACTGGTTTGTGGATTGCATGGAGGAGTTCCCTATGTCGGCCGTACCGAAGAAGACTGCTGATCAGGCCAAACGGCAGCTCGAACGTCTCCGGGACCTGGCGGTGTACGGGCTGACGGCGGATCAGGCGAACCGGCCGGACGCGGCGGAGTGGTACCGGACGATCCTCCGTGCTGCCTCTGACATCCGGGAGGAGAGTCGATCACTGGAACGAACCCTGTCGGATGAGGCCCTGGAATCCAAGTGCCTTTCTCCGACTGAGGTTTCGCGGGCGGCGAAGGTCTCGACTGCGGCCCTGTACAAGCGGAGGAAACAGGATGGCTGATGAAAGTCAATTAGGCCCCCGTCCGAATTGGGCGGGGGCCTTTTTGGTGGGACCGGGCCTGAGAAAGTCTTTACCGAAAGCTGATCAGCGGGGCCCCTCCGGGATCAAGAAAAGGGGCCGAGTGCCCACTTACGCGGTGAGGGCTTTCCAGCCCTCTCCATTGGTACAAGTGTAATGGCCCCTTTTCATGATCCCGCCCCGCAGATCACCTTTCGGCAAACACTTTCCCAACCCCTAGGAAGTTGGTCATCCTGCGGGAGCGTCGGGGCCCTTCTCGTAGACCAGGTGGTAGGCAGTCAGAAGGTTGACCAGCTCTGCGAATCCGCCGTTCTCGGCAGCGTCGAGGATGGCGGCCTGGAGGCCCGGCACCCGTCGCATGGCCCGGAGCGATTCGGCCGGCAGAAGTGCCCACGTCTCCCCGCCGACCTCTTCGGCCGCGACCTCTTCGTCGGTCAACTCCGGTTCGTCATCGAGGAGTTGGGCCCGCAGGCCGCGTGACCATGTGATCGCTCGTCGCCGGAAGGTCGCCTTCTCGTACTCGTGCCAGACCGGGACGACGGCGGCGTCTCCGGTGACGCGCAGGTATTCCAGCATCTCGAACGGGGCGAGGGTTCCGAGGCGTCCGGCCTTCATGTCGCCACGGGCCATTTCGTTGCCGAGGTGGCCTTTGCCTTCCTGGACCTTGGCGATATATTCACCTGCCTCTTCCGGGGTGGTGACCTTGGACCAGTTGACACCGTGTTCCTTGCTCGGCTCGTATCCCTTCTTCTTCATCCAGGCCCGCCAAACCTTGTCCCACCGGTGAATTGCGTAGGCGAGTTCGGGGCCGGTTTCCTCGTTGAGGAGGAGGACGACATGCAGGTGCGGATGCCAGCCGTTGCGGGTTCCGTAGGTGATTTCGAGCGAGCGGATATTGCCCCGGACTCCGAGCCGGTCGCGTTCTCCGAACACTCCCCGCTTCGGGTCACCGGCCCAGGCCCGGCCGGACATGAGCTGACGCCATCCGTTGGCGACCGCGTCGAAGAGGTCGGCAAGATCGTGATGCTTCTTGTGACGGGCCGTCAGGGTGACCATCCAGGCCGTTCCGCCGTCGGCCATGTGCCGGGCGACGGCGCGTGCGATCTCGTCGGCGCGGGTGGCCCGGATCTTGGCCGAGCACACCGGGCAGGCCCAGATGGAGCCGCAGGAGCAGAAGCCGGACCAGTGGGCGACGCCAGCGTTGACGACGACCGCCGCCAGGCCGTCGCCGACGTTCCCGTTGGTGGTCCGGCCGCACTTCTTGACGCGCGGGATCGTGGTGATCCCCCAGAGGACTTGCCGCTGTGCGAAGCGCTTCCCACGGCGATCCTGCCGAACGGCCGATTCGGCCTCTGAGCTGGGAAGTTCTTGGATGTGGGAAACATTATTCGCGTTGTACCTAGAAGGGCCGTCCGCCAGGCCGCCAGAGGCGGCCCGGCTGCCCCTCCTGCCTTCGGCCCGGGGCTGCCGGGAGACCTGGCGACCGGCCGTGGCCGTGAGGGTCCTGCGGACCTGTTCCGTGATCAGCTCTTCGGCCTCGATCACACCGGCCTGGTCGTCTCGACCGGTGTCGGCGGTCTGCCCTACGCTGTCCATGGACGTTCTCCGTTCGTGCTGTCAGAGGCGGGGCGGAGACCAAGGGGCCCGAAGCGTCACCAGCGCTTTCGGGCCCCCTTTGCGTCTCTCGTGCGATCCTGTCCTCAGTGGCCGACCGGCGTGATACGAACACGCCGGGCGGTCACTTCGCGTTCTGCTGGCCCATCAGGCTCTTGATGACGAGCCAGCCGATGGCCGCCGAGATGGCTGCGATCCCGACCGCCACCGCGACGACGGCGACGGCCAGGAGGAGGGCGACGACCAGGACCCCGGCCCCGGCCCCGGCGATGAGCTGTCCGGAGTGCTGACGGAGCCAGGAGGGCGCGGGGGCAGCCTGCTGGACCACGACGTAGGCCGGGGGCTGCTGGAGGCTCTGAGGGGCGCTGAGGGCCTGTCCGGGGCCGATGTGGATCGGGGTCGGGGTGTAGACGGGCGGGGGCTCGTACGCGGTCATGACGCCTTCCTCCTACGGGTCGTCTTCGGGGCTTCCTTCTGGAGCGGCACGGTTGTGCCGGCCGAATCGGCGGAGACGTCTCGGACGGTGGGGGCAGCCGCGGGAATGACGTCGGCGCGGTAGCCGATGGACGCGGCGACGAGCTGGAGCATGGCGGCCTCGTCGATGTCGCCCACCCGGACGCGGTCGTAGCGGCCGGAGAGTCCGGGCACCCCGGTGACGACGCAGACCCCGGCGAAGCGTTCCTTGTCGATCAGGGTCGTGGGCTGGTTCTCCTCGTCCTTGCGGATGCCGTTGCCCAGCGCGGCCTCTGCCCCGTCGATGGTGAAGGTGGCGAAGCAGACGCCGACTTCGAGGTTGTCGCGGACGGCGGTCGGGATCGCGTCCGAGGTCTGCTTCTGGGTGCCGACGACGGGGATCACGCCGAGGCCGCGACCTTCCTTGGCGACCGTCCGCATGAGCCGCTGGTTGGCCTCGATGAGTTCCTTGTCCTTGCCCTTGAGCCCGGCCGCGTCGATGTAGTTGTGGCACTCGTCCATGAGCACCAGGACCAGCGGGATCGTGACGGTCGGTCCGGCCTTCCAGAACTTGTGCGTCCCTCGTTCGGCCACGAGCTGTGAGGGCCGGTCCTTGATCAGCCGGACGAGTTCGGTCAGGCGCTGATGGGCGGTCTCGGGGTTGTCCCCGACGATGAACATGGCCCGCTGGCCGACCTCTCCCCAGTCGCCGTATCGGG
>NZ_JBHVIK010000009.1:0-5099 GCF_042799635.1 Agromyces sp. NPDC057679 | reverse complement strand
ACTTGTTCTTCCCTAACAACAGAGCTTTACGATCCGAAAACCTTCATCACTCACGCGGCGTTGCTCCGTCAGACTTTCGTCCATTGCGGAAGATTCCCTACTGCTGCCTCCCGTAGGAGTCTGGGCCGTGTCTCAGTCCCAGTGTGGCCGATCACCCTCTCAGGTCGGCTACGCATCGTTGCCTTGGTGAGCCGTTACCTCACCAACTAGCTAATGCGCCGCGGGTCCATCTGTAAGTGGTAGCCGAAGCCACCTTTTATGTTTGAACCATGCGGTTCAAACAACCATCCGGTATTAGCCCCGGTTTCCCGGAGTTATCCCAGTCTTACAGGCAGGTTACCCACGTGTTACTCACCCGTCCGCCGCTAACATCAGGGAGCAAGCTCCCATCTGTCCGCTCGACTTGCATGTATTAGGCACGCCGCCAGCGTTCGTCCTGAGCCAGGATCAAACTCTCCGATAAAGTAGTTTGACTGACTACGCACATCGCTGTGCGATTTATTTAAAACTTTGAATTAACAGGTACGTTTTGTCTTGTTTAGTTTTCAAAGATCATTTTGTTTGCTTGCTTTGTTAAAGCAACTTTATTAGTATACAATGTCACTTCTTCAAAGTCAATAACTTTTTTAAAAAATTACACTAATGTGCAATTGCTTGGCGGCGTCCTACTCTCACAGGGGGAAACCCCCGACTACCATCGGCGCTGAAGAGCTTAACTTCCGTGTTCGGCATGGGAACGGGTGTGACCTCTTCGCTATCGCCACCAAACCATTGAGAGTGTTCTCTCAAAACTAGATAACAGTAAGCATACATTCAAATTGGTTAAGTCCTCGATCGATTAGTATCTGTCAGCTCCATGTGTCGCCACACTTCCACCTCAGACCTATCAACCTGATCATCTTTCAGGGATCTTACTTCCTTGCGGAATGGGAAATCTCATCTTGAGGGGGGCTTCATGCTTAGATGCTTTCAGCACTTATCCCGTCCGCACATAGCTACCCAGCGATGCCCTTGGCAGAACAACTGGTACACCAGCGGTGCGTCCATCCCGGTCCTCTCGTACTAAGGACAGCTCCTCTCAAATTTCCTGCGCCCGCGACGGATAGGGACCGAACTGTCTCACGACGTTCTGAACCCAGCTCGCGTACCGCTTTAATGGGCGAACAGCCCAACCCTTGGGACCGACTACAGCCCCAGGATGCGATGAGCCGACATCGAGGTGCCAAACCTCCCCGTCGATGTGGACTCTTGGGGGAGATAAGCCTGTTATCCCCGGGGTAGCTTTTATCCGTTGAGCGATGGCCCTTCCATGCGGAACCACCGGATCACTAAGCCCGACTTTCGTCCCTGCTCGACTTGTAGGTCTCGCAGTCAAGCTCCCTTGTGCCTTTACACTCTGCGAATGATTTCCAACCATTCTGAGGGAACCTTTGGGCGCCTCCGTTACCTTTTAGGAGGCGACCGCCCCAGTCAAACTGCCCACCTGACACTGTCTCCCCGCCCGATAAGGGCGGCGGGTTAGAAGGTCAATACAGCCAGGGTAGTATCCCACCGATGCCTCCACCGAAGCTGGCGCTCCGGTTTCCAAGGCTCCTACCTATCCTGTACAAGCTGTACCAAAATTCAATATCAGGCTGCAGTAAAGCTCCACGGGGTCTTTCCGTCCTGTCGCGGGTAACCTGCATCTTCACAGGTACTATAATTTCACCGAGTCTCTCGTTGAGACAGTGCCCAGATCGTTGCGCCTTTCGTGCGGGTCGGAACTTACCCGACAAGGAATTTCGCTACCTTAGGACCGTTATAGTTACGGCCGCCGTTTACTGGGGCTTCAATTCGCACCTTCGCTTACGCTAAGCGCTCCTCTTAACCTTCCAGCACCGGGCAGGCGTCAGCCCCTATACTTCGCCTTACGGCTTCGCAGAGACCTGTGTTTTTGCTAAACAGTCGCCTGGGCCTATTCACTGCGGCTCTCTCGGGCTTGCACCCTAACAGAGCACCCCTTCTCCCGAAGTTACGGGGTCATTTTGCCGAGTTCCTTAACGAGAGTTCTCTCGATCACCTTAGGATTCTCTCCTCGCCTACCTGTGTCGGTTTGCGGTACGGGCACCTCTCACCTCGCTAGAGGCTTTTCTTGGCAGTGTGGAATCAGGAACTTCGCTACTATAATTCGCTCGCCATCACAGCTCAGCCTTCACGGGAAACGGATTTGCCTATTTCCCAGCCTAACTGCTTGGACGCGGATATCCAATACCGCGCTTACCCTATCCTCCTGCGTCCCCCCATTGCTCAAATGGTGAGGAGGTGGTACAGGAATATCAACCTGTTATCCATCGCCTACGCCTTTCGGCCTCGGCTTAGGTCCCGACTAACCCTGAGCGGACGAGCCTTCCTCAGGAAACCTTAGGCATTCGGTGGAGGGGATTCTCACCCCTCTTTCGCTACTCATACCGGCATTCTCACTTCTAAGCGCTCCACCAGTCCTTCCGGTCTTGCTTCACAGCCCTTAGAACGCTCTCCTACCACTGTTCGAAGAACAGTCCGCAGCTTCGGTGATACGTTTAGCCCCGGTACATTTTCGGCGCAGAGTCACTCGACCAGTGAGCTATTACGCACTCTTTAAATGGTGGCTGCTTCTAAGCCAACATCCTGGTTGTCTAAGCAACTCCACATCCTTTTCCACTTAACGTATACTTTGGGACCTTAGCTGGCGGTCTGGGCTGTTTCCCTTTCGACTACGGATCTTATCACTCGCAGTCTGACTCCCAAGGATAAGTCATTGGCATTCGGAGTTTGACTGAATTCGGTAACCCGGTAGGGGCCCCTAGTCCAATCAGTGCTCTACCTCCGAGACTCTTACCTTGAGGCTAGCCCTAAAGCTATTTCGGAGAGAACCAGCTATCTCCAGGTTCGATTGGCATTTCACCCCTACCCACACCTCATCCCCGCACTTTTCAACGTGCGTGGGTTCGGGCCTCCATTCAGTGTTACCTGAACTTCACCCTGGACATGGGTAGATCACCTGGTTTCGGGTCTACGACCACGTACTCAATTCGCCCTATTCAGACTCGCTTTCGCTGCGGCTCCGCATCTTCTGCTTAACCTTGCACGGGATCGTAACTCGCCGGTTCATTCTACAAAAGGCACGCCATCACCCGTTAACGGGCTCTGACTACTTGTAGGCACACGGTTTCAGGATCTCTTTCACTCCCCTTCCGGGGTGCTTTTCACCTTTCCCTCACGGTACTGGTTCACTATCGGTCACTAGGGAGTATTTAGCCTTGGGAGATGGTCCTCCCGGATTCCGACGGAATTTCACGTGTTCCGCCGTACTCAGGATCCACTCAGGAGAGAACGAAGTTTTGACTACAGGGCTGTTACCTCCTATGGCGGGCCTTTCCAGACCTCTTCATCTACCTCGTTCCTTTGTAACTCCGTACAGAGTGTCCTACAACCCCAAGAGGCAAGCCTCTTGGTTTGGGCTGGTCCCGTTTCGCTCGCCGCTACTCAGGGAATCGCATTTGCTTTCTCTTCCTCCGGGTACTTAGATGTTTCAGTTCCCCGGGTCTGCCTTCTCATATCCTATGTATTCAGATATGGATACCACTCCATTACGAGTGGTGGGTTTCCCCATTCGGAAATCTCCGGATCAAAGCTTGCTTACAGCTCCCCGAAGCATATCGGTGTTCGTCCCGTCCTTCATCGGCTCCTAGTGCCAAGGCATCCACCGTGCGCCCTTTCTAACTTAACCGTTAAAAAGAATCACTACGTGATATCTTGCATTACTAATTGAATGTGAATTCTTCTGTTATCTAGTTTTCAAAGAACACGTTTCGAAGGAATGATCCTTCAAAACTAAACAAGACAGGGAACGTTCTGTTTATAAGACCCAAGGTCTTATATTCCGTTAAAATCCTTAGAAAGGAGGTGATCCAGCCGCACCTTCCGATACGGCTACCTTGTTACGACTTCACCCCAATCATCTGTCCCACCTTCGGCGGCTGGCTCCTAAAAGGTTACCTCACCGACTTCGGGTGTTACAAACTCTCGTGGTGTGACGGGCGGTGTGTACAAGGCCCGGGAACGTATTCACCGCGGCATGCTGATCCGCGATTACTAGCGATTCCAGCTTCATGCAGGCGAGTTGCAGCCTGCAATCCGAACTGAGAACAGATTTGTGGGATTGGCTTAACCTCGCGGTTTCGCTGCCCTTTGTTCTGTCCATTGTAGCACGTGTGTAGCCCAGGTCATAAGGGGCATGATGATTTGACGTCATCCCCACCTTCCTCCGGTTTGTCACCGGCAGTCACCTTAGAGTGCCCAACTGAATGCTGGCAACTAAGATCAAGGGTTGCGCTCGTTGCGGGACTTAACCCAACATCTCACGACACGAGCTGACGACAACCATGCACCACCTGTCACTCTGCCCCCGAAGGGGACGTCCTATCTCTAGGATTGTCAGAGGATGTCAAGACCTGGTAAGGTTCTTCGCGTTGCTTCGAATTAAACCACATGCTCCACCGCTTGTGCGGGCCCCCGTCAATTCCTTTGAGTTTCAGTCTTGCGACCGTACTCCCCAGGCGGAGTGCTTAATGCGTTAGCTGCAGCACTAAGGGGCGGAAACCCCCTAACACTTAGCACTCATCGTTTACGGCGTGGACTACCAGGGTATCTAATCCTGTTCGCTCCCCACGCTTTCGCTCCTCAGCGTCAGTTACAGACCAGAGAGTCGCCTTCGCCACTGGTGTTCCTCCACATCTCTACGCATTTCACCGCTACACGTGGAATTCCACTCTCCTCTTCTGCACTCAAGTTCCCCAGTTTCCAATGACCCTCCCCGGTTGAGCCGGGGGCTTTCACATCAGACTTAAGAAACCGCCTGCGAGCCCTTTACGCCCAATAATTCCGGACAACGCTTGCCACCTACGTATTACCGCGGCTGCTGGCACGTAGTTAGCCGTGGCTTTCTGGTTAGGTACCGTCAAGGTGCCGCCCTATTTGAACGGCACTTGTTCTTCCCTAACAACAGAGCTTTACGATCCGAAAACCTTCATCACTCACGCGGCGTTGCTCCGTCAGACTTTCGTCCATTGCGGAAGATT
>NZ_JBHVIK010000008.1:0-5633 GCF_042799635.1 Agromyces sp. NPDC057679 | reverse complement strand
TGGTGGTTCGTGTTAAAGGCGAAGAGCCGCCCACGTGGTGGGCGGCTCTTCGTAATGTTTGTCCGGCGGTGTCCTACTCTCCCACAGGGTCCCCCCTGCAGTACCATCGGCGCTGCGAGTCTTAGCTTCCGGGTTCGGAATGTGTCCGGGCGTTTCCCTCGCGCTATGGCCGCCGAAACTCTAGGACCAACGTGGCCACACACGGGGTGTGGGGTTGGTGGTTTCGGTGGACCCCTCACCGTGGTGGGGGTCGTGTTGAATTACGTGTGTTTCCGTCTGAAGGGAACCACAGAGTGGACGCGAGAAATCTCAGGCCACGCACACGGCCTTTACTTGAATGAGTTCAAATCGTGTGAGTGTAGTGATTATCAAGTTATCGGCTTATTAGTACCGGTCAGCTCCGACAGTCGTTAGTCCTGTCTTCCACATCCGGCCTATCAACCCAGTCGTCTGGCTGGGAGCCTCTCCCCCGAAGGGATGGAAATCTCATCTTGAGGCCGGCTTCCCGCTTAGATGCTTTCAGCGGTTATCCATTCCGAACGTAGCTAACCAGCGGTGCTCCTGGCGGAACAACTGGCACACCAGAGGTTCGTCCAACCCGGTCCTCTCGTACTAGGGTCAGATCCTCTCAAATTTCCTGCGCGCGCAGAGGATAGGGACCGAACTGTCTCACGACGTTCTAAACCCAGCTCGCGTACCGCTTTAATGGGCGAACAGCCCAACCCTTGGGACCTACTCCAGCCCCAGGATGCGACGAGCCGACATCGAGGTGCCAAACCATGCCGTCGATATGGACTCTTGGGCAAGATCAGCCTGTTATCCCCGAGGTACCTTTTATCCGTTGAGCGACAGCGCTTCCACAAGCCACTGCCGGATCACTAGTCCCGACTTTCGTCCCTGCTCGACCTGTCAGTCTCACAGTCAAGCTCCCTTGTGCACTTACACTCGCCACCTGATTGCCAACCAGGTTGAGGGAACCTTTGGGCGCCTCCGTTACTTTTTGGGAGGCAACCGCCCCAGTTAAACTACCCACCAGGCACTGTCCCTGAACCGGATCACGGTTCGAAGTTAGATATCCAGAGTGACCAGAGTGGTATTTCAACAATGACTCCACCGACACTAGCGTGCCAGCTTCACAGTCTCCCACCTATCCTACACAAGCCACACCGAACACCAATACCAAGCTGTAGTAAAGGTCACGGGGTCTTTCCGTCCTTCTGCGCGTAACGAGCATCTTTACTCGTAATGCAATTTCGCCGAGTTCGCGGTTGAGACAGCTGGGAAGTCGTTACGCCATTCGTGCAGGTCGGAACTTACCCGACAAGGAATTTCGCTACCTTAGGATGGTTATAGTTACCACCGCCGTTTACTGGGGCTTAAATTCTCAGCTTCGCCTTGCGGCTAACCGGTCCTCTTAACCTTCCAGCACCGGGCAGGCGTCAGTCCGTATACATCGTCTTGCGACTTGGCACGGACCTGTGTTTTTAGTAAACAGTCGCTTCCCACTGGTCTCTGCGGCCTTCAAACGCTTTCGGAGCAAGTCCTAATACGCCTCAGGCCCCCCTTCTCCCGAAGTTACGGGGGCATTTTGCCGAGTTCCTTAACCACGATTCTCTCGATCTCCTTAGTATTCTCTACCTGACCACCTGAGTCGGTTTGGGGTACGGGCGGCTGGAACCTCGCGTCGATGCTTTTCTCGGCAGCATAGGATCACCCACTTTTCATCCGCATCGCGTCTCAGCCTTGATGAGCGACGGATTTGCCTATCGCTCGGCCTACACGCTTGCCCCGGGTCAACCATCGCCCGGGCTGGGCTACCTTCCTGCGTCACACCTGTTAATACGCTCACTCCACCAGATGGGGTCGCATGCCGCCTCACGATCGTCCCCGAAGGGATCCACGCGTCTTGGGATGCTTAGCACTCCTGATTTCATGTGGGCGGTTCTTCGCCGGTACGGGAATATCAACCCGTTGTCCATCGACTACGCCTGTCGGCCTCGCCTTAGGTCCCGACTTACCCAGGGCAGATTAGCTTGACCCTGGAACCCTTGGTCTTCCGGAGGACGGGTTTCTCACCCGTCTTTCGCTACTCATGCCTGCATTCTCACTCGTGTGCCGTCCACGGCTGGTTTCCACCGCCGCTTCACCCGGCACACGACGCTCTCCTACCCATCAACACGGCTGGACCACGAAGGCCTACCACAAATGTCAATGCCACAACTTCGGTGGCGTGCTTGAGCCCCGTTACATTGTCGGCGCGGAATCACTTGACCAGTGAGCTATTACGCACTCTTTCAAGGGTGGCTGCTTCTAAGCCAACCTCCTGGTTGTCTGTGCAACTCCACATCCTTTCCCACTTAGCACGCGCTTAGGGACCTTAGTTGGTGGTCTGGGTTGTTTCCCTCTCGACGATGAAGCTTATCCCCCACCGTCTCACTGCTGCGCTCTCACTTACCGGCATTCGGAGTTTGGCTGACGTCAGTAACCTGTTGAGGCCCATCGGCCATCCAGTAGCTCTACCTCCGGCAAGAAACACGCAACGCTGCACCTAAATGCATTTCGGAGAGAACCAGCTATCACGAAGTTTGATTGGCCTTTCACCCCTATCCACAGCTCATCCCCTCCATTTTCAACTGAAGTGGGTTCGGTCCTCCACGACGTCTTACCGTCGCTTCAACCTGGCCATGGATAGATCACTTCGCTTCGGGTCTAGGACCTGCGACTGAATCGCCCTATTCAGACTCGCTTTCGCTACGGCTGCCCCACACGGGTTAACCTCGCCACAGATCACTAACTCGCAGGCTCATTCTTCAAAAGGCACGCTGTCACCCCAACAAGGAGGCTCCAACGGTTTGTAAGCAAACGGTTTCAGGTACTATTTCACTCCCCTCCCGGGGTACTTTTCACCTTTCCCTCACGGTACTTGTCCGCTATCGGTCATCTGGGAGTATTTAGGCTTATCAGGTGGTCCTGACAGATTCACGCGGGATTTCTCGGGCCCCGCGCTACTTGGGATACCTCTCCGGCCGGCCAGGCATTTCGACTACGGGACTCACACCCACTCCGGTCCGCCTTTCAATGCGGTTCGTCTATACCTGACGCGTCACCGTGACTGCACGGCAGTACAGTCCGAAAGGTCCCACAACCCCGATCATGCAACCCCTGCCGGGTATCACACATGACCGGTTTAGCCTCTTCCGCTTTCGCTCGCCACTACTCACGGAATCACGGTTGTTTTCTCTTCCTGTGGGTACTGAGATGTTTCACTTCCCCACGTTCCCTCTACCCGCCCTATATATTCAGGCGGGAGTCACCAGGTCACCCAAAGGGCCTGGCGGGGTTTCCCCATTCGGAAATCCTCGGATCACAGCTCGTTTATCAGCTCCCCGAGGCTTATCGCAGATTACGACGTCCTTCTTCGGCTCCAGATGCCAAGGCATCCACCGTTTGCTCTTAGAAACTTGAAATCACATGAGTTCGAATCGATCGCGCACCCCGAAGGGTACGAGATTGACCAATGATGAGCCAGACACCACCCGAAGGCGACATCTGACTACACCTTTTGTGATCAACACTCCCGAAGGAGCGTCAATCTAAGATGCTCGCGTCCACTATGTAGTTCTCAACAGACGGCCAGAACCCCCACACCCACCGAATCAGAAACCATCGGCATCGTGAAGGTCTGAAGAAACCATCACCCCCAGGCCGAAACCCAGGAAGTTGTCCGGTCCCTCAGGACCCAACAGCGTGCACGTGCCCGACCGGCCGGCCCCCACCGTTCCAACCCCACAAGTGAGGCGTACTAGGTCTGAACCATTCAGACGAGCACCTATGTCAATGTTCCACCCATGAGCAACCAGCAGACACGTTCGGTCTGATCTGGCGCACTGCGAAAACCCGAAGGCTTCCGAGTTGCTCCTTAGAAAGGAGGTGATCCAGCCGCACCTTCCGGTACGGCTACCTTGTTACGACTTAGTCCTAATCACCGATCCCACCTTCGACGGCTCCCTCCACAAGGGTTAGGCCACCGGCTTCGGGTGTTACCGACTTTCATGACTTGACGGGCGGTGTGTACAAGGCCCGGGAACGTATTCACCGCAGCGTTGCTGATCTGCGATTACTAGCGACTCCGACTTCATGAGGTCGAGTTGCAGACCTCAATCCGAACTGAGACCGGCTTTTTGGGATTCGCTCCGCCTTACGACATCGCAGCCCTTTGTACCGGCCATTGTAGCATGCGTGAAGCCCAAGACATAAGGGGCATGATGATTTGACGTCATCCCCACCTTCCTCCGAGTTGACCCCGGCAGTCTCACATGAGTTCCCACCATTACGTGCTGGCAACATGCGACGAGGGTTGCGCTCGTTGCGGGACTTAACCCAACATCTCACGACACGAGCTGACGACAACCATGCACCACCTGTTCACGAGTGTCCAAAGAGTTGACCATTTCTGGCCCGTTCTCGTGTATGTCAAGCCTTGGTAAGGTTCTTCGCGTTGCATCGAATTAATCCGCATGCTCCGCCGCTTGTGCGGGCCCCCGTCAATTCCTTTGAGTTTTAGCCTTGCGGCCGTACTCCCCAGGCGGGGCGCTTAATGCGTTAGCTACGACACGGAAACCGTGGAAAGGTCCCCACATCTAGCGCCCAACGTTTACGGCGTGGACTACCAGGGTATCTAATCCTGTTCGCTCCCCACGCTTTCGCTCCTCAGCGTCAGTTACGGCCCAGAGAACTGCCTTCGCCATCGGTGTTCCTCCTGATATCTGCGCATTCCACCGCTACACCAGGAATTCCATTCTCCCCTACCGCACTCAAGTCTGCCCGTACCCACTGCAGGCTAGAGGTTGAGCCTCTAGTTTTCACAGCAGACGCGACAAACCGCCTACGAGCTCTTTACGCCCAATAATTCCGGACAACGCTCGGACCCTACGTATTACCGCGGCTGCTGGCACGTAGTTAGCCGGTCCTTTTTCTGCAAGTACCGTCAAGGCCGAAGCCCCTTCTTCCTTACTAAAAGCGGTTTACAACCCGAAGGCCGTCATCCCGCACGCGGCGTTGCTGCATCAGGCTTGCGCCCATTGTGCAATATTCCCCACTGCTGCCTCCCGTAGGAGTCTGGGCCGTGTCTCAGTCCCAGTGTGGCCGGTCACCCTCTCAGGCCGGCTACCCGTCGACGCCTTGGTGAGCCATTACCTCACCAACAAGCTGATAGGCCGCGAGTCCATCCCAGACCGAAAAACTTTCCACCCCAGATCATGCGATCCGAGGTCCTATCCGGTATTAGACGTCGTTTCCAACGCTTATCCCAGAGTCCAGGGCAGGTTACTCACGTGTTACTCACCCGTTCGCCACTAATCCACCAGAGCAAGCTCCAGCTTCATCGTTCGACTTGCATGTGTTAAGCACGCCGCCAGCGTTCGTCCTGAGCCAGGATCAAACTCTCCAAAAAAAATGGTTCCCAACACCCGAAAGTGCCAGGGAGTTCAATCTCTGACAGAGAAACAACTGACTCGAAAATCAAATTGTCCATCAATCAAAGGAATCCCGTCATCCGAAGATGACCGGGGTTCAATAAATTGGCATTGAACATAGTGCACGCTGTTGAGTTCTCAAGGAACGGACGCACCCGA
>NZ_JBHVIK010000007.1:0-5966 GCF_042799635.1 Agromyces sp. NPDC057679 | reverse complement strand
GCAGCTTCATTAATATCTGCGGCAATGACAATCGCACCTTCCTTGCTAAATAAATCTACCATCTTTTCGCCGATACCTGAAGCACCACCAGTAATAATTGCGACTTTATTTTCCAATTTCCCCATTACTCTTCACTCCTCAATATAAACTTTAATTCCAAAAACCTGCTTGTTCTAATTTCTTTTTCCCATTGAAGGAGATAAAGATACAAACAATATTAATAACCAACATCACGACAATAGCATATAAAGCCGGAGTATAACTTCCCGTATAATCAAAAATATATTCATAAGCAGGATGGGCGACGATGGAGGAAATCGCCAATCCTGGCATTTTTCGCGCCATCAGTATTATAATCGGCAATTACAACCTTTGCTCCTTCTTTCGCCAACAATGTCGCAGAGGACAACGCTATACCAGAAGCCCCACCAGTTACAAGGGCGATTTTCCCTTTTACTCTTCCCATTTTATTAACCACCTTTGTAAAAAATTATTGTTTACTAAGTTTGGTGATATGCTGAAACCACCTCCTTTGGTAGCATTTATTACATCTCTTTTTTTGTATGGGATACAATGATGTAACTTATTTTTTTACGATTAATACAGGGATTTGGGAACGGTGCAGTACACCATGTGCCACACTTCCCAATAGCGCTCGATCTATGGCTCCTCTTCCATGACTTCCTAATACAATAAGATCAACTTTTTCCGATTGAGCAACATTACAAATTGTTCGACTGGGATGCCCTGTTTGATGACTAAATAGAAGTCGTTCTTTCCAATTGGAAAGTACACCCTCTATGATTTGTTTTTCAATACGGCTACTAAGTTCTTCTTCAAATCGGTCAACTGCTTCCGGTGCTAAATCATAGGCGTAATTTTCCTTTGCCGAAACGTAAAGCACGATACATGTTGCATTTGGCCAAGCTTCTAAGAATTCCCCCGTCATTTTTGCGGCATGCTCGGAATAAGTCGAGCCATCTGTAGCAAATAAAATTTTTTCCATTTGTAAACCTCCTAATAATGATTAGTTACATCGTGAAATACGTAATGACTGATAGAAGAACGGATGTAATGGTCATGGCAAGAAGTGGTCGTAACGCCTTCGTGCGAAGATCCTTAAGGCTAACATTCAAACCTAATCCAATCATTGCCATTGTCAATATAAATGAAGTGAAGAAGGATACCCCATTCATGATATTAGTTGGAATCGTAATCATATTACCAAGTACATAGCTTCCGAATAGGCTCATGATAATAAACCCTATAAGAAACCATGGGAATTCAATTTTTGTATCGGAATCAGAATCTGATTTTCCTTTACGTTTCATCCAGTACATAAGAATAAAGCTTAGTGGAACAAGTAAGAATACCCGTCCTAGTTTGGCTAACAAAGCAATTGCAAGGCCATCTGGGCCCGCTGGTGCACCAGCTAGGGCTACGTGTGCAATCTCATGTAAACCAACGCCTGACCAAATACCGTATTGTAAATCAGTTAATGGTAGAAAAGGTCTTAAGATGGTGTATCCAATGGCAAAAATAGTACCAACTAGGGCGATAATACCTGCGCCTATTGCAGTATCTTCATCTTTTGCTTTCAAAATTGGTGAGACAGCGGCAATCGCTGCCGCACCACAAACTCCCGTTCCAATCCCTAGTAATAGGGATAATGAAGAGTCTGCTTTTAGCAATTTCCCAATCAATATGGTAAGAAATATTGCAAAGACAATGGAACCGACATCCCTAACAAGTAATCCTAACCCTTGGTGTAAAACAACGTCGATATTAAGTTTTAATCCAAAAAGTATAATTGCAAACCTTAAAAGCCTTTTGGCGGAAAATTGTATGCCTGTACGAAACTTCTCTGGATATCCCCGTATTTGTCGATAAATAACGGCGATAATGATGGCACAAGCAAGTTGCCCGATATGATCAAGTACAGGTAATTTGGATAATCCAAAACCCACCAATGCAATAATAAAAGTAAAGCCAATTCCTCCAAGCCAATTTCCTAATGAAAATGACTTTCGCTTAGCTAATGTGTCTGTCATATTAAAAACTCCTTTAAATGATTTCTTGTTTTTATAATAGGCTCTATTAAATGATAAGTAAAATCAGTTATAATGATTACTATGATAAGTAATTATTTATCATACTTTCTGAAGTGAAATTAAAGGTGGAGAAGAAATGGACCAATCATTACATGTTTTTGTCACGGTTGCAGAACAAAAAAATTTCACACGTGCTGCTGAAATTCTTCATATGACACAGCCAGCCGTCAGCAGTTATATACAGAACTTAGAGCGATCGATGGATATAAAATTATTAGAAAGAACCAATAAGTTTGTCAGGCTTAATAAAGCTGGCGAAATTGTTTATCACCATGCAAAGAATATTTTAGGTCTATATACCAGAATGGAAAATCTTTTGGTTGAACTAAAACATACTGCAAGTGGTATCCTATCTATTGGTTCTAGCTATACCTACGGGGAATACATTCTTCCCTATAAAATTGCCAACTTACTTAAGATCTATCCAAAGCTAATTCCAAATATCACAATAAAGAATTCGAATGAAATTGTTGAATTAGTTATGCATCATCAAATTGATGTGGGGATAATAGAAGGAGATGTTACAAATGAGAAAATTAATATCATGCCATTTGCCTGTGATTATTTATCAATCACCGTAGCATCAAACCATCACTTACTAAACACACATAAAATAAAACCTTTTGATTTGAGTCAGGAGACATGGCTTATTCGTGAAGAGGGTTCAGGGACGAGGAAAATGCAGGATAAGGGCTTTGAAAAATTGGGTTTCTATCCCAAAAATATTATGACCTTTGGGAGTACGCAAGTGATCAAGGAATCAATTGAGGCTGGTTTAGGGATTTCTTTGCTTTCGCATTCAGCTATAAGAAATGAACTGGAACTAGAAAAGTTAAAATTGCTGAATATTAATGGTTTTCCAATCAAAAGAAATTTTTCGCTTGTAACTACACCTTCCAAATTTCAAACAAAAGCAACCGGGGTTTTTGTCGAATTATTAGTTAAAGAGTGAAATTAATTTAGCTCCCAGAATTGGGAAATCTTCCAAATCATCTTTGAATTTAGGAGGTATTACATGAGGGTCATTTTAACTGATTCATGTCGAGGAAAATTATCAGGAGTTACCATTCCCAAAAATTATGGAATCCGATTAATAGCTGATTACGAGGGCGGTGGTTGTAGCTGTGGCCTGACTATTAGAATGAAATTAGATTTAAGGAATCAAGGAGATTTATTTGTGATTTCAGACCATATTTCACTATTAATGGATAAAGCGTCTTATAGAATTCTTGGGTCTAATGAATTTACACTAGATTATAAAGATGATTTAGCATTTATCCTAAAAACGAAAAATGAAACATTGGCATATGGGATTTGGTTTAGTGATTAAGTCATTATATATCATGTGTACACGTATTGAATAAATGTTTGATTATATATTATATCTAAAATTTATTTGAATTTGAAAAGTGTATTATTTGTAAGCAGATTTGCGATTCTGCATTAAAGACTAACTGAATCAATTTCTACACTTTCAATCCCCTTAATTTTACTTGGAGTTGCTTATTCAAGAGTAGGGCGCCATTGTTAAAGAGCAAAGGAAAGAAATGATTAAACTTTTTTATAAAAATCTCATACTTAGCTAAAAAGAGTGACTCCATTTTGATCAATCTTTTTTCAAAGTGGAGTTTTTACATTTGCCGTCAAATAAGGATTGAATGAAGTTTTTTAATCAATCTTTATTCTAAAGCTACAAATTTCTTTTGTGACAAGGTATAACGGTGAAGAAGTTGCCGTAATTGAAATAGCTTTATAAAAAAGAAGGCAGCCCCATAAGGGCTGCTTTTTGGTTGTTTGTAGACATGTAGACGTGTCTACATTTGGTCGGTTAAATGGTTACTGCTTTTTCAGCTACTTGAATTGGTTTGTTAGTAAAAGTTGTGTCTTTCACTAAGGGCTGCACAGCAGCAGCTAGTAACAAGCCCGAAACAGTTAGCAGACTGAACAAAATTGTTTTTTTCTTCACATTAACGCCTCCGACATTTGTATGACTTTATCTTTCGCAAAATGGCCGTGTTCAAAATAGTATGCAGCTTTTTCGAAGTCATCCCTATTCTTATAATATTCAGCTATTTCTATTGAGAGATCGGCTGTCTCTGACCACAGCTGCATTTTTTCGAGGACTTCGATGTTTTGTCTGACCTCTTGGTCATTTTGCTTTTCATATAAAGAATGGATCAACTTTAATTTCGCTAAATACTCCCGTTCTCCTTCAGCCGTAGCTTTTTTCAAAGCTTTGTCATACCATGTTCGGGCAAGTTCGTAATCGCCTAATTGAAAAAGCACTTTACTAAGCATATACGCCGAGCGGACACCTACAAATGACTCTATATGTTCTGGAATAGTCCAAGCTTGTTCAAAACAGGTTGATGCTTCAGCAAACATTTTTCGCCGTTCATAAGCAATTCCTAAGTTAAAAAGGGCCAAACTTTCAGAGTATCTAAAGTCATTTGCTTTTGCTATAGTTCTTGCGCTTTCGTAGTGCTTTTCAGCTTCTTCAAAGAGCAGCAAATCAAGTTTATTAGCACCTAGCATCATTTCACAGTTGATTGTTTTTTCTTTATATGTGTCATGTGCTTTGAATGTGTCGTAAGCAATTTCAGCATGCACTAGTGAGAAATGGTTTTGATCTATCTGATAATAAGCTTTTGACAAGTAGTAATGGAATTCAGCTTTTTCGATTTCATCAGGGATCCTTTTAAGGCGTTCCTCGGCTATTTTGTAGTACATAATGGCTTTAGTGTATTGCTTTTTATAATACGCGTACATGCCGGAGAAAAAGAAAAAATAATACTGGATCATATCATCAGTTTCGTGTTCTTCGGCAGTTTTTTCGAGCTCGTCAAGAACGCCGCCGGACTTGCTATATTCCTCTTTTAGAAGCAGATAACGTGCATCTAAAAGGTTATAGTAAAGCAAAACGTCTTGGTTCTCATCCATTGAATCCAGAAGAGGTTGTATTTCTTCTTTTTTTGCATCTGCTGCCGATATATTATGCTGTTTAATGCTTGAATACCATTGATTCAGCATGTTTGCAACTTTTTCATATGCAATTGGTGAGCTCAATAAGATTACCCCCTTTATCAATTTTTTCGAATCTTATAAATAATTACATTATGGCAGAGGGAAGGGTTATTTTGAAGAGAATTGTAAAAAAAAGAGAGTATTTACCCGTGTAGACATGTAGACACGTCTACAATGTGGTGTTATTATCAATATAATAAGACAAGCTCATTCGGAGCTTCAGGAGGTAATTTAATGGCGGCCAAGACAATTAATTTCGCCAATTTTAAGGGCGGCGTAGGCAAGACGATGACAGGTATTCTAACTGCGCGCTGGTTCAGCAAATTCGGTTTTAAAGTGTTATTTATTGATTTAGACCCGCAAGCCAACGCAACAAGTATTTTGCTACGATCTACTGGAATTGAAGATTTTGAAAGATCACTATACGAAGGGATCAAAGCCGGAGATATTACGAATTGTATCGTTCCTACCTTTGAAAATTTGGATTTGATTCCAAGCGACTTGGATTTAGTTGGTTTACCTATTTTTTTGAATGACACAGTAAAGGGAAACATAAAATCTCGAGCTTATCTTTTAGATCATTTGATTGAGCCATTGCGCAATGATTATGATTTTATTTTCATTGATACACCGCCAACGATTTCCGATTTTACGAATAATGCGGTTGTTGCTGCGGATTATGCAGCGCTTGTCATGCAAACACAGGATTGGAGCTTTAAAGCCACACAGCAATTCATTCCGTACCTACAGGAAATGATACATGCTTATGAAACGGATATTGATTTACTGGGAGTCATCCCCTTGCTGATCGAATCGAGAAGTCCTAGTGAT
>NZ_JBHVIK010000006.1:0-59745 GCF_042799635.1 Agromyces sp. NPDC057679 | reverse complement strand
AAAGGAATCCCGTCATCCGAAGATGACCGGGGTTCAATAAATTGGCATTGAACATAGTGCACGCTGTTGAGTTCTCAAGGAACGGACGCACCCGAAGCGACCCGAAACACGGGCCCACCTCGAAGCAACCAAAGAAACCACACACCAGTCGCCGAAACACGACGAACCACAACCCGAAGGCCATGATCAACACTGAGTGCGAAGTTCCATCCTAGACTTGAAATCACCGAGTCGCAAACTGCTGCGCCTTCGAGGTTATTTGGCTAGAACCACCGCACGAACCAGGCCGCACTCTCGCGCTTCCCGGCCGCCGCGGCGACAAGAGAAGAATCTACGCCACCCACACCCCACCCCACAAATCCATTCCGCACCCCGGGCGTGTCGCGACCACACACGACAGTGCTCAGTTCACCTCGTCGGGGTGGGAGCTCACGCGCCCCTCGCGTTCGAGTGCGGTGATCGCCTGCATCTCCGCCTCACCGAGCTCGAAGTCGAAGACGTCGAAGTTCTCGGCCATGCGCGCGCGACGCGTCGACTTCGGGAAGACGATGTGCCCCCGCTGCAGGTGCCACCGGATCACGACCTGCGCCGGCGACTTGCCGTGCGCCGCCGCCGCGTCGGCGACCTCGGGCAGCTCGAAGAGCGGATACTTGCCCTGCCCGAGCGGCCCCCACGCCTCGATCGCGATCCCGTGCTCCTCGGCGAAAGCGGTCGTCGCCGGCTGCTGGTGCGCCGGGTGCAGTTCGATCTGGTCGACGGCCGGCACGACGTCGCTCTCGGCGAGCAGTCGCTCGAGGTGCGGAACGAGGAAGTTCGAGACGCCGATGGAGCGCACGCGACCCGAGTCGCGCAGCTCCTCGAAGGCGTGCCAGGTCTCGACGTAGCGATCGCGTGCAGGAGTCGGCCAGTGGATCAGGTAGAGGTCGACGTACTCGAGGCCGAGGCGCTCGAGGCTCGCATCGAAGGCGTCGTGCACCGACTGCGTGCCCTGGTCGTCGTTCCAGAGCTTCGTCGTCACGTAGAGCTGCTCCCTGGGGATGCCCGAGGCGGCGATGGCCCGACCCACCCCCTCCTCGTTGCCGTAGATGCGCGCGGTGTCGAGGTGCCGGTAGCCGATCTCGAGCGCGTCGGCCACGATGCGCTCGGTCTCCTTCGGATCGACCTTGAACACCCCGAAGCCGAGCTGCGGGATGGAATGGCCGTCGTTGAGCTGAATGCGGGGAACCGTCATGCCCGCCATCCCATCACGCACGCAGCCCGGCGCGACAGGGCGGTTCGCTCCCCGCGAATCGCACGCGAGCGCGAAGCAGCTGCGAAAGCGACGCGAAAGGGCACGCCGACCAGGCCGCCGTCCTACGATGGAGGGCTGATGACTTCGCCGCTCCCGATCCCAGTGATCACCTACCCCGCCGAACTGCCCGTCTCCGCGCAGCGCGAGGAGATCGCCCGCGCCCTCGAGTCGCACCAGGTCGTCATCGTCGCGGGTGCCACGGGGTCGGGCAAGACGACCCAGCTGCCGAAGATCTGCCTCGAGCTCGGCCGCACGTCCATCGCGCACACCCAGCCCCGCCGCATCGCGGCGCGCACGATCGCCGAGCGCATCTCGGAGGAGCTCGACGTCGAGCTCGGCGGACTCGTCGGCTACCAGGTCCGCTTCACCGACCAGGTGAGCGAGGCGACCCGCATCAAGGTGATGACCGACGGCATCCTGCTGAACGAGATCCACCGCGATCGCGAGCTGCGCCGCTACGACACGATCATCATCGACGAGGCGCACGAGCGCAGCCTCAACATCGACTTCCTGCTCGGCTACCTGAAGCGGCTCCTCCCCCGCCGGCCCGACCTCAAGGTCATCGTCACGAGCGCGACGATCGATCCCGAGAGCTTCGCCAGGCATTTCGAGACTGTGCCAGTTGAAGGTGGCTCGGGCACGCCCGCTCCCGTCATCGAGGTCTCGGGGCGCACCTACCCCGTCGAGGTGCGCTACCGCCCCCTCGTCGCCGAGGCGTCGGGCGAGACCGGCGAGGACGCCGCCGACGAGGGCGCCGCGGCCGAGGACAAGGACGTGCAACGGGGCATCCTCGACGCCCTCGACGAGCTCGACCGCGAGTCGCGCGGCGACGTGCTCGTCTTCCTCTCGGGCGAGGGCGAGATCCGCGACGCCGAGCAGGCGGTGCGCGGGCACTACGCGACCGCAGGCGGACGCGGTGGCGAGACCGAGGTCCTGCCGCTGTACGGCCGGCTCTCCTCGGCCGAGCAGCACAAGGTGTTCGAGCCGTCGAAGGTGGCGGGGCTCCGCCGCCGGGTCGTGCTCGCGACGAACGTCGCGGAGACCAGCCTCACGGTGCCCGGCATCCGCTACGTCGTCGACGCCGGCACCGCGCGCATCAGCCGCTACTCGGTGCGCTCGAAGGTGCAGCGCCTGCCGATCGAGGCGATCTCACAGGCCTCGGCCAACCAGCGCTCGGGGCGCTCGGGCCGCACCAGCGACGGCATCGCGATCCGCCTCTACTCGGAGGAGGACTTCGAGCGGCGGCCCGAGTTCACCGACCCCGAGATCCTGCGAACGAACCTCGCGGCGGTCATCCTGCAGATGGCCTCGCTCGGGCTCGGCCCCATCGAGGAGTTCCCGTTCCTCACCCCGCCCGACAGCCGCGGCATCCGCGACGGCGTCGACCTGCTGCGCGAGCTCGGCGCGCTCGAGGGGGGAACGTCGAGCGAGGGGCCGAAGCTCACGAAGGTGGGCCGGCAGCTCTCGCGCCTGCCGATCGAACCGCGATTCGCACGCATGGTGCTCGAGTCGAAGGCGCAGAACGTCTCGCGAGAGGTGCTCGCGATCGTCGCCGGGCTCACCGTGCAGGATCCGCGGGAGCGCCCGCTCGACCGGCGCGAGCAGGCCGACGGCTTCCACGCCCGGTTCGTCGACCCGACCAGCGACTTCCTCACGCTGCTGAACCTCTGGAACCATCTCGAGCAGAAGCAGCGCGAGCTCTCGGGCAGCGCCTTCCGCCGGATGTGCAAGTCGGAGTTCCTGAACTACCTGCGCGTGCGCGAATGGCAGGACCTGTACCGCCAGCTCGCACGGCTCGCGAAGCCGCTCGGCCTGCAGATCGCGCGCGAGGCATCCGACCCGAACCCTGACGGGATCCACAAGGCGCTGCTCTCGGGGCTGCTCTCGCAGCTCGGCCTCCGCGACGACTCGAAGACCGGCAGCGGGCGCGGCGGCGCGGGTGCGGCCCGCGAGGCCGAACGCCGGGGCCGCCGCCCGCAGTCCGAGTTCCTCGGTGCCCGCAACACCCGCTTCGTCGTGTTCCCGGGCTCGGCGCTCGCGAAGAAGCCGCCGGCGGCGCTCATGAGCGCCGAGCTCGTCGAGACGAGCCGCCTGTTCGCCCGCACCAACGCGGCGATCGACCCGGCGTGGGCCGAACCGCTCGCCGGCTCGCTCGTGAAGCGCAGCCACAGTGAACCGCACTGGGAGAAGCGCCAGGGCTCGGCCGTCGCGTACGAGAAGGTCACGCTCTACGGGGTGCCGATCGTCGAGCGCCGGCGCATCCAGCTCGCCCGCATCGACGCGCCCTACGCACGCGAGCTGTTCATCCGCCACGCGCTCGTCGAGGGCGACTGGCCGAACGAGACCCGGCGCGACCCGCTGTTCGAGTTCGACCGGCGCAACCGCCGGCTGCGCGCCGAGCTCGAGGCGGTCGAGGAGCGCAGCCGCCGACGCGACATCCTCTTCGACGACGAAGCCGTCTTCGACTTCTACGACGCGCGGATCCCGGCCGACGTGACCTCGACGAGGCTCTTCGAGACCTGGTGGCGCGAGGCGAAGAAGCTCGACCAGGGCCTCCTCACGATGACCGCCGAGACGCTCGCCCCCGAGGACGCGCCGGCGATCGACGACGAGGCGTTCCCGCCCACCTGGCAGCAGGACGACCAGACCCTGACCCTCCGCTACCGCTTCGAGCCCGGGGCATCCGACGACGGGGTGACCGTGCAGGTGCCGCTCGTGCTGCTCGCGCGACTGCGGCCCGAGGGCTTCGACCGGCAGGTGCCCGGGCTCCGAACCGAGCTCGTGACCGCGATGATCAAGGCGCTGCCGAAGATGATCCGGCGCAACGTGGTGCCCGCGGCCGACTGGGCGGCGAAGATCGTCGCCGAGCTCGACGGGCGGGATGCCACGGCGCAGGCCTCGTTCGCCGACGAGGTCGCCGGCGTCATCAAGCGGCTGACCCACACGCCCGTCACGGGTGCGGACTTCGTGATGGATCGGATCCCGCCGCACCTGCAGATGTCGTTCCGGGTGGTCGAGGGACGCGGCAAGCAACTCGGCGTCGGCAAGGATCTGCGGGCGCTGCAGGCGCAGTTCTCCGACCGTGCGCGCGACGCCGTCGCCGGCACCTTCGCTGCTGGGGGCGGCGCGGGCGGCGCGGGCGAGCAGCGACGACGCGGGCCGAAGGCCGTCGACGTCGGGCAGGGGCCGATCAGCCCGGCGGCGCTCGGCGGCGCGGGTGCCGGCGCCGGCCTCGAACGCAGCGGGCTCACGAAGTGGGACTTCCCCGAGCTCCCGCGCCACGTCGACACCGACGTGGGCGGCAACCGGGTGCGCGCCTACCCCGCGCTCGTCGACGACGGCGAGACCGTGAGCATCCGCCTGCTCGCGACCCCCGAGGACCAGGCCGCGGCGATGCCCGGCGGCATCCGGCGCCTGCTCATGCTCGCGACGCCCTCGCCCGTGAAGTACGTCGAGCAGCACCTCACCGGCAACGAGAAGCTCGTGCTCGCCACGAGCCCCTACCCGAACACCGCGGCGCTGTTCGCCGACTGCCTCGTCGCGTGCGTCGACGACGTGCTGTACCGGGTCAAGGACGACGGCATGCTCTTCACGAAGCTCGAGTTCGACACCGTGCGCGACCGCATCTCGGGCGTCGTCATGAACACGATGTTCGAGACGGTCTCGCTCGTCGCGAGCACGCTCGTCGCACTGCGCACCGCCGAGAAGGCGGTGAAGTCGGCGACGAGCCTCGCCCTGCTGCCCGCGCTCGGCGACGCGCGCGCGCAGCTCGACGGGCTCGTGTTCCCCGGCTACGTCTCGCGCACCGGGCTCGAACGGCTGCGGCACCTGCCGCGCTACCTCGAGGGGGTCACGATGCGCGTCGGCAAGCTCGAGCAGAACCCCGGCCGCGACCGCGTCTGGATGAACGAGGTGCAGGTCGCGCTCGGACGCTTCGCCGACGCCGGCGGCACGATCCCCCTCGCGCCGCGCTCGCCCGCGAACCTCGTGCGCGCGCGCTGGCTCATCGAGGAGCTGCGGATCAGCCTCTTTGCGCAGGAACTGCGCGCGGCCGAGAGCGTCTCGCTGCAGCGGATCACGAAGGTGCTCGCCGCGAAGGCGTGAGACAGGTTGCCGGCGGCTGCCGGGGACGCCGAAGGCGGGCGCCCTCGGGCGCCCGCCTTCGGAATGCTGCTGCTACGCGCCGATGAGGCGCGCGGCGAGGAAGCCCTCGAGCTCGGCGAGCGGCACGCGCTGCTGCTCCATGGTGTCGCGGTCGCGCACCGTCACGGCGTTGTCGTCGAGCGAGTCGAAGTCGACCGTGATGCAGAACGGCGTGCCGATCTCGTCCTGGCGACGGTAGCGGCGGCCGATCGCACCGGCGTCGTCGAAGTCGACGTTCCAGTGCTGGCGCAGCGACGCGGCGACCTCGCGGGCGAGCGGCGAGAGCTTCTCGTTGCGGCTGAGCGGCAGCACGGCGGCCTTGACCGGCGCCAGGCGCGGGTCGAGCTTCAGCACGGTGCGGGTGTCGACGCCGCCCTTCGCGTTCGGCACCTCCTCGACGTGGTACGCGTCGACGAGGAACGCCATGAGCGAGCGGGTGAGGCCCGCCGCGGGCTCGATGACGTAGGGGATCCAGCGCTCGTTCTTCGACTGGTCGAAGTAGCTGAGCTCCTTGCCGGAGTGCTCGGAGTGCGTCGAGAGGTCGAAGTCGGTGCGGTTCGCGACGCCCTCGAGCTCGCCCCACTCGCCGCCGGTGAAGCCGAAGCGGTACTCGATGTCGACGGTTCGCTTCGAGTAGTGGCTGAGCTTCTCCTTCGGGTGCTCGAAGAGGCGCAGGTTCTCGGGGTCGACGCCGAGGTCGAGGTACCAGTTCCAGCGGTAGTCGAGCCAGTACTGGAACCACTCGTCGTCGGTGCCGGGCTCGACGAAGAACTCGAGCTCCATCTGCTCGAACTCGCGCGTGCGGAAGATGAAGTTGCCCGGCGTGATCTCGTTGCGGAACGACTTGCCGATCTGGCCGATGCCGAACGGGGGCTTCATGCGCGCGGCCTGCAGCACGTTCGCGAAGTTGGTGAAGATGCCCTGCGCGGTCTCGGGGCGGAGGTAGTGCATTCCGCTCTCGTCCTGCACGGGGCCGAGGTAGGTCTGCAGCATCATGTTGAAGTCGCGGGGCGGGGTCCACTGGCCGCGGGTGCCGCAGTTCGGGCAGGCGATGTCGCCCATGCCGTTCTCGGGAGCGCGGCCCTTCTTCTCCTCGAAGGCCTCGAGCAGGTGGTCCTCGCGGAAGCGCTTGTGGCAGTGGAGGCACTCGACGAGCGGGTCGGTGAAGACGCCGACGTGCCCCGAGGCGACCCAGACCTGCTTGGGCAGGATGACGCTCGAGTCGAGGCCGACGACGTCGTCGCGGCGGGTCACCATGTAGCGCCACCACTGGCGCTTGATGTTCTCCTTCAGCTCGACGCCGAGGGGGCCGTAGTCCCATGCGGAACGCGATCCGCCGTAGATCTCGCCCGCCTGGAAGACGAAGCCCCGGTGCTGGGCGAGGGCGATGACGGATTCGAGACGGCTGGGTGCGGCCACGGTGGCTCCAATGGTGCAAGGGGCCAGAGGCCCGAGAGGGGATCGGAGACCATCCTACGAAATCCGGCCGCGCTCCGGGCGCCCCGCCGAGCGGGCCGGAGGGCGGGCGGCGCTCAGCCGGCCTCGCGCAGCGAGTCCGGCCCGATCTCCTCCACCGAGCGGTGGCCCGCCAGCCCCATGGTGAGGTCGAGCTCGGCGATGTGGTTGCGCACGACCTCTCGCACGCCGTCGGTCCCCGCGACCGCGAGCCCGTACGCGTAGGGTCGGCCGATGCCCACCGCGGTCGCTCCGAGCGCGAGCGCCGTGAAGGCGTCGGCCCCGCCCCGCACCCCGCTGTCGAGGATCACGGGCACCCGCCCGCCGACCCGCTCGACGACGCCGGGCAGCGCGTCGAGCGTCGCGACGGACCCGTCGATCTGGCGGCCGCCGTGGTTCGACACCACGAGGCCGTCGACGCCGTGGTCGAGGGCCTTCGCCGCGTCGTCGGGATGCACGACGCCCTTGAGCAGCACGGGCAGCGACGTCCACTCGCGCAGCTTCGCGAACGACTCCCAGGTGAGCGACGGATCGCTGAAGACATCGAGGAAGGTCTCGACGGCGGCCCGCGGCAGCGGCGAGCGCAGCGCCTCCCGGACGCCGCCGTCGACGAGCCGCGTGTGCGCGCCGGAACGGGCGATCGAGAACGCCGAGGCGAGCAGGGTGGGGGTGACCTTCGGCCTGGCCGGCGCGCCTCCTGAGCCCGCTCGGGCGACCCGCTCGCGCACGAGTTCGGCGAAGACGGGGTCGCTCGTGTACTGCGCGATGCCCTGCCCGCGCGTGAACGGGAGGAACGCGGCGTCGAGGTCGCGCGTGCGCCAGCCGAGGAGGTGCGTGTCGAGCGTGACGACGATGGCCTCGCAGCCGGCCGCCTCCGCGCGCCGCACGAACGATGCGTTCAGCTCGTCGGAGGCGCTCCAGTACAGCTGGAACCATCGTGAGCGCGACCCCATCGCCGCCGCGACCTCCTCCATCGGACGGGACGCCTGGTTCGAGAGCACGTACGGCACGTCGAGGGCCGCCGCCGCCCGGCCGACCGCGACGTCGGCCTCCGCGTGGGCCAGCTCGGCGACCCCGATCGGCGAGAGGACGAACGGGGTCGCGCGGCGCCGGCCGAGCAGCTCGATCGACAGGTCGCGGGTCGAGACGTCGCGGAGCACGCGCGGCCAGATCTGCCGACGCGCGAACGCCGCACGGTTCGCGGCCATGGTGGACTCTGCACCGGCGCCGCCCGCGAGGTACGCGAAGGCCTCGGCGGAGACGGCCTTCCGTGCGGCGCGCTCGAGCGCCTCGGCGTCGACCGGCACCGCGGGCCGGATGCCCGAGAGGCCCGCTCGGTACACCTCGGATTGCGTCGCGCGCCCGTACCCGCGATCGTCGTCTGCCATCGGTTCGCTCCTTCGCGATCGTCGACGCCCTGCACGTGCGAGCCAGCGTAGCGGCGTCGCCGCCTAGGGTTGAACCGATGCCTCTCCCCGACCTCCTCGTCTCGGCCATCGCCCTCGTGCGCGACCGGCGGGTGCTCATGGTGACCGCGCGCGACCGCGAGGTCTACTACATGCCCGGCGGCAAGATCGACCCCGGCGAGACCGCCGCCCAGGCCGCCGCGCGGGAGGCCTACGAGGAGGTCGCGCTCGAGCTCGACCCCGATGCGCTCGACGAGCTCTTCGAGGTCGTCACGCAGGCGCACGGCGAACCCGACGGCCGGCTCGTGCGCATGCGCGTCTTCCGCGCAGAGACGGATGCCTCGCCGCGCGCCTCGGCGGAGGTCGGCACCCTGCACTGGGTGACTACGAGCGAGCTCGACCGCTGCCCGCCCGCCGGAGCGGAAGTGCTGCGGCGGCTCGCGGCGTCCGGCGTCATCGACTGAGGCCGCTCTAGACTGCGGTCATGTCGCAGACCCGCGAGTTCCGCCGCGGCGAGGACGTGGTCGTGATCCACGACTCGGGACGGCCCGACGGGCCGGAGTACGTGCTGGTGCACGGACTCGGCATGGCGCACGACTACTGGTCCGAACTCGCCTCCGTGCTCGAGCAGACCGGGAGGGTGCACGCGCTCGACCTGCCCGGCTTCGGCGACGCCCCCGAGCCGGCCGCACCGCTGAGCATGCCGGCGGCCGGCGAGCTCCTGGCTGAGCTGCTCGTCGCCGAGGGGATCGACCGGGCCGTGCTCGTCGGTCACTCGACGGGGGCGCAGGTCGTGACCGAGACGGCGGCGCGGCATCCCGAACTGGTCGACCGGGTCGTGCTCATCGCACCGACGGTCAATCCCCGTGAACGCACGCTCGCGAAGCAGACCATGCGGTTCCTGCAGGACATCGCCCTGGTCCATCCGAAGGCCCTCTGGTACGGCGTCTCGCTCTATGCGAAGGCGGGTCCGCGCTGGTACGCGGCGAACCTGCTCCCGATGCTCGAGCACCGCATCGAACTGGTCCTCCCCGCGGTCACCGCGCCGACCCTCGTCATCCGCGGCGAGCACGACCGCATCGTGCCGCGCGACTGGGCCGAGGAGGTGGCCCGGCTCGTGCCCGACGGCCGCTACGCGGAGGTCCCGGGGCGCGGACACGAGACGATGATCCGAGCCGGTCGCCGCGTCGGCGAGCTCGTCGCGCGGCACGCGCAGGGGCTGCCGGCGGGTCGTCCGGCCTCGCTGGTCGACCCCCCGCCGACCGACCGGCCGCTGGGGGTCGCCGCAGCACTCGGCGTGATGGCGCGCGACTACGCCTACGCCGGGGTGCGCCAGTTCGCCTGGCTCGGCGCCCGCCACGAGCCGCACGCCTGGCGCCGGGGCGAGCCCGACAAGCCGCAGGTCGTGCTGCTGCCCGGGGTGTACGAGCACTGGTCGTTCATGCGGCCGCTCGGCGACGCACTCAACGCCGAGGGCCACCGCGTCGTCGTCGTGCACGGCATGCGCGCGAACCGACGCCCGATCGCCGAGACCGCCGCCCGAGTGGCGAAGGCGCTCGCGCGCTCCGCTCCCCCACCGGCGGGGCGCGTCATCGTGGCGCACAGCAAGGGCGGGCTCATCGGCAAGCACGTGCTCCTCGACGACGAGGGCGAGTCGCTCGGGGTTCGAGGGGTCGTGGCGATCTGCACCCCGTTCGCGGGCGCGCGCCGCGCTCGGCTGTTCGGCGACCCGAGCATCCGGGCCCTCCTGCCGGGCGACGCGACGATCGTGCGGCTCGAGGATGCGGCATCCGTCAACGCGCGCATCGTGTCGGTCTTCGGCACCTTCGACCCGCACGTGCCCGACGGCAGCGCGCTCGAGGGGGCGATGAACGTGCAGGTGGCCGTCGCGGGCCACTTCCGGGTGCTCGCGGCGCCCGAGACGGCGGAGGCGGTGCTCGCCGGCATCGCGCGGCTCACCGACGACGCCCACGGTGCTACGGGATCAGCACCTTCGTCGTCGACACGCTGATGCTGTGCACGGTGCCGAGCAGCGACGACCAGAGCTTGATGTCGTCGCCCGGCTGCTTGACGTAGGGCGCGCCGCGCCGGTCGAGCATGGTGTGACCCATCTGCACCTCGAAGCTCACCCCGACGGCGTAGACGTGCCCTCCCTGCAGTTGCACCGTGGCGCCGAGGTCGGCGAACGTGCGCTTCGTGCTCACGATCGCGCTGCCGCCCTGGCCCTGCCGGCTGAACGCGAAGAGGCTGCGGGCGCCGAACGGGCGCACGAGCTCCCAGCGGCCCGTGACGAGGTCGATCTCCCACACGGCGAGGTACGCCGTGCCGCGGTAGTCGACGTTCGAGTAGCCGGCGTCGGTGCCGGGCAGGTACCACCACCGGTGCTCGGCGACGAGGTCGATGTCGGCCCCGAGCCGCACGTACGAGAGGCTGGCGCTCGGCGCGAAACGGACCCCGGTGCCCGCGTAACCGGTGTAGCCGGGCGCGAGCCCCGACACGTTGACCCAGGCGAAGAGGCGGCCGTCCTTCTCGGATGCGTGGCTGCCGGCGGGCTGCCCGCCGATCGTGTTCGCCCAGCTGTAGCGATAGCGACGGTCGGCCGGCGCCTCGGTGAACCAGTACTCCCTCGAGTCGGCCTCCGACGGGATGTAGAGGCTGTCGGGCCAGTTCAGCGTGAAGACCGGCCGGTCGGTGAAGTAGTCGCGGAAGATCAGGTCGCGGAGCTCGACGAGCTGGTCGAGCGGGATCGTCTCGTCCATGACCGCGAGCTCGAGTCGGTCGTGGAGGGCCGCGACACCGGGCGGCGGCGAGAAGGTGAGCGGGCCGATCGGCTTGCCGTCGTCGGCGCCCGTCGTCGATTCGTGCTCTGCGGAGATGGACACGGTGCACCCCGTTTCCGCTCGCGCCGAAGAACGCGAGCAATGCTCGGTTCGATTCGGGTTCAGCGTACGGCGGGCCGCCGCCGGCCGACAGGGGGGCATCCCTGAGCGTCGCTCAGACGAGTCAGAACGCCTCGAACGGGGCGGCGTAGCGGAACGTCCCGACCGGAGTCTCCCCCGGGTCGAGGCGCGCCGCCTGGAAGTAGGCGCCCCAGGCCGGCTCAGGAGCCACGATGCCGAGATCGGTGCTCGGCACGAATCCGAACCGGCCGTAGTAGGCAGGGTCGCCGAGCAGCGCGACGACCCATTCGCCGCGCACGGTCGCGAGCCGCAGGGTCTCGCGCACGAGCGCCGACCCGATCCCGCCGCGCTGAACGCCGGGGTCGACGCCGATCGGCCCGAGTCCGAGGGCGGGTCGGTCGCCGATCCACCCGCGCGTCGTGATGCAGTAGCCGACGACGGCGCCGTCGAGCTCCGCGACGAGCGCGAGCTCGGGGATGAACTCGACCGAGCCGAGCAGCGCCGCGTTCAGGACGACCTCGATCGGCGGCGACGCCGCCGGCGACCCGCCGGGCTGCGGCCCCGAGAACGCCTCGGCAAGCAGCCGGTCGACGACCTCGCGGTCGAGGTCGTGGAACGCGCGGATCAGCACCTCGACGCCGCCGTCAGTGCACGAACTCGAGCAGGTCGAGCCCGACCTGGCGCATGCCGTCGAGCACTGCGAGCCGCGACGAGAGCATCGTGTCGGCGTAGTACATCGACACCGCGTAGGCGACGCTCGCCCGCGGGCCGCGGAGCACGCCGACCTCGCTGCGCACGCCGCCGTCGGTGCCGGTCTTGTTCATGAGCAGCAGGCCGTGATCGGGTGAGCGGTGCGCGAGCGGATCGAGTCCGAACGCCGAAGCGACCATCGAGAGGTCGGCGTTCAGCGAGAGCCAGCCGACGACGCGCTGCGACACCTCGGGCGAGACGATCTCGCCGCGGGCGAGCGAGGCGAACAGCCAGGTCAGCTCCTTCGCGGAGCCGATCGAGAGCTGCGGCGCGTCGTCGGGGCCGCGGTGGTCGCGGACCAGGTCGAGGAGGGCGGTGCGGGTGAGCCCGAGGGTCTCGGTGCGGGCGCGCACCGCCTCGAGCCCGATGTGGCGGATCAGCACGTTCGTCGCGAGGTTGTCGCTCGTCGCACCGATGAGCGCGGCGAGGTCGGCGATCGGCAGCGACGGCGACTGGAGGTGCTGCCAGATGCCCGAATCGCCGACGGCGTCGCGCGGCGCCCGGTCGAGCACGGTGAACGACTCGGCGCTCGCCCCGACGAGGCGCGAGGCGACCTCGACGAGCAGCAGCACCTTGCCGATCGAGGCCGTCGGCATCACGACGTGGTCGTCGACGGAGAACAGCACTTTGCCGGTCGCGAGGTCGGTCGCCCGGGCGGATACCTGCACGCCGGCGAGCGCGAGCTCGCCGAGGGCCGCGAAGCCGCGGGCGAAGTTCTCGTTCGGCTCCTCCGTGCGGTGCTTGCCCTTGCGCAGATCGGCATGACGTGCTCGTCGCTCGGATCCCTGCGACGACGTCACCACGGTGCTTGCACGCTCTTCCTCAGACGGTCGGCGCTCCCCCACCGCGGGCTGCGGCGCGCACGAGTTGTTCGGATTCTCGGACTTCGGATCAGTGATTACCAGATCGTCACCCGCTCGGCAGGGTCGAGCCAGAGGGCGTCGTCGGCAGTCACTCCGAAGCCAGTGTAGAACTCATCGATGTTGCGGACGATCTGGTTGCACCGGAACTCGTTCGGCGAGTGCGGGTCGATGGCGAGCAGACGCACGACCTCCTCGTCGCGGCCCTTCATCTGCCAGGCCTGCGCCCACGACAGGAAGAACCGCTGGGCCGGGGTCAGGCCGTCGATCACGGGCGCCTGCTCGACGCTGCCGCCCTGCGACAGCACGTACGCCTTCCACGCGATGGCGAGCCCGCCGAGGTCGCCGATGTTCTCGCCGATCGTGAGGGCGCCGTTGACGTGCGGCTCGTCGCCGGAGCCAGCTTCGGATGGCGCCGTCTCGGTCTGCAACTGCGCCGGGACGAGCGCGTCGTACTGCTCGATGAGCGCCTTCGTGCGCGCCTCGAACGCGGCGCGATCGTCGGCCGTCCACCAGTCGGTGAGACGCCCGTCGCCGTCGTACTTCGAGCCCTGGTCGTCGAAGCCGTGCCCGATCTCGTGCCCGATGACGGCGCCGATCGCGCCGTAGTTCGCGGCCGCGTCGCGCCCGGCGTCGAAGAACGGGTACTGCAGGATCGCCGCGGGGAACACGATCTCGTTGAAGCCGGGGTTGTAGTACGCGTTGATCGTCTGCGGCGTCATGAACCACTCGTCGCGGTCGATCGGCTTGCCGATCTTGCCGAGCTCGCGGTTGAACTCGAACTCGGCGGTCGCGCGCACGTTGCCGACGAGGTCGTCGGCCGTGATCTCGAGCACCGAGTAGTCGCGCCACTTCACGGGGTACCCGATCTTCGGGGTGAACTTCTCGAGCTTGTCGAGGGCCTTCGCCTTCGTCGCCTCGCCCATCCAGTCGAGCGCCTCGATCGACTCGCGGTACGCGAGCACGAGGTTCGCGACGAGCTCGTCCATCGCCACCTTCGCGGCGGGCGGGAAGTGCCGGTCGACGTAGATGCGGCCGACCGCCTCGCCCATCGCGCCCTCGACGAGCGAGACGCCGCGCTTCCACCGCTCGCGCATCTGCGGGGTGCCGGTGAGGGTGCGGCCGTAGAAGTCGAAGTTCGCCTCGACGAGGTCGCTCGAGAGGTACGCCGCGTTCGAGCGGACGACCTGCCAGGCGAGCCAGTCGCGCCAGGCGGGAATGCGCTCGTCGGTGAGCAGGGCACCGAGCCCCGCGAGGAACGAGGGCTGGCGCACCACGAGCTCGTCGAACGCGTGAGCAGGCACGCCCATCTCGTCGCGCCAGATCGCGAGGTCGACGGATGCCTCGTCGACGACGCCCTGCCAGGGCTTCAGGTTGTAGGTCTTCTCGCTGTCGCGGGACTCGACGTTGTTCCAGTGCACGGCCGCGATCGCGGACTCGAGCTCGAACACCCGCGCCGCCCGCTCTGCGGGCTCGTCGAGCTGCGCGAGCCGGAGCATCCGCTCGAGGTGCGAACGGTACGCCTCGCGAACGCTCTCGAAGCGCTCCTCGCGGAAGTAGCTCTCGTCGGGCAGGCCGATGCCGCCCTGCTCGACGAAGACGAGGTAGCGCTCGGGGTCGCCGGGGTCGTTGTCGACGTAGAGCTGGGCGAAGCCCGCGACGCCCTGGCGCTCGAGGCGGCCGAGGGTCTCGAGCAGGCTCGGCACCGAGCTCACGAGCGAGACGTCGACGAGCTGGCCGGCGATCGGCGTGACCCCGAGCAGCTCGGCGCGCTCCTCGTTCATGAAGCTTGAGAAGAGGTCGCCCACCTTGCGCGCCTCGGTGCCGGGCTCGGCCTCCTGCGACTCGTGGATGATGTCGCGCACGGCCTGCTCGGCCTCTTCGTGCAGCTCGATGAAGGAGCCGAAGCGCGCCTTGTCGGCGGGGATCTCCGTGCGTTCGATCCATGCGCCGTTCACGTGGCGGAAGAGGTCGTCCTGCGGACGCACCGCCGCATCGAGTTCGTCCTGCTTGATACCGGAGGGGAGCGCGACGTCGGTCATCCCCCCAGCCTAAGCCGGGGCGGACATGCTTGGATGTTCCCGACATGAACACGCTCCTCAACATCATCTGGTTGGTGCTCTCGGGCATCTGGCTGTTCCTCGGTTACGTGCTCGCGGGCGTCGTCATGTGCATCCTCATCGTGACGATCCCCTGGGGCATCGCCTCGTTCCGCATCGCCGGGTACGCGCTCTGGCCCTTCGGCCGCACCGTCGTGCAGAAGCCGACCTCGGGCGCATGGTCGTTCATCGGCAACGTCATCTGGGTGATTCTCGCCGGCTGGTGGCTCGCGCTCGAGCACCTCATCGCCGGCGTGCTGCTCTGCATCACGATCATCGGGATCCCCCTCGGCATCGCGAACTTCAAGCTCGTGCCGGTCTCGCTCGCGCCGCTCGGCAAGGAGATCGTCGACGCCTGACCGCGGGGTCGGCGGGCGGTCGACGGCGGTCGACGCTCCCCTCGGAGCCGCGTCGGCGGCCGCGCCTAGGCTTCAAGGGACATGAGCACCGAGACGCCCACGCCCCGCACCGTCGACCGAGACATCCTGCGCCTCGCCGTGCCGGCGCTCGGCGCGCTCATCGCCGAACCGCTCTTCCTGCTCGCCGACACCGCGATGGTCGGGCACCTCGGCGCGACCCCGCTCGCGGGCCTCGGGCTCGCGAGCGCCGTGCTGCAGACGATCATCGGGCTGATGGTGTTCCTCGCCTACGCGACGACCCCGGCGGTCGCCAGGCGGGTCGGCACCGGCGACCTGCGCGGCGCGGTCGCGGCGGGCATCGACGGGCTCTGGCTCGCGCTCGGCATCGGCGTCGTGCTCGCCGTCGCCGGCTGGTTCGCGGCGCCCTGGCTCGTCGGGCTCTTCGGGGCGACGAGCGAGGTCGCCGCCGAGGCATCCGTCTACCTCTCGATCTCGATGGCGGGGCTGCCCGCGATGCTCGTCGTGTTCGCCGCCACGGGCCTGCTGCGCGGCCTGCAGGACACGCGCACGCCGCTCTGGGTCGCGGGCATCGGCTTCGCCGTCAACATCGCCCTGAACTACGTGTTCATCTACGTCGCCGGGTGGGGCATCGCGGGCTCGGCCATCGGCACCGTCGTCGCCCAGTGGGGCATGGTCGCGGTGTACCTCGCCGTCGTCGCGCGCCACGCCGCGCGCGCCGGGGCCAGCCCGTGGCCGCACCACGCCGGGGTGCTGCGCGGCGCCGCCTCGGGCGGCTGGCTGCTGCTGCGCACCGCGAGCCTGCGCGTCGCCCTGCTGCTCGCGACGTGGGCGGCGACCTCGCTCGGCTCGGACGAGCTGGCGGCGTTCCAGGTCGCGATGACGATCTACTTCACCCTCGGCTTCGCGCTCGACGCGCTCGCGATCGCCGCGCAGGCGCTCATCGGCCGCGGGCTCGGCGTCGGCGACGTCGTCGTCGTGCGGCGGATCCTTCGGCGCTGCGTCGAATGGGGCATCGGCGCCGGCGCGGTCCTCGGGGCGATCCTCATCGCGACGGCGTGGGTGCTGCCGGGCCTCTTCACGAGTTCCGCCGAGGTGGCCGCGCTGCTGCCGCCCGCCTTCGTCGTGCTCGGACTCTCCGCGCCGCTCGGCGGCCTCGTCTTCGTGCTCGACGGCGTGCTCATCGGCGCGGGCGACGCCCGCTACCTCGCCTGGACCGGACTCGTGAACCTCGCCGCCTTCGTGCCGCTCGCGCTCGGCGTCGTCGCCGTCGCCCCGCCGGGCGCGGCCGGGCCGGCCTGGCTCATGGCGGCGTTCGCGATCGGCTACCTCGCGGCGCGCGCGGTGACCCTCGGGCTGCGGGCGCGCGGCGACCGCTGGATGGTCACCGGCGCACCCGACTGAAGCGGCGGGCCGGCCCTCACTCCGCCCCGGCCCCGAGCCACTCGCGAGCCGCGGCGACGAGCGCCGCCGCGCCGACCTCGAGCGTCGGGTCGATCACCGGCGCGAAGTGCGGGGAGTGGTTCGAGGGCAGGTCGTCGGGCAGGCGGCCCGCGGCGAGCGCCACGGGGTCGAACCGCGCCGGATCGAACCCGCCCAGGAGCCAGTACACGAGCGGGGCGCCCGCCGCGGTCGCCAGCACCCCGACGTCCTCGCTGCCCGACACGACGCCCGGGTCGAACACGCGCTGCTCGCCGAAGGCCCGGCGGAGCGCCTCGGCGGTGCGCTCGGATGCGACGGGGTCGTTGACGGTGAGCGGGAAGCGCTCCTCGAACACGACCTCGGGCTCGCGCGGCGCACCCGACGCGGCCGCCTCACCCTTCGCGATGCGATCGATCGCAGCGACGACCTTCTCGCGCACGGCCTCGTCGAAGGTGCGGACGCTCAGCCCGAGCTTCGCCTCGGACGGGATGATGTTGTTCTTCGTTCCGGCGTGCAGCTGCCCCACGGTGACGACCGCCGAGTCGGTGGCGGCGATCTCGCGGGCGACGATGCCCTGGAGCCGCACCGTGATGGATGCCGCGAGCAGCACCGGGTCGACGGTCGCCTCGGGCCGGGAACCGTGCCCGCCGGTGCCGTGGACGAGCACCGAGAGCGAGTCGGCCGCGGCCATCGCCGGGCCGGGGCGCAGGCCGACGAAGCCGGCCGGCAGCGGTGCGACGTGCTGGCCGAGCACGACGTCGGGCTTCGGCACGCGGTCGTACAGTCCGTCGGCGACCATCGCCTCGGCGCCGCCGCCCTGCTCCTCCGCGGGCTGGAACACCACGACGAGTGTGCCCGACCAGCCGGCGCGGTCGGCGACGAGGCGTTCGGTCGCCCCGAGCAGGCAGGTCACGTGCACGTCGTGCCCGCACGCGTGCATCACGGGCACGTCGTTGCCGTCGACGTCGGTCGACCTCGCCGTGCTCGCGTACGGCAGCCCCGTCTCCTCGTGCACCGGGAGTCCGTCCATGTCGGCGCGCAGCAGCACCGTCGGGCCGAGGCCGTTCACCAGCACCCCGGTGACCCCGGTGCCGCCGATCCCGGTCGTGACCTCGAGCCCGAGCGAGTCCAGCGTCGCGGCGACGATGCCGGCGGTGCGATGCTCCTGGAAGGACAGCTCGGGGTTGGCGTGCAGGTCGCGGTAGACGGCACCGAGGTCGAGGCTCATGGGGTCAGCCTAGGGCGGGGTCGCCTGCCCTCGGCGGAGGGCCGGGGTCAGCGTGCGGGCGCGGCCGTCGTGTCGCCGACGTGGAGCGTGCTGGTGAAGCACACCGACTCGGGCGCCTCGCCCGCGAGCAGCCGTACGACGGCCTCGCCCGCCGCACGGCCCTTCGCGACGGAGGGCTGCGCGAGCGTGGTCAGGTCGTGCTGCAGGCCGTCGACGCGGATGCCGTCGAACCCGAGCACGCTGAGCTCGGCCGGGACGGCGATGCCGTACTCCTCCGCGGCGAGGATGACGCCCGCCGCGAGCAGGTCGCTCTGTGCGATGATCGCGGTCGGCCGGGTCGCGGGGTCGGCGAGCACCGAACGCCCCGCCTCGAGGCCCTCCTCGATCGAGCTCGTGCCGGCGACCTGCACCGGCGCATCGGGGAACACCTCGCGGGCGCCGGCGAGTCGCTCGCGCGTCGTCGCCGCGGTGCCCGCGAGCTCGAGCTCGGGGGTGAGCGCGCCGCGCGTGCGCGCCGCATCGAAGGGCAGGGAGACGATCGCGACCTGCGAGTGCCCGAGCTGGCGCAGGTACTCCGCGCCGCGCCGGGTCGCCTGCCGGTTGTCGATCGAGATCTCGGGGATGCCGTCGCCGGTCGCGCCCTCGATCGCGACGGCCGGGATGCCCCGCCGTCGGAGCGCCTCGACCGATTCGGCCAGGCGCGGGCTGCACCCGATGAGCACCACCGCATCGACCGGCGCGCTCTCGATGCTCACGGCGTTGTCGCCGGGCTCGCCGGTGTCGGTGAGGAGGAGCAGGCCGGCGCCGAGCGGCGCGATGCCCTCGGTGATGCCGTCGAGCATCTGGATCTTCACCGGGTCGAGGAACGCCGCGCGCACGCGCTCTTCGAGGACGACTCCGACGATGCCCGAGCGACCGCGCCGCAGCGAGCGGGCGCGGGGGTCGGGGCCGCCATAGCCGAGCTCGGCGGCGGCGTCGATCACGCGCTGCTTCGTGGCGTCAGACACCGGGCCGGCGCCGCTGAACGCGAGCGACGCCGTCGAGGCGGAGACGCCGGCCTTGGCCGCGACGTCGGCGAGGGTCGGCCGAGAGGTGGTCGCGACCGGATCCGGTGCGGCAGGTTCGGACTGCATGGGGCGATTCTAGGCCGAATCGATTCGAAGGAGCCGTGCGGCGTCAGGAGCGCTCGGCGATCTCCTTCACTTTCGCGACGAGCGAGTCCCACATCCGCTTCGAGTGCGCCATCGCCTCGGCCGACGGATTGTTGTCCTGGCGGAGCGTCAGCACGGTGGAACCGCCCTGCTCGTCGAGCGTCCAGGTCAGGGTGTGATGGTGCTCGGGCAGATCGGGCTCACCGCTCAGCGGGCTGAAGTGGGTGTGCACCAACCGCTCCCCCGGAATCACCTCGAGCACGGTCCCGTGGTCCTCGTACGGCTCGCCCTTCCACTCGCCACGCCAGCGGATCGGCCCGCCGACCGCCCAGTCGGTCACGAGCTCGGTGCCGAACATGAACTCGCGGGCGGCGACGGGGTCGGTGATCACCGCCCAGACGCGGTCGCTGGATGCCTCGACGGTGGTGGTCGAGATCGCGTCGAAGTCCTCGGCCATGATCGTCTCCCTCCCGGCGTCGCCGATCGACGCCGTCGGGTCGAACGCTACGCCCGACGTCCGACGGCGCGGCAGGCCTTGACGGGCCAGGCCCGACGGTCTCAGCCGGCGGCGACCGCGTCGCGCGCCTCGACGAACGCGGCGACGCAGCGGCGGATCTCGTCCTCGGTGTGCGCGGCCGAGAGCTGCACGCGGATGCGGGCGGCGCCCTTCGGGACGACGGGGTACGAGAAGGCCGTGACGAACACGCCGCGCTGCTGGAGCGCGTCGGCGATGCGGGCGGTGAGCGCGGCGTCGCCGAACATGACCGGCACGATCGCGTGCTCGCCCGGCAGCAGCTCGAAGCCCGAGGCATCCATGAGCTCGCGGAAGAGCGCCGCGTTCGCCTTCAGGCGCGTGCGCAGCTCGCCCGAGGAGGCGAGGAGCGACAGCGCCTCGATCGTGCCCGCGACGATCGCGGGGGCGAGCGTGTTCGAGAAGAGGTAGGGGCGCGCGCGCTGGCGCAGCAGGTCGACGATCTCCTGGCGGGCGGCCACGTAGCCGCCGGATGCCCCGCCGAGCGCCTTGCCGAAGGTGCCGGTCGTGATGTCGACCCGGCCCTCGACGCCGCAGTACTCGGGGGTGCCGCGGCCGTGCTCGCCGACGAAGCCGACGGCGTGCGAGTCGTCGACGAAGACGAGCGCCCCGTAGCGGTCGGCGAGGTCGCAGATCTCCTGGAGCGGGGCGATGTAGCCGTCCATCGAGAAGACGCCGTCGGTGACGATGACCGTGCGGCGTGCGCCCGCGGCCTCCTGCAGCTTCGCCTCGAGGTCGGCCATGTCGCGGTTCTTGTAGCGGAACCGCTGCGCCTTCGAGAGCCGGATGCCGTCGATGATCGAGGCGTGGTTGAGCTCGTCGGAGATGATCGCGTCATCGGCCCCGAACAGGGTCTCGAAGACGCCGCCGTTCGCGTCGAAGCACGAGGAGAAGAGGATGGTGTCGTCGTAGCCGAGGAACTCGGACACGCGACGCTCGAGCTCGAGGTGGAGCTCCTGCGTGCCGCAGATGAACCGCACGCTCGCGAGGCCGTAGCCCCACTCGTCGAGCCCGCGGTGCGCGGCCGCGACGATGCGCGGGTCGTTCGCGAGGCCGAGGTAGTTGTTCGCGCAGAAGTTCAGCACCTCGCGGCCCGCGACCTCGATCTCGGAGGACTGCGGACCGTGGATGCCGCGCTCGCGCTTCGTGAGGCCCGCGGCCTCGATCTCGTCGAGCTCGGCCCGCAGCTGCGCCTTCACGTCTCCGAACATGTTCAGACCTCCGTCCAGTCGAGGATGACCTTGCCCACGCCGCCCGAGGCGGCCATGTCGAACGCCTCGCGCCAGTCGCGCGCCGCGTAGCGGTCGCTGATGATGGAGGCCACGCGCCCGCGCAGCTCCGAGCTGGTCTGCAGCATCGCCGACATCGAGTTCCACGTTTCGAACATCTCGCGGCCGTAGATGCCCTTCAGCGTCAGCATGTGCGTGACGACCTTGCCCCAGTCGATGGGGAACTCCTGCGCAGGCAGGCCCAGCATCGCGATGCGGCCGCCGTGGTTCATGTTCTCGATCATCTCGGGCAGCGCCGCAGGCGAACCGCTCATCTCGAAGCCGACGTCGAAGCCCTCGCGCATGCCGAGCCGGCCCTGCGCCTCGCGCACGCGCTCCTTCGAGACGTCGACGACGTCGTCGGCGCCCATCTGCCGGGCGAGCTCGAGGCGCGCGGGCGACACGTCGGACGCCACGATGAAGCGGGCGCCCACGTGGCGCGCGACCGCGATCGACATGAGCCCGATCGGGCCGCAGCCGGTGACGAGTACGTCCTCGCCGACGACGGAGAAGGCGAGGGCCGTGTGCACGGCATTGCCGAAGGGGTCGAAGATCGCGCCGACCTCGGGGTCGACGGGCGAGTGGTGCACCCACACGTTCTCGCCCGGGATGACGATGTACTCGGCGAACGCCCCGTCGCGGTGCAGCCCCACGCCGAGCGTGCGGATGCACATCTGACGACGGCCGGCGCGGCAGTTGCGGCACATGCCGCAGACGACGTGGCCCTCCCCCGAGACGCGGTCGCCGACCGCGACGTCATGCACGAGCGGACCGACCTCGACGACCTCGCCGTAGAACTCGTGCCCCGCGATGAGCGGCGTCGCAATGGTCGACGCGGCCCAGTCGTCCCACTTCTCGATGTGCAGGTCGGTGCCGCAGATGCCCGTGCGGAGCACCCGGATCTTCACGTCTGCGGGGCCGGGCGTGGGCTCGGGCCGTTCGACGAACTCGAAACCGGCGCCGGGAGCGGACTTGTAGAGGGCCTTCATCGCAGGGTGACTCCATTGTTCGGCGCACGAACCGCTGGGTGCGGCGGCTCATGCGAGAGGTCCGGTGGGTGCGCCGGATGACTCAGCCATCGTACCGGCGCGAGGTGGATTGTTTCAGGCTCGGCGTCAGCCCTGGACGACGGCGGACGCCTCGACCTGGCCCGCCTCGAAGTAGGCGACGAGCTCGTCGTCGAGCTGCGGCACCTCGAGGGTGCCGGCCTCGCCGCGCAGCGACTCGGTCGCCCGGATGCCGACCGCGACGGCCTCGCGCGCGGCGACCGGCGACGTCGAGGTGACCCCTCCGTCGCGCACGAAGCGCAGGAACTCGGCCACGAGCAGCGCGTCGGCGCCGTCGTGCCCGACGTCCTCGGGCGACTCGGGCACGATGAACGTCTCGTCGGCGGGGGCCGCGCCGTGGTGGCGGCGGTTCCAGAGCCCGACCTCGGAGCCCGAGACGTCGCCGAAGTTCTCGATGCGGCCCTCGGTGCCGATGACCGTGTAGTTGCGCCAGTAGTCGGGCGTGAAGTGGCACTGCTGGTAGCTCGCGAGCACCCCGTTGCCGAGCCGCATGTTCACCATCGAGATGTCCTCGACGTCGATCACCGGGTTGAGCCCGGTCTGCGCGGTGGGCGGCCAGTTGTCGAGGCTGAACCAGTCGCGCATCCGCTCGCCCGAGCGGTCGCGCCGGTCGTCGATGTCGCCGTAGACGCTGAGCGAGCCCATCGCCTGCACCTCGGTCGTGTACGCGCCCGCGAGCCAGTGGATGACGTCGAGGTCGTGCGCGCCCTTCTGCAGCAGCAGCCCGGTGGTCTTCTCGCGCTCGGCGTGCCAGTCCTTGAAGTAGTAGTCGCCGCCGTTGCCGACGAAGTGACGGCACCAGACCGCCTTGACCTCGCCGATCCGCCCCTCGAGGATGAGGCGGCGCATGAGCAGCACCACCGACATGTGCCGCATGTTGTGGCCGACGTAGAGGCGCGTGCCGGTGCGGCGGGCCGTCTCGAGGATCGCGTCGGCGTCCTCGACCGTCACGGCGAGCGGCTTCTCGCAGAAGACGGGCACGCCCGCCTCGAGCGCCGCGATCGCGACGGGCGCGTGCTGGTGGTCGGGGGTGAGCACCATGACGGCGTCGATTCCGCTCGCGAGCAGCTCGTCGAGCGAGTCGGTGACGGATGCCTCGGGCAGCGCCGCGCGCGCCTCGGCGCGCGAGCGCTCCGAGAGGTCGCAGACCGCCGTCACCCGCGAGCCGCGCCCGGGGCGGTGCGCCTCCGAGACGAGGGTCGAGCGCGCGCCGAAGCCGACGATGCCGATGTTCAGATCCACGGGGTGGTGCTCCTTCAGGTGTTCCTGCATGCGCAGGGTCAATGCGTGCGCGCCGCGCGCGGCGGTGCGTCGAGATCGGTCGAGCCGCCGGGCACGAGCGACCAGGCGAACTCGTGCAGCCGGAACTCGTCGTCGGGCTCGAGTGCCCGCGCGACGATGATCTCGGCCTGGCGGCGGTAGAAGTCGGTCGGGCCGACGGTGGTCAGGGTCGGTGCGACGGCCTGCGCGTCGGGGGTGTTGCCGACGCCGATGACGGCCACGTCGTGCGGCACCCGGAGGCCGAGCATGTGCGCCGCGTTGATCGCCGCGATCGCCGCGAAGTCGGTCGTCGCGTAGATGGCGGTGGGGCGGTCGTCGCGCGAGAGCAGCGCCGCCGCGGCCGTGAACGCGCTCGCCTGCGTGTTCGCGTACGTCGCGGTGCGCTCGGGCACCGCCGGCAGGCCGTGCTCCAGCATGCGCTCGAGGTACGGGGTGTACCGCGAGCCCTCGGCCGCGTGCACGGCGTCCTCGGCCACGAGGCATCCGATCGCGGTGTGCCGTTCGAGCAGATGGTCCATCGCGAGGTAGCAGCCCGGGATCGCGTCGGAGCGGATCACGTCGTAGCCGTTCGGCTCGAGCGTCTCGCTGAAGACCACCAGGCGCTGGCCGCGCTCGGCGAGGGCCTGCACCTTGCGCTCCGCGTCGTCGGTGCCGATCGCGCCGTCGAGGTAGGCGACGTCGCTCTCGACCCGGTCGAGCGCCGCGTACCAGTCGCCGTCGGCGAGGATGAGCGTCGTGAGGCCGTGCCGGTTCGCCTCCTCGTTGACCGCGGCGGCGACGGCGAGCGACCACGGGTCGCTCAGCATGTGGAGCGAGAGCTGCACCGTGTCGCTGCGGCCCGTCCGGATGGTGCGGGCGGCGCGGTTGGGACGGTAGTTGAGCTGCTCGGCCGCCTCGAGCACGCGCTTCGCGGTCGCCTCGGCGACGCCCGAACCGCCGCCGCTGCGCCCCGAGAAGACGTACGACACGGTCGCCGTCGAGACGCCGGCGAGCTCGGCGACCATGCGCAGCGTCGGGCGCCGGCGCGCGGCGGCACTGCTTCCGCCGCCGTGGCCGTTGCCGTTGCCGTGGCCGTGGCCGTTGCCGCCGAGTCCGCCGTTCGTCGTCGACCCGTCAGCATTCGTCCGCACCATCACGTCACCCCTTCGTTCCCGAGAAGGCGATGCCCTGGATGAACTGCTTCTGCAGGATCATGAAGGTGATCAGCATGGGCAGCGTCGCCAGGAGTGCGCCCGCCATCAGCACAGGGTAGTCAGTGCCGTGGAGGCCGACGAGCTGCGACAGGCCCACCGAGAGCGGCATCTTCTCGGGGTCGGTCGTGACGACGAGCGGCCACAGCAGGTCGTTCCACGACCACAGCACCGTGAAGACCGTGAGCGCGACGATGCCGGGCTTCGCGAGCGGCACCATCACCCGCCAGAACGTCTGCCACGGATTGGCGCCGTCGATGCGCGCCGCCTCTTCGAGCTCGGCCGGCATCGACATGAAGAACTGCCGCATGAGGAAGGTGCCGAACGCGCTGAAGATGCCGGGCACGATGAGCGCCTGGAGGGTGTTCAGCCAGCCGAGGTTCTGGATGATCTCGTACTGCGGCAGCAGGTAGAGCTGCGAGGGCACCATGAGCACCGAGAGGAACAGCACGAACACCACGTTGCGCCCGCGGAACGGGATGCGCGCGAACGCGTAGCCCGCCATCGTGCAGAGCACGACCTGGCCGACGGTGCGACCGATCGTGAGCAGCACCGAGTTGAGGAACATCTGGCCGAACGGCATCGAGTCGAAGACCTCGGCGAAGTTCGTCCACACCCACGGGTCGGGGATGACCACGGGCGGCACCTGCACGGAGTCCTGGAACGTCTTGAATGCGGTGAGCGTCTGCCAGACGAACGGGAAGACCATCAGGATCGCGCCGCCGGCGAGCAGGAGGTGGACGAGCCAGTGGCCGCGATTGCGACGGCCACGGGCGGCGGATGCCCCGCGCCCGCGTTCGCTCGCGGCATCCGCGCCGGTCATCGCCCGGGTGTCGAGGGAGAGGTCACTCATAGTGCACCCACTTCTTCTGCAGACGGAACTGCACGACCGTCAGGATGAGGATGATGATGAGCAGCAGGAACGCGATCGCCGCCGCGTAGCCCTTCTCGTTGTCGATGAATCCCGCCTGGTAGAAGAGGTAGACGATCGTGCGGGTGTTCGGCATCGCGGGGTTCGACTGGCCGAGCATCATGTAGATGAGGTCGAACACCTGCAGTGCGCCGATGACGCTGATCACGCTGACGAAGAAGATGCTCGGGCTGAGGAGCGGGATGGTGATCGAGAAGAACTTGCGCACGGGGCCGGCACCGTCGAGGTCCGCGGCCTCCATGACCGTGTCGGGGATGCCCTGGAGCCCGGCGAGGAAGATGACGATGTTCGTGCCGAGGCCCGCCCAGATGCCGACCACGGCGATGGCGACGAGGGCCGTGCTCGGGTCGGTCAGCCAGCTCTTGCCGTCGATGCCGAAGAAGCCCAGCGCCTCGTTGAGCACCCCGTAGTCGCCGTTGTAGATCATGCGCCAGACGAGTGCGATCGCGGCGGGCATCGTCACGACGGGGATGAAGTAGAGCGTGCGGTAGACGCCGCGGCCGCGCAGGCCGGTCGTGTTGAGCAGCGCGGCGATCGCGACCGCGAGCGGGATGCCGACGAGGGCGATCACCGTGTACAGCGCCGTGTTGCGGAGGGCTCCGAGCAGTTCGGGGTCCTGGAAGAGGCGCACGTAGTTGTCGATCCCGACGAACTCGGAGCCGCCGAACGGGCCCGACTCGGTGAACGACATGAAGAAGGTGCGCACCGTCGGCCAGAGGTAGAAGGCGAGGAGACCCGCCGCCGTGGGGCCGATGAACAGCAGCGCCCACCACGGCGACTGGCCGGGCCCTCGCCCGCGCCGGCGCCCCCGACCGGGGGCGGCGCCCGGCCGCCCCCGATCGAGTTCGGAGATCGGCGCGCTCGCGCGCTGCGCGATCAGTTCGGTCATGGTGCTACTCCGACTCCGCGTCGAGCGCTGCCTGCATCTCGGTGGCGAGCTGCTGGAGGCCGTCCTTCGGCGAGATCGAGCCGGCCCAGATCTGCGAGAGGACCTCGCTCTCGATCGAGGTCCACGCGGCGGTGTTCTTCGAGACGGGGTAGGCCACCGCCGTGTCGAGCGCGTCGATGTACACCTGGAGGTCGTACTGGGGCAGCGCGTCGACCCAGGCCTGCTGCTTGCCGTCGAACGCCGGGATGACGGTGCCCGAGTCGGCCATGATGTCGGACGCGGCCTCGCCGCTCGCGAAGGCGGCGAACTCCTTGGCGAGCTCGACGTGGTCGCCCTTCGCGTTCACGACGTTCGCAAGGCCGTGGATGACGCTCTGGTTGCCGTCGGGGCCCTCGGCGAGCGGGGCGACGTTCACCTTGTCGGCGATGTCGGGGTTGTCGGCATAGGCACCGGCGGCCCACGACCCGTTCTGGAACATGGCGACCTTGCCCGAGAAGAAGAGGTCCTCGGGGTTCGTGTCGGTCATCTGCTGCGCGGTGGGCGAGGAGCCCGCGGCGATGAGGTCGGTCCACAGCTCGATGCCCGCGAGCGCCTCGGGGCTGCCGTAGCCCGACTCGGTGCCGTCGGCGCTGATGACCTCGCCACCGGCCTGCGCGATCGAGTTGTAGTAGTTCTCCTGGCCGAACTGCGAGGCGGCGATGCCGTACTGGCCCTTCGCGGGGTCGGTGAGCTTCGCGGCGGTCGCCGCGAGGTCGTCCCAGGTCCATCCGGCCTCGGGGTAGGCGACGCCGGCGGCGTCGAAGAGCTCCTTGTTGTACCAGAGCCCGACCGTGTCGAAGTCCTTCGGGGCGCCGTAGAGCTCGCCGTCGTAGGTGTAGAGGTCGACGAGTCCCTGGGGGTAGTCGGCCGGGTCGATGCCCTGGTCGTCGAGCGGGGCGAGCACGCCGTTCGAGGCGTAGAGCTGGAAGTTCGGGCCGTTCATCCAGAAGACGTCGGGTGCCGAGCCGCCCGAGACCGAGGTCTGGAGCTTCGTGAAGTACTCCTTGTACGGCGTGGTGACGAGCTTGACGGTGACCTCGGGGTGCTCCTCCGTGAAGGCGGCGGCGATCTCCTTCATCGCGGCCTCCTGCTTCTGGTCCCAGACGCCGTACTCGAGCGTGACGGCCTCGCCGTCGCCCTCGGCCGAACCCGAGTCACTGCAGGCGCTGAGTGCGAGTGCGGCCGTGGCGGCCAGCGCCACCGCGGCGGCCCCGCGACGGGTGATTGCACTTCGAAGCATCCGATCCTCCTTTGGATCTGTCTCTTGGTGGGGGTCGGCGGTGCTGCGCCCGCCGAATGTTAATCGTTTAGCTAAACGATTAACACGTGACTGTAGCGGCACTGCGCGCCGCGTGCAAGCGTCAGCCGCGACGAGCGGACGAACGGTCCATCTCCGCTCGCCAGGCCGCACGCGCCGCGAGGAGCTCGGCCACGACCTCGGGCCGGTCGTCGTGCACGTCGTGCTGCTCGGCCGGATCGGCCGCCAGGTCGGCCAGCCGGAAGCCGTCGCCCGGTTCGGTGTGCTCGACGCGGCGGATCTCCTCGGCGTGCGGCGAGCTCGGCTCGACCCAGCTCAGCTTCCACCGGTCGCGGCGCACCGACCACTGCCAGCCGCAGTCCCAGTGGAGTTCGTCGCGCACGGCGCCGTGGTCGCCGCGGAGGAACGCGAGGAGGTCGCGACCGTCGAGCCCATCGAGGTCGCCGTCCGCCGCGGCGAGCGCGGTCGCCGCGATGTCCATCGAGCTCACGAGGCCGTCGCGCACGACGCCACCCGGCAGCGCTGCAGGCCAGCGCACGAGGAACGGCACGCGGACACCGCCCTCGTAGAGGGTGTACTTCGAGCCGCGGAGCGGGGCGTTCACCCCGTAGTTGCAGTGGGAGCCGCCGTTGTCGGTCGTGTACACGACGATCGTGTCGTCGCCTTCGCCCCGCTCGTCGAGCAGGTCGAGCAGCCGGCCGATCCGGCGGTCCATCAGCTCGAGCTGCGCCAGGTAGTACGCGCGCCCGTTCGGCAGGTTCGGGCTGATCGCCCCGTCGTACCAGTCGAGGTACTCGGACGCCCCGGGGTACCAGTCCTCGAACCTCGGCAGGCCGCGCGCCTCGAGTTCCTCGTCGGGCAGCTGCCAGCAGAAGTTGTGCACGGCGTTGAAGGCGACCATGGCGAAGAACGGCCGATCGTCGTCCTGCGCGATGAACGCGGCGGCGCGATCGGCGATCTCGTCGGTGAGGAAGCGCTCGACCTCGACCGGCTCCCCGCCCGCCGACATCGGCTGCACCGCCATCGCCTTCGCCGCGTCGCCGTAGTCGGCGACCGCGGCATCCGAGTGGTGCAGGTAGTTGAGGCGCCCCATCGACTGGCCGGCGAGCCCGTAGAAGCTGTCGTCGAAGCCGTGCTGGGGCGGTGCGCCGCGGTCGCCCTCGCGCTCGGCGCCGTAGTGCACCTTGCCGTAGTACCCGGTGCGGTACCCGACGTCGCGCAGTCGCTCGGCGAGCGAGGGATGCTCCGGGCCCGCCATCGAGGAGTCGTCGAACCAGTGCGCGCCCCAGCGCTGCTGGTAGGCGCCGGCGATGAGGCCCGCTCGCGAGGGCGAGCAGACGGGTGCGGTCACGTACGCCTCGTCGCAGGCGACGCCCTCGGCCGCCAGGCGGTCGAGGGACGGGGTGCGGACGTCGGGGTCGAGGCCGAGATGCGATCGGTCGGCATAGCCGTGGTCGTCGGAGACGATCAGGAGGATGTTGGGCGGGCGGCGGTTCGGACCCGCACCCTCGCGTTCGACTTCGCGTCTGCCGTCCGACCTCGTCATCGCTGCCCCTTCGCCGCTGTTAATCGATTAGCAATCGACGATAGTGCGCCTGCGCCGGGCGGGCAAGCGAGCACACCGGGTGCGGTGGCCGGGCATCTCGGCTACAGTTATCGAATCGATTCGATCCACGCCGATCCCGGGCTCGCGGAACGGTACCGGATCGATGACCGACGACCACCCACTCCACCTCGAGGACCGACATGGCCGAACCGACCGCCCACCACGAGTCGCGCGACCGCGCCGCGAGCGCGGCCCGCTCGCCCCGCGCACCCCGCGAGCTCGTCGCCTGGCGAAACGCCATCTTCGCGATCTTCTTCCTCTCGGGGCTCGGCATGGCGAGCTGGGTCGCGCGCATCCCCGCGATCCGCGACGACACCGGACTCAGCACGCAGGGGGTCGGACTCGTCATCCTCGCGTCGTCGGCCGGCGCGGTGCTCGGCCTCATCGCCGCACCCTGGCTGCTCGCCCGGCTCGGGGCGCGCCTCGGCATGATCGGTGCGCTCGTGACCGTCTCGGCAGGGCTCGTCTTCACGGGCATCGGCGGCTCCGCGCTCCTCCCCTCGGTGCCGCTCGTCGTCATCGGCCTCGCCCTCTTCGGCTTCGGCAACGGCGCCGTCGACGTGATGATGAACGTCGAGGGCGCCGAGGCCGAGCGCGAGATCGGCCGCACGGTCATGCCGCTCATGCACGCCTTCTTCTCCTTCGGCACGGTCGCCGGAGCGGGCGTCGCGGCGGCGGCCTCGGCGACCGCCGTGCCGGTGTCGATCCATCTCCTGGCCATCGCGCTCGGCATCGCCGTCGCCATCTTCGTGGCCGTGCGCTACGTGCCCCTGCGCGCCGAGGTCGGCGACGACACCCACGCCGACACCCCTCGCCCGCCGTTCGCCGAGCGCCTCAAGGCGAACCTCGCCGTCTGGGGCGATGTGCGCCTCCTCCTCATCGGGGTCATCATGCTCGGCATGTCGTTCGCCGAGGGCTCGGCCAACGACTGGCTCGCCCTCGCCGTCGTCGACGGGCACGGCTTCGACGCCACGATCGGCGCGATCATGTTCGGCGTGTTCACGGTCTCGATCACGGCCGCCCGGGTCGTCGGCGGGCCGATCCTCGACCGGTACGGACGCGTGCCCGTGCTGCGCACCCTCGCAGTCGTCGGCATCATCGGGCTCTCGCTCTTCATCTTCGGCACCGAGACCTGGATGCTCGTGGTCGGCACCGTGCTCTGGGGCGTCGGCTCGTCGCTCGGGTTCCCGGTGGGCATGTCGGCCGCCGCCGATCACCCGACCGACTCGGCGGCGCGCGTGAGCGCGGTCGCGATCATCGGCTACTGCGCCTTCCTCACGGGCCCGCCGCTGCTCGGGTTCATCGGCCAGCAGCTCGGCATCCTGAATGCGCTGCTCGTCATCCTCGTGCTGCTCGTGCTCTCGTTCCTCGCGGCGCCGGCCGCGCGCGAACGCAGCCGCACCACCGTCGCAGGCGGCGACGAGGCATCCGACCGCACGTAGACTCGTCGGGTGCGTCTCGTCATCGCCCGCTGCTCCGTCGACTACGCGGGGCGGCTCCAAGCCCACCTCCCGCTCGCGACCCGCCTGCTCATGGTGAAGGGCGACGGCAGCCTCCTCGTGCACTCCGACGGCGGCAGCTACAAGCCCCTCAACTGGATGAGCCCGCCCTGCACGCTCGCGACGAGCGAGCCCGACGACGAGCAGCGCGAGGCCGGCATCGTCGAGCTCTGGACGGTCACGCACAAGAAGACGGCCGACCGTCTGATCGTCTCGATCCACGGGGTGCTGCACGACTCCGCACACGAGCTCGGCATCGACCCCGGCCTCCAGAAGGACGGCGTCGAGGCCCACCTGCAGAAGCTGCTCGCCGAGCAGATCGAGCTGCTCGGCGACGGGCACCGGCTGGTGCGCCGCGAGTACATGACGGCGATCGGCCCGGTCGACATCCTCGCGACGGATGCCTCGGGCGCGAGCGTCGCCGTCGAGCTGAAGCGGCGCGGCGACATCGACGGCGTCGAGCAGCTGACCCGCTACCTCGAGCTCATGAACCGCGACCCCCTGCTCGCCCCCGTCACCGGCGTGTTCGCCGCGCAGGAGATCAAGCCGCAGGCGCGCACCCTCGCCGAAGACCGCGGCATCCGCTGCCTCGTGCTCGACTACGACGCGATGCGCGGCGTCGACGACGGCGACTCGCGCCTGTTCTGAGCGATTCCCCATGCAGCCTCTGGCGACCGTGACGGTGAAGCGACCGTGGCACTGGGGCATCGTGATCGTCTCGGACCCGGACCTCGGCGGCCAGATCCCCGAGGTCGATCCGGAATCGCGGGTCTCGGCGAACGAGAGCGGGCTCATCGTCTTGGTTCGCCACGCGCAGGACGTCGAGGACTTCAATGGCGATCTCGAGTGGGCCGAGGCAGAGGTGACCGTGATCCATCGGTCGGAGGCCCCGCCGACTCTCGACGGGCGGACCCAGGTCTTCGAAGGCCGGCTTGAGACGCCGTCGGGCCGACTTCAGATCGGTGACGCGGACGACGAAGTCGTCATGAACGGGCTCACCACCGCATCATTCGTTCGCGTTGGCTCACCGTCTCATGACATGGACTCGCCGAGCCGGGTCTGGATCGACGTCTGGGCCGCCTGAACGTGCGCTGCGGGTTCACTGGGGCCTGCTGTAATTCGAGCATCGCTCGTATTCTCGCGTCCTAGGATGTCACGGTGACTTCCCCGACCCTCTCCCCCACCCGTACGTGGTCGGCCGTGCTCTTCGATCTCGACGGCACCATCATCGACTCGGCCGCCGACATCACGGGCTCGCTCGCGCACATGTTCACCGAGATGGGCCTGCCCGTGCCCTCGGACGACACACTGCGCGCCTACGTCGGCCCGCCGCTGCTCGACAGCCTGCGCATGACCGCGGGCTTCTCCGACGCCGAGGCGTGGGAGGCCCTGAACGTCTACCGCGACCACTACGGCGAGCACGTGCTGCGCTCCCCCGTGTTCCCCGGCGTCGCCGGCGTGCTCGAGCGGCTGCACGCCGCGGGCATCCCGATCGCCCTCGCGACCTCGAAGCCCGAGCGCATGGCGCGCCAGGTGCTCGACCACGCCGGGCTCAGCGAGTACTTCACCGTCATCACCGGCGCGAGCGACGACGAGTCGCGCAGCACCAAGGCCGACGTCGTCGCCGAGGCGCTCCGCCGCCTGAAGTCGGAGGGCGTCGACACCACGAACTCCGTCATGGTCGGCGACCGCGGCTACGACACCCTCGGCGCGCTCGCCAACGGCGTGCCGACCATCCTCGTCGAGTGGGGCTACGGCTCGCCCGCCGAGGCCGGCGACGCGATGGCCGTCGTGCACTCGGCCGACCAGCTGCGTTCGCTGCTGCTCGGCTGAGCGCCCTGCGGCGGCCCGGTGGACGGGCCGCCGGCCGATTCAGGCGGCGCTGGGAACGAACAGCCGGCGGACGACCCGGCCGTCGGCGAGCGCGTCGAGGCTCTCGTTGACCTCGGCGAGCGGCACCGTGTCGGTGTGCAGCAGCTCCATCGGCAGGCGCCCGGCGCGCCACAGCTCGACGTAGCGGGCGATGTCTCGCGCGGGCGAGGCGTCGCCCATGTACGAGCCGAGCAGCCGCTTGCCCGCGCCGGCGAACTGGAGCGCGGGCACCGACAGCTCCTGCTCGGGGTGCGGCAGTCCGACCGAGACGAGCGCTCCGCCCCGCGCGAGCAGCTCGAGGCACGCGGCCATGACGCGCGCGCTGCCGACCGCCTCGATCGCGACGTCGACCCCGCCGTCGGTGAGCCCGGCGACGAGCTCCGCCGCGCCGTCGGGGGTCGCGACGGCGTTCGCCCCCGCCCGGAGCGCGAGCTCGTGCTTGTCGGTGTTCGGGTCGACGGCGATGACCGTCACGTCGTCGATCTGGGCCGCTGCCATGACCGCGGCGAGGCCGACCGCGCCGAGGCCGAAGACGATGACCGACTGCCCGGGCCGCACCTCGGCGGTGTTGAAGACGGCGCCCATGCCGGTGAGGGCGGCGCAGCCGAACATCGCGGCGATGTCGAACGGCACGTCGCGGTCGATGACGACGAGCGATTCCGCCGCGACGACGGCGCGCTCGGCGAAGGCGGACACCCCGAGATGGTGGTGCACCGGGTCGCCCGCCCCGTCGGTGAGCACGGACGGTCCGTGCAGCAGCTCGCCCGAGCCGTTCACCTCGGCCGCGCGCGAGCACAGCGCGGGCCGGGCGGAGCGGCATTCACGGCACGCCCCGCAGCTCGGCACGAAGACGAGCACGACGTGGTCGCCGACCGCGATGCCGTCGACCCCCTCGCCGACCGCCTCGACCACGCCGGCGGCCTCGTGGCCGAGCGCCATCGGCAGCGGGCGGGGCCGCGAGCCGTTCACGACCGAGAGGTCGGAGTGGCAGAGGCTCGCCCGCTCGATCCGCACGCCGACCTCGCCGGCCCGCGGGGCGGCGAGCCCGAGCGACTCGATCTCGAGCGGACGGCTCACGGCATAGGGCCGGGTCGCGCCCTGCTCCCTGAGGACCGCGCTACGCATCCGCGGCCTCGCGGTAGCGCTCGATCACGCGATCGGCGAGCAGCGGGATGATCCGGCCGACGCCGATGCGCTGGAAGTGCTCGGACTCGCGGTGCGCGGCGAAGCCGGCCTCGTCGTCGTACCGCTCGAGGATGACGATCTCGTCGGGGTTCGCCACCCCGCGGTAGAAGTCGTAGGCGCGGTTCGCCGGTTCGGTGCGGCTGGCGGCGGCGAGCTCCCCGAGCAGCTCGAGCACGGCCTCGGTCTCGCCGGGCAGCGGGAAGTAGCGGGCGATGACCTGGAACTGGGGTGCGGACACGTGGGTCTCCTGTCGAAGTGGCGCAGCGGGCCGGTCGGAGCGGCGGAGCCCCGCGGCCGAGGATCGGCCACGGGGCATCCGGTCAGCGCCTGGTGATCGACCAGAGCTCGACGTCGCTCGTCGAGACGGCCTTCGCCCCGCCCTTGAGGGCGGCGATCACGTCGTCGCGGCTCTGCACGAAGCCGGCTGCGACGTAGGGCGTGAGCTCGGCGAGCTCCTGCTGCTTGATGTAGGGGATGACCGGCCATGGCATGAGCTGCACGAGGTGCGGCCGGTTCTGCCGCACCGCGTTCGTGCTGCGCGGCAGCGTGGACCGGTCGGTGATGAAGACCTTCTGCATGGTCACCATGCCGAGCTGGTTGGCCTTCTGGATGAGCATCGTGCGGGTGGTGATGAGGCCCTGCGTGCCGATCTTGCGCAGGTACTCGACACCGCCGCGGTCCTGTGCGAGCCCGTCGCTGTTGTCGATGTTGACGAAGACGAACTTGCCCGCAGACGAGAGCGTCGACACGATGCCCTCGAGGTCGGGGAGCGCCACGTTCGCGGCGATCGCGACCTGGCACGGGCCGGCGAGGAACGCCTCGACCGACTCCGTGCCGTAGAGGGAGGCGACGACGGGGTTCCGGTAGAGCCGCTCGTCGAGCGAGCGCGGAAACTCCAGCACGTTCACCGCATTCCTGCCCTCGTCTGCGGACTCGTTCATCGCAGCATCAGGCGTCGAGCCCGAGCTTACCCGGGTTCAGCAGGTTCTTCGGGTCGAGCGCCGCCTTCACCGCGCGCAGCACCTCGAAGCCCGCGCCGAGCGACTCGGCCATGTACGGCGCGCGCAGCAGGCCCACGCCGTGGTGGTGGCTGAGGGTCGCGCCGTGCTTCAGGATCACGGCGTTCGCGGCATCCCACGCGGCCCGGTACCAGTCGGCTCGCTGGTCGACCTCGACGTCGCCGCGGAGCGAGAAGTAGAGGCAGGCGCCGTCGACGTAGGCGTGCGACTGGTGGGCCGAGCCGGCGAGGGTGCCGGGCACGGCGTCGATCGCGGCCACGACCTCGTCGTAGATCGCGGGCAGGTCGCGCCAGCGGCCGATCATCTCGAGCGTGTCGGCGACGAAGCCGGGGCTGCGCGTGAAGCCCTCGGCGCTCTTGCCCGTGAGGTAGCGGGTGTCGAGCCAGCGCTCGAAGATCGCCTCGTCGTCGAGCTTCACGCCCGTCTCGGCGCAGATCCGCTCGCTGATGGCGAGGCCCGCGTCGACGAGCTCCTGCGTGCCCTCGTCGGCGACGAGCAGCACGTTCTGCTCGGGCAGGTCGAACTGGACGCCGCTCTCGAGGTCGTCGTACAGGCGGAGCGCGGCGGGGTTCGCACCCTGCTGCATGATCTGGCGGCAGGCCTCGAGCCCGGCGGCGAAGGTCGGGAAGCCGTACGCGATCGCGCGGCCGTACGACGGCAGGCGGTGCAGCTTGAAGCGGATCGTCGTGATGACGCCGAGGGTGCCCTCCGAGCCGATCACGAGCTGCAGCAGGTCGGGTCCGACGGCGGCGCGGGCGCTCTCGCCCACGGTGATGAGCGAGCCGTCGGCCAGCACGACATCCATGCCGTAGACCATGTCCTCGATCTTCCCGTAGCGGGTCGACAGCTGGCCGGCGCCGCGGCAGGCGACCCAGCCGCCGACCGTCGAGATGCCGTACGACGACGGCCAGTGGCCCATCGTCATGCCGTACTCCGACTGGATGAGCTCCTCGAAGACGTCGCCGAACATGCCGGCCTCGACCTCGACGATCTGGCTCTCCTCGTCGAAGCTCACGAAGCGGTTGAGCTCGCACACGTCGAGCACGATGCCGCCGCGCACGGGCAGGGCGGCGCCCGTCACGTTGCTGCGACCGGCCGAGACGGTCACGGGCAGGTCGTTCGCGTCGGCGATGCGCATGACGGCCTGCACCTGCTCGGTCGTCGAGACCTTGACGATCACGGCGTCCGGCGTCGCGGGCCGGCCCCCGGTCTCGCCGATCATGGTGCCGGCCCACCAGTCGCGGGTGCCCTCGACGACGGATGCCGCGTCGGTGATCACCTCGTCGGCCGCCGCCTCGAGGTCGGCGACCACGGCCGCCGGCACGGCGACGACGCCATCCTGGAAGGACGCCTCCTCGCCGATGGTCTCGATGCTCGCGGCGTAGTGCGGCTGGGTGGGTGCGCCCACCACGTAGTTGCCGCGGTTGTAACCGCGCTTGACGGCTTCCTTGCTGATCATTCGGACTCTCCCATCAGGATGGCGCGTTCGTGCGCCGTGGCGGTCTGGTAGGCGGTCACCTGCGCGGTGACCGCGGCGTCGCTGAGGCCGAGCTCGGCCTGCAGCAGCTGCCCCACGCGCGGCGCGGCGGCCGCGGAGGCGTCGCGGGCCATGAGGCGGGCGCGGGTGCGGCGGCTCAGCACGTCGTCGACGCTGCGGGCCATCTCGTGGCGGGCCGAGTAGACGACCTCGGCCTCGAGGTAGGGCAGGCCCTCGACGATCGGCTTCGCGAGCGACGGGTCGCTGCCGAGGATGTCGGTGATGAACGGCGCCTCGTTGCCGTAGCGCTCCCCGAGGTGGGCGGCGAGGCCGCCCGAAGCGGTGACGGCCTCGGGGTCGTAGCCCGCGGCGCCGAGCAGGTAGGCGTCCTTCGTGACGCAGCGGCGGCGTTCGCCGAGCACCTTCTGCGCGGCGTCGATCGTCTGCTGGGCCATGTGGCGCGAGGTCGTGAGCTTGCCGCCGACGACGGTCACGAGGCCGTCGCGGTCGGTGCGGATCTCGTGCTTGCGCTTGACGTCGATGGTCTTGCCGCCGGGCGGCGCGACGAGCGGGCGGCAGCCGCCGATGCTGCCGACGACGTCGGAGGCCTCGAGGTCGGTGTTCAGCGCGGTGCGTGCCCCCGAGATGAGGAACTCCATCTCCTCGCGGGTGCAGTTCACGTCGTCGAGGTCGCCCGTGTAGTCCTCGTCGGTGGTGCCGAGGTAAGCGGTGTCGCCCCAGCGGGTGATCGTCGCGCGGCGGTTGCGGCCGGGGATCGGGATCGTGACGGTGCAGTCATTGCGGATCTTGTGCCACGGCACGGCGATGTGCACGCCCTTGGCCGGGCGGATGTTCGGGGCGTCCGCGTCGGCGCCCGCGCCGTTCCAGTCGCGCAGCCATGCGCCCGTCGCGATCACGACGACGCCGGCGAGCGCGGCGATCTCGCGCCCGTCGACCTCGGCGACGACGCCGTTGACCTTTCCGCGGCTGCGCGTGATCCCGGTGACCTTCGCGCCGTTCAGGATCGTGGCCCCGTGGTGCGCCGCGGTACGGGCGAGCGTGAGGGTGAGGCGGGCGTCATCGGCGCGGGCGTCGTAGTACATGAAGCCGCCGTCGAGGTTCTCGGCCTTGAAGGTCGAGCAGTGCGCGAGCACCTCGTTCTTCGAGAGCTTCTGGTGCAGCACGCCCTCGCGCCATCCTCCCGCGAGGTCGTACGTCCAGAGCAGGCTCTCGAAGCCGGCCGCGAGGCGGCGGTCGAAGACGCCGTCGTGCGAGAGCACGGGGAACAGGAACGGCAGCCGCTGCACGAGGTGCCTGGCGTTCTTCCGCAGGCGCTGGCGCTCGAGCAGCGAGTGGCGCACGAGCGGCAGGTTGCCCTGCTCGATGTAGCGGAGTCCGCCGTGGATCATCTTCGACGACTTCGAGGAGGTGCCCGACGCGAAGTCGTCCTTCTCGAGCAGCGCGACCCGGTAGCCGCGGAGCGCCGCGTCCATCGCGGCGTACGCGCCGGTCACGCCGCCGCCGACGATGATCATGTCGAAGCGACCGCCCTCGACGTCCGCCACCTGCTCGGCTCGGCTGAGCTGCAGGGGCTCGACCCTGGTCATGCGCTCGCGCGCGGTGTCGGTCTTGCGGGCTGGCAGTCCTACCATCGTGTGGTTCTCTCTTACTTCCGTGTTGCACGGCTCTGCGTGAGCCGGAGTTCGTTGTCGATGCGTTCGTTCCACGCCGCTCGGCGTTCGGCGCGCTCGTCGCCGCTGATCAGGGGTTCGAAGACGTCGCCGTCGCCCATCGACGCCGCGGCCTCCTCGAGCGAGTTCCAGAGCAGGCCGTCGGAGCCTGCGAGGAACGCGGCGCCTCGCAGGCTCGCCCCCTCCGAGGCGGGCAGGCGCCGCATCGGCACGCCGACGAGGTCGGCCTGCATCTGGATCAGGGGGTCGCTCGCCGACATCCCGCCACCGACGACGATCTCGGTGATCGCCGTGCCGGCGACCTGCTCGTCGGCCTCGGCGCTCGAGGCGACCGAGTGGGCGATGCCCTCGAGCACCGCGTAGGCGATCTCGGGCAGCGTCGTCGACATCGAGAATCCCGTGAGCGAGGCCTTCGCCCTGGGCTCCATGACGGGCATCCGCAGGCCCGTGAGGGCGGGCACGAACATGACGCCCTTCGCCGACGAGACGGTCGCGGCGAGCTCGCTGATGCGCTTGGACGACTCGAACCAGCCGAGCGTGTCGCACACCCAGTCGAGCGCCGACCCGGTCGTCGCGGTGAAGGTCTCGATGGCGAAGACGGATGTCCCGTGCCGCCGCCAGGCCGTGAGGGTGAGCGCCCCGTCGTAGAGCCCGGGGCTCGCCGGCGCCTCGCCGCCGATGACGAGGTCGACGAAGCTGCCGGTGCCGTGCACGCACATCGCCTGCCCCTTGCGGAGGCAGCCGAGACCCACGGTGCCGGCGTGCTGGTCGCCCGCCGCCGAGAGGATCGGCACCTCGATGCCGAGCACCGAGGCATCCGTGACGCCGAAGTCGTCGGCGTCCTGGCGCAGCTCGGGCAGGAGCTCGCCCGGGAAGCCGAGCGCCTCGATCCACTCGCGCTCGTACTCGTGGCGGGCCAGCACGTAGGCGCCCGCCGAGGTCGCGTTCGTCGAGGTGGCGGCGTAGGTGCGATCGCGGGAGAGGCTCCAGAGGAGCCACGTCTCGATCGTGCCGAAGCCGAGGCGTCCCGCCCGGTGGGCGGCGGCGACCTCGGGGGTCTCCCGCAGGTGGTGCGCCGCCCAGAGGTAGGGCGAGCGCACCCCCGTCGGGCGCCCGACGGTGCGGATCAGGCGTTCGTTCCACTCGGGCCCGAGTGCCGCGAGCTCGTCGGCGTACCGGCTGTCCTGCCAGACCATGGCGGGCACGAGGGCCCGCCCGGTGGACGTGTCCCAGAGCACGGTCGTCGCGCGCTGGGTGGCGATGGCGAGCCCGACGAGGGTGACCCCGTCGCCTGCCGCGCGCGCGATGACCGCACGGCAGGCGTCGATGGTCTTGTCGAGGATCGCGTTCGCATCCTGTTCGACCACGCCCGCGACGGGAGTGCTGACACGGAGCGGACGGTACTCGAGCGCGTGCACGAGGCCGTCGGCCGTGACCCACGCCGCACGCGTGCCGGTCGTTCCTTCATCGATCGCGAGGATCGCGGGAGTCGTCATGTCGGATGCCGTTTCGCGTTACTTGGCGGCCAGGACGGATGCCTCGGCGGCAGCCGCCTGCGCCGCGGCGTCGCTCTTGAACTGCGGCGCGTCCTGCTCCTCGTCGGGGCTGATCGCGGTGCGCGTCGGGTCCCACTTGATGACCGAGCAGATGATGAACGCGACGAGCGGCACGAGCGAGAGGATGAGGAACGTCGGGCCGAGGCCGATGCCCTCCTTCAGCAGCGGGAACACGAGCAGGCCGAGCGCTGCACCGGCGCTGCCGATCGCGCCGATGATGCCGTTGGCGCCCGCACGGAGCTCGCTGCGGAACGAGAGCGTCGAGAGGCTCTTGCCGTTGGCGCCCGGGCCGCCCGAGTGGAACAGGATGAACAGCGAGGGCACCACGAAGGCGAGCCAGAGCGGCATCGACTCGTAGAAGAAGCCGAGCACGACGAGCATCACGAAGACCGCGCCGAAGCCGATCGCCGACGCCCGGCGCAGGCCGAAGCGCTTGCCGATGACGGGCGACATGAAGCCGCCGACGATGCCGAACACGTTGAACACGAGGGCGCCGAGCGTCGCGACGACGAAGTCCTCGCCGAACAGGGCGATGCTGATGATCGGCAGGTACCAGCCGACGGCGAAGTACTGGATCGACTGCGCCATCTGGACGGTCGCCGCGAGCACGGTGCGCGGGAGGTAGATGCCGCGGAAGATGAGGGCGACGTTCGCGAAGCCCTTCGTGGCCTGGTTCGTGACGGGGATCCGGTCCTCGACGGGCGCGGCGCTGAAGGGCTCGCCGTAGATCTTCGTCATCGACGACGCGGCGCGGCCGAGCTTCTCCTTCCGGGCGAGCCAGGTGGGGCTCTCGACCATGAAGGTCGCCTGCAGCACGAAGAGCACGAGGGCCACGAGACCGGCGGTGCCGACCGAGTAGCGCCAGATCGAGTCGCCGACGTTCAGGTTGTAGAAGAGGATCGCGAGCACGAGGTTCGAGCAGACCGCGACGTACCAGATGCCCTGCCAGGTGTTCAGACGGGCCTTGAACCGGGCGGGCGTGAACTCCGCGAGCAGCGCCATCGCGATCGCGAAGTCGATGCCGTAGGCGGCGCCGACGAAGAAGCGGCCGGCGAGCACCATCTCGAAGCTCGGGGCGAACGCGGCGAGCATCGCTCCGGCGAGCGCGAGCACCTTGGCGATGAGCAGCGGGGGGATGCGGCCCCACTTGTCGGCGAGCCATCCGCCGATCGGGTTGAACGCGATCGCGACCCATGAGGCCATCGACGTGAGGATCGCGACCTGCGTGGCGCTGAGTTCCATATCCCGGGTCATCGGGCCGAGACCGGCGGAGAGCGCCGAGTTCGAGAACGCGTCGAGGAACAGCCCGCTGAGCGCGAGCCACCAGATCACGCCCGCTCGGCCGCCGATGCGCGACCGTGCGTCGATAAAGGAGATGACGTCGCTGACGCCTCTCAGAACATGTTGTGCCACGTGTCCGACCTCTCTGTCGGGAAACCCTGTCAGAGACGCGCACAAACCAAAAAAGGGCAGACGAAAACCTCCAACAGGAGGTCTCCATTCTTACCCTATTGCCGCCGACGTTAGCCGATGTTCGGGCGCCGGTCAAACCCGCTGCGGCCGGAGCTCGTGCTCCCGCACCCGCTCGGATACGTCGGACCCATCGGTCGGGGCGGACGGGTGCAACCCCGTGTCGGCAGGTGTCGTAATCCCGCCACGTGGCGGGATCACGACAGCCCGAAACGGCTCTCGACCGACGATCCGCACCGTTCCGCGCAACGACGGTGCGAGGTTCTCCACAGTTTCGGCACAGCTCTTCCATAGACCCGGCACTCCACGGCAGGATGCCGATTACGTCCGTCCACCGACGGGCGCCGTGCGTGTCTCGACGGTCACCTCCGCCGAGTCACTCGAAGGGAGAAGCATGTCTGGATTCACCAGCCGCGCGCGCAAGCGCGCGGTCGCGGTCGTTCCGGTGCTCGCACTCGCCGCCACCGGAATGGTGTCGTTCGGAGTGAGCACCGCAGCCGCGGCTGAATCACCGGTGTCGCCGCCGGTGATCAGCGACTCGGAGTACTACATGAACTATGTCGCCCCCCGTGCGGAGGCGGTCGTGGGCGCCGATGACGAAGCCGCCTTCGACATCCACGGCAACAAGGTCGTCGACCAGAGCGCCCGGACCGCGCTCGAGACCGCCATGGAGATCGACGCCAAGTTCGCCGCCGGCAACCCGCAGGCCGCGAGCGGCCTGGCCAAGCTCGAGAACAAGTCCAATGAGACCGGCAAGAGCCCCAAGCAGCTCAAGCAGGAGCAGCTCAAGGCCGACAAGAAGGCGAAGAAGCCGAAGAAGTCCCCCAACTACAAGCAGGCCGACGTCACCCAGGAGGCCAAGCTCCTCACGATCCTCGTCGAGTTCAACGACGCGGCGAACGACGACTTCACCGGCAGCTACGTGCCGACCGAGTTCGGTGCGACCACGTGCAAGCCCGGCAACGTCCAGAACGGGCCCCTCCACAACGGCATCCCGAACCCGGCCGACTACGAGCTCGAGGACAACAACTCGATGTGGGTGCCCGACTTCTCGTCGGAGCACTTCAACAAGATGCTCTTCACCGACGAAGGCATCACCGAGCGCGTCCGCACCGACCTCACCGGCCCCGACGGCAAGCCCGGCTTCGACATCTCGGGCTACACGATGAAGTCGATGTACGAGGAGATGTCGCGCGGCGCCTACACCGTCACCGGTGAGGCGACCCCGTGGATCACGGTTCCCCACTCCGAGGCGTACTACGGCGCGACGGTGTGCCACCAGAACGAAGAGGGCGTCTACGAGGCCGGTCCCATGCAGGACCAGCAGGGCCACCCCTCGAACCCCAAGGGCCCCGGCCAGCTGCCGATCGACGCGGTCGCAGCCCTCGCCGCGGCGCAGCCCGACTTCCCCTGGGCCGACTACGACATCGAGGACCAGGGCGACCGCGACGGCGATGGCAACGTCAACGAGCCCGACGGCGTGATCGACCACGTCGTGCTCGTGCACGCCGGTGAGGACAAGTCCGGCGGCGGCGGCGCACAGGGCACCTACGCCCTGTGGGCGCACTCCTCGGCCGTCCTCGGCGGCGCGACGATCCCCGGCACCGACCTCCAGCTGTCGAACTACATCGTGCAGCCCGAGGACTCGGGCGTCGGCGTGTTCGCGCACGAGTACGGACACGACCTCGGTCTGCCCGACCTCTACGACACCTCGAACGCCGGCAGCAGCGACATCGACTTCTGGGACCTCATGAGCTCCGGCTCGCACGCGGGCCCCATCTTCCAGTCGATGCCGACGCACATGGGCCTCTGGGACAAGTGGGTGCTCGGCTGGGCCGACCCGCAGGTCGTGAACCCCGGTGACGACGAGACGACCGTCAAGGTCGGCCAGAACTCGCGCCCCCTCAAGGGCAGCGAGGACGGCGTGAAGATCAACCTCCCCGACAAGCACATCACCCTCGCCGAACCGCACGGCGGCGAGAACATGTGGTTCACCGGCTCCGACCAGGACTGGGGCGACATCCGCATCGAGCGCACGCTCGACGTGGGCGCCGACGCGAAGTTCTGGATGTGGAACAACTTCGTGATCGAGTCCGACTGGGACTTCGGCTTCGTCGAGATCTCGACCGACGGCGGCACCACCTGGACCGACCAGAAGGTGTACAACGAGAACGGCACGGAGGCGACCACCCCCGACGGCTACCCCGACCCGAACGGCAACCTGCACGGCTTCGGCGACCGCAAGTACGGCCTCACCGGTGACTCGCACGGCTGGCAGCACCAGTACGTCGACCTCTCGGCCTATGCGGGTCAGTCGATCGGCGTGCGCCTGCGCATGGCGACCGACGCCGCCTTCCAGGAGCGCGGCTGGTTCGCCGACGACTTCTCGCTGACGAGCGGCGCCACCACCACGTGGAGCGACGACGTCGAGTCGGGCGAGAACGGCTGGACCCCGAAGGTCGGCAGCTTCGCCGACACCACGGGCCCGGGCTGGCGCATCGACACCGGATCCTCGGTGAAGGCCCAGTACTACCTGGTCGAGTGGCGCAACTTCGACGGCTTCGACGAGGGCCTGAAGTACGGCTACAACTCCGTCTACAGCGACGGCGCCTGGAGGGTCGAGAAGCTCGCGTACAACGCGCCGGGCGCTCTGGTCTGGTACCGCGACACCACGTACGGCAACTCGAACCAGATCCTCTCGAACGAGGCGGCGCTGCCGAGCTACGGTGCGAAGGGCGGGCTCCTGCTCGTCGACAGCCACTTCAACCCGCTGCAGCGCACCGGTGCCGCGGCCGACGCCGACCCGTCGACGCTGAACATCATGCCGTCGCGTGCCCAGTCGTCGAACGCGTCGTTCGGTCTCACGAAGACGTACCCGTTCTCGGAGTGCTTCATCGGCGCCAACGGCAGCGAGTACTGCACCGACGTCCCGGCCCAGGCCCCGGTGAGCACCTTCACCGACGACCGCGGCTGGGTGCCCGGCTTCGCCCTGCGCGAGTCCGACGGTGCGCTCTTCTACCGCGACCGCGACGCCTCGACCGTCGTGCCCTCGGTCGGCAACGGCCAGTACAGCACCCCGCTGTACGACCTCGCCGGCAACCGCCTGCCCGCCTACGACGGTGAGGACATCGGCCTCGGCCCGTTCGGCTCGGGCAACCCCGCCGACGCCGGCGTGGGCTACGGCACCGTCATCCAGGTGAAGAAGGCCTTCAAGGGCAACACCGCAGCGCTCATCAGCATCACGCCCCCCACGGCAGGCTGAGCAGCGACGCAACCACGCAGTACCGACGAGGCGTCGGCCCCTCCGGGGGTCGGCGCCTCGCCGCGTCGGGCGTCATCGGCTCAACGCGGTCCGGCCGCCGGACGGCGAGACGCACCGTGCGCGCGACGCCGACGGTCGTTGCGGCGCACGATCGCGATCTGCACGGCGAGCGTGACCGCTCCGCCCGTGACGATCGCGACGAGGTTCACCCCGAGCTGCACGAGCGAGGTTCCGGCCGTCGCCCACTCACCGGAGGCGAACGCCACGGCCGCGGCCCCCGCCGCGGGCACCGTGGTCACCGAGATGAGCACGCCGATGAGCGCCCCCGACTTGGCCGAGGTCAGCGAGAGGACCCCGGCGATGCCGGCGAGGAAGCCGACCACGTAGCTGAGCACGTTCGGCTGCCAGATGAAGCCGGTGTACGGGTGTTCTGAATCGAGCGCATCGGGCGGGAACCACCCGACCGCGATCATCAGCAACGAGAACGCGACGGTCACCAGGATGGCCGAGAGATACCCGACCGTGATCGCGACCGCCGAGCGGCCGACGACGAGCCACCGACGACGGACGATGCCGACGGCCATCGCCGCGAGCGGACCGAAGTCGGGACCCACGACCATGGCGCCGACGATGAGGATGGGCTGGTCGGTGACGACTCCGACCGCCGCGATCATCGTGGCGACCGACATGAAGACGAGGAAGGTCGCGGAGAGGCGCACCTCGTCACCCGCTCGCGCTTCGACCTCCTGCCAGACCACGGCATCGTCGTCTCCGCCGAACGCGCCCACGGTCGAGCGCGTCGCGGTGCGCGAGAGCGCCAGATCGACCGATTCGACCGTGATCGACCCTTGGCGGTCCAGACCGACGGCGTGCAGCTCGGCGAGCAGGTCGCTCGCGGTGCCCCGTGCGACGTCGCACAGGAGCAGGTCGCCGTTCGGGCTGGTCGCCGCACCCGGGAAGCGGATGATGTTCGAGATGTCGTCGCCGTGTTCGGTCAGCACCGCGTCGACCCTCGCGGTCAGTTCGATCGGAACGATCATCCGGAAGTGCAGCACTCACCCAGTGTGACCGAGGCACCCGGCCGCAGCGCCGCGAGGCGCGCCGCGTCAGACGACGGAGACCGCGGTGAAGCCGTCGATCAGGCGCCCGAGCAGCGCCGCGAACTCCTCGTCTCCGCCGTCATCGAGCGAGAGGCCCGCAGTCTGCTCGACGAGCGGATGCCGCGAGTCCGACCAGAGCGGTTGCACCTCCGACACCTCGACCGGCTCGGTGCGGCGGGCCGCCTCGAGCGCCGACTGACCGACGACGAAGGCGCGCACGGCGTGGCCGGCACGAGCCGCGTCGTCGACCGAGAGGCCGGCCTCGACGAAGCTCTCGATGAGTCGTTCGGCGAGCGAGAGCGCGTTCGGGCCGTCGAGCGGCCCGCTCGTGACGAGCACGAGCGAACCCGAGTGCTCGGCGAGCTTCGCCCGCAACGCGAGCGCGATCGCGACGACCCGATCGCGCCAGTCGGGCGCCGAGGCATCCGCGACGCCGGTGAGCAGGTGCTCGACCATCGCCTGCAGCAGCGCGTTCTTCGACGCGAAGTAGGTGTACATGGCCGTCGGCGTCAGGCCGAGCGCGCCGGCGACGCCGCGAACCGAGACCGCGGCGACGCCCTTCTCCTCGAGGATCTCGAAGGCGGCGTCGACGATGTCTGACTGGCTGACGCTGCGCCGGGGGCCGGGCTTCATGTGCGGTGCTGCTCCTCGTGGTCGACGATCAACGCTACTCGACGCCGGAGGCCGTCGGCGGCACTCCCCCGTTCGCCGCGCGAGCGCGCCGAACGCGTTCAGAACGGCCAGACGAGCGGCACGAGCAGCACCCCGACGACGAGGAACAGCAGGGTGAACGGCCACCCGAAGCGGGCGTAGTCGCCGAAGCGGTAGCCGCCCGGCCCCATCACCATGAGGTTGACCGGCGTCGCGATCGGCGTCAGGAACGCCGCCGCCGCCACGACCGTGAGCGCCATCAGGAACGGACGGGCCGAGACCCCGAGTTCGACGGCCGCGGAGATGGCGATCGGCGCGACGATGAGCGCGGTCGCCATGTTGCTGATGAGCTGGCCGAGCACGACGACGAGCAGGCACACGACGAACAGCACCGCGAGCGGTCCGCCCGGGCCCGCAAGGTCGACGAGGGTCGAGCCCACGAGCTCGGCGGCACCCGTGGTCGTGAACGCGGTCGACATGGGGATCATCCCCGCGACGAGGATCACCGTCGTCCACGAGATCGCCCGATACGCCCGACCGAGCGAGACGACGCCGGTGAGGATCATCGCGCCGGCGGCGACGAGCCCCGCGACCACCGGCGGCACCAGCCCGGTCGCGAGCAGCAGCACCATCGCGGCGAGGACGACGATCGCGACGACGCCGCGGCGACCGATGGGCGCCGCCTGCCCGCGCACGGCAGCCGGTGCGTCGACGACGCGGACGTCGTCGCCCGCCGTGTTCTCCTCGAGGTCGTCCCAGGTGCCCTGCAGGAGCAGGACGTCGCCCACCTCGACATCGGCCTCCGGCGAGGTGAGCTCGCGTCCGTTGCGGGAGACCGCGAGGATCACGAGCTTGCCGCTCGGCGTCGTCATGCCCGGGAACACGCGCATGCCGACGAGCTCCGACCGGGGCGGCACGAGCACCTCGGCGACGCCGTTCTCGGCGTCGATCGTCACCGCGCGGCCGCCGCCGTCGGCGTCCGCGAGCACCGAGTAATCGCCGAGGAGGGTGCAGGCGTGGTCGCTGAGGTCGCGCGGAACGGTGGCGGCGCTGCGCGCCGGAAGCATCCGATCGCCGAGGAGCATGGCGAGCAGCACGGTGCCGATCACGAGCGGGACGCCGACGATCGCGAACTCGAAGAAGCCGAACGGCCCGCCCGCCGACTCCGCCGCGAACTCCGAGACGATCACGTTGACCGGCGTGCCGGTGAGCGCGAGCATCGAACCGGCGTGCGCCGCGAAGGCGAGCGGCAGCAGCAGCTGCGACGGCGGCAGGCCGATGCGGACGGCGACGACGACCGTCATCGGCAGGAGTGCCGCGACTGCGCCGTTGACGCTGATGAGCGCGGTGAGCAGGGCGACGAGGACCATCACGAGCACGAGCACCCGTCGCCGGTTCGAGCCGCCCCTGGCGGCCACGATGCGGCCGAGCCGGGCGGTCACGCCCGTCGCGTCGAGCCCCTCGCTCACGACGAACAGCGCGGCGATGAAGATCACCGTCGGGTCGGCGAAGCCGGCGAGCGACTGCTCGAGGGTGAGGATGCCGGTGGCCCAGAGCGCGAGTGCGACGCCGACGGCGGTGACGGCGACGGGGATCCGGCTCGTCATGAACGCCGCCACGGCGACGCCGAGGATCACGAACGTCACCACGACGGGGTCCATGGCGCTCAGGCTAGCGGCGCAATACAGTGAAGGCGAGCGGATGCCGCGACGAGGCGCATCCCCAGTGCAATGCCGATGCGAGGGGGACGCATGACCGCAGCACGGCAGGTCGAGCCGACATCGAAGACATCGTGGCTCCCGCTCATCGTGGTGGTGCTCACCCAGATCCAGGCCTCCTTCGCGGTGAACGCGCTCACGGTGTCGATGGCCGGGATCACGAGCGACCTCGACACCCCCGCGACCTCGGTCGGCACCGCGATCACCGCGGGCACCTTCGCGATGGCGGCGTTCATCCTGCTCGGCGCGAAGGTGGGGTCGCGGTTCGGCACGCGCGGGGTGTTCCAGATCGCCGTCGCCGTGCACGGCCTCGCGATGCTGGGGGTGGCACTCAGCGCGAGCCCGGCGATGCTGTTCATCGCACAGGCGTCCTCGGGCGCCGTGATCGCGCTCATCGCGCCCGCGCTCACCGTCTTCATCGCCACGAACTACCACGGCGAGCAGCAGGGCAAGGCGATCGGCCTGCTGGCCGCGGCCATCCCCGCGGCGGGCGTGCTCGCCCTCCTGATCGCGGGCTCGTTCGCGACCACCATCGGGTGGCGCTGGTCGTTCATCCTGATGGTGGCACTCGCGGTCGTGAACCTGGGGCTGAGCTTCGCCGTGAAGAAGGTGCCGGCCCAGCCCGGCCTCACGATCGACTGGACGGGGGCGATCATCGCCGCCGTCGCGGTGATCCTGCTGAGCTTCGGATTCAGCGGACTCGCGACCTGGGGCGTCTGGCTCGCGACGCCGCAGGCGCCGTTCGAGGTGCTCGGCATCTCGCCCGCACCGCTGCTCGTGATCGCCGGACTCGTGGTCGGCCAGGTGTTCTTCTCCTGGCTGCGACGGCGAGCACGGGAGGACAAGCCGCGCATCTTCGACCTCCGGGTGCTCGCGACGGGCTCCGAGCGCGCGGTCACCGCGTGCATGGCGACGATGCTCTTCGTCGGCACTGCGGCGAACTTCCTGATCCCGCTGTACATCCAGGTGGTGCAGGGGCGCTCGAGCATCGAGACCTCGTTCTCGATCATCCCCTACACGCTCTCGATCTTCCTCGCCTCGACGTTCGTCGCGTACCTCTACGGGCGCTTCACGCCGCGGGTGCTCGCCACCGTCGGCTTCATCGTCGTGGCATCCGCGCTCACCCTGCTCGGCTTCACCGTGCGCGGCGAGTGGAGCCAGGGGTTCGTGATCGCCGGCCTCATCCTGCTCGGTCTCGGTCAGGGCGCGATCGTCGCCCTGGTGTTCAACACCCTGCTGTCGGCGGCCCCGAAGCAGCTGGCCGGCGACGTCGGTGCCTGGCGCGGACTGGTGCACAACCTCTCGGGCTCGGTCGGCATCGCCGTCGCGAGCGCCTTCGCGGTCGGCATGCTCTCCTCGCTGCTGCTCGCGGGCGCGCAGGAGCACCCCGAGATCAGCGACGAACTCATCGCGCAGGTGAACTTCAACGAGGCGAACTTCCTCACGAACGAACAGCTCGCCGCCGTGCTGGAGTCGCGGGCGACCGGTCCCGAGCTCGATGCGGCGATCGCAGTGAACGCCGAGGCCCGCCTCCAGGCCCTCCAGATCTCGTTGCTGGGACTCGCCGCGTTCTCGCTGCTCGCGATCGTGCCGGCCACGCGCATGCCCGGGCGCCGCGACGGCGATCTGCCCGAGAAGCTCGAGCCCGACGATGACGACGCCATCGATCCGGTCGTCGACGACGAGGCGCCCGCGCGAACCGACCGGGGCCCGCGCATCGACCAGGCACAGAAGGAGGCGCGCGCATGACCCGCGATCCGAACTCACTCATCCCCGACGACTTCACGGCGACGCCTTCGCTCGCGAGGTCCGACGCGGCGACGGTCGCCGTCGTCGACGAGCTCGACGAATCGTCGCTCGGCGCGATCGGCGTGCTGGTCACGAGTGACGGCGAACTGCCCGCCGGCGTCGACCTCGACCGTGCGGCGCTCGCCCGATCGGGGTTCGAAGCGAAACCGGGCACGACGCTCGCACTGCCGTACGGCTCGGGCCCGCTGCTCGTGCTCGTCGGGGTCGGCCCCGGTGGCGAGCTGGGTGTGAACGGGCTGCGCGACGCCGCCGCGGCGTTCGCCCGCGCCGGCGCGAGGTTCGCACGCATCGGGCTCCGCGTGCCGTCGACGGGCGGCGCCGACGCCGCCGGCGCCGCGCAGGCGCTCACCGAGGGCGCGCTGCTCGCGCGCTACCGATTCGACACCCTGAAGCGCGAACCGAAGGACGTCGCGCTCGAGCGGGTCGAGCTGCGCATCGACGGTGCGGATGCCTCGCAGGCGACGTCGGGCGTCGACGTCGGCCTCGTCACGGCGCGCGCCGCGAACCTCGCCCGAGATCTCGCGAACTCTCCGCCCGGGCACCTGACGGCGACCGGCATGGCCGACGTCGCGGTCGCCCTCGGCGAACGGTTCGGCTTCGACGTCGAGGTGTTCGATCGGCAGCAGCTCATCGAGCTCGGCTGCGGCGGGCTGCTCGGCGTGAACCGGGGCTCGGCCGAGGAACCCCGCATGGTCAAGCTGCGTTACACGCCCGACGGCGAGTCGACCGGGCATCTCGGCCTCGTCGGCAAGGGCATCATGTACGACTCGGGCGGCATCAGCCTGAAGCCGTCCGACCCGATGCACTTGCTCATGAAGATGGACATGGGCGGGGCGGCCTCGGTGCTCGCGGCCTTCACGTCGCTCCGCGACCTCGGCGCCACCGCGACGGTCAGCGGCTGGCTCATGTGCACCGACAACATGCCCTCGGGCTCGGCCTACAAGCTCGGCGACGTGCTCACCGCGCGCGGCGGCACGACCGTCGAGGTGAAGAACACCGACGCCGAGGGCCGCCTCGTCATGATGGACGGCATCGTGCTCGCGAACGAGGACGGCGTCGACGCGATCGTCGACATCGCGACGCTCACGGGCTCGGCGCTCATGTCGCTCGGGCAGATCACGGCGGCACTCCTCGGCAACGACGAGACGATGCTCGGCGAGGTCGAGCGGGCCGCCGCCGCGACCGACGAACAGGTCTGGCGGCTTCCCCTCGAACGGCGGTACCGCAAGCAGCTCGACTCGGAGATCGCCGACCTCTCGAACCTGGGCGGCCCCTACGCCGGGGCGACGACGGCCGCACTGTTCCTCGCGCACTTCGTCGGCGAGACCCCGTGGGCCCATCTCGACATCGCCGGCACCATGCAGTCCGACTCGGACGACTCGTGGCGCTCGAAGGGCGCGACCGGGTTCGGCACGCGCATCCTCATCGAGGTGGCACGGGGGTTCCGGGCGGACGGGTGAGCGGGCGGGTGGACGCTTCGGCGAACTCGGGCGAGCCGCGCGCTCGAGCGCGTGTGACGGTCGTCGGCGACGCGCATGTCGAAGTGCACCGCGATGCCGGCGGGTCGCGCGAGTTCGTGGGCGGCCGGGGGGTCGACGCGGCGATCGGGCTCTCGATCCTCGGCGATGAGGCGACGCTCGTCTCAGCGGTCGGCGACGATGAAGACGGGGATCGCATCCGTTCCGTGCTCCGCGACTACGGCGTGCGCCTCATCGCGGGCGGGCCGGGTGGCGGCACCGCACGGGTGGTCATCGATCGACGTGACGGAGGCGGACGCGCCGGACCCGACGAGCCCGCGATCGCCCTGCGCGATATCCCCATCGACGAGGAGGCTCGCGGGGCGATCGCCGACGCCGACCTCGTCGTCGTGAGCGGGGTCACCTTCACCGACGAGGCCCGGCTCGACGAGTTGCTCGCCGCGGTCGAGCACCCGGAGGTTCGGCTCGTCGTCGACCGCGAAGCACCGGTGTGGATGCCTCGCGGTCGCACCGGCTCCTCCGCGGGGCTCGACCGGCTCGCGCGCTCCGCGGCGTTCACGACGACGAGCGGGGGCGCTCCCCCGCTGCGGCCGTGCGGTACCGTCGCCGCGGTCGCGCATCTCCTCGCGCACGGCGATCGACCCGGCTCACCCGACGCGCGGGACGCGGCATGGGATGACGCACTCGCGGCGCCACTGGCGGCACTCGCCGCGGCCCCATGGCCCGGACGAGCCGCCGGATCGCGATCGCCGAGCGCTCCCAGCGATCGGGGCAGTTGACCTCGGACTGCGTCGTAGCGTGCCACCGACTCGCGTCAGCGAACGAGCCGCACGGTCATGATGTCCCAGAGTTCGAACGGCGCTTCGGCGCCGTCGGGTTCGAAGCCGTTCCGACGGTAGAACGCCCGTGCTCTCGTCTCGCCCGCCATCGCCCACAGGTAGGCGGGCCGGTCGCCGATCGCGGCGTCGAGCAGCGCCTGCCCGAGCCCAGTGCCCTGGTGGGCGTCGAGCAGGTACAGGCCCTTGAGTTCGAGATCGCGCGGCGCATCGGGTTCGTCGGCGAGATCGACCGTACACGCGTCCGCGAAGCCGACGATCAGATCGCCGTCGACGGCGACGACGACGGTTCGCTCGGGGCCCCCGGCGACGTCGAGCACCTGCCGCCATCCCTCGAGGCGCTGTTCGAGCGTCCACGCCTCGATGCGCTCGCGCGTGACGAACCCCGGATCGATGTAGGTCGTCTGATGGCTCTCCCAGTGCATGCGGGCGATGCCGGGTGCGTCGTCGGCCCGCGCCGCGCGGATGACCGGCGCGGAGGCGGGAGCGGCCTGCTTGTCGGGGGGTGTCATGGGCGCGCCTCAGCCGAGCAGGCGAGCGCGCACGCGCTCGAGGTCGGGTGCGGTGAGTCCGTTCTCGCGCAGGAATCCGGCGACGTCGACACCGTCGAGGAACTCCTCGAGTTCACGCACGCGACGCGCGTCGAGATCGCGCACGTCGGCATCGGCGGTCTCGCCGCCACCATCACCGGCGCTCGACTGCTCGGCGATGGCGTGGACTGCTGCGAGGTAGTCGGCGACGATCGCACCCCGATCGACCTCGCACAGCTGCAGGAGCATCGCGGTGATCATGCCCGTGCGGTCCCGACCATGGGCGCAATGGACGAGCACGGCGCCGCCGTCGGCCGGTTCCCCGGCGCCGGTACCCGTGCCGGCCGCCGCGAGCTCGCCGAACACCGCCGCGATGAGCCCGGGCCATCGCTCGAGCACCTCCGCGTAGTAGCCGGGAGTGTCGAGATGCGGCCATCGCGCCATGAACTCGGCGTCGGACTGGTCTTCGACCGGGCGGTGATGCCGCGTGAACGGCGCATCGATCGCGGCGCCGACCTCGTCGCCGTTGCGCAGGTCGATGATCGTGCGTACGCCCTCGTCGTAGAGCTCGGCGCGCCCGGTCTCGTCGAGGTGGTCGAGCTGCGCTGAGCGGTAGATCCGACCATGCCGGGTCGTGCCGAGTGCACCCTCGAGCCCTCCCAGATCCCACGTGTTCGGAAGCCCGGCCCAGGTCATACGACGCGTCATGCGGTCGACGCTACCGGAGGCAGCCCTCCCCGTCCCACGGGAGCCGTTCCCCGGCGCTGCAGGTTCAACGGCCGGAGTCAAGCGCCTCGGAGTGGGGTGTGTGGAGGCAGACCATTACGTCACTGATACGCGAGTGGCATCGCCTCGCGGCGCGCCGACGATCTCCCGGCCGGCCGATACCACTCGCATATCAGTGACGTCGTCCACGGCGATGGCCGCCCACTCCGTGACCACCCCGGCGTACCGTTCTCGGCCCGCCGCAGCGGCCGCCCGGAAACTGCTCGCCGCACCGGTGAACGCGCGGCTCGGCACCAGGGGCGGTCGGGGCGGACGACGGGCGAGCGGCGGCGATGCTCCGCTCAGCGCAGGGCGCCCGCACGGTAAGCGGCTTCGGTGCGAGTTGCAGCGCCCAGCTTGCGCAGGATCGCCGAGACGTGCACGGACGCCGTCTTGCCGCTGATGAAGAGCCGCTCGCCGATCTGGCGGTTGCTGAGGCCCTCGGCGATGAGCTCGAGCACCTGGCGCTCGCGTGCGGTGAGCTCCGCGGTCGCGGCGGCATCGGCGTCGGATGCCGCGGCGCCGGCGATGCCCGCGACCTCGCCGCCGGCCGGGCGGTGCGCCCCGTCGAGTACGAGCGCCGCGGTCGCCGCGACGCGTTCGACGCGCTCGCGTACCGCGGTCACCCCGCCGGCCTCGGCCCGGTCGAGGGCGAGTTGCAGCGTCGCCCGAGCGGCAGTGCGGTCGGCCGCAGCCAACTCGGCCTCGCCGAGCCGCAGCAGCGAGTACGGGTGGAGGAAGCCGGGGACGCCCCCGCGTCCGGTGGCGTCGGCCGCTCGGCGCCAGGCGGCCGGATCGGTACCCGGAACCTGGGCGCCGGCGCCTTCGGTCGCCTCTGCGCGTTCGGCCTCGATCAGCGCGACCCAGGTCTCGTGATGCGGCCAGAACGACCCCGCCTCGAGGAGGCGGTCGGTTTCGACGGCGGATGCACCGACCTCGGCGACGACGGCCTCGGGCACTGCATGCGGTCGTACGGCGATCGCAGCGGCCACGCGTGCGGCGACCCAGAAGCCCGGGTGCGCGTAGCCGGGGTGGAGCGCGTGCTCTTCGTGGAAGATGCCCCGGATCTCGGCCCACGCGCCGGTGAGGTCGTCGTTCGCGAGTGCGACCTCGGCGGCCATCTGGCCGACCGCGAGCCGGGTCTGCATCTCGACCGCCTGCACCCCGGCCATCATCGGCCGCACCCGGCGCAGCGCCTCGGCCGCCCCGACGGGGTCGCCGCGCCACAGCATCGAGGAGATGCGGGCGCGGTGGAGGTAGACGGTGAACGGCACCGGCGGGTCGAGCGACAGCGCTCGTTCGATGATCTCTTCTCCGCGCTCCCATTCGCCGAGCGCGAAGAGCGGGTCGACGGCGTTGGAGGCGAGGATGACTCCGGTGCTCCGCTCGACGCCTTGGGCCCGTGCGCGCCCCAGCCCGTCTTCGGCGAGGCGCACGGCCTCGGGGTAGTCGCCGATGAGGTAGGCGAGGTCTGAGGAGTTGACCCAGTAGCGCAGGAGGGCTGCGCCGTCGCCCTCGGCCAGCTCGCGGGCCTCGGCGAGCATCTCGAGCCCGCGCTCGACTTCGCCGCGGACGGCGCGGCCGGCGGCCGCGATGTTCATGGAGATGGAGGCCGAGCGCGGCAGGTCGTGCTCGAGGGCGACGGCCAGGCCCTGCTCGGCCGTCTCGACCGCCTCGCCCGTGCGCCCCTCGATCAGGAATCGTCCGGCGAGGGTTGCAAGCGACCCCGCCTTGATCTCGGGGTCGCCGTCGTCGCCGAGCACCTCGAGCCCCTCTTCGAGGAGCGGGATGGAGCCGGGCTTGCCGATGGCCGCGAGGTAGAGCGCCTTGTCGCGGAGGAACCGCGGGTACTGCGGCTCGTCTCGCGGGCACTCGGCGAGCGCGGCCTTCACGAGCGCGAGCCCGCGTTCGATCTCGCCCGCGTTGCGCAGGTGCGAGGCGGTGCGGCCCATGAGCTCGAGCTTGCCCATGCCGGCAGCCGTCTCGGGGTCGGGCACCACGTCCCACAGTTCGAGCGCGCGTTCGCCGAGCTGGGCGGCGGTCGCGTAGGCCGCGGCGGCGCGCGCCTCGCGCATGGCCTGCATCGTCGCCGGGAACGCGCGCACCGCGTCGTGCGCCCCGAGCCAGTGGTAGGAGATCTCGGCGGCGAGGCGGCGGGAGCCGGCCTCGGCGGCGGCCTCGTACGCCTCGGCGTAGCGGGCATGGAACCGGGCGCGCTCGCCCGGCAGCAGATCGTCGAGGATCGCCTCGCGCACGAGCGCATGCCGGAACGAGTAGTCGTCGCCGTCGATCGTGATGACCCCGTAGTGCACGCACTGCCGGGCGGCCGCGTCGAGCTCGGCGTCGTCGCCCTGGAAGACCTGTGCCAGCAGCGCATGCGAGACCCGCACCCCGCCCGTCGAGATGAGGCGCAGCAGCTCTTGGGCCGACTCGGGCAGCCGCTCGTACCTGGCGAGCAGCAGCTCGCGGAGGGTGTCGGGCACGAAGCCCTCGTCGCGGCATCCGTCGATGCCGACGAGCTCTTCGACGAAGAAGGGGATGCCGTCGCTGCGGCGGAAGACCGTCTCGAGAACCCGATCGTTCGGGGCCTCGTCGACGATCAGCGACTTCACGAGCCGCTTCACCTGCGACTTCGACAGCCGCCCGAGCTCGAGACGCTCGACCCAGCGGTCGCGCTCGGCCTCGGAGAGGAAGGATCGGACGGGGTGCCCGCGGGTGACGTCTTCGGTGCGGTAGCTGAGCACGGTGAGCACGCGGCTCGAGCCGAGGGCGCGCAGCAGGAAGCGCAGCAGTGCGAGGCTCGCCGCATCGATCCAGTGCAGGTCTTCGATCACGAACGCGATCGGCCGCTCGCGCGAGAAGGTCTCGAGGAGCACCGCGATGCCCTCGTGCAGCTGGCCGGCGGCGATGCCGGCGCCCGGTGCGCCCACCTCGCCCGACTCCGCCGCGAGTTCGGGCAGCAGCGCGACGAGCGCGGCACGCCCCGGGCCGACCGCCTCGAGCACCGGTGCCGCGCCGACCTCGGCGACGAGCGCCCGCAGGGCCGTCTTGACCGGGGCGTACGGCGCCGCGACGCTGCCGAGGTCGACGCACTGCCCGGCGAGCAGCAGAACGTCGCTCGGCAGGTGCTGCTGGAACTCGCGGATCAAGCGGGTCTTGCCGATGCCGGCCTCACCGCCGACGATCACCGTGAACGGCGCGCCGGCACGCACCCCGTCGAGGCGCTCGTCGAGCCGCGAGAGGTCGGCGCCGCGGCCGATCATGGCCGCTGCTGACATGGTCACGATCTCATCGTGCCACGTGCCGCCGACATGCGGCCCTGTTCGATGCGAGGCATCCGGGCCCGCGTGCGCCGCGGCGGGCGCCGCGGCGGGCGCCGCCACCGTGGCGCTCACCGCACGGCGAGACGCAGGCCGCGGCGACCGAACGCACGGTGGCGGGAGACCTGCTCGGCCCGGTCCGCCGGCTCGCTCGCGACCGCACGCTCCTCCGCTGCGAGGCGGTGGGCGATGCGACGCTCTGCCTGCAGCAGGTTCGCCTCGTGGGTGTGCACGGCGAGCAGTTCTGCTGAGTACTGCATGATCATTCCTTCGGTCTTTGTGCGATCGGATGTCTCGATGGTGCTCGCTAAGGCACCCCGGTCTCATCGGACGATCGCCCTATTTCGTCCGCGGGCGCCTCAGACGGGCGCCCGCTCGCCGGTCAGGCGGGCATCGTCGGCAGACGGCGCAGGCCGTCGCGGCGGAACTGCACGAGCGCGGTGACGAGCGCCGACGCGCCGATCAGCCCCAGCATGAGCATGGTCGCGAGCATGATGAAACCCCCTTTCCGTCACGAGATACTGCGGGAGCGGGCGCCGCGCGTCGTCAGCGCCCGCACCGATTCGGGCAGGGGCGTGCCCGCCGGGGTCAGCCCGGAGGCCTGCGGTTCGCCCCACACGCGTTCGAGCGGCACGACGCCCGCCCACTGCGAGTGGTCTTCGCCGTCGTCGACGGCCTCGGATGCCCCGTGCGCACGCGACTTCATGACGACGTCGTCCAGGGCGATCCGGAGCACGCGGGTCGCCGCGACCTCCTTGCGCCGCATGCCGCGCACCTCGGCGGAGCGCCCGGGCATGAGCCGTTCGGAGAGCGCGAGCAACGCGGCATCCGCCTCGTCGGGGCCGACCTCGTCGAGCACGCCGTACGCGACGGCGCTGCGGTAGTTCATCGAACTGTCGAAGAGCGAGCGCGCGTAGACGAGCCCGTCGAGCGCGGTGACCGAGAAGGCGACCGTGGCCCGCTCGGCGGCGGCCCGGAGGGCGAACCCGCCGCCCGTCGAGCCGTGCACGTAGATCGCCTCGCCGATGCGGGCGTAGCCCATCGGCACGACGATCGGCACGCCGTCGGCGACGGCGGCGAGGTGGCCGACGAGTTCGCCGTCGAGCAGCTCGAAGAGAGCGCCACGGTCGGTGGTCTGGCGTTCGGCCATGCGGCGGATGCGTCGTACGGGGCGGTCGGCGGGGGTCTCGATCGTGCTCATGGCTCGAGTCTCGGACGTACACTGGCCTCGTCTGCAGTCCAGTCGCTGCAGTATCGACCAGTCCAGTGAGGAGCAGCCGTGGACGGCCCCCTGCTCGTGCTCGACCGCCGCGAGGGCGTGCCGCTCGGCGTCCAACTCGTCGACGGGATCCGCCGGGGCATCCTCGGCGGTCTCCTCGAGCCCGGCGACCCCGTGCCGTCAACACGGTCGCTCGCCGCCGAGCTCGGCATCTCGCGCAGCTCGGTCGTCGCCGCGTACGAGCAGCTCGCCGGCGAGGGCTACCTCGAACTGCGCCAAGGCGCGCCGACCCGGGTGGCCCGGCTCGTCGTCGAGCCCGAGGCATCCGCGCCGTCGGCCCGGCCGATGACCGTCGGGCGGTCGGGCGACCGGACCACCTCGGCCGACGCCGCGCACGATGACGAACGCCCGCACCATCGCATCGACCTGCTGCCCGGCAGCCCGTCGACCGCCCGCATCGACGAACGGGCCTGGCGCTCGGCCTGGCGACGGGCCGCCGCGGCACCGATCCCTCGGGTGTCGCCGCCACGCGCGGGCCTCGCCGGCCTGCGCGAGGAGATCGCCGACCATCTCCGCCAGGCGCGCGGGGTCGCCTGCACCCGCGACGACATCGTCGTCACCGCGGGCACGAGCGATGCACTGGGCCTGCTCGGCGCCGCGCTCCTCGAGCTCGTGCGCGACGACCGACCGGGCGGCGCACCGCCCGTCGTCGCCGTCGAGCACCCCGGCTACCCCTCGGCACGGCGCCTGCTCGAGCGACGGGGACTCGCGATCGCCCCGCTGCCGGTCGACGTCGACGGCCTCGACCTCGACGCGCTGCGACGGATGCACCGCCCGCCGCAGGCCGTGATGGTCACCCCGAGCCACCAGTACCCGCTCGGGGGGCGGCTGCCCGTGGCATCCCGGCTCGAACTCATCGACTGGGCGCGTGCGACCGGGGCGCTCATCATCGAGGACGACTACGACAGCGAGTTCCGCCACCTCGGTGCGCCGCTGCCCGCGCTCGCCTCGCTCGACCGGCTCGGCGCCGCGAGCGTCGGCGACGAGCGGGGTGCCGAGCGCACCGTGCTCGTCGGCAGCTTCTCGAAGGTGCTCACTCCCTGGCTGCGGCTCGGCTACCTCGTGCTGCCGGGCGACCCGGCGCTGCGCGCCGCCGTCCTCCGCATCCGTGCCGACGAGCCGTGCCCCGTGCCCGGGCCCGCGCAGGAGGCCATGCGCGCGTTCCTCGCGTCAGGGGCACTCCGCCGCCACATCACCGCCACGCGGCGGGACTACGCCCACCGGCGTCGCATGGTGCAGGCCGCCCTCGGCGAGCTGCCCGGCGCACCGCTCAGCGGGCTCGACGGCGGATTGCACGCGGTCGTCGAGCTGGCCGACGCCGAGGCCTCCGCGTCGATCGTCGCCCGCCTCGCGGACGAGGGCGTCGGCGTGGCGCCGCTCGCCGACTACTCGGCCGTCCCCGGCGAGCGGCCGGGCGGAATCGTGTTCGGCTACGCCGGCGTCGGGGACGCCCAGCTGGGCGAGGGGCTCGCCCGCATCCGCGCAGCGCTGGTCGACACCCTCGACCCCGCCGGAGGCGAGGGCTAGTGTTGGGCTGAAGCGAGGCATCCTGCCGTGAACGAGATCGTCACCATCGAACCGTGGAGCCCTTGGCCGCTCGCGATCCCCATCGTGATCGCCGCGGCCGGCGTCGTCGTGTCGAGCCTCGGCACCCGGCGACGATCGAAGCCCGTGCGCGAGCTCGGCTCGGGGGTCTTCCTCATCGCCATCGTGGCCTTCGCCGCGATGTTCGGCATCATGCCCGGCTCCTGGGATCAGGGCGAGCGGCGGAAGGCGCTCATCGCGGTCGGCTACGAATCGCCGACGTTCTCGGCCGAGCAGATCGTCGGCCCGGGCGAACCCGCCGCCGTCGCATTCCAGGCCGAGCGCGAGGGCGAGCGCGTGCGCGGCGTGCTTCGGCACCAGGGCGATGCGCAGTGGGAGATCGCCGAGATCCAAGCCGACGACTGATCGGCCTGCCGCCTGCGGCCGGTCGGACCGCCGCGGGCGGCGGCGGGTGCGGCCGATGCCGCACCCGCCGAGCCGTGGGGACTAGTTGCCGGCGAGTGCCTGGTCGGTGTCCTTGATCGCCTGCATCATCTTGCG
>NZ_JBHVIK010000005.1:0-413208 GCF_042799635.1 Agromyces sp. NPDC057679 | reverse complement strand
GGCAGCATCTCCTTCGGCATCGCCTTCGTCGCCGGCAGGAACCGCGTCCCCAACCCAGCCGCAGGAATGACCGCCTTCGTGATCCGTTGCGTCATCGTCGTCTCCTCGTCATCGTCGCTTCGGCTCACGCCGGCCGGAACCCGCTCGTCTCGGGCGGCGGCGCGTGCCTGATCATGAGGTGTCGGGTCACCGAGTAGTCGAGCAGCGGCTCGATGGACATGTCCTTGCCGAAGCCCGAGCCCTTGACGCCGCCGTGCGGCGCCTCCGACGCGATCGGCAGATGGTCGTTGACCCACGTGACGCCGACGTCGAGCGACTGGCTCACGCGCAGCGCCCGCCCGACGTCGCTCGTCCAGACCGACGACGCGAGCCCGTAGGCGCTGTCGTTCGCGAGCGCGATGCCCTCGGCCTCGCCGTCGAACGGCAGCACGACGAGCACGGGGCCGAACACCTCGCCCTGCACGATCTCCGACGACTGCGCCGCCCCGACGAGCAGGGTGGGGGCGAAGTACGAGCCGAGGCCGTCGAGCGAGCGGCCGCCGACGAGCGCCTCGGCGCCCTCGGCGACGGCGCGCGAGACGAAGCCCTCGACCCTCGCACGGTGGGCCTTCGACACGAGCGGCCCGATGTGGGTCTCGGGGTCCATCGGGTCGCCTGCCACGACGCCGGCGACGGCCTGGCGCAGTGCCGCGACCCCGTCGTCGTAGACCGAGCGCTCGAGGTAGACCCGGGTCGCCGCGGTGCAGTCCTGGCCCGAGTTGTAGGTGGCGCCCATCGTGACGGCCTGCGCCATCGCACCGAGGTCGGCGTCGGCGAAGACGATGACCGGCGCCTTGCCGCCGAGTTCGAGGTGCACGCGCTTCACCCCCTCGACCGCGCCGCGCATGACGGCCTTGCCGGTCTGGGTCGAGCCGGTGACGCTCACCATGTCGACCTCGCGGTGGGTGACGAGCGCCTGCCCGACCTCGGCGTCGCCCGTGACGACGCTGAAGATCCCGGCGGGCAGCCCGGCCTCCACCGCGAGCTCCGCGAAACGCAGCGTCGTGCGCGGGGTCGCCGGGGCGGGCTTCACGATCACGGCGTTGCCCGCGGCGAGCGCGGGACCGGCCTTCCAGATCGCCATGATGAGCGGGAAGTTCCACGGCGTGATGCCGGCGACGACGCCGACCGGGCGCCGGGTCAGGATCGAGGTGTAGCCGTTCGAGAACGAGCCGGCGCCCGTGCCGTCGAGCGACCGGGCGGCGCCCGCGAAGAACCGCAGGTTGTCGATGCCGAAGGGCAGCTCGCCGTCGAACGCGGTCGTCCACGGCTTGCCCGAGTCCTCGACCTCGAGCTTCGCGAGGTGCTCGGCGTCCGCCTCGAGGGCGTCCGCGAGGCGCAGCAGGGCGAGCGAGCGCTCCCCCGGCGTCTTCGCGGCCCACTCGGGCTGCGCGGCCCGTGCCGCGGCAGCCGCCTCGTCGACGTCGGCGACGCCCGACGAGGTGAACGCCGCGACCTCCTGTTCGGTGGCCGGGTTCGTGATGACGGCGTCGCCGCCGGTGCCGGCGCGGTAGTCGCCGATGAAGGTTCCGGTGCTCATGCGAGCTCCTCTCTCGGATGGGGTCTGGTGCGGCCTCAGGAGTTGAACCCGAGGCCGAAGCGGTCGAGGGTGCGCAGCCACAGGTTGCGCCGGCCCTCGTGGGCGTCGGCGGCGAGGATCGAGCGCCGCGTGAACTGGACGATCGGGTTGCGCAGCGGCTCGGGCGGGATGGGGAAGGGACGCCGCCGGACGATGTCGTACCGGAGCCGCGAGGTCGGCCGCCCCGAAAGCAGGTCGAGCGCGACATCCGCCGAGAATCGCGACGCGCCCACCCCGAGGCCCGTGTGCCCGACCGCGTAGGCGACCCGCCCGCCGCGGGCGGTGCCGTAGGCGGCGGTGAACCGCGTCGTCGAGTCGATCGGGCCGGCCCAACGATGCGTGAAGCGCAGCCCCTCGAGCTGCGGGAACGTCGTGAAGAAGTGCTCGGCGAGCAGCTCGTGCGAGGCATCCCGCTGCTCGAGGCTCGCGTCGACCCTGCCGCCGAAGTAGTACACGGCATCCCAGCCGCCGAAGAGGATGCGCCCGTCGGCGGTGGGCCGATAGTAGTGGAACTGGTTGCCTGCGTCGGTGAGTCCCTGCCCGTCGGCCCAGCCGACCGCGGCGCGCTGGGCCTCGTCGAGCGGCTCGGTCATGAGCACGTGGTCGTAGAGCGGCATGATGTAGTTGCCCAGCCGCCGGAGGGGCGCCGGGTACGCGGCGGTCGCGATGACCGCGTTCCGGGCGTCGACGTGACCGAGGGCGGTGCGCACGCGCACGCCCTCACCCCGTCGGTCGATGCCGGTGACCGCGGATGCCTCGTGCACGCGGACCCCGCGGCGTTCGAGCTCCGCGGCCATGCCCCAGGCGAGCCGGGCGGGGTCGATGAGCACCGTGCCGGTGCGGTCGCGGAGTCCGCCGAGGTACGTGGGCGAGTGCACGTCGGCCTGCACCTCGTCGCGGCTCTGCAGCTCGAGGTCGACGCCGTGGCGGGCGCCGAGCTCCTTCGCCTCGCGCAGGCCGTCGAGCTGCCACGGCTCGATCGCGAGCGTCGTCTTGCCCGCGCGGCTCAGCCCGCAGTCGATGCCGGCCGCCTCGATCGTCGCGACGAGCTCGGCGAGGTTGCGTTCGCCCTCCTCGTGCAGGGCGCCGACCTGCTCGGGCCAGATCGCGGTGCCGTGCGTCAGACCGTGGGTGAGGGAGCTCGAGACGAATCCGCCGTTGCGACCCGTCGCGCCGTGCGCGACGTGCTCGGCCTCGAGCACGACCACGGATGCCCCGGGGTCGCGCTCGAGGGCCCGCCACGCCGTCCAGAGCCCGGTGAAGCCGGCGCCGACGACGACGAGGTCGGCTTCGGTCGGACCGGTGAGGGACGGGCGCGGCCCGGGCGCACCCTCGTCGCGGCCGCGGTCGGTCCAGTAGGGACGCGGTGCCGCGTCGGCGAGTGCTGATCGGGCCCCGGCGCGGGTGGCGCTCACACCCGTTCCCTGGCGCCGACCCGCTCGATCACGTCGGCCGCCGCCGAGACGCCGTCGCGCGACCGGATGGCGGCGCCTGCGGCGGCGACCCGCTCGCGCAGCGCCGCGTCGTCGAGCAGCGAATGCACCGCGCCGGCGAGCTCCTCGGGCGTGAACCGGTACGGATCGAGGCGGATTCCGTACCCCTGCTCGTGCACCCGCTGGGCGTTGTCGTACTGGTCCCAGAAGAGCGGCAGCAGCACCATGGGCTTGCCGAAGTGCAGCGCCTCGGTCGTCGTGTTGTTGCCGCCGTGCGTGATCACGAGGTCGACGAGCGGCAGGATCGTCGTCTGCGGAAGGAACTCGGCCCCCCACATGTTGTCGGCGAGCTCGAACTCGTCGTGCAGCGGCCCCTTCGAGACGATGACGTCGACCGGCTGGTCGGCGAGCGCGGCGATGACGCGCTGCATGAGGTCGACGTCGGCCGAGCCGAGCGAGCCGAGGCTGAAGTAGACGAGCGGGCGGCTGCCGTCGGTGAACGAGGCGGGCAGGCCGGTCGGCGCCTGCTCGGTCTCGCGCACCGAGGAGTCGAGCCGGTGCCAGCGCTCGTCGAGCGGGCGCTCGACATGGTAGTCGAGCACCTCGGGGTAGACATAGAGGTTCGCGTCGCCCTGATGGATGAACTCGAGGTCGGGCAGGGCGGGCGCCCCCTGCTCCTGCACCCAGGCGTCGTACTCGGTCCAGAGCTGCCGGTGCGTGCGCTCGTACTCGTCACGGAACGCGGGCCAGGCGTCGCGCTCGTCCTTTCCGAGACCGGAGAACACGGGCGCGATGTGCTCGCCCGGCACCTCGAGCGGGTTGCACGAGACGATCCGCACGAACGGCACGCCCGCGGTGACGAGGGCGGGGAACGCGATCACGTTGTCCTCGATGATGACGTCGGGCCGCACGCGGTCGATGATCGCCTTCAGCTGCGGCTCGCAGTACTTCGCGCCGTCGACGAGGGCCTGCCAGATCGGCAGCGTCACCGTCTCGAGCTGCTCGGCGGTCGTCTTGCGGAACTCCGGCGAGACCTCGCGGATGTAGTCCTTCCAGAACTGGCCGGCGTCCTGCTCGACCTCCTCCTCGGGGGCCGGGGCGAGGTCGACGAGGTCCTCTTCGAAGCCGAGCGCGGTGAGCTTGCCCTCCCACGACCGCTCGGCGGCGAAGACCACGCGGTGGCCGCGCTGGAGCAGCGCGTTGCCGATCCCGATGCAGTTGTTCGTCGGCCCGTAGGCGCTCTCGGGCATGAAGAGGAACGTTCGGCGCTCGTCGCCCATGGTGACTCCTTCGTCAATTTATTGAATGGTGATGAAAAGAATTCGAGTTGTCAAGACTTCCGTGAAATATGGCCGGATCGACGTATCATTGACCGACGGTGCAGAGAACTCGTCGGTGAGGGGAACCAGGATGGCGCGGCCCAAACGTCAGGAGGAGCGACGCAGCCAACTCGTCGCGGCGGCGCAGCGCGCCATCGCGGCGCACGGCCCCGACGGCGCCAGGCTCAACCGCGTCGCCGAAGAGGCCGGGCTCACGTCGAGCGCGGTGCTCTACTACTACCCCGACATCGACGAGCTCATGTTCGAGGCGAACCGGGCCGGCATGGAGCGGTTCTACGAGGCGCGGGTGCGCATGCTCGAGCAGCTTCCCGACGACCCGGTGGCGCGACTGCTCGCCCTGGCCGAGTCGGGCCTGCCGAGCGGCCCCGGCGACACCGAGGTGCGGCTGCTCTGCGAGCTCGGCGGCTCGGCCGGGCGCAACCCGCTGATGGCGTCGCTCCTCACGACGCTCTACGACCGCCAGGTCGGCATGTACCAGGTGGTGCTCGAGCAGGGGGCCGCACGCGGCATCTTCGCGCTCACCCAGCCCTCGCTCGTGATCGCGCGCAACCTCGTCGCCCTCGAAGACGCCTACGGCTACCGCATCATCGCGGGCCACCCGACGATCGACCACGACGGGGCGCTCGACCTCATCGTCGCGAGCGCCAGGCTCGCGACGGGTCATGCGCTGACCCCCTCCGCCTCCTCCTGAGGCGAGGGGCCGGTCGATCCGGCCGCGCCGCCGTCCACGCGGGTCCCTGCGGCGGCTGCGACGTCGTCGAGGGCGCCGGCCGACTGCGCGGCCACCACCGCATCACGCGCGACGGCAGCAGCCCGCCCGAACCGCACGCCCACCGCGTCACCGCGGGCGAACCCGCTCGCGCCGTGCACCGTGGCCAGGATCGGCGCGCCGACCCCCGGCACCTCGACCGACAGCGTCGAGGCGCCCCCGAGGAAGTAGGTGTCGACGACCTCGCCGCGAAGCACCGCCGTCGCGGCGTCGCCGGTCAGCTCGACGTCCTCGGGGCGCACGACCGCCGTCGCGGCGGCCCCGTCGGCGAGCCCGTGCGGAGCGACCTCGACGGCACCGACGCCCGGCACCTCGACCCGCCCGCCGCGCACCACCCCGTCGAGGAGGTTCGCCGAACCGATGAACGAGGCGACGAATCGCGTCGCGGGGTTCGCGTAGAGCTCCTGCGGGGTCGCGAGCTGCTCGAGCCGGCCGTCGCGCAGCACCGCGATGCGGTCGGCCATCGACATCGCCTCCTCCTGGTCGTGCGTGACGACGACGAAGGTGAGGCCGACCTCGTGCTGCAGCCGCTTGAGCTCGAGCTGCATCGACGCCCGCACCTGCCGGTCGAGCGCCGACAGCGGCTCGTCGAGCAGCAGGAGCTTCGGCCGCTTGACGATCGCGCGGGCGAGCGCGACGCGCTGGCGCTGGCCGCCCGACAGCTGGCCGGGGCGGCGCTTGGCGAGCTGACCGAGTCCGACCACGTCCATCACCTCGGCGACCCGCGCGGCGGTCTCGGCGCGGCCGACGCCCTCGGCCTCGAGCCCGTACGCGACGTTCTTCTCGACCGAGAGATGCGGGAACAGTGCGTAGCTCTGGAACATCATGTTGACCGGGCGCTTGTGCGGAGGCATCTGCAGCAGGTCGTCGCCGTCGATCTCGATCCGTCCGGCGGCCGGCGTCTCGAACCCGGCGATCGAGCGCAGCAGGGTCGTCTTGCCGCAGCCCGACGGGCCGAGCAGGGCGAAGAACTCGTTGTGGGCGATGTCGAGCGAGACGTCGTGCAGGGCGACGGTGTCGCCGTAGACCGCGCGGACGCCGTGGACGTGGAGGAGGGGTGCGGTGCTCACTTCGTGGTTCCTGTCAGTCGGGTCAGTCGTTGCGCCGCGATCACCGTCACGATGCTCACGAGCAGGAGGAGGCTGGCGAGGGCGTTGACCTCGGGCGTGACGCCGAAGCGCACCATCGAGTAGATGACGATCGGCAGGGTCGGCTGGGTCGGCGCGGTCGTGAAGAAGGCGATCACGAACTCGTCGATCGAGAGCGTGAACGCGAGCAGCGCCCCCGCGACGATGCCGGGCGCGAGCTGCGGCAGCGTGACGCGCATGAAGGTGCGCACGGGACCTGCGCCGAGGTCGCGCGACGCCTCCTCGAGGCTCGGGTCGAGTCCGGCCATGCGGGCGAGCACGATCGCGGTCACGAACGCCGTCGCGAAGACGGCGTGCGCGAGGATCGCCGAGTGCAGCCCGAGCGTGATCGACAGCAGCGAGAAGAAGGTCAGCAGCCCGATGCCGAGCAGCAGGTCGGGCAGGATCGCCGGGGCGATCGCGAACGCCCGGATGAGCCCGCCGCGGGTGTACTTCTGGATGCCGTAGGCCAGCAGCGTGCCGAGCACCGTCGCGATGGCCGTCGCGCCCGCCGCGACGATGAGCGTGTTGACGAGCCCCTGCATGATCGCCGTGTCGGCGAAGAGCTCGGGGTACCAGCGCAGCGAGAAGCCGCGCCAGACGAAGAGGTTCTCGGAGTCGTTGAAGCTCATCACGACGACGACGAGGATCGGCAGGTAGAGGAACGCGTAGCCGAGCCAGAGGGGCACGAGGATGCCGCGGGGCTTGCGCACGGCGCGCGGCGTCGCGGCCGGATCGGCCTCGCGCATCGCGCTCGTGGGCGGGTTCTGCACGTCAACCACGGCGGCTCCCCTCGGTCAGGCGCCGCGAGACGGCGGTCTGCACCAGGATCACGCCGACGAGCATGATCGTGAGCACGAGCGCGAGGGTGGCCCCGAACGGCCAGTCCCGCGCCTCGAAGAACTGGTCGCGCACGAGGTTGCCGACCATGATCGTCTTGCCGCCGCCGATGAGCTCGGGGATCACGAAGTTCGACATCGCCGGCACGAACACGAAGATGCAGCCCGTGAGGGCGCCCGGCAGCGACAGCGGCAGCGTCACGGTGCGGAAGGCCCGCCACCCGGTCGCGCCGAGGTTGGTCGCCGCCTCGCGCAGCGACGGGTCGAGCTGCTGCAGGGAGGCGTAGAGCGGCAGCACCATGAGCGGCAGGTACATGTAGAGGAGCCCGACGACGATGGCCTGCGGCGTGTACAGCATCGCGATCGGGTCGTCGATGAGGCCGAGGCCCTGCAGCCACTGGTTGACCCAGCCGGCGTTGTTGAGCAGCAGGATCCACGCGTAGGTGCGGATGAGGAAGTTCGTCCAGAAGGGCAGCACGATGGCGACGAGGGCGACCGTGCGCCACTTCGGCGAGAGCCCCGCGATCGCGTACGCCATCGGGTAGCCGAGGAGCAGCGCCAGCAGGGTCACGACCAACGCGATCAGGACGGACTGCCCGATGACCCCGAGGTAGAGGGGCTCGGTGAGCTTCACCCAGTTGTCGAGCGTGAACTCGAACACGATGCCGCCGAACCGGCCGCGCGTGAAGAAGGTGTAGAAGGCGAGCAGCCCGACCGGGATCGCCATGAAGACGATCAGGAAGATCGTGCCGGGCGCGAGGAACGGGACCGGGGCGAGCCCCCGCCGCGCGCGCGGTGCGCGCACGGCGGGGGCCTTCGGGTCGAGCGTCGAGGTCACGGCGTCAGTTCGTCGCGAGCACTTCGGCGTTGAGGTCGACGTACTTCAGCGAGTCCTCGCCGAGGTCGACGATCACCTCCTGCTCGAACAGTTCGTCGACCGAGATGCCGAGGGTCGGGTACTGCTCGATGAGGGCGGGGTCGAGCGCCTCCATCGCGGCCTGGTTCGGCACCTTGTAGAGGATGTTCTCGGCCACCCAGGTCTGCACCTCGGGATCGAGGATGTAGTTGATGAAGGCCATCGCGGCCTCCTTGTTCTCCGAGCTCTTGAGCACCGTCATCGTGTCGACCCAGAGGTCGGCGCCCTCGTCGGGGATCACGAACTCGATGTCGGGGTTCTCGGCGATGCCGTAGTTGCACCAGCCGTCCCACGCCTCGACGAGGGCGGCCTCGCCCGAGACGAGCTTCGAGTAGAAGGTGGTGTCGTCGTAGGCGAGCAGCGTCGACTTCGTCTCGAGGAGCTGGGCCTTCGCCTCGTCGAGCTCGGCATCGTCGGTGGTGTTGAGCGAGTGCCCCTGCGCCTTGAGCGCGGGCATCGCGAGCCAGCGGTCGGTCGAGAGCATCGTCGTCTTGCCGACGAGCTCGGGCTTCGGGTCGAGCAGATCGTTCCACGACGTGGGCGCGAAGCCGGTCAGGTCGGGGCGGTAGCAGAGGCCGGTGGTGCCCCAGGCGTAGGGCTCCGAGTACACGTTGCCCTCGTCGTAGCCGAGTTCGAGGGCCTCGGGGTAGAGGTTCTCTTCATTCGGGATGAGCGACTTGTCGAGCTCCTGGAGCAGCCCCTGCTCGCCGAGCGCCTGCGCGTACTGGCCCGAGACGAACGCGACGTCGATGCCGGGGTCGGCGCTCGCGGTCAGCTTCGCGACGATGTCTTCATTGGTGGTGTGGTTGACGATCGTCGTCTTGACGCCCGTCGCCTCCTCGAACTGCTCGGCGAGGTCCTCGGGGTAGTAGTCGGCCCAGACCGACACGGTGAGCGTCTGCTCGCTCAGGTCGGCGTCGGGGTCGAGGGCTTCTCCCCCGCCTCCGCCACCGGTCGAGCACGACGTGGCGGCGAGAGCGAGCGCGAGTGTGCCGGCCGCGGCGGCGGCGATGCGGCGGGTCGAGCGCATGTGGAACCTCCTGCAACGATGAACAAGGTTGAGCGATTGTTGCATCGGTCGTCAAGAAATGGCAATGCCCCCGAGAGAGTGCTGGAGCGCGGGTTGCCGAATAGTTATAATCCGTATTCAATGAACTCGATGATGAGCGGCGAGCGACCGGTCGTCGACGGACGAGCACTCTCCGTCGACGATGACGGCGTCGTGCTCGTCGACGGACGGCGTCCCGCCGCCGGCGACGGCCTCGGCCGGGCCCTCGCACGATCCGTGGTCGGCGACGCGATCCCGGCCGACGCCCGCGAGCGGGCGATCACGGTCGACCAGACGAACATCTCGGTCATCGTCGACGAGCGCCTCGTCGTGAAGATCGTCGGCCGCTGGGCCGCCGCAGACCGGGCCGCGATCCTGCTCGAGCGGCTCGCCGATGCCGGCAGCGGTGACGTCGACCGTCTCGTCGGACGGGTCGGGTGGCGGCATCCCGCCCTCGGCGAGTCGACCGTCGCGATCGTCACCGAATACCTGCCGGGCGCCGACGACGGCTGGACCTGGGCCGTCGACGACGTCGTCGAGCACCTCGCGACGGGCACCGAGCCCGACTGGCCGGCGCTGCTCGGCACCAGGATCGCCCGGATCCACGACGTCCTGGGTCGCACCGCGACCCCGTCGGGCACCCGAGCGCCGGAAGCCCGACGCGCTCGCGCCGACGACGCCCTCGCGCGGGCGCTGTCGTCAGCCGACCCGGCCGATGGAGCCGGCGGCGCGCGACTGCACAATCGACGCGAGTCGCTCGCCCGCGACATCCGCTCGCTCGACGGCACGGCGGCCGGACTCGAGTTCCCGATCCACGGCGACCTCCACGTCGGCCAGGTCCTGGCGTCGCCCGGGGTCGACGGCCGCCGCTACACCGTCATCGACTTCGACGGCGACCCCCAGCTCTCGTCCGACGACCGCGAGCGCGCAGATGCCGCCGCACGCGATCTCGCACACCTCCTGGTCTCGCTCGACCTCGTCGCCGCCGTCGCCCAGCGACGCGTCGGTCGCGCGGACACCAGGGCCTTCGAGTGGTCCGATCGGGCCCAGGCCGCGCTCCTCGCGGCGTACCGGGCCGAGCTCTCGCGGCCCGAGCTGTTCGACGAGGCGCTCGTGCCGGGCTTCCGCGCCGAGCAGCTCGTCGCCGAGCTGCACTACGCCGACCGGTTCCTGCCGGTCTGGCGCTATGCCCCCGACGCCGCCATCACCCACCGTCACCGCCCGACCGACGACCACCCGGAGGCCCCGTGGACCCCGCCGCCTTTCGCACCGACCTCGACCTGATCCCCGACACGCTCGGCGTTCTCGCCGACGCCCTCGAAGCCGGTCTCCCCGGCCTCGACGCCGTCGGCGCGCTCGGTGCGGCGCTCGGCCCCGCACCGCGCGTGCTCGTGCTCGGCATGGGCTCGAGCCGCTACGCCGCCGACGTCGTCGCGCGCCGCCACCGGGCGGACGGCCTCAACGTCGTCGTCGAGCTCGCGAGCGCCGCCCTGCTGCCGCCGTCGTCCCGCGACCTCGTGGTCGTCGCCGTCTCGGCGACCGGCGGCAGCGTCGAGGTGCTGCGCGCGATCGAGCAGTACCGGGGCACCGGCCGGCTCGTCGCGATCACGAACCGCCCCGACTCGCCGCTCGGCGAGCGCGCCGACGTCGTCGTGCCGCTCGTCGCGGGCGTCGAGGCCTCCGGCATCGCCTGCCGCACCTTCCGCGCGACGTTCGCCGTGCTCGACGCGGTGCTGCACGCGATCCGGCCCGCCGACGGCGCCGCCGACCGTCCCGCCCCGTTCGACGCCGCCGTGCTGCGCCGCGCCGCCGAGGCCACGGCCGACCTCGTGCGAAGCTCGGCCGACTGGCTCGACCCCGCGACCCGACTGCTCGCCGGACCGTCGGGCGCCTGGACGCTCGCCCCGGTCGAACGGCTCTCGAGCGCGCAGCAGTCGGCGCTCATGCTGCGCGAGGTGCCGCGCGTCGGCGCCTTCGCCTCCGAGACCGGCGACTGGTCGCACGTCGACGTGTACCTCACGAAGACGCAGGACTACCGCGCGCTGGTGTTCGCCGGTTCGGCATGGGATGCGCAGGCCCTCGAGTGGATGGCCTCGCGCGGCTCGCGCCTCATGTCGGTCGGCTCTGCGCTGCCCGGCGCCGAACTCGTCGTCCGCCATCGGCACGACGACGACGCCGACGTCGCCCTGCTCGCCGAGGTGCTCGTCGGCGAACTCGTGGCGAACCGTCTCCTCGACGAGGAGGGCACGAACACGCAGGGCTGAGCCGGGGTCGGCTGCGACCGCGTGAGCGCCCACTTCGGCCCGGACCTCATCGCCCTCGTCACGCGACGAACCGCCGCCCCGAACGATGTGGATCGTTCGGGCGCGGCGGTCTTCCCGGTTCCCGGCCGGGCAGCGCCGGCTAGAGCCCCCGAAGCAGCTGGTCCGCCTGCGTGACGCCCGAGGTGTACGACGAGGAGACGGTGCTCGTGCGCATGCCCGCCCAGTAGAGGACGCCGTCGACCGTCGCCGCCATGTCCGCCGAGCTCCCGCCGCTTCCGTACGGTCCCCACGAGTAGGGCTCATTGGCCCAGTCGGTCATCACGGCCTTGTGGTACTTCAGACCCTGGTCGCCGGCCGACCTGCGCACGACCTCGAGCACGGCCTGGTACTTCTGCTCGAGCGGGAGCGCGTGGAGCTCTCGAGCGGCGGCGCCGGTCTCCCATCCGACGATGACCTGCCCCCTGTAGCCGGGGGAGGCGATCGAGGCGTTCCAGAGCGTCGTCGGGAAGTGATCCATCGACTCGGCGTAGCCCCAGTCGTCGGTGCCGTTCGGCGTGAACACCTTGTCCTTGAACTCGAGCACGCACTTGAAGATGTTGCTGTAGGTGAACGCGTCGAACGCGGCCCACTTCGCGGCCGGCAGGCCCGGGGTGAAGGCGATGTCGCGGTGCTTCATGACCCCGGCGGGGACGGCGAACACCACGCGCTTCGCGGACATCGTGCCCTTCGAGGTGCGCAGCTCGACGCCGTTCGGCGTGTAGTCGACCTCTTCGACCACGGTCCGCAGCATCACCGGGACATCCCCGGCGATGAAGCTGAGCAGCTGGTCGTAACCGCCGATGATCTTGTAGTCGCCGTCGTCGTACCGGGGGTCGTCCGGGTCCAGGATCTCGGGCTCGGGCGCCTGCTCGGGGTGCAGCGTGTACCGGATGCAGTCCCGCAGCGGCCCGACGGCGCGAGCTGCGGCCGTGTTGTACAGCGGCTCGCTGTCGTCGGTCAGCTCGTAGATGAGGCCGCTCGGCGTGTTCGTCGCGGTCACGCCGAGGCGCCGCAGGTACGCGTCGGCCTTCTCGCCGGGCAGGGCCGCAGGCAACGGCTGGTTCTGCCCTGCCGGGTCGTACTGGACGAGTCCCTCGGGGATGCCCAAGGGGAAGAGCCACGAGGTCGGCGAGTCCCACTGGTGCCACTGCGACGACGCCGAGGACGCCGGCGCATCGGCGAGACGGATGGAGTTGTGCCGGAACATCCGCAGGTCGAACCCGGCCTGCTGGATCCAGGGGTAGGTCGGCGCGTAGGGGCCGCCGTGCACGAGTTCGCAGCCGCGCTCGATCGGGATGCCCATCGAGGTGCGGTCGGTGTACATGCGGCCGCCGATCCGGTCGCGCGCCTCGACGATCACGACCCGCAGCTCGGGGTTCTGGTCGGTGAGGCGGCGCGCAGCACCGATGCCGGCGGCACCGGCCCCGACGACGATCACGTCCCAGTTCTTCTTGTCGCCCGTCGCATGCTTCAGCGAGGGCGTCCCGTTGCCGTGACCGTTGCCCGGGCCGATCGGCGGGCCGGCAGCGGCGAATTCGGCGAGCCCTCCTGCGGCGGCGAGCCCGCCCAGCAGGAGGCCGCGACGGCTGATGTTCTCCATGGTGCAACTCCTTCGTTGTCGGTCGTTCGATGCGCGCGATGCCCGTGATCGGGCGATCGGCGCGTGACGGCATGCTCCGCTGCATGCGCGTCGGTTCGCACTCCGTCGAGACCTGACGGAGCGTGCGATGGGGACCTGCGGGGGGCGGGGCGGGGGCGGGGGCGCCTAGTCGGCGCTCGAGACCTCGGGGACGCCCCACCCGTACGCGAGCTTGTGCACTTCGAGCACGAAGAACGACTCGGTCGAGACGACGCCGTCGACGGCGCCGATCTTGTTCTCCAGCACATCCACGATGTGCGCGACGTCGCGGCAGATCACCTCGACCATCACGTCGAACCTGCCGCTCGTGATCACGACATAGCTCGTCTCGGGCAGGGCCGCGAGCGACGCGCAGACGGCCCGGGCCGTACCCGGCCGCACGCGCACCCCGACGAGGGCGAGCCGGTCGAAGCCGATGGCCAGGGGGTTCGCGATCCCGACGACCTGGAGGACCCCTTCGTCCTCCAGCTTCTTCAGGCGATAGCGCACCGACGAGGCGGGCACGTCGAACTCAGCGGCGAGGCTGGAGATCGGGCGCCGTCCGTCCACCTGGAGCGCCGCGATGATGCGGCGGTCGAGGTGGTCCAGGCCGTCGAGCTCGTTCACGGATCGAGGCTAGCGCGGATCGCCGGGGCTCGGTCGATCCGGCTGCGGCACGCCGGCGCGGAGCTCGATCATGGGGCGGCCCTGCGCCGAAGGGACGATGACCGCGGTTGCACTGACGACGGATGCGTCATGACGGGTTCCTCTCTCGATCGATCGGACGTGCGATGCCCCTCGAGCGCATGTCGACTCGCCCCGAGGCCAATCTGACGGCCATCCTTGCGGAGTCTTGTTGAATGCGCAATCATCTGACTCAACTTCTCACAAATCAACAGCTGGGTTTCGCACGGCATGACGAATCATCCACTCGTCACGACGGCGGCCATCGACTTGCACCATGTTCAGCAACGCTCCACCGAGACGGACAGCGAGGTTCTTCATGAAGGCAATCCCCCGCGGCACCACGCCGCTCACCACTCGGATCGGCTCGATCCTGCGCGCCCACGGCGAGGCCGAACGGCGCGGCGTCCCGGTCGACGAGGTGCTCGGCGAAGCGGCCGAAGCCCGCGCCGAGGCATCCGGTTCGACCGAACGCGGCGGCCTGCCGCCCAGCCGACGCGACGCCCTCAGGGTCGCGGGCGTCGCCGGGGCGGGCGCGGCGCTCGCGATGGCCGCGCCGATGCCGGCCGCGGCGGCCGTGGCGAAGCCGGCTCCCGCCCCGAGCGTCGCGATCGTCGGTGCCGGACTCGCCGGCACCCGCGCGGCGCACTGGCTCTGGCGCACCAAGGGCATCGCATCGACCATCTACGAGGGCAGCTCCCGGGCTGGCGGGCGCTGCTACAGCCTGCGCGGCTTCTTCGACGAGGGCATCGTCGTCGAGCACGGCGGAGCGCTCATCAACACCGACCACAACGCGATCCGCAATCTCGCGTCGAACCTCGGGCTGAGCCTCGACGTGGTGTCGGGCGGCAGCTACGGGGGCTGGGTCGACAAGTACCGCATCGACGGCGGCGACTACCCGCACGACGACGCGAACGACGACTGGGGGCAGGTGTACCAGGCGATGAAGGCCGACCTCGCCGCCGCGCCCTACTGCCAGACCCACGACGTGCACACGGCCGCGGGCGTGGCGCTCGACGAGATGACCGTCGACGAGTGGCTCGCGGCGAACGTGCCCGGCGGTCTGTCCAGCCGCTTCGCGAAGCTCATGCAGTCGAACGTGATGGCCGAGTACGGGCTCGAGTCGCACGAGCAGTCGGCACTGAACCTCGTGTACCTGCTCGGCTGGAACTCGCAGAACAGCCTCTCGCCCATCAACGGCGCCGACGAGAAGTACCTCGTGCGCGGCGGCAACGACCAGATCGTGACGCGCATGATCGCCGAGCTCCCGGCGAACACGGTGCGCTACGGCCACGAGCTCGTCGCGGTGAAGCGCAACGCCGACGGCACGGTCCGGCTGAGCTTCAGGGTCGGCAACCAGACGATCGACAAGACGGTCGACCGGGTCATCCTCGCGCTGCCGTACACGACGCTGCGCGACTGCGATCTCAGCCAGTCGGGCTTCTCGACCCTGACGCGGCGCGCGATCGACGAACTCGGCCTCGGGGCGAACGCGAAGATCCACGTGCAGGTCTCGCACCGGCCGTGGGTGGAGCAGGGCTTCGGCGGGGCGGCCTACACGAACCCGTCCGGCTTCCAGTGCGGCTGGGACGACACGGCCTCGCATCCGCTCCCGCTCGGCGTCTACAACTTCTTCCCCTCGGGCGACCAGGTGAAGGGGTGGTCGGGCGTGCCGTTCGGCACCGCGCCGGCGGCGCAGGTGCAGGGCTACCTCGCGCAGCTCGAGCCGATCTTCCCCGGCGTGACCGGCGCGTACACGGGCAAGGCGTACCGCGACTACTGGTGGGCGAACCGCTGGTCGAAGGGCGCGTACACCTGCCCCCGCCCCGGCCAGTACACGCAGCTGTTCGGCGTCGGCTCGATGCCCGAGGGCAACGTGCACTTCGCGGGCGAGCACACGAGCGTCGAGTACTTCGGCTTCCTCAACGGGGCCGTCGTCTCGGGCGAGCGAGCGGCGAAGGCGGTCGCGCTCTCCTGATCGGGATGCGCGGGCTCCCGCGTCGTGGACGCTCCCGAACGCGGCCGCGGCGTGGAGGCCCGCCACCGATCGACTCGCGTGCTCACTGCGGGTACGGCGTCTCGCCCCGCTCGAGGCCGCCGACGAGCTTCGCGAGCCGGTTCGCCCGGCTGGTCGCGCTCGGCGCGGTCGTGACGCGGTGGAGCACGGCGTACCGGTTGGTGGCGTTGAGACGGTCGAAGAGCTCGGATGCCGCGGGTGACGCAGCGAGCGCCGCCGCGAGATCGTCGGGCACCTCGATCGTCGACGAGCCGGCGTAGGCGCGCTCCCAGCGCCCGTCGGCCTTGGCCCGATCGATCTCGGACTGCCCACGGGCGCGCATGCGCCCCTCATCGACGAGTCCTGCGACGAGGCCGATGTTGCGCTGCGACCAGAGCGACGCGCGTCGCCGCGGCGTGAACCGCTGCAGGAAGCAGGCGGCGTCGTGGCTGCGCTTCTGCCCGTCGATCCATCCGCTGCAGAGCGCCTCGTCGAGCGCTTCGGCGTAGCTCAGGGTGGTCGGCTCGGTGGTGCCCTTCTTCGCGAGCAGCAACCACACCCCATCGGAGCGCTCTTCGTTCGCGTCGAGCCAGGCGCGCCAGGCCGCGCGATCGGCGACGACGAAGGGGGTGATCTCGGGGCTCATCTCAGCTCTTCTCGAGGGACGTCCAGGGTGCTGCCCATCGTAGGGCGCGCCTCCGACAGGATGGGCGTCGAGGTGCAAGACGGACGAATGGCTTCGACGAGTTAGGGTAGGCTCACCTTCGCCACTCGGCACCCTCCCCTGCTCTGAAAGCTCTGCTCGATGCCCCTGACCGCACCCGCCATCGGCGTCTCGATGCTCGGCGGCCGTCCGGAAGACCCCGCGCTCGTCGCCCACGGCCGGGTCGTCGACTATGCCGAACTCGGCGATCGGGTCGCCCGGCGGCGTGACGAGCTCGGCACGACCCGTCGTCTCGTGATGATCGAGGCGGGCAACGCCCTCGACCCCGTCGTCACGTACCTCGCGGCGCTCGAGGGCGGCCACCCGGTGCTCTTCGTGCCGGGCGAGGGCGACGAGACCGCATGCCGGAACCGCGCCGCGCTCGTCGAGCGCTTCGACCCCGACGTGATCGCCCGGAGCGGCATCGACGACCACGGCGAGACCGGATGGACCCTCGAGGAGCGCCGCACCGGCAGTCGGCACGAACTCCACCCCGAACTCGCGCTGCTCGCCAGCACCTCTGGGTCGACGGGCTCGCCGAAGCTGGTGCGCCTCTCGGTCGAGAACCTGCGGAGCAACGCCGAAGCGATCGCCGAGTACCTCCGCATCGGGCCGGCCGATCGCGCCGCCACCACCCTCCCGCTGCAGTACTGCTACGGACTCTCGGTCGTGAACAGCCACCTGCTCGCCGGGGCGAGCCTGCTGCTCACCGAGCGATCGGTCACCGACGAGGCCTTCTGGCACGAGGCATCCGAGCACCGCGTCACCTCGTTCGCCGGCGTGCCGTACACCTTCGAGCTGCTCGAGGCCGGCGGCTTCGCCGACCGCGAGCTGCCGAGCCTCCGCACCCTCACCCAGGCGGGCGGGCGCCTCGCGCCCGACGCGGTGCGACGCTTCGCCGCGCTCGGCGAGCGACGCGGATTCGAGCTGTTCGTCATGTACGGGCAGACCGAGGCGACGGCGCGCATGGCGTATCTCCCGCCCGAGCTCGCGGCGAGCGCCGCCGGCGCCATCGGCCGGCCGATCCCCGGCGGCCGGTTGCGCATCGATCCGCTCGACTCCATCGAGGGCGAAGCGGATGCCTCGGGCTGCCCGCCGATCGCCGGCGCCGCTCCCGGCGACGGGCTCCGCCCGGACACGGGCACCGGCGAACTCGTGTACGAGGGGCCGAACGTCATGCTCGGCTACGCCGAGACGCCGGCCGACTTCGCCCTCGGGCGCACGGTGCACGAGCTCCGCACGGGCGACCTGGCCCGCCGCCGGGCCGACGGCCTCTTCGAGATCGTCGGGCGCGCGAACCGCTTCGCCAAGGTGTTCGGCCTGCGCCTCGACCTCGATCGGGTCGAGCGCCTGCTCGCCGACGAGGGCCTCACCGCGCGCGCGGCGACCGACGACGCCCGGCTGCTCGTCTTCGCGACGTCCGAGCGCGTCGCCGTGCGGGCGCGCGAACGGGCGGCCGCGCTCACCGGGCTGCCGTTGCACGCCGTCGCCGGCTACGCGGTCGACGAGTTCCCGCGGACCTCGAGCGGGAAGCCCGACACCGCGGCCCTCGTGCGCTTCGCCGCCGACCACGATCGGGTGTCGAACGAGTCGCGCACGGCCCTCGCGGGCGGCTCGGCGATCGCCGCCGCCGACCCGGGTCGCGTTCGCGACCTGTTCGCGACGCTGCTGGGCCGGCCGACCGCCGGCCCCGACGACTCGTTCGCGGGCCTCGGCGGCGACTCGCTGAGCTACATCGAGGTGTCGCTCCGCCTGGAGGAGCTGCTGGGGCCGCTCCCCCGCGATTGGCCGCAGCTCTCCGCCCGCGAGCTCGCCGCACTCGGCGGCTCGAGCGGCACGGCGGCCGTGACCGCGGAGTCGACACCGCAGCCGGCTGACGCGCCCGGCGCACCCCCGGCCGGCGCACCGGCGACGGGCGGCTCGCGCGGGGCATCCGCCCCCGGCTCCGCCGCACCGCCTCGCCGGCGTCCCCGCCTGGTGCGCCTCGAGACGCCCGCGGTGCTCCGTGCCGCCGCCATCGTGCTCATCGTCGGCACGCACGCCGACCTCTTCATGGTGAAGGGCGGCGCGCACCTGCTGCTCGCGGTCGCGGGCTACAACCTCGCACGGTTCCAGCTCGCTCCGGTGCCGGGCGCGACCCGGGTGCGCCGACTGGCCCGGAGCGCCGTGCAGCTCGCGGTGCCCGCGGTGCTCTGGATCGGCGCGGTCGCCCTCGTGACCGCGCAGTACCGCCCTGCCACGGCCCTGCTCGTGAACAACCTGATGCCGAGCGACGGCCGATGGAACGAGCAATGGCAGTTCTGGTTCCTCGAAGCGGCCGTGTGGACGATCGTCGGCCTCGCATTGCTGTTCGGCGTGCGCGCGGTCGACCGGCTCGAGCGCCGGGCGCCCTTCGGCTTCGCGCTCGGCGCCCTCGCGGTCGCACTCGCCGCTCGCTTCGCGATCGCGGGCCCCGAGGCCGAGTTCGTCGAGCGGTACAGCGCCCCCGTGGTGGTCTGGCTCATCGCGCTCGGCTGGCTGGTCGCCCGCGCCGACACGACGGCCCGGCGGCTGCTCGTCTCGGTGCTCGCGGTCGCGAGCTCGTTCGGCTTCTTCGGCGACCCCGGTCGTGAGGCGATCGTCGCGGGCGGCGTGCTCGCACTCATCTGGATCAGGACGATCCCGCTGCCGCGCCGGCTCCTCCCCGGCGTCGTGACGCTCGCGGGCGCCTCGATGTTCATCTACCTCACGCACTGGCAGGTGTATCCGCCGTTCGAGGCGACCGCGCCCTGGCTCGGCACCCTCCTGTCGCTCACGGTCGGCGTGCTCGCGTGGCGCGTGTACCTCGCCGCGAGCGGGCGGCTGTCGAAGCTGTCGCGACGTGCGCGCGGCGCGTTCGCGGCACGCGCGAGTGCACGTCGTGCGAGGTCGGGCGGGGAGCACGACGCCCCGAGGACGACGGTCGCCCACGCGAGTGCGTCAGCGGCTCAGTCGGACTGAGCGACCGCGGCGGCCGGAGCGGCCGTCGGCCGATCGTGCTCGGGGTAGAGCACGACGCCGCCGTCGACCGCGACCTGCACGGGGCAACCGGGCTCGAAGCGGCCCGCCTCGTGCAGCGGGACGCGATGCGTCACCTCGACCGGGAACTCCGCCGCACCGAGCCGCAGCCGCAGCTCCGCCGAAGCGCCGGTGCGACGCACGCCGACAACGGTCGCGTTGCCGTCGGCGGCGCCCGGATCCAGGCGCAGCTGCTCGGGCCGCAGCATCGCGCACACCCGCTCGGCGCCGCCGCTGCGGTCATGGCGCACCACGAGGCATCCGAACGCGCAGTCGGCCAGGTCTGCCCCCGCCGACCGCGCCGGCACCATGACGACGTCGCCGAGGAACTCGGCGACCCCGGCGTCGATGGGCGCGTCGAACACCGCCGCGGGATCGCCGGCCTGCACGAGCCGGCCGCCGGCGAGCACGCCCACCTGCTGGCCGAACGAGAGCGCCTCGTCCTGATCGTGGGTGACGAGCACGGCCGTCACGCCGCTGCGCTCGAGCACGTCGATCACGGCCCGCCGCGTCTGCGCGCGCAGCCCGGTGTCGAGGGCGCTGAACGGCTCGTCGAGGAGGATCACGCTCGGGCGGAGGGCGAGGGCCCGCGCGAGGGCGACCCGCTGCTGCTGGCCGCCGGAGAGCTCGTGCGGCATGCGCTCGGCGAGTGCCGGGTCGAGGGAGGCGAGTTCCATGAGCACGCGCACCCGCGCCGCCCGGCCCGGCCCGCGGGGCAGCGCGAAGGCGATGTTGCGGGCGACCGAGAGGTGCGGGAACAGCGCGCCGTCCTGGGCGACGTACCCGATGCCGCGACGGTGCGCGGGCATCGCCGCGGCGGGCCCGGCGAGTTCGCGGCCGTCGAGGGAGATCGTGCCGGTGTCGGGGCGTTCGAAGCCCGCGATGAGCCGAAGCAGCGTGCTCTTGCCGCTGCCCGAGGAGCCGACGAGGGCGAGCCGGGTGGCGTCGGGCACCTCGAGCGAGACGTCGCGGAGCACCTCGGTGCCGCCGAACGACTTCGAGATGCGGTCGAGGCGCAGGGTCATCGGAGGCTCCGTCCGGTGGCGTGGGCGAACATGAGGGCGACGGCGGGCACCGAGAGCAGCACGAGCAGCACGGCGTAGGGCGCGGCGGCAGGGTAGTCGAGCGAGGATGCCGCGGACCAGAAGCTCGTCGCGACGGTGCGCGTGCCCGTCGGCGCGAGCAGCAGCGTCGCCGTCAGCTCGTTCGCGGCGCCGAGCGCGACGAGGGCGCCGCCCGCGGCGACGGCCGGCACCAGCATCGGCGCGGTCACCCGGAGGCGGGCGGCCCATGGCGCGACGCCGAGGGAGCGCGCCGCCTCCTCGAGCGACTCGGGCACCTGGGAGAGCCCGGCTCGCAGCGGCACGAGGGCGCGCGGGAGGAAGATGACGACGTAGGCCACGATCACCGTGAACGCCGTCTGGTAGAGGGCCGGAGCGAACGCGAGCGTCGTCGCGACGAGCGCCAGGGCGACGATGATCGCCGGCAGGCTCGACGCGAGATAGGCGGCGCCTTCGAGCATCCGGGCGAGCCTGCTCGGATAGCGCACCGCGAGCCACGCGAACGGCAGCGCGACGAGGATGGCGCACACCGCGCCCCCGATCGAGAGGACGAGGGTCTGCACGGTCGCCGGCACGAGTGCGGCGAGATCGAGCACGGCCGGGGTGAAGAGCCAGCGGACGACGCTCGCGAGGGGCACGACCGTCGCCGAGACGACGATGGCCGCCGCCGCGATCACGGCGAGCGGCGCGAGCCGGCCGAGCGGCAGCCGGGCCGGCGGGTGCGGCGAGCCGCTGCCGACGCGGGCGTAGCGCGCGCGACCCCGCGCGAGCGACTCGGCGGCGAGCAGCACGAGGCAGAGCAGGGCGAGCACGAGGCCGAGCGCAGCGGCGTTCGGGCCGGCGAAGGTGGCCTGATAGGCGACGACGATCGCCGTGGTGAAGGTGTCGAAGCGGAGGAACGCGAAGGCGCCGTACTCGGCGAGCAGGTGCAGGGCGACGACGAGCGCACCGCCGAGCACCGCGAGGCGCAGTTGCGGCAGCACCACCCTCGCGAAGACGCCCCACGACCCCATGCCGAGCGCCCGCGCCGACTCCTCGAGCGCGGGGTCGAGGCCTCGGATCGCGGCGAGCGCCGGCAGGTAGACGAGCGGGAAGTACGCGAGCACGGCGACGAGCACGCCGCCCCAGAGTCCGCTGATCGACGGGATCGCACTCGCCCAGCCGTAGCTCGCGACGAACGCCGGAATGGCGAGCGGTGCGACGAAGCCGACGGCGAAGAGGCGCCGCGCGGGCAGCGCGGTGCGCTCGACGAGCCAGGCTGCGCCGACCCCGAGCACCACGCTCGCGGGCACGCCGATCACGACGAGCAGCACGGTGTTGACGAGCAGCTCGCCCACCTTCGGGCGGAACACGAGCGCCGAGAGCTCGTCCCAGCCCATCGCGAACGCCGCCTGCACGACGTAGCCGATCGGCACGAGCGCGCCGGCGGCGAGCACGGCGACGATGACGACCAGGCCGACGGGCGCCCGACGCCGATGCGTCGCGACCGTCGGAGCGGTGGTCGCCGTCGAGGTCAGAGCAGACCGGCTTCCGTCATGAGCTCGATCACCTTCGGGCCGTTGAGCGACGAGGGGTCGATCACGGGGGCGTCGAGGGTGTCGAGCGGGGGCAGCTCCGCCTTCGCGGGCACCTCCGAGGCGACGGGGTACTCGAAGCTGTAGCCCTCGCCGAGGATCCGCTGGCCCTGCTCCCCCGCGATGAAGGCGAGGAACTGCTGCGCCTCCTCGGGGTGCTTCGCGTTCTCCAGCACGCCGCCGCCCGAGACGCTGACGAAGGCGCCCGGGTCCTGATTGCCGAAGTAGTGCAGCTTCGTGTCGCCGCTGTCTTCAGCCGCGGCATCCTGATCGCGGTACCAGTAGTAGTGGTAGATGATGCCGACCGGCACCTCGCCGGCGTTGACCGCCTTCATGGTGACGATGTTGTTGCGGTACTCGACCGCGTTCTCGGCCATGCCCTCGAGCCAGGCGCGCGCGCCGTCTTCGCCCTGCGTCTCGAGCACGGCGGAGACGATGGCCTGGAAGTCGGCCTTCGCGGGGGCGGCGCCCCAGCGGTCCTTCCACTCGGGCTTCTGGAGGTCGAGGAGCGAGGCCGGGAGCTCGGACTCGCTGATCAGCTCGGGGTTGTAGACGAGCACCGTCGAGCGGGCGGCGATGCCCGTCCACGCACCGGAGGCCGGGCGGTACTGCTCGGGCACGAGTGCGAGGGTCGACTCGTCGACGGGGGCGAAGAGGCCGGCCTCCTCGACGAGCGACATCGCCGGCGAGTTCTCGGTGAGGAAGACGTCGGCCTTCGAGGCCGCCCCCTCCTGCACGAGCTGGTTGCCGAGCTCGCTGTCGTCGCCGTTGCGGAGCACGACCTCGATGCCGGTCTCCTCGGTGAAGGCGTCGGCCCACTCCTGGGTGAGCTCCTCGTGCTGCGCGTTGTAGACGACGAGGGCGTCCTCGTCGACCGCGGCGTCGCCCGCGCCTCCGGCGGCGCAGCCGCTGAGCAACAGGGTGAGGGCGACGGCGGGCACGACGGCACGGCGCAGGGGTGAACGCATGGGGAGGAGGACCTTTCAGGCCGAGGCAAGCAGGTAAGGCTATCCTAAAGCACCCAGCGGCTCGCTCCGATCGGCGATCGGATGCCTCGTGCTCGCCCTCGCCCGCTCGCGCCGGCGCCTGCTCGCCGCTCCTCTACCCGGCGCGGTTGGCGCGGTAGCGCTCGACCGCGTGCAGCCCCGACGAGATCGCCGCGAACAGCACGGCGGCGATCGGCCAGATGATCCACGAGCGGCCCCAGTCACCGCCGATGAAGCTCCACCCGAGGAACACGACCACCACGAGCGGCCAGTAGAAGGCCGAGATCACGCCGACGATGCCGCGTCGGTCGTCGGATGCCGCGGCGACGCCCTCGGCCTGCGTGAGGGTCTCGGCGACCGAGGCGGCCCAGTTGCTCGGGAGGAAGACGAGCAGCCCGGTCGCGACGATGGCGAGCATCGCGGCGACGGCGACGCCGATCCAGGACTCCGTCACCTCGGGTGGAGCGAGCAGGCTCATGGCGAGCACCGGGGTGACGGCGAGGATCCAGAGGGCGATCGAGACCTGGAGGGCGGTGGTGCGCCGCGGGGACGCCTCGGCCGCGAGCTGCCGCGCCCAGCGGTCGACGGACGCCGTCCGGGTGAACTCCCCCGCGGTCAGTCGCGAGAACGGTTCGAGCAACTGGCCGCGTCGCACCATCATCATGACGGCGACGGTCACCATCACGAGCAGGACTCCCAGCCCGATCAGCACGCCGACCTGCTGGTCGAGGGCGATCGCGCCGCCGCCGGTGAGCGTCGCCAGCGCGATGAGCACGGCCGGGGAGACGACGAACATGGCCACGGCGAGCGCGACGCGCGGCTCGCTGCGACGGCGCGCCTCGGCGTACCCCTCGGCCTCCTCCTGCGTGACGGGCGCGGGAGCGGGCGCCCGACTCGCCGACGGCGACGCCGCGCCGTCCGCGGCACCGAACGCTCCGGCTGCGGGCGCGATCTCGGCGCTGATGCCCAGCTGCGGCGCGAGCTCGTCGAGGTTGCCGAACTCGGTGATGACCCGGCCGACCGCCTCGTTCTCGGAGAGCCCCTGTGCGAGGTACCCCTGGTAGGCGTCCTCCATCATCGTGTGCAGCTCGGCCTTCGCCTCGAGCATCTTCGAGGTCGGCGGGTAGGCGCCGAACATCGTCTCGAGGTAGGCGGTGATGACGTTCATGCTTCGACTCCTTCGATGAACCGGTCGACGACCGATTTCGTGTCGCGCCACTCGGAGACCTTCAGCTCGAGGTGGGCGAGCCCGTCGTCGGTGATGCGGTAGTAGGTGCGCGGTTTGCCCGACTCGGATGCCCCGGCGTACGAGGTGACGAGCCCCGACCCCTCGAGGCGCTTGACCGCCGAGTACAGGGTGGTCTGCTTGATCGTGTACTCGGCGCCGGTCACGGCGTGGATCTGCTGTGCGAGCTCGTACGCGTACGACGGCCGCTGCCGCAGGAGCGAGAGCACCATGAGGTCGACGTACCCGCGGATCGCGTCGGCACTGATCATCGTGGTCCTCCATTCCGCTCGCCGGCTGATGCACCACCGAACGTACTACGCGTGCCGTAGTACGTCAAGCATTCGCAGGTCGGCGGTCAGGAGTCCGCGGTCGTCCCGGCCGTTCGACGAGGGAGATCGCGGCGACGGAGCCAGGGCTGCAGCCAGGAGGCCGCGTTCGCGACGAGCGCCACGACGCCCATCACGAAGATCACCGGCGCCGGCCCCCACTGCTCGGCGAGCACCCCCGCCAGCACGCCCGCGATCGGCATGCCCGCGAAGTTCACGAGCTGGGCGCTCGTGCTCTGGCGCGCGAGCATGTGCTCGGGCACGTACGACTGCACCCAGGTGCGCCGCAGCACATTCGCCGCGACGATGCCCGCGACGGCCACGGCGTTCGCCGAGACCACGATCCAGAGCACCGGGCCGGGCTGCGCGAAGGCGAGCAGCGGCAGCATGAGCCCCGCGACCGTCAGGGTGATGCTGACGCCGCGGGCGTCGCCGAGCAGACGACCGAGGGCGGGCGCGGCGAGCGCGCCCGCGATGCCGCCGATCGAGGAGATGGCGAAGACGAGCCCGATCGCGCCCGAGTCGAGGTGCAGCTCGCGGCTCAGCCACAGCACGAGGATCGCCTGCTGCCCGATCAGGCCGAAGTTCGCGACCGCGCCCTGCAGCGCGAAGAACCGCAGCCGCCGGTCGCCGAAGACGAGCCGGAGACCCGATCGCACCGACGCCCAGAGCGGCTCGCGACGCGGCGTCGACGCCGCGGGGTGCGGCCGCATCACCACGAGGCAGACGAGCGAGATCGCGAGTCCGAGCGCCTCGCCGAGCATGCCCTTCACCGGTCCGACGAGCTGGCCGACGAGGCCGCCGAGCCCCGGCCCCACCGTGTTGGCGGCGTTCTCGGTGCCGAACAGCAGGCTGTTGGCGACCGGCCGGTCGCGCTCGGGAACGATGCGCACGAGCAGTTTCGTATACGCGGACCTGAACGCGATCGTGCCGGTGCCGACCACGAGCGCGACGACGACGAGCTGCCAGAGGCTCAGCACGCCGACGACCGCCGCGACGGGCACTGAGACGTACGCCAGCATCGAGACCGCGTTCGCGCCGATCATCACGGCGCGCGGCGATCGGCCGTCGACCCACGCGCCGAGCGGCAGCCCGACGACGAGCCACGGCAGCCAGGTGGCCGCCGCGATGACGCCCATCCAGGTCGCCGAGGCGTCGAGGAGGTCGACGGCGACGAGCGGCAGGAGCACGCTGGTCATCCCGGCGCCGGTGACCGAGGCCGCCTCCCCCGCCCAGAGCAGCAGGAAATCGCGGTTGCGCCGGAGACCGCCGCTGCCGCCTCCGCCCCGGGCCGGCACCGCCGACGCGGGCTGGATCGACCCCACGGCATCCGCCCCCGACGCTGCTCCGGCGCGGCGCGCCTGCTCGACGCTCACGGCCGGTTCGGGAACGCGCGCGCCCACAGGAGCACCGCCTCCCGCCCGTCGTGGTCACGGCCCGAGTACGACCGGACCAGCCCCACGATCGCCTCGTCGAGCTCGGCGAGCTCGGCTGGGCTGAGCCAGAGGCGCGACTGGTGCGCGAACGCGACCTCGGACCACTCGGGACGCGCGTCGCGTTCGGCGAGCCACTGCCGCGCCCGGTCGTGCTGCTCCTGGAGCATCTGCGACTCGAGCGAGTCGGCGATCGTGCGCGCCGCCGGGTCGGTGAGGCCCGACGACGACCAGCGGACACCCCGCTGCGCCCGCTGCCACCAGTGCTCGCGGGCATCGCGGGCGAGTTCGGGCGCCTCCACGACGAGTCCCGCCCTCGCGAGGATGCCGAGGTGGTGGCTCACGCTGCCGATCGCGACGCCCGCCCGCTCGGCGAGCATCGAGACAGTCGCGGGGCCGTCGACGGCGAGCAGGTCGTACAGGCGGTTGCGCAGCGGATGCGTGAACGCCTTCAGGACGTCGGCGTCGACGATGTCGCGGATGCCGTCAGCGGGTTCGGGGGCAATATCCATGCCTCCGACATTAGATACACAAGAACATTTGTACAAGTATCCTTGTGTATTTTTCGGGCGTCACAAACGGATGTCAACGGGCAGACGCCGCACGGCCGTGCGTGCGAGGCTGTGGCACCACAGAACCACCGAGGAAGGAACGCGCTCGTGACCACCGCTACCTCCCGCTCTTCGACCGGCGACACCACCGGCCGGCGCGACGTCGCCAGGCAGCTCGTCGTCCTCATCAGTTCGGTGCTCGCGATCGTCGCGGCCTTCATCGGCTCCGGCGTCGTCGTCGGCACCTCGATCCAGGACGCGGCCGGGGGCACGCTCGCCGCCGATTCGACGCTGATCGCGCCGGGCACCGGCGCCTTCCGCATCTGGAGCGTGATCTACGTCGGCATGCTCGCCTACGCGATCTGGCAGGCGCTGCCGGCCCAACGGCACGACGAACGCCAGCGGCGCTTGGGCTGGTGGGTGACCGCGTCGCTCGTGCTGAACGCCGTCTGGATCACGAGCGTGCAGCTCGATCTCCTCGCACTCAGTCTGCCGATCATCGTCGCCCTCCTCGTGGCGCTCTGCCGACTCTTCGTCGTCCTGCGGGGCACCGCCCCGAAGAACCGGGTCGAGGCCGTCGTCGCCGACGGATCGATCGGCCTCTACCTCGGCTGGGTCGTCATCGCGACGGCAGCCAATGCCACCGCCGTCCTCGTCGCCGCCGCCTTCGAGGGCTTCGGTATCGACCCTGAGATCTGGGCCGTGCTCGTGCTGGCCGTCGCGGCCGCAGCCGGAATCGCGCTCGCCTTTTGGGGCGGCGGACGCATCGCCCCGGCGCTGGCGCTGTGCTGGGGACTGTGCTGGGTCGCCGTCGCGCGGATCACCGATGAGCCGCACTCGATCGCGACCGGCGTCGCCGCGCTGATCGCGGCGGCCCTCGTGGTCGCCGCCACGGCGATCGCACGGGTGCGCCACGAGCGAGCCCGACAGCGGAGCACCGGTGCTCGACTCGAGCGCGCCACCTCCAGGTGAGCGAGCTCCCGACCCCGACGGGAGCGGTCAGGCGGGTCCGGTCCGAGCCCCTCCGGGACTCCAGGTCTCGGCCGGGTCCACCGCCTGCGCGAGTCGCCCGGCGATGATGCCGAGCTGACGCACCTGCTGCGGGGTGAGCGCGTCGAACACGAGCCGCTCGACGAGCGCGTGATGCGCGGGCGTCGACCGCACGAGCAGGTCGTGCCCGTCGTCGGTCAGCACGGCCAGGGTGACCCGCCCGTCGCTCGGATCGACCTCGCGACGGACCAGTCCCTTCCGCTCGAGCCGTGAGATCGCGCGCGACAGTCGCGAGAGCGTGCTGCTCGCGTAGCCGGCGAGCGTGCTCATCCTGAGGGTGCGATCGCCTGCGCTGTCGAGCGCGAAGAGCAGTCCGTGCTCGAAATGCGTGAGGCCGCTGTCGCGCTGCAGCTGCACGTCGAGCGTCGCGGGGAGTCGCTCGAGGAGCGTGGCGAGGGAGGCCCACACCTCGAGGTGGGCTTCGCTCAGGCCTGACGATTCGGACGACGACGGCATGATCCGAGGCTACGGCACCCGACGATCCGGGAGGCGACGACACCCAGAAACTTGCTCAGGAAAGTGAATTCTTCCTAGAATTACTTTCCCAAGCAAGTGAATGGGCAGCGCCTGGAGCGCTGCCGGAGGGAGATGCAGATGGATCTGCGACTACAGGGCAGGACGGCGTTCATCAGCGGATCGACGCAGGGCATCGGCTTCGCAATCGCGCATGCGCTCGCCGCCGAGGGCGTCCGGGTCATCCTGAACGGGCGCACGGCCGACCGCGTCGACGCGGCCGTGGCTCAGCTGCGCGCCGCGCACCCCGAGGCCGACCACACCGGACTGGCGGCCGACTTCTCCGCGCCGGACGAGGTCGAACGACTCGTGGACGAGCTCGGCGAGGTCGACATCCTCGTCAACAACGTCGGCCTCTTCGGGCTCGCCGAATTCGAGTCGGTCTCCGACGAGGAGTGGAGCCGATACTTCGAGGTCAACGTGATGAGCGGGGTGCGCCTCTCGCGCCGCCTGCTGCCCGGCATGCTGGAACGGGGATGGGGCCGCGTCCTCCTCATCAGCAGCGAGTCCGGCGTGAACATCCCCGCCGACATGGTGCACTACGGCGTCACCAAGGCGGCGATGATCGCCCTCGGCAACGGGCTGGCCAAACGCACGCGCGGTACTGCCGTCACCGTCAACACCGTGCTCGGCGGCCCGACCTACTCCGACGGCGTCGCCGCGACCGTCGCGTCGATCGCCGACGCGCAGTCCGCTCCCGTCGACGCCGTCAAGGCGGCGATCATCGGGCAGAACACGACGACGCTGCTCGAACGATTCCTCGACCCGTCGGAGATCGCCGGCCTCGTCGCCTACCTCGCCAGCCCCCTCGCCTCGGCGACCAACGGCGCCGCGATCCGAGCGGACGGCGGCGTGCTCACCACGACGCTCTAGCGGCCTCCTTCGCGGGCGGCGGGCTCGTCGCGCGCGTGGCGTCTCGGCCACGCGCGCGACGCGTCGCTCAGGCGGCGCCGGATGCCGCGACCGACTCGGTTGCGGTGGCACCTGCCTCGGCACCGACCACGGCGCCGCCCGCCGCCATGTGCCGGGCGGCGATGAGGCCGAACACGCAGGCCGGCCCGATCGTCGATCCCGGACCCGGATAGGTGTGGCCCATCACCGCGGCCGAGTTGTTGCCGGCGGAGTAGAGCCCCTCGATCACCGTGCCGTCGGCACGGAGTGCGCGTGCGTGCTCGTCGGTGACGACGCCGCCCTTCGTGCCGAGGTCGCCGATGACGACCTCGTAGGCGGTGAACGGCCCGTGCTCGATCGGGGCGAGGTTGTTGTTCGGGAGGATGGTCGGATCGCCGTAGTAACGGTCGTACGCCGAGTCGCCGCGCTGGAAGTCCTGGTCACGCCCGGTGCGGGCGAATCCGTTGAACTTCTCGATCTCGGCGGCGAACGCCTCGCGGTCGACGCCGATCTTCGCGGCGAGCTCGTCGAGGGTCGGCGCGGTCACCTTGATGCCCTGCGCCGCCATCGCCTTGTTGGCCTTCGGGTCGGCGGCGAAGGTGAGGAAGTACCGCTTCGCGTACCGGCCGTCGAGGATCATCCAGTAGGGACCGGTCGCGCCGTCGTGCTCGAGCATGTGATGCCCGAGGTCGACGTACGACTCCGACTCGTTCGCGAACCGGCGCCCCTCCTTGTCGACCAGCAGCGAGTGCGGCATCGACCGCTCGCCGACGATGAACGAGCTGAGGCCGCCCTCGACCGGGCGAACGGTGGCGCCCCACCAGGCGTCCTCCATGTACTCGAGGTCGGCCCCGACCTCGGCGGCCATGTCGATGCCGCCGCCGAGCGCACCCGGCGAGCCGGCCGGGTTGCCCTCGACGCCCTGCAGCGCCTTGCGTCGCTCGCGATCCCGGTCGAATCCACCGGCGGCGAGCATGACGCCCTTGCGGGCGCGCACGGTGACGAGCTCGCCGCCGTGCTCGACCTCGACGCCGACGACGCGGTCGCCCTCGACGACGAGTCGCCGGGCGGGCGAGTCGAGCCAGAGCGGCACCCCGCCGTCGAGCACGACGGTCTTCGCGAACGAGGTCGCGAGCGCGGCGCCCATGCCGACGAGGATGCGGCCGGTGACGAGTCCGCCGAGCGTGCGGAAGACGAGCCGGACGCCCTGCCAGAAGCCCGACCACGTCGACCACGCGCGGCCGAGCAGGTACATGTCGCTGTTCAGCATGGGGAACGGGAGCAGCGCCCGGGACTTCTTGCGCCACGCGCCGATCCGCTTGCTGTCGACCGGGGCGAGCTCGATCGAGCGGCCGATCTTGCCGCCGGGGAGCTCGGGATAGTAGTCGGGATACTTGTCGGCCCGGATCCATCGGAACCCGAAGCGTTCGGTGGTCAGGACGAAGTCGGCGACGCCGTCGACGAACGCCTCCTTGCGCGCCCGGTTCGACGACCGGCCGGGCTCGCCGACCGTCTCCTCGAGGTAGCGGAGGGCCTCTTCACGCGAGTCGCGCGCGCCGTCGCGCTGCATCAGCGGATTGTTCGGCAGCCAGAGTCCGCCGCCGGACATCGCGGTGTTGCCGCCGAAACGCTCGGTGCTCTCGACCATCAGGACGGTGAGCCCCTCGTCGATCGCGCCGAGGGCGGTGGCGAAGGCGGCGGCCCCGGATCCGACGACGACCACGTCGTATTCGTCGCTCGGGTGTTCGGATCCGGTGGTTCGGGTGTCGGTCATGAATCCTCCTTGATCGATGACGCATTCATATTACGTAACGGAGCGTTTTGTGAATAGTGCCGCTACGGTGTGACCATGACCGAGCGACGACGCGGGGCCGTCCGCAGCGAGAAGGCGCGGCTGGCGATCCTGAACGCGACGGCGGCGCAGCTCGCCGAACGCGGTTGGGACCAGCTCACGATCGAGGGGATCGCGGCCGACGCCGGAGTCGGCAAGCCGACGATCTACCGGTGGTGGCCGTCGAAGAGCGCACTGGTAGCCGATGCCCTGCTCGAGGGTGCGATCGTGCTACCCACTCCCCTGCCCGCCGACACCGGTGACCTCCGCGCCGACCTGGTCGGCTGGCTCGAACCCACCCTCGGGCTCACCGAGAACCCCGAAGCCACCGCCCTGACCCGCTACCTCGTCGCCGCGGCCGCGGAGGATGCCGTCGTCGGACATCGCCTCGATGAGGCCAATCCCGCCACGCGCCTCCTCGCCGAGCGGTTGGCGGTCGCGCAGGAACGGGGCGAACTCGCCTCGACGGCCTCGATCGAGCTCATCATCGATGCGCTCATCGGTGCGTTCATCCTGCGGGCGCTCCGCCGCGCGCCGTATCAGCCAGGTCAGGCGGCGGCGCTCGTCGACGCGGTGCTCTTCGAGCAGCTGGGCACGGCAGCCGCACGCGACTGAGCAGCCGGTGCGTCTCCGCCGAGAAACACGAAAACCCCCGGCGAACCGGGGGTTTCTCACTGCTGGGGTACCTGGACTCGAACCAAGAACAACTGAACCAGAATCAGCCGTGTTGCCAATTACACCATACCCCAATGGCCTGAAACCGGAGTTCCGCGCCGAGAGTCAACTGTAGCCGATTATCGGGAGACTCCCAAACTGAGCGAGCCTCGGCGCGTTGCGAGGGCGAAAGCGGGTCTCGAGCGGCACCCTTCACTCGCTCCTCGACCACCGGAATCGGCACGATCGAGGTCCCGATACGCTCGCTTCGCTCGCTCCTCGACCGGCAGGCCGTCAGAGACGCAAATACGCAAAGACACAGAGACCCAAAGATGCAGAGACGACGGATGCCCCGGAGGCGAACCCCGGGGCATCCAGAAACGTGCAGCGAAGCTGCGGCAGACCGTGGAGGTCAGCCGATGAGCGCGGCGAGCCGGTCGACGCGCGCGAGCGAGTCGACCTTGCCGAGGATCTGCATCGACTCGAACAGCGGCGGCGAGACGCGGCGGCCCGACACGGCGGTGCGCACGGGGCCGAAGGCCACGCGGGGCTTGAGGCCGAGGCCGTCGATGAGTGCGGCGCGAAGCGCCTCCTCGATCTCGGCGATCGTCCACGCCTCGGCGGGCAGCGCGTCGAGGGCGTTGCGGGCGGCGGCGAGCACCGCGGGCGCGTCGGCCGGCAGCCCGCCGACGGCTGCCTCGTCGAACTCGAGCGAGTCGGCGTCGGTGAACAGGAAGCCGAGCATTCCGGGCGCCTCGCCGAGCAGGTTGATGCGCTCCTGCACGAGCGGGGCGGCCTCGGCGAGGATCGCCTCCTCCCCCGGGGTGATCGGCGTCGAGACGGCGCCCGCGGCCTGCAGGTACGGCACGGTGCGCGCGGCGAAGTCGGCGACGTCGAGCTGGCGGATGTGGTCGCCGTTGATCGCCTCGGCCTTCTTCAGGTCGAACCGCGCCGGGTTCGGGTTGACGTTCTCGACGTCGAAGGCGGCGACGAGCTCGTCGCGGCTGAACACGTCGCGGTCGGCCGAGAAGCCCCAGCCGAGCAGCGCGAGGTAGTTCAGCAGCCCCTCGGGGATGAAGCCGCGGTCGCGGTGGTGGAACAGGTTCGACTCGGGGTCGCGCTTCGAGAGCTTCTTGTTGCCCTCGCCCATGACGTAGGGCAGGTGGCCGAAGCGCGGCACGAAGGTGGTCACGCCGATGTCGATGAGCGCGTGGTACAGCGCGATCTGGCGCGGCGTCGACGAGAGCAGGTCTTCACCGCGCAGCACGTGCGTGATGCCCATGAGCGCGTCGTCGACGGGGTTCACGAGCGTGTAGAGCGGGGCGCCGTTCGGGCGCACCACGACGAAGTCGATCGTGTTGCCCACGGGGAAGTTGATCTCACCGCGCACGAGGTCGTCGAAGCCGAGGTCGACCTCGGGCACGCGCAGGCGCAGGGCGGGCTCGCGGCCCTCGGCGCGGAACGCGGCCTTCTGCTCGTCGGTCAGGTCGCGGTCGAAGTTGTCGTAGCCGAGCTGCTTCGGGCGTCCGTTCGCCTCGTTGCGGGCGTCGATCTCCTCGGCGGTCGAGTAGCTCTCGTACACGTGGCCCGAGGCCTTCAGCTTCTCGATGACCTCGGCGTAGATGCCGGCGCGCTGCGACTGCCGGTACGGCTCGTGCGGGCCGCCGGCGCCGACGCCCTCGTCCCAGTCGAGGCCGAGCCAGGTGAGCGCGTCGAGGATCATCTCGTAGCTCTCTTCACTGTCGCGCGCGGCGTCGGTGTCTTCGATGCGGAACACGAAGGTGCCGCCGGTGTGGCGTGCATAGGCCCAGTTGAACAGGGCGGTGCGCACGAGGCCGACGTGCGGCGTGCCGGTCGGTGAGGGGCAGAAGCGCACACGGACATCGCTGCCGGTGGCCTGGGTGAAGGGGTGAGCTGACTCGGACATCGCCTCAATGCTACCGAGCGACACGCGCGGCCCGCTCGCCGGCGAGGCCATCGAGCGCGGCGAGGGTGGCCGCAACGGCGGGCACCCTGCCCGCGCCCTGCGCGGTCACGAGATGCAGGGAGCGCACGTCGGCGCGCGCGGTCGGCCGGGCGACCACGTCGGGATGCCTCGGCGACGCCGCGAGCGCGAGCGCCGGCAGCAGCGCCACGCCGAGGCCCTGCGCGACCATGCCCTCGACGGCCACGAAGTTGTCGGTCTCGAAGGCGATGCGCGGCGTGAACCCCGCGGCATCCGCGAGCTCGAGCAGGTGCCCGCGGCAGCGCGGGCAGCCGGCGATCCAGGGTTCGTCGCCGAGGGCTGCGAGTTCGATGCGGTCGGATGCCGCTGCCGGGTGCCCCGCCGGCAGCACGAGCTGCATGGGCTCCTCGCCGTAGCCGCGCACGTCGAGGCCGCGCGCGCTCGCGCGGTGCGGGTCGTCGCGGTCGCCCGGGTAGCTGAAGGTGATCGCGACGTCGGCGCGGTCGGCGCGCACGGCGGCGACCGCCTCGGGCGGCTCGGCCTCGACGTAGGTGACGGTGACGCCGGGATGCTCCGCCGCGAGCGCGGCGATGAGCCGGGGCACGAGCGTCGCCGACGCCGACGGGAAGGCGACGAGGCGCACCCGCCCGGCCCGGAGCCCCCGGAGCTCGGCGAGCTCGCCGGCGGCCGCTTCGAGGGCGGTCGCGACGTCGTTCGCGTGGCGGGCGAGCACGCGCCCCGATTCGGTGAGGCGGATGCCGCGGCCGACGCGCTCGACGAGGGCGATGCCGGTGCGCTCCTCGAAGCGGCGGAGCTGCTGGCTCACCGCGGGCTGGCTGTAGCCGAGCGAGGTGGCCGCGGCGGTGAGCGAGCCGTGCTCGGCGATGCGGCGCACCACCCGCACCGTCTGCAGGTCGAGGGCGGCCGCGAGGGCGTCGATCGAGGCATCCGACATGCCAGCATCATAAGCGTTGGTTATGCATGTCATCGAACACTGGTTCTTGTCGAATGAGTCGAACTGTTCGACGCTGGAGGCATGCACCACCTCCGAGACCGTTTCGCCGCAGGCCGCGGCTACCTCGCCGCCTGCACCCTGGGCCTGCCGGCCGACGTCACCCGCGACGCCGTGCGCCGCGACCTCGAGCGCTGGTCGCTCGGCGCGGCCACCGCCGCCGACTACTCGGCCGCCCTCGAGCGCGCCCGCGGGCACGCCGCGGGCCTCCTCGGCACCTCCCCCGAGCGCATCGCGACCGGATCGCAGGTCTCGGTCTTCACGGGGCTCGCCGCCGCCGCCGCTCCGGCCGGCGCCGAGATCCTGTGCGTCGACGGCGACTTCTCGTCGGTCGTCGCCCCATTCCTCGCGCGCGGCGACCTCGACGTGCGGCACGTTCCGCTCGACGCCCTCGCCGACGCCGTCACCCCGTCGACCTGGCTCGTCTCGTACTCGCTCGTGCAGTCGGCGACCGGCGAGATCGCCGACGAGGCATCCATCGCCGCCGCCGCCCGCGACGCAGGAGCGCTGACCCTCGTCGACACCACGCAGGCGACCGGATGGATGCCGACCGACCACGTCACCGGCGATCTCGTCGTCTGCCACGCCTACAAGTGGCTCGGCGCACCCCGCGGTGCGGCCTTCGCCGCGATCTCCGACCGGGCGGTCGGGTCGTTCACCCCGCACACCGCGGGCTGGTACTCGGGCACCGACCCGTGGGCGTCGTGCTACGGACCCGAACTCCACCTCGCCGACGGCGCCCGCCGCTTCGAGGTCTCCCCCGCGTGGCACGCCTGGGCGGGTGCCGAGGCCGCGCTCGGATTCGCCGCCTCACTCGACCTGCGCGGGGTGCAGCGGCACGACGTGGGGCTCGCGAACGCGTTCCGCGAGCGGATCGGACTCGACGCCTCCGACTCGGCGATCGTCACCTGGCCCGACGAGACCGGCTGCGACCTCGCGGCGCTGACCGCCGCCGGGCTCGTCGCGTCGGGTCGCGCCGGCCGGGCACGCGTCGCGTTCCACCTCTGGAACGACGACGAGGATGTCTCGCGCGCCGCCGACGCCGTGATGGGCAGCGCCGCGCACCTCAGCCTGCGGCACTGAGGCTCGGGCCGCCGGTCGTCTGCGGCTCCGCCGTCACGCCCGTGGCTCGAGGCGCCCGCCGCGCAGAATCCGAAGCCGCGAGGCCCCACCCTCCGGCCGTTCTAACCGCGGCCGCCGGCCGGGCCGTCGACCCCGGGCCCGGGCCCGGGCCCGGGTCCGGGCCCGTCGATCGTGCCCTCCGCCTCGAGCCGCTCGCGCGTCGTGATCGTCTCGTACGCCGAGCCGGTGCCGCCCGCGAGGCGGCGGCGGATCGACGCGGCGATGCGCTCGCCCTGCACTTTCGCGCGGTCGGCGACCTCGCCCCTGAAGCCGTCGTCGACGGTCTGGCGCCAGAGCACGAGCCACCGGTCGAAGTGCGCCTCGGTGAGCGGGTGCTTCGCATCGAGCGCCACGTGCAGCGCGAGCGCGTTGCGGCGGTAGGTGCCGGCGTCGAAGAGCACCGACTCCCAGAAGTCGCACATGATGGGCAGGTGGTGGGCGAGGTCCATCTTCGCGACGTCGGTGAAGATCGGTCCGATGAACGGATCGGCGAACGCCCGAAGGTAGAACGCCTCGATGAGCGTGGCGAGGTCGTCGCGGTCGCGGAGGTCGTGGTGCCCGTCGCCCGGCGCAGGCTCGATCGTCAGGGGGTCGCCGGCGCTGCCGGTGACCTCCGCCCCGTGCCCCGCACCCTGCTCGTCCATGCCGACCCGCTAGCTCGCCGAGCGCACCGGGTTCGAGAGCACGCCGAGGCCCGAGATCGTGACCTCGACCGTGTCGCCGTCGGCGATCGGGCCGACGCCCGCCGGCGTGCCGGTGAGGATGACATCGCCAGGCAGCAGGGTGAACACGCTCGAGGCGTGCGCGATGATCGCGGGCACGGAGTGCACGAGGTCGGCGAGGCGCCCCTCCTGCTTGCGCACACCGTTGACGCTCGTCTCGATGGTGCCGTTCTCGAAGTCGACGTCGGTCGAGATGACCGGCCCGAGCGGGCAGAACGAGTCGAAGCCCTTCGCGCGGGCCCACTGGCCGTCGCGCTGCTGCAGGTCGCGGGCGGTCACGTCGTTGGCGATCGTGTACCCGAAGATCACCTGCTCGGCATCGGCCTCGCTCACGTTCTTCGCGATGCGGCCGATCACGACCGCGAGCTCGCCCTCGTGCTCGACCCGCTCGCTCTGCGGGGGCAGCACGATGGCGTCGTCGGGGCCGATCACGGAGGTGTTCGGCTTCAGGAACAGCAGCGGTTCGGCCGGCGCGGTGCCGCCCATCTCGGCGGCGTGGTCGTGGTAGTTCTTGCCGACCGCGATGACCTTCGACCGCGGGATCACCGGCGCGAGGAGCTTCGCCTCGGCGAGCGCGACCCGTTCACCGGTCGGCTCGTAGCCCGCGAACATCGGGTCGGCCTTCAGCACGACGAGCTCGTGCTCCTCCTCGTCGATGATGCCGAACGAGATGGTCTCACCATGGCTGAACCGCGCGATCTTCATGCGAACAAGCCTATCGGCGGGTGGTGTGCGCGGGCTGGAGGGCGGGCGCTCGTGGCACGCAGCCGGGGGCGAGCGGTCGGGCCCTGCGCACGCCGCCCGGGCAGGCGGGTGGTCGAGCCTTGGGCGCACGCCGCCGGGGCGGGCGCCCGAGGGACACCGCCGGGGCGGGCGCCCGAGGGACACCGCCGGGCAGGCCCTCAGGGCCCGTCGCCCGGGCATCATTCGCGCCCGTCACGCGACGTCGCGGAGTTCGAACCGCGCCCGCCCGCCGAGTCGCGGCCGTTGCTCGGGATCGACGTGGGGTGGCGGAAGGAACCAGATCTCGTGCCGACGCGAGATGATGCTCCACCCGTCTCGATGCACCTGATGATGGCAGTGCGTGCAGAGCAGCACCCCGTTGTCGAGGTCGGTCGAGCCGGAATCGCGCTCCCACCATCTGATGTGATGGGCGTCGACGTAGCCGATGTTGCGGCCGCAGCTCGCGCACCCGCCGTCGCGTTCAGCGAGGGCGAGGCGTTGCGCCCGGGTGAACAGTCGCTTGGACCGGCCCACGTCGAGCGGCTCGCTGCGCCCGCCGAGCACCATCGGAATGAGCTCGGCATCGGCCGCCATCCGCCGGAGCATCGCCGCCGACAACACTCGATCGAATCCGTCGATCGAGCCGAGCATGCACGGTGTGGTCGGGCGTGCGGCGGCTCCGTGCACGACACGGTCGTCGCGTGCGTCGACCGCTCCTCGGATCGCGGCATCTGCGTGATCGCACGGCAACGCCTCGTCGAGCGCATCGGCATGCAGGCGAACGACGACCGTCGTCTTCGACACCGTCGGCATCTCGGCGCAACCGAGCGCATGCCTGGCGAGATCAGCCAGCGCATCAGCCTGCAGCTGCGGGATGGACCGCAGATCGTCGACGACCGGCCCGTCACCATCAGGCCGGTTGTCTGAGGTCGCTCGACGCCGCTGCAACACCTCGGTGACCAGTTGCTCGACCGCCGCCTTGATCGGCGCCGCGGTCGTGACATCGAACCGGCCGTGCAGCCGCACCATGCCCGACGCCTCTTCGGTGATCGTGAGCGAGCGCTGCTCGCGCAGTGCCTCGTCATGCGGAGCGACGCCATCGGGATCGAGCCGCGCCTCGGCGTGCGTCACGGCGCGCTGCAGCAGCGAGTACGGCACCGACGTCGCGAATGCCGCGAGCTCGACCTCGTAGGCGGCGGCACGCGCGACGCTCGTTCGAGGAGCCACTCGGTCGAGCATGGTGCAGATCGCATCGGCCGCCTCGAGACCGATCGCCCCGCTCGCGAGGGCACCTGCCACAGCCGGCCGCCGCGGCGGCATCGGCTCTCCGGTGAACGACGCACGCGGTCGACTCGCGGCTCCGACCCTCACGAGCATCGCGGCCTGCCGTGGCGTCGCTCCGACCGTCGAGGCGACGAGCTGGATCGCGTTGCGCTGCCCGTGCCGCTTCGCGAGCCCCTCCGCACCGAACGCGGCGTCGCTGCGCAGGTCGACCTCCGCGGCGAGCGCCGCGAGGACCGCATCGAGTTGACGACGCAGCCCGCCCGCAACCTCGACCACACGGACGAGACCCGCATCGTTCATCGCGACGACGTCGTCGAGCCCGCGCTCGGCACCGGCCTCGACCGCTGCGCCGAACGCGGGCGCAGCCCCGACCCACTCGGCGCGCAGCGCGTCGAGACGACTCTCGAGGCTCGCGAGCGAGTTCGTCATGCTTCGATGCTGCCGCCACCCACCGACATTCGATCGCGCCGAGAATTATCGACTGATCAGCGATTTAGCTTGTGAACAACCCGACAGGAGCCCACCCTGTGGAGGAGAAGTCGAACCCTCAGCGACTGCCCGGCGAAGCATCCTCGATCAACCGCTTGCCGAGGCTCACCGCGTCGTCGACCGCGTACCCGAGGCGCTCGTAGAACGCGATCACCTCGGTGTTCGAGGTGCGCACCTGCAGGTTGAGCTTGGGGCATCCCCGTTCGACGAGCAGGCGCTCGGCCTCTGCCATGAGCCGGCGCCCGAGGCCGGTACCGCGCGCGGGGTCGGCGACGGCGAGGTAGTTCACCCAGCCGCGATGGCCCTCGTACCCGACCATCGCCGTGCCGACGAGGGTCGCGTCACTCGCGACGGCAACGAGGAACAACTCGGGCTGCACCGTCATCTTCCGCGAGATGTCGAGGTACGGGTCGTTCCACGGCTTCACGAGGCCCGCGGCACGCCACAGCGCGACGACGGCCTCGGTGTCGTCGACGACGAACGGCCGGATCGAGGTCGATCCGGCCGTCGCGTCGTCGTGGAGCGTTTCGCTCATGCGTCGAGGCGCAGCAGCCACCCGTGGCGGTCCTCGACGCGCCCGTACTGGATGCCGGTGAGCTCCTCGCGGAGCGAGAGCGCCAGCTCGGCGGCCGCGTCGCCCTCGTGCACGATCTCGAAGTCCTCGGCGAGGAGTCGACCGATGGGCGTGATCACCGCGGCGGTGCCGCAGGCGAAGGCGCCCACGATGTCGCCGGATGCCGCGCCCTCTCGCCACTCGTCGATCGTGACCCGGCGGCTCTCGACGGTGTGGCCGCGGTCCTTCGCGAGCTGCAGCACCGAGTCGCGCGTGATGCCCTCGAGGATCGAGTCGGACTCGGGGGTGACGAGCGTGCCGTCCTTGTAGACGAGCACGACGTTCATGCCGCCGAGCTCTTCGAGGTACTTGCCCTCGTCGAGGAAGAGCACCTGCTGGCAGCCGTGCTCGGCCGCCTCGGCCTGGGGCAGCAGGCTCGACGCGTAGTTGCCGCCGGTCTTCGCCGCACCGGTGCCGCCCTTGCCGGCGCGGGCGTAGTTGGTCGACAGCCAGATCGACACGGGCTGCACGCCGCCGTGGAAGTAGGCGCCCGCGGGGCTCGCGATCACGTAGAACGCGACCTTCTTCGCCGGGCGCACGCCGAGGAACGCCTCCTTCGCGAACATGAACGGCCGCAGGTACAGGCTCGTCTCGGGCGCCGACGGCACCCAGTCGGCGTCGACCGCGATGAGCTTCTTCAGCGACTCGATGAAGATGTCGCTCGGCAGCTCGGGCAGCGCGAGGCGCTTGGCCGAGCGCTGCATGCGGGCCGCGTTCTGCTCGGGGCGGAAGGTCCAGATCGAGCCGTCGGCGTGCCGGTACGCCTTCATGCCCTCGAAGATCTCCTGCGCGTAGTGCAGCACGGCGGCGGCCGGGTCGAGCTGGATCGGGCCGTAGGGAGAGACGCGGGGGCGGTGCCACCCGCCCTTCTCCGACCAGCACACGTCGACCATGTGGTCGGTGAAGTGGTTGCCGAAGCCCGGGTCGGCGAGGATCGCCTCGCGCTCCTCGGGCGACTTGGCGTTCTCGTTGCGGACCGTCTGCCAGATGAGTCCGGCGGCGGAGGGGGCCTGGAGCGGGAGGTTGATCGTCATGAGATGTCCTTCGATGCGCTTGCGCTTGATCAGTCGAGTGCGCCGATGCGAGCGGCGATCGCGTCGCCGACCTCGGAGGTCGTGCGCGTCGCCCCGCCGCGTTCGGCGATGTCGGCGGCGACCGCCCGCGAGACCTTCGCCGAGGCCTCTGCGAGACCGAGGTGGTCGAGCAGGAGGGCGACGGAGAGGATGGCCGCGGTGGGGTCGGCGATGCCCTTCCCGGCGATGTCTGGAGCCGAACCGTGCACCGGCTCGAACATGCTCGGGAATCGGCCGTCGGGGTTGATGTTGCCCGAGGCTGCGAGGCCGATGCCGCCGCTGATCGCGCCGGCCAGGTCGGTGAGGATGTCGCCGAAGAGGTTGTCTGTGACGATGACGTCGAATCTAGCAGGGTCGGTGACCAGGAAGATGGTCGCGGCGTCGACGTGCAGGTAGTCGACGGTCACGTCGGGGTACTCGGATGCCACGGCGTCGACCGTGCGCTTCCACAACGAGCCGGCGAAGACGAGCACGTTGGTCTTGTGCACGAGGGTGAGCTTCTTGCGGGGGCGCGCGTTCGCGGCGGCGAAGGCGTATCGCACGACCCGCTCGACGCCGTAGCCGGTGTTCACCGAGACCTCGTTGGCGACCTCGGCGGGGGTGCCGACGCGGATCGCGCCGCCGTTGCCGACGTACGGGCCCTCGGTGCCCTCGCGCACGACGACGAAGTCGACGTCGCCCGGGTTCGCGAGCGGGCTCACGACGCCCGGGTAGAGCACCGACGGGCGGAGGTTCACGTAGTGGTCGAGCTCGAATCGGAGCTTCAGGAGGAGCCCGCGCTCGATGTTCGCGCCCGCGAGACGCGGGTCGCCCGGCACTCCCCCGACGGCGCCGAGCAGGATCGCGTCGTGGCCCTTGATCGCGTCGAGGTCGGCGTCGGTGAGCACGTCGCCCGTCTCGAGGTAGCGGGCCGCGCCGAGCGAGAACGGCGTCTGCTCGAACACCGTGTCGCCGCCGGCCGTGACCGCGTCGAGCACCTTCAGCGCCTCACCCACGACCTCGGGGCCGATCCCGTCACCGGGAATGACCGCGAGCTTGACCGTTCGACCCATGAATGCTCCTTCGTGCGACAACCCCTCCAGCGTACTGCCGTCGCCCGCCGTGCCCCGTTCCGTGACGGGGCACGGCAGGCCGGCACCCGGCGCTCAGTCCTGGTGCGAGGGGTTGCGCAGGGTCAGCGCCGCGATCGTCGCGGCGGCGACCATCAGGCCGACGCCGATGAGCGAGGTCACCAGCACTCCGCCGTCGAACGCGACCGCCGCGGCGTGCATGAGCTCCTCGGCCTGTGCGGCGGGCAGCTCGGACGCCACCACCGCCGCGCCCGCGAGGGTCTCGCGCGAGGCATCCATCTGCGCTGCGGTGAGCGAGGCGGGCAGTTCGATCGCGCTCGCGTAGTGCGCCGCGATGATGCTGCCGAGGCCCGCGGTGCCGAGCACCGCGCCGAGCTCGTACGCCGTCTCGGAGACCGCGGAGGCCGCGCCCGCCTTCGACGCCGGGGCGCTCGAGAGGATGAGCTCGTTCGACACCGTCTCGGCCATGCCGATGCCGATGCCGAGCATCGTGAAGGCGAGGATGACCGCGCCGAGCGAACCCTCGGACGCGCCGAACGCGACGACGAGGTAGCCGCCCGCCGAGAGCGTGAGCGCCGAGGGCACGAGCAGCCGCGGGGCCACGCGCCGGGAGATCGGCACCACGACGAGGCCGGCGACGATCATCGCGAGGAGCCCCGGCAGGAGGGCGAGCCCGGCCTCGACCGGCGAGAGGCCCGCGATGATCTGCAGGTGCTGCGACACGAAGAACAGGAAGCCGACGAGCGAGACGACGCTCAGCAGGTTCACGAGCACGGCGCCGCCGAACGGGCCGACCGTGAACAGGCGCACGTCGAGCATCGGCGCCTCGCTCGCGAGCTGGCGGCGCACGAACAGGTAGCCGGCCGCGAGGCCCACGAGGATGAAGAGCGGCCCGGCCGCGTCGAGGCCCTCGGTGGCGAGGTGCTTGATGCCGAAGACGATCGGCGCCATCGTCGCGAGCGAGAGCAGGATGCTCCAGACGTCGATGCGGCCCGGGTTCGGGTCTCGGCTCTCGGTGATGAGCAGGGGCACGAGCACGAGCATCGGCACGAGCACCGGCACCGCGAGGAGGAACACCGAGCCCCAGGCGAAGTGCTCGAGCAGCAGGCCGCCGACGAGCGGGCCGAGGGCGCTGCCCGCGGCGAACGCCGAGGCCCAGATCGCGATCGCCAGGCGGCGCTGCTCGCGATCGGCGAAGATCGAGCGCAGCAGCGACAGCGTCGAGGGCATGAGCATCGCGCCGAAGAAGCCGAGCGCGGCGCGCGCGGCGATGAGGAGCTCGGCGGTCGGGGCGAACGCCGCACCGACCGACACGACCGCGAAGCCGATCGACCCGATCATGAGCATGCGGCGACGGCCCCACCGGTCGCCGGCGCTGCCCATCGCGACGAGCAGGGCGGCGAGCACGAGCGGGTAGGCGTCGATGATCCAGAGCTGCTGGGCCGCCGTCGGCGCGAGGTCGCGCGAGATCTCGGGCAGCGCGAAGCTCAGCACCGTGTTGTCGATCGACACGAGGAGCGCGGGCAGCATGAGCACCGCGAGCGCGATCCAGGCGCGTCGCGGGGCACGGCCCGAAGCGCCCGTGGGAGCCGCGGCGCGGGTGCGCTTCGCGGCGGCGCGAGGGCTCGCGTCGGTCATCGGGGTGGTCGACGAATCGGTCGTCGGGGTCGTGGTGGCCGTCTGCTCGGTCATGGTTTCACTCAGTTTCTATACCGTCTAGTTGGTATAGTAACAGAAGCGGGCCGCGCGTCGTCAACGCCGCAGGCACGCGATCGCCGCCGTTCAGGGAGAATCGACACATGGCCCGTCCCCCAGCCGCTCGCGAAGCGGTGCTCGACGCCTTCGAGCGCCTGATCATCGCCGACGGCGAGCGCGCCGCCACCCTCGACGCGACCGCCCGCGAGGCCGGGGTGTCGAAGGGCGGACTGCTCTACCATTTCGGTTCGCGCAACGCCCTCATCGCCGGTCTCATCGAGCGGCTGCACCGCCTCGTCGACGACGACGTCGCGCGCATCGACGGGGCGCCCGAAGGGCCGATCGCCTACTTCGTGCGGTCCTCGCTCGAGATCGAGACCGCCCTCGACCGCAGCTTCATCGCGACCGTGCGACTCGCACAGGGCGGAGATCGCGAGGCCGGGCAGGCCATCGAGGAGGTCCGCGAGCGCTGGCTCGCCGAACTCGGCCGGTACGTCTCCGATCCGGCCCTCGCCATCGCCATCACGCTCATCGGCGACGGCCTCTACTACCACTCCGCCCTGCGGGCCGAGGCCGTCGACGACGCCGCGAGCGCGGGCGACTTCACCCCCGAGCAGATGGACGCGCTCGTCGCCCTGCTCGAACGACTCGTCGCCGACGGCCGCTGAGACGACGGATGCCCCGGCGCGCGCCCTGCGAGGGGCGTCGCGCCGGGGCATCCGCCCGATCGAGTGCTACTCGGTGATGTCGATCTCGACGAAGACCTTCGCGTCGATCGCCTGGCGCACGCGCTCGAGCACCTCGGCGGGCACCGGCGAGTCGACCGTGAGCACGCTGAGCGCGGTGCCGCCGGCCTCGCGTCGGGCGATCTGCATGCCGGCGATGTTGATGCCGGCCTCGCCGAACTCCTGGCCGTAGACCGCGACGATGCCGGGACGGTCGGTGTAGCTCATGACGATGTGGTGCTTCGCGATCGGCACCTCGAGGTCGTAGCCGTCGATGCCGACGAGCTTCTCGGTCTGCTTCGGGCCGGTCAGCGTGCCCGACACCGACACCTGGGTCCCGTCGGCGAGCGCACCGCTCAGCGTGATGACGTTGCGGTACTCGGGGCTGTCGGCCTCGGTGATGAGCCGCACCTGCACGCCGCGCTGCTCGGCGAGGAGCGGGGCGTTGACGTACGACACCGACTCGGAGACGACGTTCGTGAACACGCCCTTCAGCGCGGCGAGCTTCAGCACGCTGACGTCGTAGTCGACGAGTTCGCCGCGCACCTCGACGTCGAGGCTCGTGAGGCCGCCGTGCTCGCCGTGGGCGAGGCCGGAGAACAGCTGTCCGAGCTTCTCGACGAGCGGGATGCCGGGGCGCACGTACGGGTCGATGACGCCGCCGGCGACGTTCACCGCGTCGGGCACGAGCTCGCCGGCGAGCGCGAGGCGCACCGACTTCGCGACCGAGATGCCCGCCTTCTCCTGCGCGTCGTCGGTCGAGGCGCCGAGGTGCGGGGTGACGATGAGATTCGGCAGGCCGATGAGGGGCGACTCGCGCGGCGGCTCCTGCACGAAGACGTCGAGTGCGGCGCCGGCGATCTCGCCGGAGACGAGCGCGTCGTGCAGCGCCTGCTCGTCGATGAGGCCGCCGCGGGCGACGTTCACGACGTAGGCCGTCTTCTTCATCTGCTTCAGCTGCTCGGTGCCGATCATGCCGAGCGTCTCGGGCGTGCGCGGCATGTGGATCGTCACGAAGTCGCTGCGCTCGAGCAGTTCGTCGAGCGAGACCGTCTGCACGCCGAGCTGCTGCGCGCGGGCGGCCGTGATGTACGGGTCGTAGGCGATGACCTCCATGCCGAACGCCTGCAGGCGCGCGGTGATGAGGGCGCCGATGCGGCCGAGGCCGATGATGCCGACGGTCTTCTCGTAGAGCTCGGTGCCCGTGTACGAGGAGCGCTTCCACTGGCCGGCCGAGAGCGAGACGTGCCCGGCGGGGATGTGGCGGGCGAGGCTCAGGATGTGGCCGATCGTGAGCTCGGCCGCCGAGATGATGTTCGACGTCGGCGCGTTCACGACCATGACGCCGGCCGTCGTCGCCGACTTCACGTCGACGTTGTCGAGGCCGACGCCCGCACGCGCGACGACCTTGAGCTTGGGAGCTGCGGCGATCGCCTCGGCGTCGACCTGCGTCGCGGAGCGGATGAGGATGGCGTCGGCATCGGCGAGCGACGACAGGAGCGCCGGTCGATCGGTGCCGTCGACCTGACGGATCTCGAAGTCGGGCCCGAGGGCGTCGACGGTGGCGGGCGAGAGTTCTTCGGCGATCAGCACGACCGGCTTTGACACGAACGGTTCCTTCGGAGCGATGCGCGCGGAAAGGCGCGAGGGGAGAAGCGCCTACGCCAGTGGGGGCGCCGTTACCCCGCCAACCATACTGGAGTGTTGCGCGCCATCACGTACTGTGACGGCTCGCGACGTCGCCGAGCGGGCGAACGGCTCAGACGACGACGCCGCCGACCTGGCCGAGCAGCACCGTCAGGCTCAGGAACAGCGCGGCCGAGACGCAGAGGCCCGCGAAGTACAGCGCGATGCGCGCGAGGATGCCTCGGCGGCGCCCCAGCGCGAACGCCACCCCGAAGCACGCGAGCGGCGCGAGCAGGGCGACGATCATGACCGCCCATCCGGCCACGGAGAACGACAGGCCGATGCCGAGCAGTTGCACGATGCTCTCGACCACCTCCCACACGTCGAACGCGTAGAAGAGCCCGAACACGACGGCGAGGGCGACGTCGAGCCAGAGCGGCAGGGTCGGTCCGGTGGCGGATGCCTCGGGCTCGGCCCCTGCGGGCACGGCGGATGCGGCGGTCATGCGGTCACTCCGAAGATGAAGGGCAGCGGCGCCAGCACGACGGCCCCGGCCACGAGCCAGACGAGCCGCGAGCGGGCGGTGCGCGCTCCGCGCAGCGCGAGCACGAACCAGAGCGGGGCGGCGAGCACCGTGAGCCAGAGGCCGAGGCTGTACATGAAGTCGCCGACGACGCTCATGCCCGGCGTCGCCGTGCGGAGCGCCGTGATGATCCAGCCGATCGTGTAGAGCAGGTAGACCCCGCCGAGCACGCCGAGCACGACGAGCTCGACCGAGCCGGTCTGCGCGGCACCGGCGGGTGCCGCGGCATCGTCGTCGATGCCCTCCTCGTCTGCGGTCGTACCGGTGTCGGCATTCGTGTCGGAGTCGGCGCCCGTCGCCGGTGCCGTCGTCGCCGCGCCCGTCAGCGGAACCGGGGTGCCGACGGCCTTCCAGCCGGGGGCGAGGGTGGCGTCGTCGTCGCCCTCCCAGCGCAGGGCGTCGTCGTCGGCATCGGGGTCGGGGCGCATGCCACCAGCCTATCCAGTCGGGATGCCCCGCCACCTTGCGGCGCCGTCACCTGCGCTCTCCGTTCGGAGATGGACGCACGGTCGGCTGCGGCACATCGCATGAGACCGACGGTGGGCGGTCTTCCTCCGTCAACTGCGGTGCCGGCCGATCCGGCGGTCGGGTCGATGCCGCCGGAGCACGATCGGCCTCCATCAGTTGCCGCAGCGTCGTGTCGGTCGGGATCACCGGCGCCGCCGGAGCGTTGTCGGCCTCCATCAGCTGCCGAAGCGTCTTGTCGGTCGGGATCACCGGCGCCGCCGGAGCGTTGTCGGCCTCCATCAGCTGCCGAAGGTTCTCGGTCGCCCCGAGCACGATGTCGGGCCCGGTCGGCACCATCCCCGGCGCGGCGCCGGCCTGGCTTGCGGCGGCGATCGGCGCCACGGCGAGTGCGCATCCCAACAGGATCGCCGGCGTGACGCCGGCCCTGCTGGTGTTCTTCTCGGTGTTCTTCGTGGTGTTCATGACCCGACGCTCACGCGCACCGGTATGGCCCCGTGAGCCGCACGGTATGGAACGGGTATGGACCCGCATGCACCTTCGTTGACAGCCCATGCACCCGAGTCGAGAATGCAGGTGTGGAGATCCGAGTCCTCGGTGACCTCACGATCGACGGCGGTCGGCTCAGCCCCAAGGAGCGTTCGCTGCTCGCCGCCCTCGTTCTTCGCACCGGAAATGTCGTCGCACCGTCCGAGCTGGCCGACGCGGTGTGGGGCGACGCGGTGCCGGTGACCTGGCGCAAGCAGCTGCAGGCCTTCGTCGGGCACGTGCGCCGGGCGCTGGGATCCTCGTCCGTCGCGACGGACCGTACGGGGTACCGGCTCCGCGTCGATCCTGACACGATCGACGCCGCGCGGTTCGAGCACCTCCTCGACGAGGGCGCGCTGCACCGCGCGAGCGGCGATCCTGCGCGCGCCATCGACGTGATCGGACGCGCGCTCTCGCTCTGGAGCGGAACCCCATACGCGGATCTGGGCGAGTGGCCTCCGGCCCTCGCCGAAGCCGAACGACTCGGTGAGATCCGCGCCACAGCCGAAGAGGACCTCCTCACGGCCCGGCTCGAGCTCGGCGAGCACCGCTCGGTCGTCGCCGGCGCGGAGCGGCTGGTTCGAGGCGATCCGCTCCGCGAGCGACGGTGGGCGATCCTCGCGACCGCGCTGTACCGCAGCGGGCGCCAGGCCGACGCGCTCGCAGCCCTGCGCGCGGCCAAGGAACGGTTGGCCGATGAACTCGGCATCTCCCCCGGCGCGGAGCTCGTCGCACTCGAGTCCGCGATCCTGCGTCAGGACGCCGTACTCGACGCGCCCCCGCAGCCGCCGCTCACCAGCGCCGGCTGCCCGTACCGCGGCCTGCAGCCGTACGGCACCGATGACGCCGACGAGTTCTTCGGGCGCGACGCCGACGTGCGTGCGGCGCTCGATCGGCTGGCGGCGTCGCCGTTCCTCGCGGTCTCGGGAGCGTCGGGCAGCGGCAAGTCGTCGCTCCTGCTCGCCGGCATCGTCCCCGCTCTCCGGGCACGCGGTGAGCACGTCGTCGTGCTCGGGTCGGGAGCGACGCCGCTCCCCCGTCTCCGCGACGCGTTCGCGGAGCGCACCGACGGCGTGGTCGTCGTCGACCAGTTCGAGGAGCTCTTCCACTCCGGCCTGCCGGACGCGCACGTCGACGAGGCGGGCGGGCTCATCGCCGCCGCGGTGGCGGGCGGGCAGCGCGTGATCGTGGCGGTCCGCGCCGACTTCCTCAGCACGTGCGCCACCCGACCCGGCATCGGCCCGATGTTCGCCACGGGGGTGCACCTGATCGGCCCGTTGACGTCCGACGGCCTTCGCGAGGCGATCGAGCAGCCGGCGGCGCTCGCCGGGCTCCGCCTCGAGCCCGGCCTGATCGAGCTGATCATGCGGGATGCCGCAGGTGCGCCGGGCGCGCTCCCCTACGTGTCGCACGCCCTGGTCGAGACCTGGTCGCGTCGCGAGGGCGCGACCCTCACGGTCGCGGGCTATGAGGACTCCGGCGGCATCTCGGGCGCCATCGCCAAGTCGGCCGACCGCCTCTACCTGTCGCTCGACCCCGAGGCGCGCTCGACATGCCGGTCGACCTTCCTCCGGCTCGTGGAGATCGGCACCGACGGCGCCCCGATGCGCCGACGCGTCCCGATCCGCCTGATGCGACAGGATGCCGCTCACGAGCGGGTGCTGACGAGCCTCGCGAGCGCGCGGCTGGTGACCGCCGAGGAGGAGTCCCTCGTCGTCGCCCACGAGTCGCTCGCCACCGCGTGGCCTCGCCTGCGCAGCTGGCTCGAGGACGACGCCGAAGGCCTGCGGACGATGCGGGCGCTCGTGGGCGCGGCCGACACGTGGGATGCCGACGGGAGGCCCGACGGGGACCTCTATCGCGGCGCGCGACTGGCCGCGGCGCTCGCCTGGCGCGAGACCGCATCACCGGAGCTCACACCCGCCGAGCAGGCGTTCCTCGAGGCGTCCGAGGCGCAGGAGCAGGCCGCGCGGGCCGATCTCGAGCGCCGCGTCACCCACGACCGTCGTCAGAATCGCCGGCTCCGGGTGGCGCTCGGCGCGTCGGTCGGTCTCTTCGCCGTGGCCGTCGTCGCGGGAGGGCTTGTGGCCATGGGCTCGGTCGAGACCGAGCGCCAGCGGGAGACCGCGCGCATTGAGGCGCTGACGAGCACCGCGCTGTCGCTGCGAGGGACCCAACCGCATGTCGCGAACCTCCTCGCCGCGGAAGCGTACCGTCGCTGGCCCGACGATCCGCGGTCACGCTCAGCACTGCTCGGGGCCATGACCGGCTCGCCCGGCAAGCTCGCCACGATCCGCGTGGATGGAATGAACGAGATCGCCGGTGTCCTCGTCCCCGGCACGCGCACCGCGGTGGTGGCCACCGATGTGCCGGATCTCCGGGTCGTCGACATCGACACGGGTGAGAAGCTCCGCACGCTCGACGTTCCTCGGGCGAGTGCGTTCCTGGACAGCCGGCTCGGGCCGGCGCTGAACGGGGACGGGACGAAGGCTGCCCTGGTCGAGCAGGATCTCACCGACTACCTCGAGCGCTCGGGCGGGCGCCTCAGCGTCGTCGACGTGACATCCGGGGCGGCCGCGCACCGACCCATGGATCTCGATTTCCTCGTGAGCACGATCGCGCTCAGCCCCGACGGCGGCATCGTCGCGGCCATCGACGAAGTAGGGACGCTCCGCCTCGTCGACGTCGCGACCGGTGGCGTGCGCATCGCCTCCGGCATCCCGACGCACGAGGCCGAGATGGACACCGATCGCGCCGGGGTGGTGCGGTTCGCCGCCGACGGCCGCCTGATCTACGGCGCACTCGAGGGCCGGCTGTTCGTCGTCGACCCCTCGTCGGCGAGCGTGCAGGCCGAGATCCTGATGCCCCCCGAGGCAGTGAACGTCTCCATGGCCATCGTCTCGAACTCGCAGGTCGTGACCACGGGCGACCGTGGGATCGCGCTCGTCGATCTCGCCACCGGGCGGGTCGCGTGGTCGCAGGAGCTCGCCGAGTCCGGGGAGCTGTGCCGCTGGGTGACCGCCTCGGTCGAGCTCGAGACCGTGTACTGCGGCGGACTCGCGGGCACCATCGAGGAGCGCAGCCTGCGCACCGGAGCGCCGACCGGAGTCGTGCTGGAACCGCGACTCGGATACGTCGGGCCGATCGCGGTGACCTCGGAAGGGCGCGAGCTGGTAGCCGTCGGTCGAGGAGCCCCTGCGATCACGCGCTGGATGCTCGACGGGTCGGGACTCGCGTCGAAGCTCCTCCTGCCGGGCTGGTCGGTGATCGGGCCGTACTCCCGCACCGATCCGCATGTCATCGTCGCCCGGCGGCCGGACACCGAACGCGCGAACGCCGGTTACACCGAGTTCGCGGTGCTCGACACGTTCTCCGGCGAGATCGAGAACCGGCTCCCGTTCCCGGCCCACCGAGTGTCCTGGGCGGGCAGCGGGATGCTCTACGGCGAGTTCGGCGGCGAGGGTGCCGACCACGACGGCTTCTACGACACCCGCGCCGGCACGATCGTCTCGGGGGCGGCACTCCCCGACGACCTCGTCGGCACCTTCCCGGACGCCTCGGGCGCCAGGATGTTCGCCGTCCGGGAGGGGGGCGAGGTGTGGACGATCGACGCCGCGACGAGCGAGCGGGTCGACCCGACGTTCGACGTCGGCGGCTTCCCGATCTCGCTGTCGACGACCTCGAACGGCGACGAGGTGCTCGTGACCGTCTGGCAGGAAGGCGGGGACGGCGAACCTGACCAGTACTGGAGCCTCGTCATCGACGGGAGGAGCGGCGAGCAGCTGCGCAAAGGCCTCCGCGGTGCGGCCGGGACCATGTTCACGTCGCCCGGCGAGATCCTCACCGCGTGGGACGACAACCGGCTCGTGCGTCACGACAGCATGTCCTTCGACCCGATCGACGTGCTCCCGGCGGTCCCCGGGCGCATCGAATCGGTGAGCATCGACGCCGGCGGACGGCTCCTCAGCGCCTATTCTCCCGACGGCACCGTCTCGATCTACGACCTCGCCACGGGGCTGCGCCTCGGCGACCCGATCCCCGTGGCGAATCCTTCGGCAGCATCCGGCATGCTCCGGGCCGACGGACAAGAGGTCGCGATGAACGTCGCCGGCGGGGTGGCCGTCTGGGACCTTCGGCCCGAGACCCACGCGGATGCCGCGTGCCGCATGGCCGGGCGCGACCTGACGCCCGAGGAGTGGAACACCTACCTCGGCGATCTCGGAACGTACCGATCAACCTGCGGGTTCGGGGGCGACTGATTCTTCGGTTCGACCCTTCAGCGTGCAACCCCAGCCGCCGCGACCGCGGCACGCACGAGACCGGGATCGGTCACGTCGAACCCGGCGACTCCCCCGCCCGGGCCGCTCACGCCCCCGCGAGTGGTCGTGCCGCGCGCTGAGAGATGAACCGCGTCGACCCCCGCGGCGACGAGGTCGGCGAGGTCCTCGACGCGCACACCGCCCCCCGCCATCACCTCGAGCGAGCCGGATGCCGCGACCATCGCCTGCAGCGTCGCGAGCCCGGCCCGGCAGTCGGGCGCTCCGCCCGAGGTGAGCACGCGGCGCACGCCGCGCCCCGCGAGCGCGGCGACCGAGCCGAGCGGGTCGGCCGAGGCATCCACTGCCCGGTGCACCGTGACCTCGGCACCGCCGGCCGCCTCGACGAAGCGGGCGATCGCGTCGAGGTCGAGCTCGCCTCCCTCAGTGAGCGCGCCGACCACGACGCCGTCGGCGCCGGCGCCGGCCGTGACCGCCGCCCGGATCTCGCGGAGGATCGTGTCCTGCTCGTCGGCGTCGTACACGAAGCCGCCGCCGCGCGGGCGTACGAGCACGTGCACGAAGCCGGTCGCACCGGCGTCGCGGGCGAGCTCGACCGCGGCCTCGACGAGCCCGGCCGAGGGCGTCAGCCCGCCGAGGCCGAGGGCCTGGCAGAGCTCGATGCGTGCGGCGCCGTTCGCGAGGGCGATGCGCGTGCCCGCGGCATCCTGAACGGCGATCTCGACGGGGAGCGGGGAGGCGACCATTCTCGACAGCGTACCGGCCCGCCGCGAACCCGCGGATGCGCACTGTCCCCCGGCGCCGCCCGTCCAATATGCTCATCGCGGCACACAACTGGAGGGGACCACGTGGCAGAGCAGCGCAAGAAGAAGATCGTACGGGTCGAGACGCCCGAGGGGCAGGCGGCGCAGGCCGGCTCGACGGCGACGGCGACCGCGACCGCGGCGCCCACGTGGACGCCGACGCCCGAGGCGAAGCAGCAGGCGCTGCGGTTCCGGCTCATCGCCGGCGGCCTGTGGCTCCTCGCCATCGCCGGCGAGGCGTTCACGATCTTCTGGGTGCTCCGGCAGGTGCCGGTCGTCATGTGGCTCCTGATCACGCTCATCGTCGTGATCGGCGCGCTCGCGATCGGCGGCTCGCTGCTCTGGAAGCGGGCGAACCGCCTCGACCCCGCGTCGAAGGAGGACAAGGTCCGCTTCTTCGTGCAGAACCAGCTCGGTGCGATCATCGCCGTGATCGCGTTCCTGCCGCTGATCATCCTGATCTTCACGAACAAGGACATGGACGGCAAGCAGAAGGCGCTCGCCGGCATCATCGCGATCGTCATCGGCGGCGGCGCCATCGCGCTCGGCGTCGACTACGCCCCGCCGTCGGTCGAGCAGTACACCGAGGAGTCGAACATCGTCGCCCAGCTCACCGGCGAGGATCTCGTCTACTGGACGAAGTCGGGCAAGGTGTTCCACGTCTGCGAGGACGTGCCCGACGTCAACAAGGAGTCGCAGGACGGCCAGATCTACGAGGGCACCGTCGCCGAGGCGCACGCCGCCGGCAAGGACCGCCTCGTCAGCTACTGGGAGCGCGAGGCCGTCAACTACTGCGGCTACACCCAGGAGCAGGTGGACGCCGTGAAGGCCGACGTCGACGCCCCCGCCGACGAGGCGCCGGCCGAGGGCGACGAGCCCGCCGACGAGGATGCCTCGGAGGAGACGCCCGCCGCGGAGTAGCACCCCGAACGCGAACGACGGCCCGCCCGGCTCCCCCGGTGCGGGCCGTCGTGCATCGGCGATGCCGCTCGCCGTGCCCGCTCAGAACACCGGCACGCCGTTGCGCACGAGCTTCCAGTTCTCGACGTGGAAGCTCGGCGGGTCGATCGTCCCGGCCGCCGAGGCGTACGCCACGATCGCTTCGCGAATGGCGACCTGCGCGTTGTAGACGACCGGCGCCGCGGCGATGTGCGGGAACCCGCCGCCGCCCGACTGGCGGTAGTTGTTGACCGCCACGAGGAACCGCTGGTCGTCGGCCACCGGCGCGCCCTCGTACGTCAGCGGCGAGATGCGCTGCCCGATCGGCTTCGAGAGGTCGATCGTGTACTCGACGCCCGAGAACTGGTCGTAGTTGTAGTCGGGGGTCGACGCGGCCCTGGGAGTCGGGGCGTTCGTCCACGCGGCCGGGTCGATCGGAGCGTCGGGTGCGACGGGCTTGAAGTACTCTGCCGAGAACTCCAGGTACTCCCTGATCTGCTTCCCGGTGAGGACCGACGCCATGAGCGTGTTGTCGTAGATGTAGAGCCCGGCGACGTCCTTGATCGTCACCGACCCCTGCGGGAAGCTCGCGGCCCGGTTGAACGGGGCGGCGATCGAGACGATCGGCAGGGATGCCTCGGCGGTGCCCGCGACCGCGGCGCGCACGGTCTCGGTCTGCACCTCGTTGACGTAGTCGAGGATCGCCGTGTCCTTCCAGCACGATTCGGCGGCGAGCATCTCCTCGGTCGAGGTGGCGACCGCCGAGTTCATGTATTCGACGACCGCGTCGTGCTGGTCGCGCACGAGCGCCACGAACTCGGGGTCGTCGACGACCGTGTTCGCGTTGAGCAGGTAGGCCTTGTGCTCGACGACCGACCACTTGCCGCGCGAGTAGCGGAGGTCGAGGTCGAAGACGCTGAGCCGCTGGCCCCAGTTCTTGGGCTCGCTCATGATCACCTCGGCACCGGTCACGAGGTTGGTGACGAGCCGCTCGGGGATCTCGGCGTGCGCGTGCCCGAAGAGGACCACGTCGACGTCGGGCACCTGCTCGGCGACGAGCTTCGCCGCGTTCTCGATCGGCAGCTCGGAGCCGTAGGTCGACAGGCCGCTCTCGCCCGAGTGCGCGCTCACGACGATGATGTGGGCGCCCTCCGCCTTCATCACCGGCACCCAGCGCTTGGCGGTCTCGACGAGATCGAGCACCTCGACCCGGCCCGAGACGTTGGCCTTGTCCCAGATGACGACACCGGGGTTCGTCAGCCCGAGCACGCCGACCTTGACGGGCGGGTGCCCCTTCGCGACCTTCAGCTGCGTGATCGTGTACGGCGTGTACCGCGGGACCTTCGTGCCCGCGTGCACGGCATTCGCGGCCAGGACGGGCGCGTCCATCTGCTCGATCCAGTTGTCGAGGAAGTCGAGGCCGTAGTTGAACTCGTGGTTGCCGAGGGCGACGGCATCGTACCCGAGCGCGTTCATCTGCGCCGCGACCGGGTGCGTCGCGCCGGTCTCGGTGACCGGCTCGACGGTGGCGTAGTAGAACCCGAGCGGGGTGCCCTGGATGGTGTCACCGGCGTCGAACAGCAGCGTGTTGCCGCGACCCCGGTCGGCGCGGACCTGCTTGACGAGGCTCGCGACGCGGGAGAGGCCGACCGCGTTGGTGTCCCTCGTCGGCGACCCGTCGTAGTAGGCCGCGTCCTTGTAGTAGTCCCAGTTGACGACGTTCGCGTGCAGGTCGGACGTGCCCATGATGGTGATCTTCGCCGTCGTGCCGTTCGTCGCCGCGGACGCGGGGCTCGCCGCCCAGCCGGCGGCGGCGAGTGCGCTCGCGGCGGTCGCACCGATCAGGACGTTGCGTCGGGAGACGCCGGAGGGCGGGGCCGCGACGTCGTCGTCGGGCACGGCGCACGAGCACCAGCGGGGGGCGGGTTGGGGGTGGCGGTGTGAGAGTTCGCTCATGCCACCGAATACGACCACGGTGGGATGCCTCGTGGCAAGGGGTTTCGCGATGATTCGTCGTGCTCATTCGCGCACGACGACGAGCGGCCCGTTCCGGAGCGATCTCCGGAACGGGCCGTGCAGGTTTCGAGACGCGTCGGGCTGCGCCCGGCGCTCCTCAACCAGCGGGTTGCGTCAGCGAGCGACCTCGCCGTCGACGTAGTCGTCGTCGTCCGACGAGTTCCACGCGAAGAGCTTGCGCAGGTCGCGGCCGGTGGTCTCGATCGGGTGCTGCTCGCCCTTGGCGCGGAGCTCCAGGAACTCCTTCTGGCCGTTGTCCTGGTCGGCGATGAAGCGCTTCGCGAAGGTGCCGTCCTGGATGTCGGAGAGCACCGCCTTCATGTTCTCCTTGACCGACGGGTCGATGACGCGGGGGCCCGACACGTAGTCGCCGTACTCGGCCGTGTCGGAGACCGACCAGCGCTGCTTGGCGATGCCGCCCTCCCACATGAGGTCGACGATGAGCTTCAGCTCGTGGAGCACCTCGAAGTAGGCGATCTCGGGCTGGTAGCCGGCCTCGACGAGGGTCTCGAAGCCGTACTGCACGAGCTGCGAGGTGCCGCCGCAGAGCACGGCCTGCTCGCCGAACAGGTCGGTCTCGGTCTCCTCGGTGAAGGTCGTCTTGATGACGCCGGCGCGGGTGCCGCCGATGCCCTTGGCGTACGACTTCGCGAGGTCCCAGGCGGTGCCGGTCGCGTCCTGCTCGACGGCGATGATGTCGGGGATGCCACGGCCGGCGACGAACTCGCGGCGCACCGTGTGGCCCGGCGCCTTCGGCGCGACGAGGATCACGTCGACGCCCGCGGGCGCCTCGATGTAGCCGAAGCGGATGTTGAAGCCGTGGCCGAAGACGAGCGCGTTGCCCTCGACGAGGTTGTCCTTGACCGACTCCGCGTAGATGTGGCGCTGGTACTGGTCGGGCGCGAGGATGACGACGACGTCGGCCCAGGCGGCCGCGTCGGCGACGTTCTTGACCTCGAAGCCGGCCTCTTCGGCCTTCTGGATCGACTTCGAGCCCTCCTTGAGGCCGATGACGACCTCGACGCCCGAGTCGCGCAGGTTCTGCGCGTGGGCGTGGCCCTGCGAGCCGTAGCCGATGACGGCGACCTTCTTGCCCTGGACGATCGAGAGGTCGGCGTCCTGGTCGTAATACATCTCAGCCATTGCTGTTTTCTCCTTGGTGTGGGTTGCGAGAGGGATGCTTCGGCGCGCGCCGCGGCATCCGATTCAGTTCTTGAAGACGCGCTCGGTGATGGACTTGCCGCCGCGACCGATCGCGAGGAGGCCTGACTGGGCGATCTCCTTGATGCCGTAGGGCTCGAGCACCTTGAGCAGCGCCTGGGTCTTGCCCGAGTCGCCGGTGACCTCGATCACGAGGGCGTCGGTCGCGACGTCGACCACGCGGGCGCGGAAGAGGTTCACTGCCTCGAGCACCTGCGAACGGGTCGTGTTGTCGACGCGCACCTTGATGAGCAGGTGCTCGCGCTGCACGGACTGGGCGGGGTCGAGCTCGACGATCTTGATGACGTTGATCAGCTTGTTGAGCTGCTTCGTCACCTGCTCGAGCGGCAGTTCCTCGACGTCGACGACGACCGTGATGCGGCTGAGGCCCTCGATCTCGGAGTGGCCGACCGCGAGCGACTCGATGTTGAAGCCGCGGCGGGCGAAGAGGCCCGCGACGCGGGTCAGCAGACCGGGCTTGTCCTCGACGAGGAGGGAGAGCACGTGGGTCGACATGGTCAGTCCTCCTCGCTGAAGGCCGGCGAGTGATCGCGGGCGTACTGGATGTAGCTGTTCGACACGCCCTGCGGCACCATCGGCCACACCATCGCGTCGGCCGAGACGACGAAGTCGATCACGACGGGGCGATCGTTCGTCTCGAGCGCGAGCTTGATCGCGGCGTCGACCTCCTCCTTCTTCGTCACCCGGATGCCGAGGGCGCCGTACGCCTCGGCCAGGGTGACGAAGTCGGGGATGCGCACCGTGTCGTGACCCGTGTTCAGGTCGGTGTTCGAGTACCGGCCGTCGTAGAACAGGGTCTGCCACTGGCGCACCATGCCGAGCGAGGAGTTGTTGATGACCGCGACCTTGATCGGGATGTCGTTGAGCCGGCAGGTCGCGAGCTCCTGGTTGGTCATCTGGAAGCAGCCGTCGCCGTCGATCGCCCAGACCACGCGGTCGGGCTCGGCGACCTTCGCGCCCATGGCCGCGGGGACCGCGTAGCCCATGGTGCCGGCGCCGCCCGAGTTCAGCCACGAGTTGGGCCGCTCGTACTTGATGAACTGCGCCGCCCACATCTGGTGCTGGCCGACGCCCGCCGCGTAGACGCCCTCGGGGCCGGTGAGCTGGCCGATGCGCTCGATCACGTACTGCGGTGCGAGCAGGCCGTCGCGCGGCTCGGTGAAGCCGAGCGGGAACTCGCTGCGGAGGCCGTCGAGCGTCGCCCACCACTCGTCGAGGTCTGCTGCGGTGCCGCCGGTCACGGTGCGGTAGGCCGCGGTGAGGTCGACGAGCACCTCCTTCGCGTCGCCTACGATCGGCACGTCGGCCGTGCGGATCTTGGAGATCTCGGCCGGGTCGATGTCGACGTGCACGACCTTCGCGTTGGGCGCGAACAGCGCCGCCTTGCCGGTCACCCGGTCGTCGAAGCGGGCGCCGAGCGCGACGATGAGGTCGGACTCCTGGAGCGCGAGCACCGCCGGCACCGTGCCGTGCATGCCGGGCATGCCGAGGTGCTGCGGGTGCGAGTCTGGGAAGGCGCCGCGAGCCATGAGCGTCGTCACGACCGGGGCCTTCGTCGTCTCGGCGAGCGTGAGCAGCTCGTCGGAGGCGCGGGCGCGGATCACGCCGCCGCCGACGTAGAGCACCGGGCGCTTCGCCTCGGCGATCAGCTGGGCCGCGGCCGCGACCTGCTTGCCGTGCGCCTTCGTGATCGGACGGTAGCCGGGCAGCTCGACCTTCGGCGGCCAGCGGAAGGAGAACTTCGCCTGCTGGGCGTCCTTCGTGATGTCGACGAGCACCGGACCGGGTCGGCCCGTCGTCGCGATGTGCACCGCGGCGGCGATCGTCCCGGGGATGTCCTCGGGGTCCTTCACGAGGAAGGAGTGCTTCGTGATCGGCATCGTGATGCCGACGATGTCGGCCTCCTGGAACGCGTCGGTGCCCATGAGCGTCGAGAACACCTGGCCGGTGATCGCGAGCATCGGCACCGAGTCCATGTGCGCGTCGGCGATGGCGGTGACGAGGTTCGTCGCGCCGGGGCCGGACGTCGCGATGGTGACGCCGAGCTTGCCGCTCGAGGCGGCGTAGCCGCTCGCGGCGTGGCCGCCGCCCTGCTCGTGGCGCACGAGGATGTGCCGGAGCTTCTTGCTCTCGAAGAGCGGGTCGTAGACGGGGAGGATGGCGCCGCCCGGGAGTCCGAACACGTCGGTGATGCCGAGCATCTCGAGCGAACGGACGACCGCCTCGGCACCCGTGATCTCCACGGGTGCGCCTGGCGGCACTGCAGCGGGCGACGGCACGGGGGTCGATTCCGTGGTCATTCGATTCCTGTTCTGGTGGGCGATGGGTGCGGGAAGCGCAGCGCTCAGCCCGTCGTGGCGCCTTCGGCGGCGGAACGCACGAGCTTCGAGTACTTCGCGAGAACGCCTCGGGTGTAGCGCGGGGGAAGCGGAGCCCAGCCTTCACGGCGGGCGGCCAGCTCGGCCTCGTCGACAAGTAGGTCGATGGACCGGGCTGCGATATCGACCCGAATAAGATCACCATCGCGCACGAGAGCAATAGGACCTGCGTCTACTGCTTCGGGTGCCAGATGGCCGATGCACAGGCCGGTTGTGCCGCCTGAGAATCGACCGTCCGTCAAGAGTAGTACATCTTTTCCGAGCCCGGCGCCCTTGATGGCCGCGGTGATGGCGAGCATCTCGCGCATGCCCGGGCCGCCCTTCGGGCCCTCGTAGCGGATCACGACGACGTCGCCGTGCTTGATCTCGCCGTTGGTCAGCGCATCCATCGCGCCGCGCTCGCGCTCGAACACGCGTGCGGGGCCCTCGAACACGGCCGCGTCGAAGCCGGCCGTCTTCACGACCGCGCCCTCGGGCGCGAGCGTGCCGTGCAGGATGGTGAGCCCGCCGGTCTCGTGGATCGGGTCGTCGAGGGTGTGCAGCACCTCGCCGTCGAGCGGCGGGAGGTTCATCTCGGCGAGGTTCTCGGCCATCGTCTTGCCGGTGACGGTCAGCACGTCGCCGTGCAGGAGGCCCGCGTCGAGCAGCGCCTTCATGAGCACCGGCACGCCGCCGCGACGGTCGACGTCGTTCATGACGTACTTGCCGAAGGGCTTGAGGTCGCCGATGTGCGGCACCTTCGAACCGATGCGGTTGAAGTCGTCGAGCGTGAGGTCGACCTCGGCCTCGCGGGCGATCGCGAGCAGGTGCAGCACGATGTTGGTCGAGCCGCCGAGCGCCATGCCCACGGCGATCGCGTTCTCGAACGCCTTCTTCGTGAGGATCTGCCGTGCGGTGATGCCCTTGTTCAGCAGGTTCACGACGGCCTCGCCCGAGCGGTGGGCGTAGTAGTCGCGACGGCGGTCGGCCGAGGCCGGCGACGCCGATCCCGGCAGCGAGAGGCCGAGCGCCTCGGCGACGGAGGCCATGGTGTTCGCGGTGTACATGCCGCCGCAGGCACCCTCGCCGGGCGCGAAGGCGCACTCGATGCGCTTCGCGTCCTCCTCCGACATGGTGCCGGCCTTCACCGCGCCGACCGCCTCGAAGGAGTCGATGATCGTGATGTCCTTCTCGGTGCCGTCCGACAGGCGCACCCAGCCGGGGGCGATCGAGCCGGCGTAGAGGAAGACGCTCGCGAGGTCGAGGCGGGCCGCCGCCATCAGCATGCCGGGGATGGACTTGTCGCAGCCGGCGAGCAGCACCGAGCCGTCGAGGCGCTCGGCCTGCATGACGACCTCGACCGAGTCGGCGATGACCTCGCGGGAGACGAGCGAGAAGTGCATGCCCTCGTGGCCCATCGAGATGCCGTCGGAGACCGAGACGGTGCCGAACTGCAGCGGGTAGCCGCCGCCGCCGTGCACGCCCTCCTTCGCGGCCTGCGCGAGGCGCCCGAGCGAGAGGTTGCACGGCGTGATCTCGTTCCACGAGCTCGCGATGCCGATCTGGGGCTTGTCCCAATCGGCATCGCCCATGCCGACGGCGCGGAGCATGCCCCGGCTCGTCATGGCCTCGATGCCATCGGTGACAGTACGACTACGCGGTTTGGGATCGAACTCCGACATGGATCGAGTCTATGGCCAGCGCGAGGGGCCCCCGCGCTGTGTGTCACGTTCGTCGGCGAGGCGTTCGAGCAGCTCGGCGACGTCCTCGGGGCTGCGCACGCGGTGGGCCGCGAGCGACTTGCCCTGGCCGACCTTCACGCCGAGGTCCTCGTCCTGCAGCGCCGCGAAGGCGTCCTCGTCGGTGACGTCGTCGCCGACGTAGACGACGGCGCTCGCGCCGGCGTGCTGACGCAGTCGGGTGAGCGCCTCGCCCTTGTCGCTCGGGCGCACCGAGAACTCGACGACCCCCTTGCCGCTGCGCATCGTGAGGTCGGGGAGCTCGTGCGCGACGCGCTCGCGCGCCGTGCGCTGCAGCTCGCTGCCGCGCGCCGCCTGGGCGACCTTGCGGGTGTGCAGCGCCAGCCCGGCGGGCTTCTGCTCCACCCAGGCCCCGTCCTCGCTCGAGGCGATCTCGTCGAGCACGGCGGCGAGCCGCTGCAGCTCGGCGAGCTCGCTGTCGCGCAGCTCGATCATGACGTCGCCGCCGTCGAGCTGCAGCTCGACGCCGTGCGAACCGCTGAGGAGCGCCCCGTGGGGCGGATCGGCGACCTCCCGGAGACTTCCGAGGGCGCGGCCCGAGACGATCGCGACGCGCGTGTCGTCGACCGCGGCGAGCCGCTCGACGGCGGCGCGGGCGCGCCGGGTCGCTCGCGCATCCTCGGGCCGGTCGACGAGCGGGGCGAGGGTGCCGTCGAAGTCGAGGGCGACGAGCAGCCGCTCGGTGCCGGCGATCCGCCGCACCGAGGAGGCGAGTGACTCGGGCACGCCGGGCTCGATGATCCCGGCGCCCGTGAGCGTCTTGAGGAACGTCGCCGACCAGTTGGCCACGTCGTTCTCGCGGACGCGCCGCCGGAGCGCCCGCATGCGCCGGGCACGCTCGCGCTTGGGCATCGACGCCGCCTCGACGATCGCGTCCTTCAGTCCCTCGATGTCGTGCGGGTTCACGAGCACCGCCTGGCGCAGCTCGTCGGAGGCGCCGGTGAACTCGCTGAGCACGAGCACCCCGTCCTCGTCGAAGCGGCAGGCGGCGTACTCCTTCGCGACGAGGTTCATGCCGTCGCGGAGCGCGGTGACGAGCATGACGTCGGCGGCGAGGTAGAGCGCCACCATCTCCTCGCGGGGGTAGCCGTGGTGGAGGTAGGCGATGGCCTGGTGGCCGAGCGTCGAGTAGTCGCCGTTCAGCCGGCCGACCATGAGCTCGATCTCGTCGCGCAGCTGCCGATACGTCTCGACCCGCTCGCGCGACGGGCTCGCGACCTGCACGAGCGTCGCCTTCTCGACCGAGAGCCGTTCGTCGCGGAGGAGCTCGCCGAACGCCTTCAGGCGGTGGCGGATCCCCTTCGTGTAGTCGAGCCGGTCGACGCCGAGCATGATCGTCTCGGGGTTGCCGAGGCTCTCGCGGATCTCTCGGGCGCGCGCCTGCACCTCTGGGCGCCGCGCGATCGCCTCGAAGCCCGCCGCGTCGATCGAGATCGGGAAGTGACGGGCGACGACGTGCCGCACCTCCCCCGTGGCATCCGGCACGTCGATGACGCTGCCCCGCGTCGCGTAGCCGAACAGGCGACGCACCGCGCGCGAGAAGTTGCCGGCGTCGGCGGCACGCTGGAAGCCGATGACGTCGGCGCCGAGCAGCCCGTCGATGACCTGGCGTCGCCACGGCAGCTGGGAGTAGATGCCGTATGCGGGGAAGGGAATGTGGTTGAAGAAGCCGATGACGAGGTCGGGGCGGCTCTCGCGGAGCATGCGCGGCACGAGCTGGAGCTGGTAGTCCTGCACCCAGACGACGGCGCCGGGCGAGGCGGCCCGGGCGGCGGCCTCCGCGAAGCGTCGGTTGACGCGCACGTAGGCGTCCCACCATTCGCGGTGGAACGAGGGCGGCGCGATCACGTCGTGGTAGAGCGGCCAGAGCGTGTCGTTCGAGAAGCCCTCGTAGTACTCCTCGAGCTCGGACTCGCTGAGCGGCACCGGGATGATCGAGATGCCGTCGTGCTCGAACGGATCGAACTCGCGGTCGGCGACGCCGGCCCAGCCGATCCAGGCGCCGTCGGCGGCGCGCATGACGGGTTCGAGCGCGGTGACGAGACCGCCCGGCGAGCTCCGCCACTGCGTCTCGCCGTCGGGCCCGGCCTGGTAGTCGACGGGCAGACGGTTCGAGACCACGATCATGTCGTAGGCGGCATCGACGTACAGGTCGTCGCGTGATGGTTCGGGGGCGTTCATAGAGCGGATGTCCCTCCTCGCGCTGTCCTCAGGCTAACAGTGCGTTGTGTCGGCGGTCGGTGCGAGGGTCGAGGCATGGAGATCACACGCTTGCAACCCGCCGGGCTCGTCGTGAGTCCCGCATTCAGCCACGTCGCCGTCGTGCCGCCCGGTGCGACGACGATCTACCTCGGCGGCCAGAACGGCGTCGACGAGACGGGTGCCGTCGTCTCCGACGACGTCGCCGAGCAGTCGGTCCGGGCGATCGACAACTCGAGCATCGCGCTCGAGGCCGCCGGCGCGAGCCTCGCCGACGTCGTGCAGTGGACGGTGCTCATCGCCGAGGGAGCCGACCTGGGGGCGGCCTACGGGGCGATCGCGCCGCGCCTGGCCGGCCCCGGTGCACCGCCGCTCGTGACGGCCGCGGTGGTGCGCGCGCTCGGCGTGCCGGGCGCGCTCATCGAGGTGAGTGCCATCGCGGCGCTGCCGCCGGCCGAGTAGCGGAGCATATCGAGACCCGCTTCGGCGTCTGAACCCCGTTCGCGCGGGGTTCAGACGCGCGAACGGGGTTCAGTGGGCGATCAGCGGTTCAGCCGAGCGCGGTCGCGGCGAATCCGATCGAGCGGATGCCTCGCCGCCGGCCGACGACGAACGCGGTGCCCGCGACCCCGAGCAGGCCGAAGAGCACGAGCACTCCGGCCGCCCCGGCGATGACGCCGCCGCCCGCTCCGGCGATGATCGACTGCATGCCCAGCACGCCCCAGGTGAGCGGCAGGAACGGGCTGATCGCCTGGTAGGGACCTGCGAGCACCTCGATCGGCACGAGTCCGCCGGCCGCCGTGAGCTGCAGGGCGACGAGCACGAGCGAGACGAGCAGCCCGGCGCGTCCGAGCCACACCGTCAAGAAGGCGTGCAGCGCCGTGAACACGAGCGCGAGCAGCGCCGCGAACGCGAGGGTCTGCGGCAGCAGGCTCCACGCCACGCCCATCGCCCCGTGCAGCAGCAGCACGACCGCGATCGCCTGGGCGAGGGCGAGCAGCCCGGCCCGGGCGAGCGCGCGCCAGACGAGGCCGCCGGTCGAAGCGGTGCTGCGCAGCGCCTCGCGCCCGAACGGACGGAAGACGAGGAACATCGCCATCGCGCCGAGCCAGAGGCCGACGGGCACGAAGATCATGCCGATGACCTCGCCGGTCGAGCTGATCTCGTTGTCGCGGGTGGCGTCGACCGTGACGGGTTCGGCGACGACGTCGGCCGTCGTCTCGGCGTCGATGTCGCCGAGCTGCTGCGCCTCCTTCGCGCCGGCGGTCAGGCCGTCGGCGAGCTCGTCGGCGCCCGAGGCGAGCTTCGTGGCCCCATCGGCGGCACCGTCGGCACCCGTCTGGAGTGCGCCGAGCCCGCCGGCGAGTTCGCCGATGCCCGAGGCGAGCCCGGTCGCGCCGTCACTGAGGCCCGCCGAGCCGGCCGAGAGCTGCTGCGCACCCGAGGCGAGCTGCCCGATGCCCGTCTGGAGGCCGTCGATGCCTTCGCCGGTCTTCGCGACGAGCGTGTCGCCGCCCTGAGCCAACTGCTCGATGCCAGCACCGGTCTTCGTCGCCAAGGTGTCGCCACCCTTCGCGAGCTCGTCGAACGCGACTCCGGTGCCCCCCGCGAGCGCATCGGCGCCATTCGCCAGCGCGGCGACCTTCGCGACGTACGCCGCGACGGCCTGCTGTGCCGCGCCGCCGGTCGGATCAGCTGCGACGAGAGCGGGGATGCCGGCGGACAGGGCGTCACCGCCGTCCGCGAGCTGATGCGCACCGGTGGCGTACCCCTCGGTGTTCTCGACCAGGGCCGCGCCCGTGCCTCGAACGCCCTGATCGACGTACTGCTGGATACCGGCCTCCACGCTCGTTCCCGTCTGGCGGACGCCCTGGACGTACTGGGCGGTGCCGTCGGTGATGCCGTCGAGACCCCCGGCCTGCGCGTCGAGCTTCGCGACGCCGCCCGCGATGCCGTCGACGCCGTCGGTGTACTGCGCCACGCCGTCGGCGTACGCCGAGGCGCCGCTCGCGGCATCCGTGGCGCCCGACGCCGCCTGCGAGACGCCGTCGGAGAGCTTCCCGAGCCCGCCCGAGAGCGTGCCGATGCCGCTCGAGAGTTGGGTCGCCCCGTCGGCGGCGTCGCCGAGCGAGCCGCCCATCGCGGCGAGGTTGGTGTAGAAGCCCTCGAGGTACTGCGCCGTGAGCTCGCGGCCGAACGCGGTCGACATCGCGTCGCCGACCGACTGGGCGACCGAACCGGCGAGGTAGCCGTGCGCGTCGTCGGTGCGGATGTCGAGGTTCGCCTGCGTCGGCGACTGGCCCGAGATCGAGGTGACCGACTCCGAGAAGTCGGACGGGATCGTGAGCACGGCGTACGCGTCGCCCGAGGCGAGCAGCTCGGCGGCCTCCTCGTCGTTCGAGATCGTCCAGGCGAAGCCGGCGGTGTCGGCGCCGGTGAGCTCGGTGACGAGCTGGCGGCCGGCGAGCACGGGCTGCTCGGTGCCGTCGGGCAGCGTCATCGTGACCATCTCGTCGTTGTTGACGACGACCGCCGGGATCTCGGCGAGGTTGTCGGTCGCGCCGCCGAGGGCGCCGGAGACGAGGCCGGCGACGGCGAGCGGCACGGCGATGACGGCGGCGACGAGGACGCCGAGTCGCGTGCGGCGCTGCGCCGGCGTCGAGCCGAACAGGCGGGAGAGTCGGGTGCTCATCGGTGTGCCTCCAGGCTGCGAGAGACGGGTTCGAGGGTTCGGATGCCACGGGCGGCGAGCGCGGGCGAGGCGTCGGGTGTCGACGCATCGGTGCCGACGCCGACGATCAGGGTGACCGTCGCGGGCACGAGGTCGGCGAGGGCCGACCAGAGTTCGGCGCTCGCGCCGCTCGGTTCGTCGTCGAGGTCGAGCACGACGAGTCGCGGCCGTTCGGCGAGCGCGGCGGCGACGGCGACGACGGTGCGCGCCTCGGCGCCGAGCGAGGAGAGCGGGGTGTCGTCGTCGAAACGCGGCACGACGGCTCCCCCGTCCGCGGCGGGCGAGCCGGCGCCGAGCGCACGGGCCGCGCGCTCCGTCCACTCGCGCACCTGCGAGCCCGAGACGCCGAGGCGGTACCACGGCCTCGTCGCATCGAGTCGTGCGGCGATGAGCTCGCCGACCGTGGTGCCCGTCGGGGCATCCGACGCGACCTCGGCCATCGCGACGTGGCGCATGACGCGACCCTGCCCGGTCGGGAGTGGCGTGCCCTGCACGGCGACGAGGCCCGAGACGGGGGCGAGGCGGCCGGCGAGGGTCGCGGCGACCACGCGGCGGTCGACGGGCTCGCCGCGCACGACGAGCACGCCGCCCGCCGGCACCTCGACCGCGAGCGGGCCGATGGGTCGCTCGGCGAGCCCGAACACGGCCTCGTCGAGGTTGATCGCGGCGGGCCGGGCGGCCGCCCGCTCCTCCTGCTCGAGGTGGGCGCGCAGCCCCTCGCCCTCGATGTCGACGTCGGGCAGGCGCTTCGCGAGCCACGCGGGCAGCCACCAGGCGGCCTTGCCGGCGAGCGCCATCGCGGCGGGCACGAGGGTCATGCGCACGAGGAAGGCGTCGAAGGCGACGCCGATCGCGAGCGCGAAGGCGATGCCCTTGATGACCCCCGATCCCTCGGGCACGAAGGCGAAGAAGACGAAGAACATGATGAGCGCGGCGGCCGTGACGACGCGGGCGGCGTGCTGGAACCCGTGCACGATCGAGGTGCGCGGCTCCTTCGTCTTCACGTACTCCTCGCGCATGCCCGAGACGAGGAACACCTCGTAGTCCATGGCGAGGCCGAAGAGCACCGCCATGAGCAGGATCGGCAGGAAGCTGAGGATCGGCCCGGGCTCGACGTGCAGCAGCTCGGCGAACCAGCCCCACTGGAAGATCGCGACGGTGACGCCGATCGCGCCGAACGCCGACAGCAGGAAGCCGAGGGCCGCCTTGATCGGCACGAACACCGAGCGGAACACCATGAGCAGCAGCACGATCGAGAGCCCGACGACGATGAGCGCGAACGGGATGAGCGCGTCGGCGAGCCGGTTCGAGATGTCGATCGCGACGGCGGTGTAGCCGGTGACGGCGATGGGCGTGCCGAACTCCGCCTCGATCGATGGCGCGAGCTCGCGGATCTCCTCGACGAGCGCCTTCGTCTCGGGGGTGTCGGGGGCGCTCTCGGGCACGACCTGGATGATGGCGGTGTCGACGGTCTCGTTCGGCAGCCCCTCGCCGACGTAGGCGACGTCGTCGAGCTCGGCGAGCTGCGCGCCGATGGCGTCGAGGTCGTCGAAGATGTCGGTCGTCTGGGTGATGTCGACCGTCACGATGAGCGGGCCGTTGTAGCCCGGTCCGAAGCCGCTCTCGATCATCTCGTACGCCTCGCGCTGGGTGGAGCCCGGCGTGCCCGCGTTGTTCGGCAGGTTGAGGTCGAGGCTCGCCGCGGGGATCGCGGCGGCGCCGAGGAGGCCGACGACGAGGACGACGAACACGACCGGCGCCTTCAGCACGAGGTCGACCCAGCGCCGGCCCATCGTGGGCTTGCCGCCGTCGTCGGCCGCGTTCGCCCGTCGGTGCGCCCGGCTGCCGGGCTTCGGCGCGAGACGCTTGCCGAAGACGCCGAGGAGCGCCGGCAGCAGGGTGACCGCGCCGATGACGGCGATGAGCACGGCGAAGGCGGCCCCGACGCCCATGACGCTGAGGAACGGGATGCCGACCACGAGGAGGCCGAGCAGGGCGATGATGACGGTGAGCCCGGCGAACACGACCGCACCGCCCGCGGTGGCCACGGCCTCGGCGGCGCTGTCTTCGGGGTCCTGCCCGCGGGCGAGCTGGTTGCGGTGCCGCGACAGGATGAACAGGGCGTAGTCGATGCCGACGGCGAGCCCGATCATGACGGCGAGCATCGGGGCGGTGGAGGACACCGTCGCGAAGGACGCGACGATCAGGATCCCGCCCGAGGCGGCGCCGACGCCGACGAGGGCGGTGAGCAGCGGCATCCCGGCCGAGAGCAGCGAGCCGAAGGTGATGATGAGCACGACGGCTGCGAAGAGCACGCCGAACACCTCGGTGACGGTGAGGCCGAAGCTCGTCTCCTGGAAGACGTCGCCGCCGAACGCGACCTCGAGGCCCGCGGTCTCGCCGATCTCCCCCGTCGCCGTGACGGCGTCGAGCATCTCGGGGGTCACGTCGGTGACCTGCCCGTCGAAGGTGATCTGGATGTAGGCGGTGCGCTCGTCGCCCGAGACCTGGTCGCCGGCGTACTCGTCGAACGGACCGAGCACGCTCGCGACGCCGTCGAGGTCCTCGAGCTCGGCCTCCATGTCCTCGATGGCGGCACGGGCCTCGGCCGAGTCGACGGTGTCGCCCTCGGGCGCTTCGATCACGGCCTTCGCCGAGGCGCCCGCGGTCTGCGGGAACACGGCGGCGAGCTGGTCGATCGCGGTCTGCGACTCGGTGCCGGGGATGGCGAACGAGTCCTGGAGCTGGCCGCCGAGGCCGAGGCCGGCGCCGAGCAGGGCGCCGAGCGCGATCACCCAGGCGACGATGACGAGCCACGCGCGGCGGTAGGCGAAGCGGCCGATGCGGTGCAGAAGGAGAGCCATGGGCGGGCCTATCGGGTCTGGCGGCCGTCGGCCGGGAGGAGGAGTTCGGAGACGACGTCGACGAGCGCTTCGCGCAGCTCGTCGTCGGTGTGGGCGTTCATGGTCTCGTTGACGAGGTCGTCGTCGTCGAAGAAGGTGGCACCGGCGACGAGCGCGTAGGTGGCGCCGGCGAGCGCGACGCCGAAGCGCATCTGCTCGACGAGGCTCGCCCCGCTGCAGATCGCGTCGGCGAGCACGCGGATGGCGGCGTTGCCGCGTTCGACGATCGGGATGCCGCCGAGCGAGTGCCCCTGGTTCACGAACAGGTGCACGGCGAGGCGCTCGCCGAGCAGCAGGTCGACGAACCGGCCGATGAAGACGCCACGTGCGGCGTCGGAGCGCCGCCCCTCGGCGAACTCGCCGACGAGCACCTCGAGGCGTTCGATGGCGGGCGTGATCGCGGCCTCGAGCAGCGCCTCCTTCGAGGCGTAGTGGTAGAGCACGCTCGACTTCGAGTACCCGGCCTGATCGGCGATCTGCTGCAGCGAGGTGCCGGCGAAGCCGACGGTCGCGAACTGTTCGAGCGCGGTGCGCAGCAGTTCGTCGCTGGCACGGGCGCGCGAGTGGATGGTCGCATCGGTGGGCATGATTCGACGGTAATTGACCGATCGGTCAGATCCTGCACGATCGGTCAGATTCACGGATGACTCCCAGCCCGCGTTCACCGCACGGTAGCGTGGCGGACATGCGCAAGTACCTCTTCAGCGGAGCCGTCATCAGCGCCGTCATCAGCGGGATCGGCGTGGCCAAGGCCACGCTCGACGGCCCGCGCGACTGGCGCCTGCTGCTGATGTGGGTGTCGTGGGCCGCGAGCCTCGCGATCGCGATCGGCACCGTCGCCGAAGAGACGAAGCGCCCCGAACTCGGCGAATAGCACACCGACGCCGCGCCCGCCCGGCGTGTCATTCGGAATCCGCGCCGCGGTGCCCGAAACTGGGACGAACGACCCGAGACGACGCAGTACCCGCTGCACCACGACCGAGAGGGGCCACTGATGTTCCGCCGCTGGCGCCGCGCACGGCTTGCCGCCCAGGCCTCCGCACACGCTGCCGCTCCTGCCGCAACTCCGCCGCGCCCGACCGCGGCCGACCTGCGCGGCGAGCACATCTTCGAACTCCTCAACGCCCGCCTCTCCGAGTTCATCGGTCAGGGCGGCGGCTGGTCGCTCGTCCGCCGCTCCGACGGCGACACCGACCGCATCTTCCACGCGATGCTCACGCACCAGATCGCGGCCGAGCTCACCCGTGCGATCCTCGACGAGCGCGACTCGGTCGCCGTCGTCGTGCCCGCCGGCGAGGAGTCGATGGCCCTCGGCTGGGAGCCCGCACCGCTCATCGTCTGGGCCGACCCGGTCGAGAACGAGACGGTCGACACCGTCGAGGTCGCCGACGCCGACGCATCCGAGCTCGCCGCCGTGCGCATGATCGGGCCGATGACCGAGCTCGAGACGCGCGCCGCCGCCTGAGCCTCGCCGATCCGGGCGGTTCCAAATTCGGCCGTGCATTCTTGTACGGCTGAGCCGACGGGGCACTCCCCCGCCCTTCTAGCGTGAAATCACGGGTGATTCGCCCGCCACGCCTCCAGAGGGGAACCCGATGAGCACCGCACCGAGCAGCACCCCGTCCGCCGAGATCGCCGACGGGTCATCCGACCTCGAGCAGGCGCGCACGCCCAAGCGTCGCGGCACCGCCCGCGACCTCGCCCAGATCGCCGTGTTCACCGGGCTCATCGCCGCGCTCGGCCTGCCCGGCGCGCTCTACCTCGGCGGCACCGCGGTGCCGATCACGTTCCAGACGCTCGGCGTCATGCTCGCGGGTGCCGTCCTCGGTGCGCGCAAGGGCTTTCTCTCGGTGCTGCTGCTGCTCGTGCTCGTCGCGGCGGGCCTGCCCCTGCTCTCGGGCGGGCGCGGCGGCCTCGGCGTCTTCGTCGGCCCGTCGGTCGGCTACCTCATCGGCTGGCTCGTGGGCGTCGCCGTGATCGGCTGGGCGACCGCGCGCCTGCTCCCCCGCTACCGGATCGTGCCCGCGCTCCTCTGGACGGCGCTCGGCGGCATCGTCGCGATCTACCTCGTCGGTGTCCCGGTGTTCGCCGCGATCACGGGCACCCCGCTCGGCGTCGCGATCGTCGGCTCCACGGTGTTCCTGCCGGGCGACGTGCTGAAGGTCGTCGTCACGGTGCTCGTCGCGAAGGGCGTGCACCGCGCCTGGCCGGGCCTCATCGAGCCCCGCACCTGGCCGTGGGCCCGCCGCGGCACCTCGGTCTCTGCGGTCGACGCCGCATGAGCGAATGGCTGCGGGGAGCGCCCGGCGCGCCGGCCCTCGCGTTCGGCGGCGACGTCGTGCGCGTGGGCGAGCTCGCCGCGGCGGTCGCCGCAGCCGTGCTCCCGCCGGGTGACGGGCCCATCGGATGCCCCGCCGGCATGTCGCCCGTCCGGCTGATCACGACCGTGCTCGCCGCGCTCGAGCGCGGGCGGCCCGTGCTCGTCGGCGGCGACGCGGAGGAGGCCGCGCGACTCGAGGGCCGCCTCCCCGAGGGCACCGCGCTCGCCCTGCGCACCTCGGGATCCTCGGGCGGCGCTCCGACCGTCGTCGCCCGCACCGAGGAGTCGTGGCTCGCCTCGGCGTCGCCCCTCGCGGAGATCGCCGGCATCGGGGCATCCGACCGCGTCGCGGTCACCGGCCCCCTGCACGTCTCGATGCACCTCTACGCGGCGCTGCACGCGCTGTGGGCGGGGGCGTCGGTGGGCGACGGGCTGCGCGGGGCGAGCGTCGTGCACGCGACGCCGACGCGGCTCGCACGGCTGCTCGACGACGGGCTCGAGGCGCGCACGGCCGTCGTCGCGGGTGCGGCGATGAGCGCGTCGCTGCGCGCGGGGGCGGGCGCGCGACTCCGCCTCGTCGAGTACTACGGCGCCGCGGAGCTCTCGTTCGTCGCCGTGGGGCACGGCGACGGGCTCGAACCGTTCCCCGGCGCCGAGATCGAACTGCGCGAGGCTCCCGGCGGGCGCGAGCTCTGGGTACGTTCGCCCTACCTCGCGCTCGAGGCGATCGGCGGCGGGATGCTGCGTCGCGACGCCGCCGGCTACGCGACCGTCGGCGACCTCGCCGAGACCGCGCCCGACGGCCGCCTGCGCGTGCTCGGACGCGGCGACGCGGCGATCACGACCGCCGGCGCGACGGTGCTCGCCGAGCACGTCGAGGCGGTGCTCACGGGGCTTCCCGGGGTCGCCGCGGCGGCCGTCGTGGGCGAGCCGCACGAGTTGCTCGGCGAGCGGGTGGTCGCCGTCGTCGAACTCGATCGCCTCGCTGCCGACGAGCCGGTGGCCGACGGGCGCCTCGACGCCGCGCAGCAGGCGGTCGTCGACGCGGCCCGCGCCCGACTCGAGCCCGCCGAGCTGCCGCGCCGATGGTTCTTCCGCGCGGTACCGCGCACCGACTCGGGCAAGGTCGCCCGGGGTGCCGTGCGTGCCGCGCTCGCGACGGACGGACTGCGTGAGGCCGCCGGCCGCTTCCCCGACCATGAGGCCCGCGACACCGCCCCCGACACGGCCTCCTTCGCCGTCTCCCCTCCCCACTCGTCCGAGGGCATCATCGAAAGCGAGCCCGCATGACCGCCGCCCCCGTGCTCGTCGCCGCGCGACGAACCCCGATCGGCACCGCAGGCCGAGGCTTCGCCGACCAGGCGGTCGACGCGCTCGCCGCGCCCGTGCTCGCCGCCGTGGCCGCCGAGGTCGCGTCGGCGGGCCTGCCGATCGACGACGTGGTGCTCGGCAACTGCATGGGACCCGGCGGCGACCTCGCCCGGGTGGCGGCGCTCCGCGCCGGACTCGGCGCCTCGGTGCCCGGCGTCACCGTCGACCGCCAGTGCGGCTCGGGCCTCGAGGCGGTCATGCAGGCGGCGTCGCGCGTGCGCGCCGGCGACGCGCGCCTCCTCCTCGCGGGCGGTGCCGAGTCGGCGTCGACCGCGCCGCATCGGCTCTGGCCGGACAGCGGCGAGCGGTTCACCCGCGCGCCGTTCGCACCGCTCGGCTTCGCCGACCCCGACATGGGCCCCGCCGCCGATCACCTCGCGGCCGTGCGCGGCATCACTCGCGACCGCCAGGATGCCTGGGCCGAGCGTTCGCACCGGCTCGCGCTCGCGGCGCAGCGCGCGGGCCGCTTCGACCGAGAACTCGTGGCGGTCGACGACGTCGCGATCGACGACCGCCCCCGCGCGATGAGCGCACCACTGCTCGCCCGGTTCGCCCCGGCGTTCGCGTCCCTCGACGAGGCGTCGGGCTCAGGCACCGTCACCGCCGGCAACTCGTGCGGTTTCTCCGACGGCGCCGCCGCGATGGCCGTGACCCTGCCCGAGCTCGCCCGCGAGCTCGGCCTGCCCGCCCTGCGGGTGCGCGCCGCCGCGGTCTCGGCCGGCGACCCGGCGCTCCCCGGGCTCGGCGCCGCCCCCGCGGCCGCGGCCGCCCTCGATCGTGCCGGGCTCACCGCCGGCGACCTCGGCTTCGTCGAGATCACCGAGGCCTTCGCCGCGCAGCTGCTCGCCGTGAGCGACGCGCTCGCACTCGACGAGGCCGTCGTCAACACCGACGGCGGGGCCATCGCGCTCGGGCACCCGTGGGGGGCATCCGGCGCGGTGCTGCTCGTGCGCCTCGCCGCGCGCATGCTCGACGCCGACGATGACCGGCCGGGCCTCGCAGCCTGCTCGATCGGCGGCGGCCAGGGCATCGCCATGATCGTGGAGCGCGCAGCATGAGCCGCATCGAGTTCGACCGCGTCTCGCACGACTTCGGCGCCGAGCCGATCGTCGACGACGTCTCGCTCACCCTGACGGAGCACCGCGTCGGCATCGTCGGCGCGAACGGGTCGGGCAAGTCGACGATCGCCCGCATGATCAACGGCCTCGTCACCCCGAAGTCGGGCACGGTCGCCGTCGATGGCCTCGACGTCGCCCGCCGCGGACGCGAGGTGCGCCGCCGCGTCGGCTTCGTGTTCACGAACGCCGACAACCAGATCGTCATGCCCACCGTCCGAGAAGACGTCGCGTTCACCCTGCGACGGCACAAGCTGCCCGCCGAGGATGCCGCGGCTCGCGTCGAGGCGACGCTCGAGCGCTTCGGGCTGACGACGCTGGCCGACCGGCCCGCGCACCGGCTCTCGGGCGGGCAGAAGCAGTTGCTGGCGCTCGCCTCGGTGCTCGTCGCCGACCCGGCGATCGTCGTCGCCGACGAGCCGACGACCCTCCTCGACGCCCGCAACGCGAGGCTCGTGGCCGAGCACTTCGCCGCGCTCGAGCAGCAGCTCGTCGTCGTCAGCCATCAGCTCGAACTGCTCGACGACTTCGACCGCGTGATCGTGATGGAGGCCGGCCGTGTCGTCGCCGACGACGCCCCCGCTCCAGCTCTCGCCGCCTACCGGGCGCTGATCGGGTGAGCGTGACCGGATGATCGGCGTCTACCACCCCGGCGACTCGCTCGTGCATCGCACCCCGGCGCTCGTGAAGCTCGGGCTGCTCGCGGTGCTCGTCACCGTCGTCGCACTGCAGAGCTCCCTCCTCGCCCTCGGCATCGCCGCGGGGGCGACCGCGCTGCTCTTCCTCCCCGCCCGGCTGCCGGCATCGGCCGTCTGGGGCCAGATCGCCCCGATCCTGTGGGTGCTCGCCTTCGCGGTGCCCGTGCAGTGGCTGTTCGCCGGTTGGGAGGCCGCGGCGACGATGGGTCTGCGACTCGTGATCGCGGTCGCCCTCGCGGCCCTCTACACGCTCACGACCCCGGTGACGGCGACGCTCGACGCGATGCAGACCCTGCTGCGACCGTTCCGGCGCTGGATCGACGCCGACCGGGTCGGCCTCGCCCTCGCCCTCGCGATCCGCTGCGTGCCGCTCCTCGCCGACATCGTGCGCGAGGTGCTCGAGGCGCGCAAGGCCCGCGGGGCCGAGGGCTCGGTCGTCGCGCTCGCAGTGCCGGTGATCGTGCGTGCGCTGCAGACCGCCGACCACCTCGGCGAGGCGCTCATCGCCCGCGGCTTCGACGACTGAGCGCCGGCGCGGATGCTCTCGCACCGTGCCTCCTCCACCGTTCCGGCGCGAACGGGAGTACCGTTCAGCTCATCAGGAGGCGCGACATGGACTGGACCGGTTGGCTGGCACTCGTCGTCCTGCTCGCAGCCTGGTGCGTCGGCCAATGGCTGTTCACCCGGCACCGCGGCACCACCCGCCCGCGGCAGCCCGTCGACGATGGCTCCGGCGTGGCGAACTCGGTCGACGTCGAACGCGAGAAGTCGATGCGGCAGTTCCGCGGCACCATCATTCCGTGATCCGCGCGGACAGCCGCGGCCGGCCGATCAGGAAAAGAAAAGCCCCGATCCTGGCGAGAGGATCGGGGCTTTCAGTGCACCCCCAGGGACTTGAACCCTGAACCCACTGATTAAGAGTCAGTTGCTCTGCCGATTGAGCTAGAGGTGCATGATTCGGATGTTTTGTTCACAACCCGAACCGAGGCACTACGTTATCAGGTCATCGGGCCAGAATGCGAATCGAGCCACGGACGGGCCTCTCCACGCCGAATCACCCGCCTTCGGTTCGAGCGAGCTCCCGCGTCGGAGCGGCCGGTTCCGCCGGGTCCGCCGGGTCCGCCGAGTCCGCCGGGTCCGCCGCTCCGCCCTCGGCCCGCGCCATCGCCGGTGCCTTCGAGAGTCTGCTCGGCCACCACGCCGTCGGGCCGAGCTCGAAGACGAGTGCAGGCACCAGCAGCGTCCTCACCAGGAAGGTGTCGAGGAGCACGCCGAACGCGACGATGAAGGCGATCTGCGCCATGAACAGCAGGGGAAGCACCCCGAGCGCGGCGAAGGTCGCGGCCAGCACGATTCCCGCGGAGGTGATCACGCCCCCGGTGAGGACGAGGGCGCGCAGCACCCCCGTGCGGGCGCCGTGCACGATGGCCTCCTCGCGCGCACGGGTCATGAGGAAGATGTTGTAGTCGACCCCGAGCGCGATGAGGAAGACGAAGGCGAAGAGGGGCACGGTGGGGTCGGCGCCGCTGAACCCGAAGACCGTGTTGAAGATCACGGCGGAGAAGCCGAGGGCGGCGGCGTACGACAACGCAACGCTCCCGATCAGGACGAGCGGTGCGACGACCGCCCGCAGCAGCACCATGAGCACGACGAGGATCGCGAGGAGCACGAGCGGGATGATGAGCGAGCGGTCCGCGATCGCGGCCTCGCTGCCGTCGATCTCGATCGCCGTCTGCCCCCCGACCAGGATGCCGGGACTCACCTCGTCGAACGCCTTGCGGAGCGCGAGCACGGTCGCCGCGGCCGCCTCGGTATCCGCAGCGGTGGTCAGCGTGACCTCGAGGAGCGCGCGGTCGTCGACGACGATCGGGGCGAGCGCGATTCCGGCTCCCTCGGCGAACGGCTGCACCCCCTCGGGCGTGATCGGCGTCGGGCCGCCGAGTGTCGCCACCCGCACGGAGTCGACGCCGTCGACCTCCAGTGCGGTCGCCGTCGCCTCGAGCATGGCGTCGGTGCCCGTGACCACGATCACCGGGGTGCCCGCCCCCGCCGGATAGTGCTCGGCGATCGCGTGGAGGCCGTCGCGCGCCGGTGAGGACCCGAGCACGTATTCGCTCGATGGGGCACCGTCGGCCCTCAGCTGCGTGAGGCCGAGCGCCATCACCCCGAGCAGCAGCGTCGAGAGGACCCAGGTCGCGCGCGGGCGCGCGGAGACCACCCGGGCGAGACGCGCCCACAGGCCCGGTCCCGCGAGCACGTCGGGCTCCTCGCCCGCGGCGGCGCTGCGATGCGCGACCCGCCGTGGCCAGAAGGCCGTGCGACCGAGCCACAGCAGCAGCACCGGCAGGAGGGTGAACGCCGCGAGCAGCGCGAACACGATGCCGATCGCGGCGATCGGGCCGAGCGTCCGGTTCGAATCGAGCCGGCTGACGAGGAGGACGAGCAGCGACACGATGACCGTCGCGCCCGAGGCGAGGATGGGCTGCCACGAGTTGCGCAATGCCTCGAGCGTCGCTCCCCAGCGCGATCGGTGGTGTTCGAGCGCCTCCGTGTAGCGCGAGACGTAGAGCAGCGAGTAGTTGGTCGTCGCACCGATGACGAGGATCAGCAGGATCCCCTGCGTCTGGCCCGCGAGCAGGATGGCTCCGCTCCGAGCGAGTGCCGAGACGACGATGATCGACCCGCAGAGCGCGCAGAGACTCGTCGCCAGGACGACGAGTGGAAGCAGCGGCGACCGGTAGACGACGATGAGCACGATGAGCACGGCGCCGAGCGCGACGAGCAGCAGCAGTCCGTCGATGCCCGAGAATGCCGTGATCACGTCACTGGCGAAGCCGGCCGGCCCGGTGACGTAGACCTCGATCCCCTCGGGGACCAGCGCGAGCAGTTCTGCCCGAAGCTCGGTCACGGACTCATCGACTGCGCCTGCCGCGTCGACGGGGATGACGAACTCGGCCGCGTGGCCGTCATCGGAGACGATCATCGGCGTCGCGCTGAAGGCCTGCACCCCCGCGATCGGCTCGAGCCGATCGACGGCGATCTCCAGTCGGCTCTCGTCTGCGGCGGTGAGCGGTCGTCCGGACTCGAACACGACGACGGCGTACGTCACGCCTTCGAGGGCGAACTCGTCGTGCAGTGCGTCGACCCGCGTCGACTCGGCCGAACTCGGAAGGAACTGCACGCGGTCGTTCGTCGCGAGGTCGTTCACCTGGCTGAACATCCGGCCCCCGACGAGGAAGACCACGATCCAGACGAGCGCGAGGGCGATCGGGACCCCGACCCGCATCCAGCGGGATGAGCTGCCCGGAAGCCCCCGGGAGGTGGGAACCGAAGCGGCCGACCTCGTGCCGGCGATGCGGGGAGGGCGCTGCGTCTTCATGGTTCATCCTTCGGCGCATGGGGTCGGATGCTTCGTCGTCGCCGTGCTCGGGATCGAACGGAGGTGCGGGGCCCGCGCATCGCAGACCCCGCACTCGGTCACTCGCCCGATCAGCCTCCCGGCGGCGAGTAGGGCGCGGACGTCGGGCTCTCGACGGTGCCGAAGAGGTCCGTGTAGGTGACCTGGACGGTGAGCGCCGTCCCGGCATCCGCGTCACCGGGCGTATAGGTGCTGTTCGTCGCCCCCGCGATGGGAGCTCCGTCGCGGAACCACTGGTAGGTGAACCCCGGATCGTCCTCGTTGAACCCGTCCGCGTCGAGCGGCGCCTGCACGGTGAGCAGCCCGCTCGGCGAGACGATGATCACCGGGTTCGTCGGCACGTCGTTGACGTTGCCCACCGGGTTCGCCGTCGGTGCCGATGTGGCGGTGTACACGATGCCGTCGGCATCCTGATACGTCACCGTCGCCCTGAGCACGTAGCCGACCGCGAGGTCGTTCGGCGTGAAGGTCACCGGGCTGATGGGCTGACCCGCCGGCACCGTGACCGTCGAGAGCAGCTCCCACTCGGAGATCTCGCCACCCTCGCCCTCGCCGGCCCACCACGTGTACGTGGCGTTGCCGAGACCGGTGAGGTCGATGGGCTCGAGCGTGTCGGCGTCGACGAGCGTCGCCGTGATCGGCGCATCCTCCATCGGGCTGTCGGTCGACAGCTGGATCACCGCGGTGACTTCGCACACCTCCCACTCGCCCGCATCGTTGAGCGCCGCGCAGTTGTCGGCGAACTGCAGCGTCTCGAAGCCTCTGATGACGTCGACGCCATCGGACTCCTCGGCCTCCTGCACCTGCGTGTGGGCGATCTGCCAGTACCCGTCGGGGAGTTCGGTGATCTCGTACGCCTCGAACGGGTTGTTGTAGAACGCCGTGTCCACGGAGCCCGCGACATCCTCTTCATCGATAACGATCTCGCGGACGATGTCGAGTTCGCCGGGGTTGATCTCGCCGCGGAAGACCGCCGCCTGCACATCGGCTGCGCTGTCGTACCGGGTGCCGTCGGCATCCACCAGCTGTACTCGGAGCATCGCGTCGCCGTCGAGGAAGTCGTTGCCGCCCCGACCTTCGACGAGGTCGCTTCCCACGCCGCCGACCATGATCTCGTGGACGCCGTCGGTGTCGCTCTCCGGCGTGCCTCGCATGAACGGCGCCGCGTAGTCGAACGGTGCCCCGCTCGGCCGGATCAGCTCCTCGAGCCCGTCGATGAGGTCGATGCTCGCCTGCGTGGCCTTCGTCAGCGGGATCTCATTGTCCATGAGGTCGTCCGGCGCGACCATCGCGCCGCGGAGCGAGTCGTCGCCCTGGCCGCCCGAGAGCGCCTCGAGGTGATCGAACCGCGACGGCAGCGGGTTCTGCTGCTGGAAGACTCTGGAGAACGCGAAGTCCGCATTCACGTTGTTCGTCTCTCCGTAGTACGTCAACCAGTCGAACCCGAGGTTGCCGAGGTGGCGGTCGGTGCCGACGGACTTGCCGACGAGGATATCGTCACCGCCTTCTCCCTCGATGTCGTCGTTGCCGAGACCGCCGATCACGACGTCATTGCCGCCGAGCGTGTCGGTCTGGAACTGATCGGCGTTGTCGGCCTGCAGCAGGTCGGCGTGACTCGAGCCCTCCACCCAGTCGTTGTGCTCGCCGCCGAACACGGTCATCCGACCGGATGTGCCGAGGACCACGTCGTCGCCCAGGCCGGAGAACGTCGTCTTCGGATCGCCGCCGCCCATGATGAAGTCGTCGCCGAGGCCGCCGATCGTCAGGTCGATGCCCGGCCCGGCGTTGATCGCGTCGTTGCCCTGCTTGCCCTTGAGGTTGTCGTCGCCGAACGAGTCGGTGATGATGTCGTCTCCGGGCCCGCCGACGAGGGCGTCGTTGCCGGCCCCGCCTTCGAGGACGTCGTCGCCGCTGTAACCCCAGAGCGCGTCGTCGCCCTCATCGCCGCGGATCCGGTCAACCTCGGGCGTGCCGTGGACCTCGACGTGCTCGTCGCCGTCCCAACGCCACGTGCCGTCGGACTCCTCGAGCAGGCCCTCCGGCAGCGGGTCCGGCAGGTTCTCGAGGTCGAGGATCGGGTCGTGCAGCGCGAAGATGTCGGCCGGGAGGTTCGAGGCGTTCGTGTTCCGCTGGATCAGGTCCGAGAAGGTGTTGCCCTCGAGCCCTGCGAACAGCTGCTGTCCCTGGTTGCGGAACAGGTAGTAGAACCGGTCGCCGAACTGGAGATTCTCGAGCTGCTTCTCGAACACGAAGTTGAACGTCGATCCGAGCATGCCGCCGAACGGGTTCAGCCGTTCCGCGAGCCCGCCCATCCAGAAGTCGACGTTCTCGAGGCCGGTGACGGTCTCACCTGCCACGTTCACGTACGCCCCCCGCGAGTACATGAAGTCGAGCCGGTCGTCCGGAGGCTGCAGCGGCTCGGGCGCGAAGGTCGCGAGTGCCAGCTCGGTCGCGGCCGAGATGACCCCGGTCCCACCGAGGATGTGGATCGATGTGGGGTCGAGGCGCGTGAGCTCGGCCCGGATCGCGGGGGTGAGCCCGCTGGGCGGGACGATGATCAGCGGAGCATGGTTGATTCCGGCGACGGGGCTCGCGGCCAGTGCGTCGGGGAAGTTCGCCCCCGTCGCGACGTAGACCCGATCCGCCCCGTCCGGGAAGAATCGCTTGCTGATGGCGAGCGCCGTCGCGTAACGGTCGGCTCCGCCGATCCTGACGACACTGCCGTCGGTGAATCCGCGGAGCTGGCCGGCCACTCCCGCGGAGACCGCGCCGGTACCGCCCAGCACGACGATCTCACCCGGATCGAGGGTGTTCAGCGCCGCTGCCGTGCTCGGCGGGATCGAGCCGGGCCGGACGAGCAGGATCGGCGAGCCGTCCCGGGCCGCGACCGCGGCACCCGCGAGTGCATCGGGGAAGTTCAGGCCGTTGGCGATGAACACCCGCTCCACCCCGGGATCGAACTCCGACGTGCTGATGCGTGCGGCCGTCGCGAACCGGTCGGCTCCCGACAGCCTGGTGACGGGCGCATCGGTCGTCGACACCTGGTTCAGTGCCGTGATGGTGCGCGGTCCGACCACTCCCGGGCCTCCGAGCACGACGATGCGCTCGGGCTTCAGGCTGCGGAGGGCCATGAGGGTCGCAAGCGGGATCTCACCGCTGTCGGTCGGTCCGGCGAGCAGGATCGGTCCGCCGTTCGCCGCCGCGGCCGGACCGCCGGCGAGCGCGTCCGGGAAGTTCATCCCGGGCGCGATGTAGGCGACGGGAACCGGAGCGTTGAACGCGTGCTCGGCGAGGAGCTGCGCGGTCTGGAACCGGTCGCTGCCGGCGAACCGCGTGACGAACTCCTCACCGAGCGGAGCGCCGTTGACGAGCAGTGCGGCCGCGAGCCGCTTCTCTTCGAGGGTGTCCGCAGCGAGGATCGTCTCGTGCGTGCCGTACGCCGCGACGAAGTTCACGAGCGAGGCGTTGTTGCCCCCGCGGCCGAAGTTGTTGCCGTTCTTGATGTTCTGGCCGAAGTCGAACCAGTTCGCGTACGGCCTGAGGCTCGGCTCGTTCGTCGCTGCGAAGAACGAGCGTCGCGCGTCCTGCAGCGGGGGGATGCCGACATCGCGTCCGCGCAGCAGGTTCATCGTCGGAAGGTCGAGCGGCAGGCCCAGCAGGTTGTTGCGGAGCGTGTCGACGACGTGCTCGTCGATCTGGCTGCCCACCCGTGCGGTCATGCCGTTGATGAGCGACCCGGCGGCATCCTCAGGCGAGAGCGTGCCGTCGAGGTCGTACTCGCCCGGATTCAGGAAGCCGTCGAGCAGTGGCACGTCCTGCAGATCCTGACCGCCGTCGACCGGCTCGCGGCCGATCTCCTCGGTCATCATCGAGTGCCCGAACCGGTAGACGACGTGAGCGAACTCGGCGAAGATCGCCGGGTTGACGCCCGCGTTGTAGCTGTTCTCGTTGAAGACCACCTCGTCGATCGTCGGGGCGATCTTGCGGCCGAACTCCTCGAACACGAGGTGCTGGTACTGCATCTCGGTCGCGAACTTCGCCGCCTGGAAGAGGCGCTGCTCGTACGTCCAGTCGTCGGCCTCTGGCTGAGGGAGCTCCTGCCCGGCCTTGAGCGACGGGTAGGCGTGCGCCTCGCCGCGGAACGCCTTCGCGAACTCCTCCATCGTGTGGTCCGGGATGTCGGGGTCGGTGCTCTCGAGCTCGGGCATCTCGCCGGCCAGGAGCGCTTCGAGCTGCCCGACCATGCGGTTGTGCTCGGCGTGGAACACGTGGTGCACGGCGGTGAGGCCGATGTTCTCGTTGACCCGGCCGTCACCGGCGACGAAGTGATCGCCGAGCGCGACGTTGTCGTATCCCGACAGGACCGGGTCGCCGTTCTCGTCGAGGACGGGAGTGCCGTCCTCGTTGAAGCGCGGGATCAGCTCACCGGTCGTCTCGTCGATCACCGGAGTCGCGCCGTGCGCGATGTCGTCGAGGAAGGCGTGTCCGGTGCCGAGGGCGTCCGCCGTCGAGACCGGGTCGGCCGGGTCGCCCTCCACGAAGGCGACACCGCCCTCAGCGGTCTCGTCCGCGACGGCGAGCTGGGGCAGTCCGCGCTCCGGCCCGGGAACGAAGTGGCCGTACTGGTCGGTCTGGACGAGCGGGATGTCGAGCAGGTCGGCGTCGGTGAGTTCGATGCCGAGCACGCCGCTCGCCTGTGCCTTCACGTCATTCCACGTCGCGAGCCCGCCGTTCTCCGAACCTTCGAGCAGGTTCGGCGAGGTCGTGCCGTCCTCGTGGTATTCGCGGAGGAACACCTGGTGCGACGGGTGCGAGGTGTAGGTCTGGTTCTGGTCGATGAACGGCGACGTGAGGTTCGCGTGCTCGGTCGTCGGGTTGCCGGCGGAGTCCTCGATCCGATCCGCTCGCGTGAGCGTCAGGAAGTTCGTGTTCGAGCCATCGACGTACAGCGGGTCGTCGGGCTGGAGCGGCACGATGAGCGTGCCGTTGCCGCCCTTGTCGACGAGGTCGAGACCGTGGTCGAAGAACTGGCCGAAGAATCCCATGAACGTGTTGAAGGGCGCCGAGAGCTCTTCGTCCGGCGCGGTGTTCGGAATGACCACCCGATCGGTTCCCGGCACTCGGATGGCGGTGCCCGCGTCGACCTGGTTGACGATCGCCGGGTTGCCGACCGTCTGGTCGACGATGAGGTTCGAGATCGTGCGCGGGTCGGCGTCGTAGACGATGCCGTCGGTCTGCTCGTAGCAGGTCACGCCGGGGTCGCACATCGAGGTGTCACCGGGATCCGGTGCGTCGGCCGGCTGCGGGTCGGCCTGCCGCCACTCGGCGGGCAGCAGCCGTGGGAACGGGTTGTCGGCCGCACCGAACTCGGAGCGCCCGGCGAGCAGGTTGTTCTCCGACCCGTCGACCGTGCGCACACCGAGCGTGCGTGCGTCGCCGTTGACGCACTTGCCGCTCTGGTCGGTCGTGGAGGCGCAACGCAGCGGGTTGCCCGCCGCGTGCGACTCGGAGATCTGGATCTGGCGGAGGATGAACTCCAGGTCGTTCTGCGTGAGGACGAATGCCGGAGTCTCGTCGGTGGCCGCGGCCGCCGGTGACGAGGTCGAGTAGGCCTGGAGCGAGAGCATGCTCACGACCATCACGATGGCGGTGAGCATGGCGAGGACGATGCGGCGGAGCGGCCTCGTCCCAACGGGTTCGAACACTGATACCGGATGCGCCGGTGCGAAGGGCTTCATTGCCATTCCTCCATGTCGGCCTGACGGGAACCACCAGTGACGGAGGTGACCGCGAAGCCCGCTCCAGTGAGGAATTGTCGGGTCGGATTCCCTCACCACTGCCCGTTTTAGGGCGCACGAAGATGAATGGTCAATGAATTGAAGGTGAATCACCCTCGTTTTGGGGGACAGCGTCTTCCCCTTTTCGGGGGACAACGATGTCGACCCGGGGCCGAGGATCGACCCCATGCCGCGACGCTCGATGAGCGCCGATCAGCGGAGCGGAGGGCCGCGTCCGGGATGCAGGCGGGCGGGGCCGCGATCGCCCGAGCGCTCCGGTCGGCGGGCCTTCCTCAGCACCGAGGCGGCGAGCGCGGCGACGCCTGCCGCGGCGACGGCGGAGTCGTCGGCTGCCCCGTCGTTCGTGGGCTCGACGGGCTTCGGTTCGCCCTGCTGGACCGGCTCGCGCTGCTCGGCGACGATCGGCTCGGCGCCGAGGACGTCGAAGGCGGGGCTGAAGGCGAGGAAGGCCGCGACCAGGAGACCGAGCGCGGCAGCGGCGAGCGCCACCCAGCGCACCACGCGTCCTGCGTCGGTCTTCACTGCGGATCGCCTTCCGCTCGCCCGTGCCTGACGGGAATGCCCGACAGGCTACACCGCACGGGCGGAGCCCGCTACGGGCGCCACGAGCCGGAGCCGGGCCCCCGTACGCTGAATTCCATGACCGCCTACGCCGATGATCTCGCCCTCGCACTCGAACTCGCCGACCTCGCCGACGCCGTCGCGCTCGCCCGGTTCCGCGCCGCCGATCTCTCCGTCTCGACGAAGCCCGACCGCACCTTCGTGACCGAGGCCGACCTCGCCGTCGAGCGCGCGATCCGCGATCGACTCGCCGAGGCCCGCCCGGCCGACGGCATCCTCGGCGAGGAGTTCGGCACCGAGGGCGACTCCTCGCGCCAGTGGATCATCGACCCCATCGACGGCACCTCGAACTTCCTGCGCGGCGTCCCCGTCTGGGGCGCGCTCATCTCGCTCGCGGTCGACGGCGTGCCGGTCGTCGGCGTCGCCTCCTCCCCCGCGATGGGCCGCCGCTGGTGGGCCGCCGCGGGCGGCGGGGCCTTCACCACGGATGCCCCGGGCGCCGAGCCGCGTCGCATCTCCGTGTCATCCGTGGCCGAGCTCGGCGACGCCTCGCTGAGCTTCCAGAGCATCGCGCAGTGGCGCGACGCCGGGTACCTCGATCGCCTGCTCGGGCTCGCCGAGCAGGTCTGGCGCGACCGGGCCTACGGCGACCTGTGGTCGTACATGCTGCTCGCCGAGGGCCTCATCGACATCACGGGCGAGTTCGACGTGAAGCCGTACGACCTCGCCGCGCTCGTGCCGATAGTCGAGGAGGCGGGCGGCCGGTTCACCTCGATCGCGGGCGAGCCCGGGCCGTGGCACGGCAGCGCCCTCGCGACGAACGGGCTGCTCCACGACGCCGTCCTCGACGCGCTCGCCGACCGGGACTGACCCCGGTGGAGCTCTGCATCTTCACCGAGCCCCAGCAGGGCGCCGGCTACGACGAGCAGCTCGCCCAGGCGCAGGCCGCCGAGCGGCTCGGCTTCGACGGCTGGTTCCGCTCCGACCACCTCTTGCGCATGGGCGCGGGCGACCCGATGCCGGGCCCGAGCGACGCGTGGACGACGCTCGCCGGGCTCGCGCGCGAGACGAGCCGGATCCGCCTCGGCACGCTGGTCTCGTCGGCGACGTTCCGCCACCCCTCGCTCCTCGCGATCCAGGTCGCGCAGGTCGACGCGATGTCGGGCGGCCGCGTCGAGCTCGGGCTCGGCACGGGATGGTTCGCCGAGGAGCACACCGCCTACGGGCTGCCGTTCCCGCCGAAGCGCTTCGACCTCTTCGAGGAGCAGCTCGAGGTGATCACGGGGCTCTGGTCGACGCCGATCGGCGAGCAGTTCGACTTCGCCGGCGAGCACTACACGCTGAGCGGCTCGCCCGCGCTGCCGAAGCCCGTGCAGCAGCGCGTGCCCGTGATCGTCGGCGGCGCCGGGCCGCGACGCACGCCCCAGCTCGCCGCGCGCTTCGCGACGGAGTTCAACCTCGGATTCCGTTCGGAGCATACGATCGCCGAGGCGTTCGAGCGCGTGCGCCACGCCTGCGAGGAGATCGACCGCGACCCCGCGACCCTCTCGACCTCGGTCGCCCTGCCGACCGTCGTCGCCGACGACGATCGCGACTACCTGCGACGGCTCGCGGCGATCGACGAGAACCCCGCCGAGTTCGCCGAGGTGAACATCGCGGGCTCCCCCGAGGCCGCCGTCGAGAAGCTCCTGCGACTGCACGAGCTCGGCGCGGATCGGGTGTACCTGCAGCTCGTCGACCTCCGCGACCTCGACCACCTCGAACTCATCGCCACCGAGGTCGTTCCGGCGCTCCGCGCGGCCCTCTGATCGTCTCGGCGAGGCGGGATGCCTCGTGTCGGTGCCGCTCGATAGGCTGACCGCGATCCCTCGACGACGCCGGGCCGGCAGGCCCTCGATCGTCGCTGCCCGGCGGCGTGATCCCGCGCGCCCCGAGAGCGAGCCGGATCAGACCCGAACCGACCCGAATGACCGAAAGGCCACCACGTGAACTCCACCTCGCGCCGCGCGCTCACCCGCATCGCCGTCGCCGTCACCGCGATCGCCGTCGCCGTCCCCCTCACGGGCTGCAGCATCGTCCGCGACGTGCTGGGCGGCCCCGCCCCGCAGCCCGAACGCGACGAGACGACGCAGGAGATCGTCGCGGAGGGCGACGCCGACGTCTTCGCCATCCGGGTCGGCGACTGCATGAACGAGGCGACCGCCGAGACGGTGAGCGAGGTGCCGGTGGTGCCGTGCGACACGGCACACGACGAGGAGGTCTTCTACGACTTCACGCTCACCGGCACCGAGTTCCCGGGCGACGACGTGGTGCAGACCCAGGCCGACGAGGGCTGCTACGCCCAGTTCGCCGAGTTCGTCGGGCTCGCCTACGAGGAGTCGACGCTCGAGTTCTACTCCTACCGCCCGACGGAGGACGGCTGGACGCAGCTCGACGACCGCGTCGTCTCGTGCATGATCTACGACCCGGCGGGCCAGACGACGGGCACCCTCGCGGGCGCAGCCCGCTGATCGGTTCGAGGATGCCGCGTGGCCGATCGGTGATCGGCCACGCGGCATCCTCGTCTCGTCGGGGCCTCGGTCACGAACTCCGCGGACGCGACGCGCGGCGGCTCAGGGCGACGCCGATGAGGCAGAGCGCGCCGCCCACCATGCCGAGCACGGTCGGCAGCTCGCCGAGCAACGCCCAGCTCAGCAGCACGACGATCGCCGGCACCGCGAGGGTCGCCGAGGCGGTGACACCGGCGGGGCTCCGCTTCAGCACGTACGCCCAGAGCAGGAACGCGACCGCCGACGGGAAGATGCCGAGGTAGACCATCGCCCAGACGGCCGGGGCTGGCGCCGCGCCCACCTCGACGACTGTCTGCGGCAGGAACGGCAGCAGCACGGCCGCGCCGATCGCACAGCCCACCCAGGTCGCGCTCAGCGCGTCGGCCTCGCGGAGCGCGACCTTCTGCACCAGCACGCCGAGCGCATAGAGCACGGCGGCGAGCACGCCGAGGGCGATCCCCAGCGCGTCGGCGTGCGCGCCCACCCCGCCGGTCGCGATGATCACGACGCCGGCGAACGCGACGAGCAGGCCGACGACGAGCGGCCGCGGGAACCCCTCCTTGAGGAACACGCCCGCCGCGACGGCGACGAGCAGGGGCGCGATGTTCACGAGCATCGCCGCCGTGCCCGCGTCGAGGTGGCGTTCGGCGAGGTTCAGCACGAGCGTGTAGCCGGCGAACCAGAGCACGCCGTAGACGGCGACCAGCACGAGCGTGCGTCCGCGCGGCAGCGGCGGTCGCCGGATGAGCGCGACGGCGACGAGGGCCGCGGTGCCGACGAGCTGGCGACCGAGCGCGAGCGGACCGGGCGAGATCGCGTCGCCGACGAAGCGGATCGCGATGAACGCCGAGGCCCACAGCGCGAGCACCACGAGCATCGCGCCGAGCACCTTCCAGCGGATCGCCGAGGCCGCGGGAGCGACCGGCGCCGCGATCGGCGGGGCCGGTGCCGCCGCGGGCGTCAGTGGGATCGGCGTCGAGATCGTCTCTGCGGGGTCGGGGGTGGTGCGTGGCATCCACCCAGCCTGACGGGAGGATCACGTCAGCACAAGTGAACGATGCTTGGCTTCGATTCAGTGAAACTGTACGATCGAGGAATGGTCGACCCCCACCGACTCCAGATCTTCCGGGCCGTCGTGCAGACCGGCTCGATCAACCGCGCCGCCGAGCGGCTCGGCTACACCCCCTCGGCAGTGAGCCAGCACGTCAGCGCCCTGCAGCGCGAGACCGGGCTCACCCTCGTCGAACGGCGCGGGCGCGGGATCGTGCCCACCTCCGCCGGCGTCGCCGTCGCCGACCGGGCGGCCCGCGTGCTCAACCACCTCGCCGACTTCGACGGCGCGCTCGACGACCTGCGCGCCGGCCGAAGCGGCACGCTGCGCATCAGCTCGTTCATGTCGGCCAACCGAGCCTGGCTGCCGGCGATCGTGGCCGAGCTCAGCCGCGAGTTCCCGCTGCTGCGGCTCGAGCTCAGCATGCTCGAGCGACCCGGGCGGCCGGCCGGCGAACCCGACCTCGAGCTCTACGTGGCCGAATCGGTGCGCGGCGACCGCGACCCGGCGATCGCCGACGGCTCACCCGACGGCTACGACCTCGAAGAGCTCCGCACCGAGGGCTACGTCGTCGTCATGCCGGCCGGTCACCCGCTCGCCGAGCACCCGACGGTCGACCTCGCCGAGCTCAGCGGCGACCCGTGGATCGACAACGACGACAGCCACGGCACGTGCCGCGAGATCATCGTCTCGGCCTGCGCGGCGCTCGGCTTCGCCCCGAGGTTCCGCCTGCACGCCCCCGACTACACGAGCGCCTTCGACTACGTCTCGCACGGGGTCGGCATCACGGTGCTGCCGCGCCTCGGGGCGATCGACCTGCCCGCGGGCGTCGTGATGCGACCGATCGCCGACGAGGCCGCGAGGCGGCGCATCATGCTGCGCGTGAAGCGGTCGATGCGCACGCACCCCGCGGTCGAACGGGCGACCGCCCGCCTGCGAGCGGTCGCGGCGGGCTGATCGGCGGCTGACGGGCGTCGGACGTCGCATCAGGGCGACGCCGAGGACGCTCCGGCCCCTCGGGCGGCGACGCCCGCTCAGTCGCGCCGCAGTCATGCGGCAGTCGCGCCGCAGTCGCCCTCAGGGACGCAGCGTCGGCAGCGGGCCGCCGCCGCGGGCATCCGCCCAGAGGTCGACGCCGGCGTCACCCGCGAAGCGATCGATCTCCGCGAGCTCCTCGGCGCCGAACTCGAGCCCGTCCAGCGCCGCGACGTTCTCCTCGAGCTGGGCGACGCTCGACGCGCCGATCACCAGGCTCGTGACCCGCTCGTCGCGCAGCGCCCACGCGAGCGCGAGCTGCGCGAGCGACTGGCCGCGCCGCTCCGCGATCGCCGCCAGGCCCCGGAGGCGATCGAGCGTCTCGTCGGAGAGCATGCCGCGGTCGAGCGAACCGTCGCTCGCGGCGCGCGAGCCCTCGGGGATTCCGCCGAGGTACTTGCCGGTCAGCAGGCCCTGGGCGAGGGCGGTGAAGCCGATCACACCGAAACCGTCGTCGGCGGCGGCGTCGAGCAGCCCCTCGGTCTCGATCCACCGGTTGAGCATCGAGTACGAGGGCTGGTGGATCGTGAGCGGAGTGCCGCGCTCGGCGAGCAGCCGGGCGAGCTCGCGCGACGCCTCGGCACCGTACGAGGAGATGCCGACGTAGAGCGCCTTGCCCGATCGCACGATGTGGTCGAGGGCCGCCGCGGTCTCCTCGAGCGGCGTGCCGGGGTCGGGGCGGTGCGAGTAGAAGATGTCGACGTAGTCGAGGCCGAGACGGCCGAGCGACTGATCGAGGCTCGAGATCAGGTATTTGCGGCTCGCGCCGGCCCCGTAGGGCCCCGGCCACATGTCCCAACCGGCCTTCGTCGAGACGACGATCTCGTCGCGGTAGGGGGCGAGGTCGCTCGCGAGCAGGCGCCCGAAGTTCGCCTCGGCGGCCCCGTAGGGCGGACCGTAGTTGTTCGCGAGGTCGAAGTGCGTGATGCCGAGGTCGAAGGCGCGGCGCACGATCGCCCGCTGAAGGTCGAGGGCGCGGTCGTCGCCGAAGTTCTGCCAGAGCCCGAGCGAGAGCAGGGGCAGCCGGAGTCCGGAGCGCCCGGTACGGCGGTAGGGCATGCGGTCATAGCGGGCGGCGTCGGCGAGGTAGGGCATGCGGCAATGCTAGCCAGCGCGTCCGGCGGCAGACACCGAGCCGTGTCGGCGCACCTGACACGGTGTCGATTCGTTGTCGCAGGAATCGCCGCGACGGCCATTCCGGCGAGCTGCGTGAAGCTGGCAGGATCTTCATCCATCGCGACGCTCTCCCCCGGCGCCGCGAAGGCCCGACGAAGGATCCGATGATGGACGAGCTCCAGCCCACCCCGTGGTACTGCCCCGACGGCGACTGCGACTACTGCGGAGGCGCGTTCACCGACTGACGGGGGCGCGGCCTGCGATCCGGCCGAGCATCGGCCGAAGCACGGTGTCAGCACGGAGTGATCGGTGATCCTCAGCGAGTAGGGTGCGGCCATGGAGCTCATCGGGGCGGCTACGACGCCGGTGGCGTGGAACTGGGTGACATTCGGCCAGACGGTGCTGGCGACGTTGATCGGTGCGACAGTGGCGCTCCTCGGGGCATGGTGGCTCGCCAGGATCGAGCGACGCTCGCGCTACGAGGCTCGACTTACCGACGCCCTGGTGAAGGTGGTCAATGCAGCGTCGGAGATCGGCGGTCGGGTGTTCGAGGAGAACAGGCTCACCCCGCTCAAGGTCGCTGGCTTCGACCACAGCGAAACGCCGTTGACGATGGCCCTCGACGCGTCGACGATGGTCGCCCGCGGCGAGAACAAGAAGACGATGTATGCGGCGATCGCGCTGACCGTGCTGTACACCCCGGCGACGGCATCCGGGCGCATTCTCGTGCTCGAGGAACTGATCCGAATCATCGGCTACTGGCGAACCGGCGAGCTGAACGATCGCCAGACTCGGGATGCGTTCGCGGCCGCCATCTCGAAGGTCAAGGCCGACCCGCTCGCGATGCCGCATGACGACGAAGCTGAGCGCAGCGCAAGCGAACGTGGGCCGCGCTAGACGACCCGACGACGAGAACCACAACGTGCGACAACGACCGATGGTGGAGATGGGGGGAATTGAACCCCCGTCCATCGCTGAGTTTCCACGCCTTCTCCGGGCGCATCCTGTGAAGGCGTTCTACTCGGCCCCGACCTTTGCCACAGGCACCTAGGTCGACGGGCCCAGCCTGAAGAAGTCCCGCACGTCGCTCAGGCGACGACGCGCAGCAAGTTCCCTAAATGACGCCAGCGACCGGGGCGGGAACAGACCCGGGCTGACGGACTATCGGGCTCGCTTAGGCAGCGAGGGCGAAGTCAGACTGCTTCTTATTGGCAGTTATTGGTTTGCAGAGATCGTTTACGAGATAACCCTGCATCCTCGGCCCGCTTCTCGTGGGTACGCAGACGATGTCGAAACCGATCATCCCCATGTGACGTCGAAGAATTCGACGGGCCGTTGTCGCACGCTGTGGAGTTCTCAAGATCGGGCGAACCCGATTCACGGCGAGCATTCACCTCTCGATGACTGCCCGGCCTTACAGTCTAGAACAGGCGCGTCCGCTCCGCCATTCCCGAGCGGGCATCTGGAGGACTCTGTGGCAACCGTCATCGCCGTGCGCGGCACCGCCGAAGAACGCATCGACCCCGAGCTGGGCGCCGTGGCGCTCACGGTCGGCGTCTCAGAACCCGATCGCGACACCGCCCTCGCACGCACCACCGAGGCGCGCGAGCGCCTGATCGCCGAGATCCGCGAGCTCGAGGCCGCAGGCGTCCTCGACACCTGGTCGGCCGGCCAGCTGCGGGTCTGGTCGCACCGCCCGTGGAACAACGAGGGCAAGCAACTGCCCCTCGTGCATCAGACGAGCGCCGAGGTCGAGATCGTCTTCACCGATCTCGAGCGGCTCGGCGAATGGGTGAGCGGCGCCGGCATCGGCGAGACCGTCGCGATCGGCGGCATCGACTGGCGGCTGACGGATGTCTCGCGCCGACGCGTGCAGGAGCTCGCCCAGCGGGCGGCCGTCGCCGACGCCCTCGAGAAGGCCCGCGTGTACGCCTCGGCGCTGGGCCTCGGCGCGCCGGTGCCGGTCGAGCTGGCCGACACCGGCCTGCTCACGGCGCACCCGGCGCCGCAGCCCCGTGGCGAGCGGATGTTCGCCATGGCGGCCTCGGCCGACATGGGCGGCGGCACGGGCGCGGAGTTCGCCCCCGCGAAGCTCGTGATCGAGGCCTCCGTCGAGGCGCGCTTCGAGGCCGCGGCGGTCTGACCCTCGGGTCAGCGCACCTCGACGAGCAGCGTCTCGAGCGCGGCGAGCTCGCCGAGTTCGAGGCCCGAGGCGAGCAGGTACTCGCGGGTCGAGCCGTGCGCCCGCTCGACGGTGTCGAGCACGCCCTCGATCGCCTCGCGCGGGCTGCCGCCCATGAGCGTGCGAAGCTCGGGAGTGTCGGCCACCCCGTACCGGCCGATCATCTCGACCATCTCCTCGAGCCATTCCCCCGCGAGGTTCGCCTCGGTGCGGGCGTAGTCGTCGATGACCGACTCGCGGTCGACGCCGACGGCCATCAGCGTGAGCGCGACGACGATGCCGGTGCGGTCCTTTCCGGCGGTGCAGTGCACGACGACGGCGCGGTCGCCCGCGCTCGCGATCTCGCGCAGCGCCGAGACGACGACGCTCGCGTGCTGGGTGACGATGCGCTCGTAGAGCGCCTCGAGCGAGATGCCCCCCGCACCCTGCGACGCCCCGGAGCCCTCGAAGACGGGCAGCCGCAGCACCTCGACCTCGAGCCCGTCGAGGTCGTCGGGCATCATCTTCGCCTCGTTGTCGTCGCGCAGGTCGATCACGATGCCGACGCCGAGCTGGCGCAGCTCGGACTTGCCCGCCTCGCCGAGGCGGTACAGGCCGTCGGAGCGGTAGAGCACGCCGTCTCGCACCACGCCGCCGCGCGCAGGCAGCCCGCCGACGTCGCGGAAGTTGAACGTACCGGGAACGGGGATGCGGGACTGCGTCTTCATCGAGCCGAGCCTACCGCGCAACGCCCTCGGCGAAGCTGAGCAGTCGCCCCGAGGTGACGGCTACTCGCCGAGGTTCTTGCGGCTCGACATCGCCCGGTCGGCCTCGCGCTTGTCCTGCCGCTCGCGCAGCGCCTGGCGCTTGTCGTACTCGCGCTTGCCCTTCGCGACCGCGAGTTCGACCTTCGCGCGGCCGTCCTTGAAGTACAGCGACAACGGGACGAGCGTGTAGCCGCCCTCCTTCGTCTTGTGGCTGATCTTCACGATCTCCTGCTTGTGCAGCAGCAGCTTGCGCTTGCGTCGCGGGGCGTGGTTGTTCCAGGTGCCCTCGGTGTACTCGGGGATGTGCACCGCGTCGAGCCAGAGCTCGCCGCCGTCGATGAACGCGTAGCCGTCGACGAGCGAGGCACGACCCTGTCTGAGCGACTTCACCTCGGTGCCAGAGAGCACGATGCCGGCCTCGTAGGTGTCCTCGATCGTGTAGTCGTGGCGCGCCTTGCGGTTGGTCGCCACCACCTTCTGACCGCTTTCCCTGGGCACGGCTGGCTCCTTCGATTCGAATCACGGATGCCCCGGGGCATCCGAGACAGCCGTTCAGTCTAGCCCGTTCCGTCAGACCTTCAGATAGCGGGTGATCGCGATGCCCGCGGAGGCCGCGGCGAGCAGCACGCCGACGACGACGAGCAGGGGCACCACGAGCAGCGCGTCGCTGAGGCTCACGAAGGTGAACGAGAGGTTCTCGGCGAGGTATCCCTGCACGAAGAGCTGCACGATCGCCACGACCGCACCGCCCGCGAGCAGCGACCCGATGAGCCCGGCGAAGACGCCCTCCAGCACGAACGGCGTCTGGATGAACCGGTTCGATGCGCCGACGAGTCGCATGATGCCGAGCTCGCGGCGTCGCGAGAACGCCGAGAGCCTGATCGTCGTCGCGATGAGCAGCGCCGCGGCCACGAGCATCACGACCGCGACCGCGATCGCGGTGTAGCTCGCGGTGTTCAGGGCGTCGAAGATCGGGTCGAGGTAGCGGCGTTGGTCGACGACCTGCTCGACGCCCTCTTTACCCGCGAGGCTCTCGATGATGACGTCGGACTGCGAGGGGTCGACGAGGTTCACCCAGAACGCCTCGGGCAGCACCTCGGGCGTCACGTAGTCGGCCGACGGCGTGCCCTCGAACTGCTCCTGGAAGTTCTCGTACGCCTGCTCGTGGTCCTCGAAGTAGAACTCGTCGATGAACGGCGCGAGGGTGTCGCTCTCGAGCTGCGCCTCGACGGCGGCCTTCTGCTCTTCACTGGCCTCACCGGCGACGCAGCCCTCGGCGGTCGACAGCTCGGTGCAGAGGTAGACGGCGACCTGGGCGCGGTCGTACCAAAATCCCTTCATCTGGGCGATCTGCAGCTGCAGCAGCGCGGCGGTGCCGACGAAGGTGAGCGAGATGAAGGTGACGAGCACGACCGACACCACCATCGAGGCGTTGCGACGCAGGCCGTTGGCCGCCTCGCCGAGCACGAGACCGAGCCTCATTTCGTCGGCCCCACTTCCTGGTCGTCATCGCCTTCCCGGGGGCCTCCCGGGGCCCTGAGCCCGAGGCGTTCGGCGAGGGTCAGATGTTCGGATGCCGCGGGCTTGCCGCCGCCCTTCGGCGCGAGCTTCTCGGGGTCGACCACGATCGCCCCGGTCGCGGCCTTCGTGATCTCGGCGGCGGCCTCGGTGACCTCGTCGGTCGCCTCGGGCTCGACGTAGAGCGGCTCGGCGTCGCGCATGATCTCGGGGGTCACCTTCGGGGCGGCGTGGCCCGTCGCGCTCATCGAGCCGGCGGCCGCCGCGGCGCCGACCGCTGCGGCCTCGTCGCCGTCCGTGGCATCCGTCTCGTCGGACTCGCCGGTGGGCTCGCCCGAGCCGTCGCCCGTCTCGGGCACGTAGTCGATGTCGCGGACGGTCTGGCCGTCGTAGCCGGCGCTGCGCTCGTCGCGCACGATCTCGCCCGCCGAGAGCTCGATGACGCGGCGACGCATCTGGTCGACGATGCCGGCCTCGTGCGTGGCCATGACGACCGTCGTGCCGCCCGCGTTGATGCGCTCGAGGAGCGTCATGATGCCCGCGCTCGTCACCGGGTCGAGGTTGCCGGTCGGCTCGTCGGCGAGCAGGATCTGCGGCTTGTTGACGATCGCCCTGGCGATCGCGACGCGCTGCTGCTCACCGCCCGAGAGCTCGTGCGGCATGCGCTTGGCCTTGCCGTCGAGGCCGACGAGCTTCAGCGTCTCGGGCACCGCCGACTGGATGAAGCCGCGCGACTTGCCGATGACCCGCAGGGTGAACGCGACGTTCTCGAAGACCGACTTGTTCGGCAGCAGCCGGAAGTCCTGGAAGACGACGCCGAGGTCGCGCCGGAAGTACGGCACCTTGCGCGTCGAGATCTTGCCGAGGTCCTGGCCGAGCACGTGGATCCGCCCCTTCGTCGGCTTCTCCTCCTTGAGGATCAGCCGGAGGAAGCTGGACTTGCCGGAGCCCGACGCACCCACGAGGAAGACGAACTCGCCACGCAGGATCTCGACCCCGATGTCGTTCAGGGCGGGCCTCGATTGGCCGGAGTAGGACTTGGTGACGGAGTCGAAGCGGATCATCGTGTTCGAGCCTAGGCAGGGCGAACCCAAAAGTGGGCAGCGACACCGGGAATCGGTGTCGCCGCCCACCGGATCGGGACGAGCGGCCGGGTCAGAGCCCGAGGAACCCGACCACGAGGTAGCCGACGAGGCTCAGCGCGGCCGCGATGGCCGCGTACGGCAGGATCGCCGTCATCAGGTTGAGCGGCTTGATGCCGATCGACCGCGACGCGAGGATGATGCCGTCGCCGTAGAGGCACGTCGTCGACCCGAGGGCTGCGCCCGAGAACACGGCCGCGCCGGCGATGATCGGGTTCACGTCCATCGCGAGCGCGAGCGGGATCACGATGGGGGTGATCACGGCGGCGAGGTCCCAGAACGAGCCGGTCGCGTAGGCGTAGACGCCGCAGACGAGGAACACCATGGCGGGCAGGAGCGCACCGATCATGACCGGCTCGGTCGAGGCGATCACGAAGTCGGCGAGCTTCAGGTCGATGTTCATGTGCTGCACCATGAACGCGAGCGCCGTGAGCACGATGACGAAGAGCATGCTGCCGACGCCGTCGAACGCGGCCTCGAACACGGCCTTCACCTTGAGCCGTCGCTGCACCGTGTACATGACGATCGCGACGAGGAGCGCGGCGACGGTGCCCTTCAGCACGTCGACCTCGGTGAGGATCGTGACGGCGATCATGACCGCGATGGGCACGAGGAAGTTCCAGGGCCGGGGCTTCGCGAGCTCGGGCGCACGGGTCGCCACCGCAGCCGGCGCGGTGCTCGGCGCGGGTGCGGTCGCGACCGCGCGTGCTCCCCCGTCGCCGACGACGGCGAACTCGCCCACCTCGGCGTCGAGGGGCAGGGCGCCCTCGGCGGCGCGCTCCTCGTCGGTCGTGCCGAGGGGGAACACGTCGCCGGTCGCCTCCCCACGTGCGAGGTCCTTCTTCAGCACGCCGAGCTTCGGGAAGACGCCGAACGCGACGAGGGCGGCGATCGCGAGCGCGATCCAGCCGAAGAAGATGTAGGGGATCGCCTCGAGGTACGCGCCGAAGCCCGAGCCGTTGGCCGTCACGCCCTGCGCCTCGAGGAGACCGGCGAAGAACAGCGCCCACGTCGAGAAGGGCACGATGACGGCGATGGGCGCCGCCGTGAGCTTCATGATGGTGCCGAGCTCGGTGCGGGGCACCTTGTAGTTGTCGGTGACGGCCTTCATCGAGGTGCCGACGGTGAGCACGTTGAGGTAGTCGTCGACGAAGAGCACGATCGCGAGCAGGAAGCTCAGGACGGTCGACTTGCGCCGGGAGTTCACGAAGCGCTCGGCCCACGCGGCGAACTCGCGCACGGCGCCCGAGCGCTCGAAGAGCGTGATCAGGATGCCGAAGAGCACGACGACGAGCATGAGCCACTGCAGCGTCTCGTCGGCCATGGCCGAGCCGAAGTAGCCGATCCAGGAGTCGAAGAAGCCCCAGCCGCCGAGCAGCACGGCGCCGACGAGGGTGCCGCAGAGCATGGCGAAGAGGGTGCGTCGGGTGAGCACCGCGACGACGAGGATGATGACGACGGGGAGGAGCGCGAGCGCGCCGACGTCTTGCATGGTTGCCTCTGATTCGAAAGGGGGTCAGGCGGCGGATGCCGCGGTCAGGGGTCGCCCGTCGACGATCGTCGTCAGCACGGGGAGGTCGAGCAGTTCGTCCGCGCCCACCTCGAGCGGGCTGTCGGCCCACACGACGAGGTCGGCACGGCACCCCGGCGCGATGACGCCGAGGTCGCGATCGCCCTGGGCGAGCGCCGCCCACACGGTGTAGCCCTGTAGGGCCTCGTACGGCGTGAGCACCTGGTCGGGCTCGAACACCGGGGCATCCGGGTTGCCGGGTTCGCGGCGGAGGCGCGCCCAGGCGAGGCCGATGCGCGCATCGGTCTGCGCCACGGGCCAGTCGGAGCCGAGCGCGACGGGCGCGCCGGCGTCGATCATGTCGCGCACGCGCCAGCCGAGCGCGGCGCGTTCGGGGCCGAGTCGCTCGGCCCAGAAGTCGGAGCCGTCGGCCTTGCGCCACTGCATGTGCAGCGGTTGCACCGAGGCCGTGATGCCGCTCTGGGCGAGGCGGGCGAGGTCGCGGTCGGCGAGCAGCTCGAGGTGCTCGATGCGGTGCGGCGCACCCTGCGCCGACTGCACGCCGGCCTTGAGGTAGGCGTCGATCGTCGTGCCGATGGCACGGTCGCCGATCGCGTGCGTCGCGATCTGGAACCCGGCCTCGCTGTAGCGGGCGACGACGCGTTCGAACTCGTCGGGGTCGGCCCAGAACGAGTGCAGGCCCTCGCCGTGGGTGTCGGGCTCGTAGAGCCAGCCGGTGCCGGTGTCGATGACGCCGTCGTTGAAGAGCTTCACGAGCCCGCCGCGCCAGCGGCGCCCGCGGCGGTCGCGCTGGGCGAGGTAGCGCTGCGTGCGCTCCTCGTCGTAGCCGGGGTTGTGCGCCATCGCCGAGACGATCCGCACGGGCAGCAGGCTCGGCGCCTCGGGGTCGTCGGATGCCCCGCCGTCGAGCTCGTCGAGGAGGTCGAGCGTGCCGGGGTTGCCGTCCATGATGCAGCCGCCCGTGATGCCCGAGGCGGTGAGGGTGCCGAGGATGTCGCGTACGCGCTCGAGGGTCTCCTCGCGGGTGTACTCGGGCGCGGTGCGCAGCACGATGTCGAAGGCCGAGTCCTCGCGCAGGGCGCCGGTCGGCCGCCCGGTCTCGTCGACCACGATCTCGGAGGTGTCGCCGAAGCTGCGCGGCCCGGTGATGCCGGCCCGGCGCAGGGCCTCCGTGTTCGCCAGCGCCGTGTGCCCGTCGAAGAACATGAGGAAGGCGGGTGCGCCGGCGGTGGCGTCGTCGATCGCGGCGGCGGTCATGGGCAGCGCGGTGAACACGTCGTAGTCGATGTTCCAGCCGCGCACCCAGCCGCCGGCGGCGCCGCCCTGCACGCGACGGGTCTCGTCGCGGAGCATCTCGAGGAAGCGCTCGGGGTCGCGCACTCCCGCGAAGTCGACGCCGACGGCGAGCTCGATGCCCTGGATCGGGTGCATGTGGGCGTCGATGAGCCCGGGGGTCACGGAGGCCCCGTGGAGGTCCTCGACAACGGTGCGGGGACCGCGGAACTCGGCGAGGGTGGCGGCGTCGCCCACCGCGAGGATGCGTCCGGCGCGGATGGCGATCGCCTCGGCGACGGGCTGGCGGGGGTTCATGGTGATCACCCGGGCACCCACGAGAATGGTGTCGGCGAAGCTGCGCTGCATGTTGCTCGTTTCCGCGCCGTCGCCCTCGTTGGCCGGCTGCGCAATTTAACGTGATTAAATTCGGGCACACGTTACTCCGCGCGCGCCGCGCGACCAAATCGACCCCGACCGCACCCCACACCCCGACCTCGACCCGATGAAGGAGCCAGGTGACCCCGACCCCCGCGAAGCGCACCGCAGGCCGCCCGCGCACCCCCGTGCTGAGCGCCGAGCAGATCATCGACGCCGCGTTCACGCTCGCGAAGACGGCGGGCCCCGAGGGGTTCACGATGGCTGCGCTCGCCCGTTCGCTGTCGGTGCATCCCCCCGCCCTCTACCACTACTTCCGCGGCAAGGCCGATGTCGTGCGCGCGATGCGCGGCCGAGTCGCCGAGCTCCTCGACGTCACCGGTTTCGACGACCCGGCCACCCGGCTCGACGACGCCGTGCTGCGCTGGGCGCACTCGTACCGCACGGCGTTCGCCGCGCACCCCGCCGGCATCGCCCTGCTCGCGACGACCGCGATCGACGGTCAGGAGCGCTCGGTGCTGAACTACGAGTCGATCACGCGGCGACTGCTCGCCGAGGGCTGGCCGTCGAGCGGCGTCGTCGACGCGATCGTCGCGCTCGAGTCGTTCATCATCGGCTCGGCGCTCGACGCCCTCGCGCCGGCCGACATCATGTCACCGGGCTCGGCCGCGGGCGTCGCGCCCGAGTTCAGCCGCGCCGAGGCACGACGCAGCGTGCGGGCCGCGGCACGCGGCATCCGGCTGACCGACCGCTCGTTCGAGATCGGGCTGCTCGCCCTGCTCGCCGGGCTGCCCGCGTCGCTCGCGGCGGCCGACGCGGCCGAGCGGGGCTGACTCCGGGGCGCCCAGGGCTCCCGGCTCGCTACGGCTGCTCGCGGGTGGAGGCGATGGCGTCCTCGATCGCCGCGTCGTCGTAGCCCGCGGCCTCAAGCGCGCTGCGCAGCTCGGCCTCCTCGGCCTCCTCGGCCTTGGCGAGGTGCTCGCTGCGTCGCTCGCGCGAGGCCCGCAGCACGCGGTCGAGGTTGAAGCTCACGAACTCCGTCACCGGCTGGGTGAAGTCCACTGGCGTCTCCTTCTCGACCGTCGCCTGCGGGGCGGACACCCTGCAGCGTTGGCCCAGAGCGTGGCAGCAGAACCCGGGAGTCGGCTGTGACCGGCCGTCAGGCCGCGTCGCTCAGTCTTCCTTGCGCTTGCGCCACTTGATGCCGGCGGCGATGAGGCCGTCGAGGTCGCCGTCGAACACGATCGCCGGGTTACCGACCTCGTAGCCGGTGCGCAGGTCCTTCACGAGCTGCTGGCCGTAGAGGAAGTAGGAGCGCATCTGGTCGCCCCAGCTCGCGGTGATGGTGCCCGCGAGCTCCTTCTTCTGGGCCGCCTCCTCTTCGCGCTTCTGCAGGAGGAGTCGGGTCTGGAGCACCCGCATCGCCGCGGCGCGGTTCTGGATCTGCGACTTCTCGTTCTGCATCGACACGACGAGGCCGGTCGGGATGTGGGTGATGCGCACCGCGGAGTCGGTCGTGTTGACCGACTGGCCGCCGGGGCCCGACGAGCGGAAGACGTCGACGCGGATGTCGTTCTCGGGGATCTCGACCTCCTTCGCCTCCTCCATGATCGGGATGACCTCGACCGCGGCGAAGCTGGTCTGACGCTTGTCGGCGCCGCCGAAGGGGCTGATGCGCGCGAGACGGTGGGTGCCGGCCTCGACCGAGAGCGTGCCGTAGATGTACGGGGCGTCGATCTCGAAGGTCGCCGACTTGATGCCCGCGCCCTCGGCGTAGGAGGTGTCGAGCACCTTCACCGGGTAGTTGTGCCGCTCGGCCCAGCGCAGGTACATGCGCATGAGCATCTCGGCGAAGTCGGTGGCGTCGTCGCCGCCCGCGCCCGAGCGGATCGTGACGACCGCGCCGCGCTCGTCGTACTCGCCGTCGAGCAGTGTCTGCACCTCGAGGTCGCCGACCGTCTTCTGCAGGGCCGCGAGCTCGGCGCGGGCCTCGTTCGCGCTGTCCTCGTCCTCCATCTCGAGGGCGAGCTCGACGAGCACATCGAGGTCGTCGAGGCGCTGCTCGACGTCGGTGATCTTCTTGAGCTCGGCCTGGCGGTGGCTGAGCGCGCTCGTCACCTTCTGCGCATTGGCCGTGTCGTCCCACAGGTCGGGCGCACCGGCCTCTTCCGAGAGGCGGGCGATGTCGGCTTCGAGGGCATCGACGTCGACGACGGCGCGGATGTCGTTGAAGGTGGCGCGGAGTGCGGAGATCTCGGGCGCAAGGTCAAGTTCGAGCATGGCGCTCTCCAGCCTAGTCGCGCGCGGGGCCGATGCTCACGCGGATGCCTCGCGCGAGGACCTGGGGCGTTGGGCCGGCGGGTGTAGCGTCGGGGTGATGACCACCGCCACGCCTCCGTTCTCGTGGCGCGGCATCGTCCTCCCGGCCTACCTGCCGACGCTGCTGTTCTCGCTCGGCGAGGGCGCCATCATCCCCGTCATTCCGGTCGTCGCGACCGAGCGCGGCGCCTCGCTCGCCCTCGCGGGCCTCATCGCCGCGATGCTCATGGTCGGCGAGCTCGCGGGCGACCTGCCCGCCGGATGGCTCGTGGCCCGCATCGGCGAACGCAACGCGATGATCGGGGCGGCCCTGCTCGCCGTGACCGGGGTGCTCGTCGCGCTCGCCTCCCCCACGAACTGGGCGCTCGGCATCGGCGTGTTCCTGCTCGGGCTCGCGACGGCGGTGTTCGGACTCGCCCGGCACGCGTTCCTCACGAGCTACGTGCCCGAACGGGTGCGCGCCCGCGCCCTGTCGACGCTCGCGGGCGTGTTCCGTGCGGGATGGGCGATCGGCCCGTTCGTGGCGGCCGGCATCATCGCGTTCGCCGGCTCGTCGGAGCCCGTGTTCTGGGTGCTCGTGGCGAGCTGCTTCGCGGTCGTCGTCGTGCTCGTGCTGCTGCCCGACCCCGAGCGGGTGTTCGGGGCGGCGCGGCTCGCGCGCGAGGCATCCGCCGCCGATGCGGCCGTCGGCGATGGTGCCGATGTCACGACGGCCGGTCGGGCCGCAGCGGATGCCTCGTCGCACGGCGTGTTCCGCGCGATCGTCGTGCACCGGGCGGTGCTCGCGCGCATCGGCACCGGGGTGGGGCTGCTCGCGGCGATCCGGGCGAGCCGCACGATGATCCTGCCGCTGTGGGCGGTGTCGATCGGCGTGCCGCCCGAGCAGGCGGCACTCGTGATCGGCGTCTCGGCGACGATCGACTTCGCGCTGTTCTACGTGAGCGGCCAGGTGATGGACCGCTTCGGCCGGCTCTGGAGCGCGATTCCCGGCATCGTCGGGCTCGCGGTCGGGCACCTCGTGCTCGCCGTCACCCACGACGTGCCGGCCGCAGTGGCCTGGTTCACCGCCGTCGCGGTGCTCTTCGGCGTCGCGAACGGGCTGTCGAGCGGCGTGATCCTGACGCTCGGCGCCGACCTCGCGCCGAAGGCGAACCCCGCGCCGTTCCTCGGGGCGTACCGCACGATCGGCGACGCCGGGCAGGCGGTCGCGCCGCTCGTCGTCGCGGGCGTGACCTCGCTCGTGTCGATCATGGCGGCGGCCGCGACGATGGGCGTCGTCGGCCTCATCGGCGCCGCGATGCTGCTGCGCTGGGTGCCGCGCTACGTGCCGCGTCGGCGGCGCTGAGGCACCGACGGGGCCGGTGCGGGTGCCGGGTCACCCCGATTCGGGGTCGGTCTCCGAGTCCTCTTCGGCCTGGAGCGTTGCGAGCACGCTCAGCAGCAGGAAGCCCAGGCCGCCGACGGCGATGAGGCCGACCAGCCAGTTCGCCGCGCCGGCGACGGGCCCGAGCCCGTGGAACTGCACGCCGATCACGCTGAGCACGAGTCCGACGAGGGAGCCGGCCACGATCGTGAACGTGACCACCCGGAACCAGCGTCGGCGCCGGATGCTCAGGTCGATCGAACGCTGCTCGAGCACCACGGTGATGAGCACGAGCGGATAGACCGCACTGAGCACCGCGCAGGTGGCTTCGGTCATGTGCGCGAGCCTAGCGCCGGCGAGCGCACCCCGGTGAGCCGCCGGCGCCGGGCTGCGATCAGCGCCCGTTGACCTTCTCGAGCTGCATCACGAGGATGACCCGGTCGGCACGGTCGTCGGGCGACTCGGTCTCGGGGTCGCCGTAGCGCTGCCCGAGTCGCACGTAGAAGTCGCCGTCGGGGTCGGGGATGACCTCGCTCAGCGTGCCGCGCACCTCGACGTACTTGTGGGCGTTGTCGGGGTCGGTCATCGCAAGGGTCATCGACGGGTTCTGCTGCAGGTTGCGGAACTTCGCGCGCTTCGTCGTGTGCGTGAAGCGGATGGTCTGCGAGTCGGCGTCGAACTCGAACCACATCGGGTTGATCTGCACCTCGCCGTTCGGGCGGGTGGTGCCGAGGAAGGCGAACACGGGCGCGTGGAGGATGCGGGTGAAGTGGTCGTTGATCTCGATCGTCATGCTTCAAGTCAAGCAGGCGTGGGCGCCGGGCATTCCCGGCGCCTCTTCGATCTCGAATCGGGGCACCTCAGTGGAACACCGAACGCGCCGTCGCGGTCACCTCGATCGGCACCTCGACGGGGATGAACTCGGTGTCGATCGGCGCGTTCCACACCGCCCGGAGCGTGACCGTCGCCGTACGGCCGTCGGGCGACTCGGCGGCGACGAGCTCGAGCCCGTCGAGTTCGTGCACCGCGTCACCGAGGTAGGCCGTCGCAGCGCGGGACGCCTCGGTGTCGTCGAGCTCGAGGGTGAACTCGCCGTCGTCGACGCTCACGTCGTCGAGCGCCCACGCCTCGGCCGCGGCGAGCGCGGCGCCGTCGGCGAGGGTGAAGAGGCGTTTGCGGTCGAGGTAGAGGGAGGTCGCCGAAGCGACGACGAGGATGAGTGCGAGGCCGAGCACGCAGAAGAAGATCGTGAGCAGCATCGTCGATCCGGATTCCTCGCCGACGTGGCGCGTGCGCGCGGCGAGTCGGCGCATCACGGCTCGACCGCCGCAAAACGCGAGACCGTCTGGGTGGCACTCGCCTCGAGCGGCACGCTGCCGACTTGGTCGAGCGAGAGCACGTCGGGCACGAGCGGAAGGCCCACGCTCGCGTGCACGGACACCCTGATGCGACTGCCCGGCACGTCGCAGTCGGCGGCCTGGCAGTCGATGGTGACGGAAGCCGCTCCGGCGTCCACCCCGTAGTCGGCGAGCGCGACCCGCACCGCACGCTCGACGGCCGATTCGGCCGACGCCCGGTCACCCGCCTGCACCGCGACGCGCGCCGCCTGTCGCGCCGCACCCTCGACCGCGAGCGCACCGCCCTGGATCGAGGCGAGGGCGAGCACGAGGTAGACGAGCGGCACGAGCAGCAGCATCCCGACGGTGAGGAACTCGAGCGAGGCAGACCCGTGCTCGCTGCCGCCGACCCGATTCGGTCGCACCCGACGCGGCTCAGTCGAGACGCTCGACCGCGGCATGGCCCGTCACCTCCAGCCCGTGATCGACGCCGAGCAGCCCGACGACCGGCATCGTCGCCCGCACGGTGACCGCGATCACCGGCACCCCGTCGACGCTCGTGCGACCGGCCGTGACGTCTCGTGCGTAGTCGGCCGAGATCGCCGCACTGATCAGTTCGCGGGTGCGCTCGACGCCGTCAGCGTCGTCGGCACCGGCGAGCGCGGCGTACCTGGCCCCCTCGGCGGCCGCGTCGAGCACGGTGTTGCGCACGTGCAGGGCCAGCGCCAGCTGCACGACCGCGAGCGCGAGCGCCGTGAGCAGCACGCCGACCATGGTGAACTCGGCGACGGCCGAACCGCGCTCCTCGCGCAGGAGACGACGCACCGCGGCCGGGGATGGCGGAAGTCTCAGGCCCCGAGCACCCGCTGGATCGCCTGGTTGAAGACGTCGCTCAGCGCGGGGCCGGCGAGCCCCCAGATGAGGATCACCAGCCCTGCGGTCATGAGGGTGATCAGCACCCACCCGGGCACGTCGCCGCGTTCGTCGCGGAGCCGGCGTCGGATGGCGAGGAGTGACGTTCGCATCGAGGTTCCTTTCATCGTCGGGCATCAGAAGCCCGTCTGCAGTACGAGGTAGCCGGGGAACAGCGCGAACGCGATCGTCACCGGGAGGATGAGGAAGATGAGGGGCACGAGCATCGCGATCTCCTTGCGACCGGCGAGTTCGATGATCGTGCGCTTCGCCGCCTCGCGCGCGTCGCCGGCCTGCGAACGCAGCACGGCGGCGAGCGGCGCGCCCCGCTCGAGCGCGCCGAGCACCTGGTCGAGGGCACGCGAGAGACCGGCATGGTCGACGCCGTCGCGGAGTTCGGTCAGGGCCGCCGCGAGCGGCACCCCGGCGCCGACGCTCGCCACCACGTTCGCGAACTCGCGCGGAAGCTCGCCGTTGCCCGCCGCGCCGACCCGACGCAGCGCGTCGAGCATGCCCTCGCCCGCGGTCAGGCTCAGGGTGAGGAACTCGAGCACGGTCGGAAGCTCCTCCGAGATGCGAGCGAGGCGGCGGCGGGCGCTCCGCTGGAGGAGCCAGTCACGTGCGACCGCACCGAGGGCGGCCCCGATGAACGGGGCGGCGACGCGCACGATCGTCGGCATGCCGCCGAAGCCCGGCGCGACGAGTGCCAGCCCCGCGCCGAGGGCGAAGCCGACCGCGGCCCAGGCCAGCTGCTCGCCCCTGAACCGTTCGACGCTCTTCGGGGACCCGGCCTGCCGAAGGCGCTTCACGACGATCTCGTTGCCGCCGAGCCACGATGACAACACGCCGCGGAGCCACCGCAGAGCCGGCGCCACGACGACGCCGAGCACAGGAGTCGGGTCGGCCGGTCGCTTGGCGAGGAGTGCGCGGGCCTCGGGCGACAGGTCCGCGATGTACGGGGCGACCCGCTCGGCCAGACGGGGCCGGCCGATGCGCGGCACCGCGGAGACCATGAGCCAGAGTCCCAGGCCGGCGAGGACGCCGAACACGAGGCTCAGCGCCGTCGCGTTCAGGTGAACCATCGGCGCTCCTCGGGCAGCCGACCAGCGCGATCATGCTGCGATAGGCGATGAGAGTGACCCCGAGCCCGACGAGGATGAGCACGGCGCCGGCCGGCGAGTCGTACGCCGCGATCGCTTCGTGCCGCGAGGCGAGCACCAGGAGCAGCAGCCACGGTGCGGCGACGCCGAGCCGCGCGGCATTGCGGATCCACGACTGCCGGGCGACGACCTCGGCGCGGAGCGCCGCGTCCTCGCGAAGGTACCCCGCCAGGCCTCGGAGCACAGCCGTCACGTCGCTGCCCCCGACCTCGCGAGCCATGCGCAGCGTCTCGATGATCCGGTCGGCGACCGGATCGGCGAGCTCTGACTTCAGGCTGTCGAGGCACGCCGAGAAGTTGCCGGTGCGGCGGAACTCGCGTTGGAACGATGAGAAGGCGGCCCGCGTGGGAGCCGGGCCGAGCTCGGCGAGTGCGCCGACGCTCTCTGGCAGGGACATCCCGGCGCGGACCGAAGCGACCAGATGATCGACGACATCGGGCCACACCGCCCGGTTCGCAGCGCGACGGCGCGCGGCGCGGCCGCGTACGACGAACGGCACCAGCAGGGCTCCGAGCACCGCCCCCGTGACCGTGAGGAACGGGATGGCGAACACCGCGTGCACGAGCGCTCCGACCACCGCGGAGAGCATCAGGCAGACGACGGCGACCACCGCCACCGGCACGCTGCCGAGCCCGGCCAGCGCGAGCAAGCCGCGCAGCCGCTCGAACGCCGCCGACGCTGGGCGCTGCTCGACGCGACGCGGCCACAGCAGCGGCGCGGCGACGAGCAGCAGGCCGAGACCGAGTGCCGCGCCGAGCACGAGGCTCATCGAGGGTCTCCGAGGACGTGCCCGGGGTCGAACCCACGGGCGTGGAACTTCTCGAGTCGCGCGGGCCGCTTCCCGCTCGCGACGAGCGAACCGTCGCGGGTGGTGAAGATCGGCTCGGCCTCGACCGACGCCCCGGTGCATCCACCCGTCGGAGCGAGGATCTCGGCGACGCGGCGCCGACCGTCGCGGTCGATCGCGAGGTGCACGACGAGGTCGATGCAGCTCGCGACCGTCGGCACGACGAACGCGGAGTCGATGTTGCGTCCGGCCAGCAACGGCAGCGTCGAGAGCTTCACGAGGGCGTCGCGAGCCGAGTTGGCGTGGATCGTGCACATGCCGGGAAGGCCGGAATTGAGCGCGATGAGGAGGTCGAGGCTCTCGGCTTCGCGCACCTCCCCGACGATGAGCCGATCGGGGCGCATGCGCAGCGCCTCCTTGATGAGGCGGCGGAGCGTGATCTCCCCGCTGCCCTCGAGATTCGGCTGCCGGCACTGCAGCGAGACGAGGTCGCGAACGTCGAGATCGAGCTCGAAGGTCTCCTCGACGGTGACGACACGGTCGCCGACGCGGGCGCTCGACATGAGTGCGTTCAGCATGGTCGTCTTGCCGGTGTGCGTCGCGCCCGAGACGAGGATGTTGGCGCCCGCGAGCACCGACATGCGGAGGAACTCGGCGGCCTGCAGCGTGAGCGAGTCGAGTTCGACGAGCGACTGGAGCGATCGAATGCGCCGCTGGAACTTGCGCACGTTGACCGCCCAATGGGTCCGCGCGACGTCGGGGATCGCGACGTGCAGCCGCGATCCGTCGGGCAACGAGGCGTCGACGAACGGCGAGCTGAGGTCGACACGGCGCCCGGTGTGGGCGAGCATGCGTTCGACGAGTTCGCGCACCTCGCGATCGGAGAGCACCACGCTGGTGAGTTCGGCGACGCCGCCGCGGGCGATGAACACCCGCGTGGGGCCGTTGATCCAGATCTCCTCGACCTCGTCGTCGTCGAAGAACGGCTGCAGCGGGCCGTACCCGGTGAGCGAGGCGACGACCTCGCGGGCGGTGCCGTGCTCGTCACCAAGCCCGGCGTGCGCGCCGCCGAGGGCGCGCTCGCTGTATCGGCGCACCTCGTCCCGGGCGTAGCGGGCGGCGAGCTCGTCGTCGCCCGCGAGATCGACCCCGTCGCGCAGCACGCGCGTGCGCACCCGCTCGGCGATGGTGCGGACGGCGTCGGACATGGGACCCATCATGGGGCGGTGCGGATGACCCGCCCCGAAGTTATCCACAGCGAGGCATCCATTCGCTTGTTCACATTAGGTAGTTGATCTGTTACAGTACTCAACATGATCCAAGATTCAGCGGCATCCGGCGACGCCTTCGCGGCCGACCTGCTGCGCGGGCACACCGACACGATCGTGCTCGGCGTGCTGCGCGAGCACGACAGCTACGGCTTCGAGATCTACAAGCACATCCGCGATGCGACGGGCGGGGGCTACGAGATCAAAGAGGCCACCCTCTACGCCAGCTACCGCCGGCTCGTGCGCGACGGCCTGGCCGAGGCGTACTGGGGTGACGAGTCGCAGGGCGGCCGTCGCAAGTACTACCGCATCACCGACGCGGGCCGCGCCGCCTTCCGCCAGAACGTGGCGAGCTGGGTGGCCACCCGCACCATCATCGACTCCCTGCTCGGCAGCCACGCGGCGCCGGCGAACACGAAAGGCTCCCTGCGATGAGCGACAACCGCAGCCCCCGCACCTCGACCGAGGTGCACCGCCTCCTCGACGAGGCCTTCGCGGGCATCGACCCCACCCCCGAGGCGCAAGACCTGAAGGAGGAGATCCGCGACAACCTGCTCTCGCGGGTCGCCGAGCTCGAGGTCGACGGCGCCTCCCCCGCCGAGGCGGCCCGCCGCGCGGTCGACGAACTGGGCGACGTGCGCGAGCTCGTCGCAGCCGCGTCGGGCGACGTGGATGCCTCGGCGCCGGCCTCGTCCCCGCGCGGCACCCGCCCCGGGGCATCCGCCGCCGAACTCGCCGAGCGCAACCGGGTGCGCCCGAAGCCCGTCTTCGTGGTGCGCACCGTCGTGCTCGCCATCGTGGCGGCCGCCGCCCTCGTCGCCCTCGTGCTCGGGCTCACGCCCGTGCTGCCGCTCGCCACCGGTGCGCTCATCGCGATCGCCGCGGTGCTCGGCCTCGCGATCGGTGTGATCACGGGCGACGCGCTCCACCAGGAGACGACGACGAACTACCCGCTACCGGTCGGCCGGGCCGTGCTCTTCGGCACCGCGACGGGCCTGCTCGTCGCGGGCCTCGGCTTCGCCGCGGTCGTCGCGGTGCGGCTCGACCTCGTGTGGCTCGTGCTCGCCGCCGTGCTCGTGATCGTCGCGATCGCCGTGCTCAGCGCGCTCGGCGCCACCCAGACCAACCGGCACAAGCCCTGGGTGGTCGCCATGCAGCGCGATGCCGCCCGGGCGGGAAACCGCTTCGAGGAGGACCCGGCCGCCGCCGCCCGCTTCGGCATCTACTCGGCCGTGATCTGGCTGACCGCATTCGCGCTCGTGCCCGTGCTCGGCTTCACGGTGGGCTGGTGGTGGGCGCCGCTGCCGGTCGTCGGCGCCTTCATCGCGATGATGCTCGTGCTCGCGCGCATGCTCTTCGGCCACGAGTCGTCGCGCTCCTCGAACTGACCATCGCGACACGCTCGCGGCGCCCTTCCACAGCCACTGGGAGGGGCGCCGCCGCGTTGCTAGGCTCGGCTCACCCGACCAGCCCGCACCCGGAGAACGATGACCGCAGAGCCGCGATCGACGCCGTCGACGCCAGAACCCGCGCCCGCACCCGTGGCTGACGCGGCTGCCGCCCGCTCTGGCGGGCAGACGGCTGCCCGCGACGCCGGGCTCACCGCAGCCCTCGCCTCCCGCGACCTCGTGGTCGACCTCGCCAGGGTCGCGTGCATCCTGCTCGTCGTCGTCATCCACCTGCTCATGATCGGCGTCGGCTACGCGCCCGACGGCTCGCTCGTCGTCTCGCGCCCGCTCGAGGCACAGCCGTGGTTCGCCGCGGCGACCTGGTTCGGGCAGATCATGCCGCTCTTCTTCGCCGTCGGCGGCTTCACCGCCCTCGCCGCGTGGCGCAGCCTCGCCCGGCGCGGCGGCGTTGCGACCGCCTTCGTTCGCGGACGCGTGCTCCGCCTCGCCGGGCCGGCGCTGCCGCTCTTCGTCTTCTTCTCGATCGTGCTCGGCGTCGCCACGCTCATCGGCGTCGACCCCGCGCTCCTCGACACCATCGCGACCGGCACGGGGTCGCCGCTCTGGTTCCTCGCGGCGTTCCTCATCGCGCAGTGCGCGGTGCCGTGGATGTCGCAGCTGCACGAGCGGGCTCCGCGCATGACGCTCGTGGTGCTCGCCGCCGGCGCCGTCGTCGTCGATGTGCTGCGCATCACCTCGGGCATCGCCGAGATCGGCCTCGCGAACCTCTTCTTCGTCTGGCTCTTCGTGCAGCAGCTCGGCTTCTGGCACTCCGACGGCTGGTTCCGCCGACGCCGCCCCGCTGTGCTCGTCGGGCTCGCCGCCGCGGCGTACCTCCAGATCTGGCCGCTCGTCGCGCTGGGGTGGTACTCCCCCGACATGCTCGTGAACCTCAACCCGCCGACCGTGCCGCTCATGCTGCTCGGCATCGCGCAGATCAGCCTGATGAGCGCCCTGCACCGTCCGCTCAGCGCACTCATGCGTCGCCGACCCGCACAGGCGGTCGTGCACCTCGTCGGCAGCCGCGCCATGACCGTCTACCTCTGGCACCTGCCGGTGATCATCATCGTCGAGGGGCTCTCGCTCCTCATTCCAGGAGCCGCTCCCGAGCCCGGCAGTGCCGGATGGTGGGCCAGCCGGCCGCTCGCGCTCATCGTCGTGCTCGGCATCGTGTTCGCGATCGCGCCGCTCCTCGTGCGCTTCGAACGTCTGCCGACCGCGATCCCCGAGGGGTTCCGCGCGCCGTCGCCGATCGCCACTGCGGCCGCGGCCGTGCTCGCGATCGTGCCGCCGTTCCTCGTGATGCAGTGGTTCCTCGACCTGCCGATCGCGCTCATCGGCACCGCATCGCTCGTCGTGGTGCTGCTGCTGCTCCGACCGCGGCGCGGGGCCCTGCGCGCATAGACTGTTCGGGCACTCGCGGGAGTGGTGAAATCGGCAGACACGCAGGATTTAGGTTCCTGTGCCTTCGGGCGTGAGGGTTCAAGTCCCTCCTTCCGCACGAAGGAGCGGCCCCGACTTCCCCGGTAACGCAGGGAAGTCGAGGCCGCTCATCGGCCCTCTTGACCGAGTCCCCCCACATTAACCTGGGGAGGAGTCAAGGGGTGGGCCGGCTCCACACCCCGTGGGTATGTTGATGAGATGTCCTCACTGACCGAGCAGCTGGCGCCCGCGCTCGACATCGACGCCCGGCTCACCGAGATCGAGCGCCGCGTGAACCTGCTCGTCAATGTCACGCCGGTCAACGCGGCAGAGGCGTGGGTGGACTTCGAGCGAAGTGACTTCGGCACAGCGCCCACGCTGCGGCTGCGTCCGCTCGACTTCGACCCCGACCTGGCGCACCGCGAGCTGTACGACCTCGAGGTCGAGAACGTGGACGACCCGGCACTGCACACGCTCTTCCGGGCGAAGCGGGACGAGATCGCCCGGCAGATCACCTCGCTGGAGGACCGCGACACGTCGCGGTTCCTGTACGGGTCGCTCCAGCTCTACGGAACGGTGACCCCTCCGCTGGCCGCCGCGGCGGAGGAACTGCTCGAGGCCATCCCCCCGCAGGCGCCGAGCACCCAGACCGTCACGGCCGGGGCGTTCGCCGACGCGGCGCGTGCCGAGTTCGAACGCTACCGCGCCGTCTACCCGGAGTTCCCGGTCCGCGTCGAGGTACGCGACGACATCTCCGAGCTGATGGTGTCGTTCGGCCGCCTGCTCATCCCGGAGTCCGCCGCCTTCCGAGCCGACCGCGTCGAGCCGTTGCTCCACCACGAGGTGGGCACCCACGTGGTCACCTACCAGAACGGCGCCCGGCAGCCGCTGACGCTGCTGACCATCGGCCTGCCCGGCTACGACGAGACCCAGGAGGGCCTCGCCGTGCTCGCCGAGTACCTGACCGGCGGGCTGGACCCGCGGAGGCTGCGCGTGCTCGCGGCACGAGTGGTCGCGGTCGGCCAGATGGTCGACGGCGCCGGCTTCCTGGACATCTTCGAGTCGCTGCGGACCGAGCACGGCATACCAGCACGGACCGCGTGGTCCATCGCCATCCGGGTCGTCGTCGGGGGCGGCTCGGTGAAGGATGCGATCTACCTCCGCGGGATCACGCGCATCCTCGAAGCACTCGCCGAGGGCAGCCGCCTCGATGTCCTGCTCGTCGGCAAGCTCGCGTTGGACCACATCTCCCTCGTGCAGGACCTGCTCGACCGCGAGGTGCTCCACGCGCCGTGGGTTCGGCCGCGCTGGCTGGATGCGCCGGGCGCACAAGAACGACTGGAGGGGCTGCGCGCGGGCGCGAAGGTCACCGATCTCTACGAGGGAGGCGTGGCGGCATGAGGCTCGCATTTCTCGTCAACGACGTCGACACCGAGGTGGACGAGTACACGACCACCCGCCTCGCCAGAGCGGCAGCCAGGCGCGGGCACGAGACCTGGTACGTGGGTGTCGGCGACCTCGAGTTCGGCAGCAACGACGGGCTGTTCGCGGCCAGGGCGCGCGCCGCGAGGTGGAAGCGCGACGACACGCTCGCGAGCTTCATGGAAGGGATCAAGGAGCGCGACGCCGAGCGGATCGTCATCGACGACCTCGATGCGCTCGTGCTGCGCAATGAATCGATCGACGACCTGCAGGAGCGCCCGTGGGCCAGCCCGATGGGCGTGGTGTTCGGGCAGATGATCGCGGCGCGGGGAGTGACGGTGGTCAACGACCCGGACACCCTCCATCGCGCGACCAGCAAGCTCTACCTCGAGGAGTTCCCCGAGAAGGTCCGACCACGGTCGCTGGTGACACGCAGTCCCGAGGCGATCCAGCAGTTCGTCGACGAGGTCGGCCATTGCGTGGTCAAGCCGCTGTACGGGGCGAAGGGGCGCAACGTCTTCATGATCGAGGGCCCTGACGAGACCAACCTCGCGCAGATGACGGAGGCGGTCCTGCAGGACGGCTACGCCATCATCCAGGAGTTCATCGACGGAGCCAAGGACGGCGATGCCCGGATCTTCCTGCTGGAGGGCCGAATCCTCGAGCGCGACGGCAAGCCGGCCGCCTTCCGGCGCGTGCCCACCGGCAACGACCCGCGCGCCAACATCAGCACCGGCGGTCGATCGGTGCCCCTCGAGCTCGGCGAGGCCGAGCTCGGCATCATCGAGGCGATGGGCGACAAGCTCGTCGCCGACGGCATGTTCCTCGTGGGCATCGACGTGATCGGCAGCAAGGTGGTGGAGATCAACCCGGAGAGCCCGGGCGGATTCCAGAGCGTCGAGCGGCTCTACGACATCGACATCGCCGAGACCGTCATCGACGCCCTCGAGCGTCGCGCGAGCCGCGGGTCCTGAGCCTGATCACCGGGCATCCGGTGACGACTCCTCGTCCTCGTTGGCCTCACTTCCGCCGCTCATCAGGGCCACCCGGGGTCGGCGCGCCCGAACTCTTGATGTCCGCGAGCATCGTGCTCAGCCGGGTCGCCTCGTACTCGTCCAGCTGTTGCCGGACGCTTTCCGGATCAGCCACCCAAGAATCGATGGCTCTGTTTTGTGAGTACGTCCGAGGTCTGATTCGATACGGACGACGCGCCTCGGCATACTCCGTGCCGGTGAGACCGCCGACCGTTCTCGAATACTCACCTGCCTTGTCGACGAGCATCCGAACCAGTCGTTCACCGAGATCTTCCCCGCCCCGCTGCAGATCTCGCCGAAGCCGGTCCCGCTGCCTGTCGAGTTCCTTCCGCGCCTTCTTGCTGTTCGCATGCGCGTTGAGAATCTCGCCCGAATACCACTCCTTGATGTCGACGGCGAGAACGCGTCGCCTGCCGAGCGCTGCCTCGTGGCGCTCGGTCTTCCAATGCTCTTCGCTGAGTTCGGTCGCTCGATTCGCCGTCCTCCACGACATCACCGCAACCACGACCGATGCGATGGCAAGGACAACGGTTGCGATCGGCGTGACGACGCCGACCCATGAGGTCGTCAGCCGCTCGTCCAACAATGCGTAGAACCGCTCAAGCCACGCTTCGAACTCTTCCCCCGACATACGCCGCACGTTATCGCCAACAGGCGAAGGCGCTCCAGTATCCGGTAGCGATTCTCCCCGAGGTGCTTCGCCCCTGTCAGCCGCCCTAGGATGCTGCGGTGTCTCGCATGCTGCTGGTGCTGTCCCTGGGTTTCGGGCTCGGTGCGATTCTGTGCGCGATCCAGTACGTCCTGATCCGCGCCGAGCGCTTTCCTCGGAATCCATTCATCGGATTGCCGGGGTACTCGCGGAAAAGCGATGAAGTGTGGGTGCGAGCGCACGAAGCCGCAAGGCCATGGATCGGCCGCGCCGGAGTCTTCGCTGCGATCGCATCCGTCATCGCAGGCGTCGGCTTGGCCGTCGGGTCGGGCATGGAGACCACCTGGGACGGCCTGAGCGTCTCCAGCGCGGCGAGCGGTGCCGTAGCGGCAGGACTCTACCTGTTCGGGGCGAACGGAGCTGCCGACGAAGCCACGAGGAGAATGACTGGACGTCGGCGTACCTCCCGGAAGCGAAAGCGCTGAAACGCGAGCATCCGCACTCCGGGCTCCCGGCGCCCGAGCCGTCGTCCGAGCCGGCGAACTGGCTCCGACGTTCCTCGAGTCCCGGCGCCACGGGCTGAGGAGCCCGCGGGCGGGCCGCGGACACCCGATAATGAAGCATGTCCTCCTCTTCCGAACGCCGTTCCAATCCGACTGCTTGGGCCGCGTTCTGGTTCGCACTTGCCGGCCTCGTGCTCATGCCGATCCCGCTGTTCATCGGGCTGATCCTCGGCGGCGCCCTCTCGATCATCGCCGCGATCCTCGCCGTCATCGCCCTCCTCAAGGGGCTCGCGCGCAGCGGCACGGGCATCGCTCCCGTCGTGTTCGCCGCGATCTTCATCGCGCTCACTTGGGGCGGCATCTCGGTCGGCGGCGGCACCGTCTGGTAGGTCGACCGGCCGCCGGTTCCCGCTGACGCCCGATCGACGAGCCCGGCAGCACGAGCCGCCCGTCGCCGCTCAGTCGACGCGCGGCGGCCCCGCCGCCACCCGCTCGCGGGAGTACTGCTCGACGCGGTCGGCGGACACCGACCAGTCGGTGTCGAGCCACCAGGTCGCGCCGGCCTCGGCCCACGGGCGTACGACGGCGGCGTCGACGACCGGGTCGAGCCCAGCGGTCGTTCCCTCCTGCACCCAGTCGAACGGTTCGTCGGCGATGCCGAGCCGCTCGCGCTCGGCCTGCAGCCAGGCCATCGCCTCGGCGCCGGTCTCGGGAGTGAAGAACTCGCGCTGCGCGTCGGGGCCGACCGCTCCCCCGCCGGGCGGGGCGAAGTTCGGCAGCCAGCCGTCGAGCCGCGCGACGCGACGCATCGACTTCGGCCGCGGCCAGACCCCGACGGCCCAGATCGGAATGCGCGGCTGCACTGGCTGCGGCGGCAGCATCATGTCGGCTCGGCGCACGGTGTAGTGCGGCCCCTCGTGCTCGAACGGCTCGCCGCGCCAGAGCCTCGGCAGCAGTTCGAGCGATTCGTCGAGCAGCTCGGCACGCACGCGCCGGCCCGGGTCGTGCTCGAAGATCCAGAAGCGCTCTTCGGCCGTCTCGGGCACGCCCAGGCCGACCGAGAGCGTCACCCGCCCACCCGAGAGCCGGTCGACCGTCATCGTCTGGCCGGCCAGCTCCCACGGGCGACGACGCGGCACGGGCGTGAGCATCGTGCCGAGCCGAATCTGCGAGGTGCGCATGGCCGCCGCGGCGAGCACCGACCACGGGTCGGTCGCCCAGATGCCCTCCCAGACGAAGAAGCCGTGCCAGCCGTGCTGCTCGGCGAGTGCGGCGAGCTCGACGGCGACCTCGGGATCGCTGCCGGGGTAGATGAATCCGTAGCGCATGGCGGCGACGTTACGCCGGACGTCCGACATGGGTGCTGAAATCCCGAGCCCTGCACGGTAAGGTAAGCCTTACCTGCCGAACTTCTCCACCCGAAGGAACGAAATGTCGAGCGTCTCCACCACCGTCAGCCCGAGCTCCGCCGTCGCCCAGCACGAGCAGGCCGAACCGCTCGACGTGGCCGCGCTCGTCCGCGCCGCCTCCGCCGACGACCACCGCGCCACCGAGTCGCGCGGCTTCATCACCGAGCTCATGGGCGGCGAGCTGACGCTCGACGACTACACCCGCTACCTCGCGCAGTTCGCCTGGGTCTACGAGGCGCTCGAGGCGCGAGGCATCCGCGACGGCGACCCCAGCGTCTTCGACCCCGAGCTCGCCCGCATGGCGGCCATCGAGTCCGACCTCGCGGCGCTCGGCGCCGCCGACTGGCGCGAGACCCACCCGGCGCTGCCCGCCACCGCCGAGTACGCCGCGCACCTGCGCAGCCTCGCCGACGACGACGTGCGCTACCTCGCGCACCACTACACGCGCTACCTCGGCGACCTCTCGGGCGGCCAGGCCATCGCCCGGCTCGTCGCACGCCACTACGGCGCGACGCCCGAGCAGCTCGCGTTCTACCGCTTCGACATCGCTGCCGACGAGGGCGTCGTGCGATACAAGCGCGGCTACCGCGAGGCCATGAACGCCCTCGCGCTCGAGCCCGCACAGGTCGACGCGCTCATCGACGAGGTGCGCAACTCGTTCCGCCTGAACGGCGCGATCTTCGACGCACTCGCTGCCTGAGCGGCCGTCGGCCCCTCACGGGCGGCGGTCGTCACTCCACAGAGTGAGCGGAGGGTCATCCTGCAGTGGGATGCCGCGCAGCGCGAGCGCTCGGTAAACTGCAACGAAATCCCCCGCCGCCTGCTGACCACGCACGTGTCCCGAGACACGGCGGGTCCGACGACTGGAGCCACCGCACATGGTCCACACCGCACTCATCCCCTGGCTCGATCCTGAGACGATCATCGCCGGGGCCGGCCCCTGGGCCCTGCTCGTCGTGTGCGGCATCGTGTTCGCCGAGACCGGCCTGCTCGTCGGCTTCCTGCTGCCGGGCGACACCCTGCTCGTCATCTCGGGCCTGCTCTCGCACCCGCTGCCCGGCTCGCCCGACGGCGTCTTCGGCATCAGCGTGTGGTGGGTCGCGCTGCTCATCGGGCTCGCCGCCTTCCTCGGCGGTGAAGTCGGCTACTACATCGGGCACAAGGCCGGCCCCACGATCTTCGAGCGGAAGGAATCGGGGCTCTTCAGCGTCAAGAACGTCGAGCGCACCAACGCCTTCTTCGAGCGCTTCGGCGGCCTCACGATCATCCTCGCCCGCTTCGTGCCGATCGTGCGCACCTTCGCCCCGGTCGCGGCGGGCGTCGGCCACATGCCCAAGGGCAAGTACACGCTCTACAACTTCATCGGCGCGGTGCTCTGGGGCTTCGGCCTCACGATGTTCGGCTACGCGATCGGGTTCATCCCCTTCGTCGCCGAACTCGTGAAGGAGTACATCGACCTGATCCTCCTCGCAGCCGTCGGCGGCACGGCGCTCATCACCCTGTGGCACTACCTCAGCGAGCGCCACAAGGCGAAGAAGGCGGCCGCCGCCGGCGAAGACGTCATCACCGATGAAGACGAGGCCGAGCACCTCGTGCTCGACGCCGACGTCTTCGAGCGGGGTCCCAAGCACGACGAGCGCTGAGCGTCGATGACTCGAAGATGCCCCGGGGCTGCCGTCTGCGGCAGCCCCGGGGCATTCGTCATCTTCGGCTTCGGGCGGCGCCCCCTGCCGCCGTGACGCGCTAGCAGTGCGAGCCCTGCTCCTGTTCGGCGCGGCCGCCGGGCTCGAGCTGGAAGGTCGAGTGTGCGACGTCGAAGTGCTCGGTGAGGCATCCGCCGAGCTCGTCGAGCAGGGCGCCCGTGCGGCCCGACTCGAAGACCTCGGGCTCGACCTCGACGTGGGCCGTGAACACCGGCTGCCCCGAGGTGATCTGCCACACGTGCACGTCGTGCACGGCGACCACGCCCTGCGTGCGGAGGATGTGCTCGCGGATCTCCGCGACATCCGTCTCGGCGGGCGCGCCCTCGCTGAGCACCCGCACGACGTCGCGCAGCAGCGACAGCGCGCGCGGCACGATGAGCACCGCGATGCCGAGCGAGGCGATCGGGTCGGCCGCGCTCCACCCGGTGAGCAGGATGACGATCGCGGCGACGATCACGAGCGCCGAGCCGATCGTGTCGCCGAGCACCTCGAGGTAGGCGCCGCGCAGGTTGATCGAGTCCTTCGCGCCACCGCGCAGCACGAGCATCGCGGCGATGTTCGCGGCCAGGCCGACGACGGCGATGACGAGCATCAGGCCGCCCTGCACCTCGTGCGCCTCGCCCTCGGCTCCCGTCACGAGCCGGCCGATCGCGCCGATCGTGACGCTCACCGCCACGACGATCAGGATGACGCCGTTGATGAGCGCGCCGAACACCTCGGCGCGACGGAACCCGTAGGTCTGACGGTCGGTCGCCGGCCGGGCGGCGACGAAGGCGGCGACGAGCGCGACGACGAGGCCGATGAGGTCGCTCGTCATGTGCCCGGCGTCGGCGAGCAGGGCGAGCGACCCGCTCACGATGCCGCCGACGACCTGCACGACGACGAACGCGCCGATGATCGCGATCGCGATCCAGAGTCGGGTGCGGTTCGCGGTCGCGGCGTGGTCGTGGGAGTGATCGTGTGCCATGTCCCTCCCAGCGTAGGTCGGGCCGAGGGCGGTTCGGGGCGATTCGGCCCAATCAGGAATGAGTCGCGTTCTCATCGGCATGGCAGCGGACGCGACCCGGCGATCGCGCGCCCGGGGTCGCGGCACCCGGCCCGACGGCCCTAGGCTGCGGGGCATGCCGTCGCGTCGCACGCTCGCCGTCGCCCTGCTCCTCGGATGCCTCGCCGCTGCGCTCTCCGGATGCGCCGCCGATCCCGGTGCCGGCGCATCGCAGACCCCGGGCGGCTCCCCCGGTACGGGCTCGTCGGCCGAGGCGCCCGCCTCGCCCTCGGAGCGCTGCGGCGACACCGGCGTCGACTCCTCGGCGATGTGGCTGCCCGTCGGCGACGCGCGCTTCGACGTCGGCGTTGCGGGCGAGGGCACGACCACCGCGATCTTCGCGCACCAGCGCAACCAGGACGAGTGCGGATTCTGGCCCTACGCCTCGACGCTCGCCGAGCAGGGCGTGCAGGTGCTGCTCGTGAACTCCTGCGGCTACGGCGAGACCGAGTGCCCCCGCGACGCCAACCACGTCGTCGACGACGGGGCCGACGCGATCCTCGCCGCCGCCGACTGGGCGCGCGAGCAGGGCGCCGAACGCGTCGTCGTCGTGGGCGCCTCGATGGGCGGCACGGCGGCGGTCGTCGCGGGCGGACGCGACGGCGGCACCGGCGTGCTCGACGGGGTCGTCGACCTGTCGGGACCGCTCGCGTTCCGCGGCTACGACTCGATGGACGACGCGCCCGACCTCACCGCGCCGCTCCTCCTCGCCGTCGCGCCCGGCGACACCTCGGTCGACGCCGGCGAGCTGCAGCAGCTCGCCGGCGCGACCGCGAGCGACGACATCACCATCGTCACCGATGGCGTGGGCCACGGCTGGGCGATGCTCACCACGGGCACCGGGTTCAACGACTTCGCCGACCGGGTGACGGCGTTCGTCACCGGGTGAGTGCGCGGACTACTCGGCTGCGGCCCCGACTCGTTCGGCGATCCGCTCGAGCTCGGGGATGAGCGCCTCGAAGGCGCGCGCCCGGTGGCTGATCGCGTTCTTCTGCTCGGGGAGCAGCTCGGCCGCCGTGACCTCGTACCCCTCGGGCTCGAACACGGGGTCGTAGCCGAACCCGTGCGACCCGCGCGGCTCGTAGGCGAGCGCGCCGCGCCAGAGCCCTTCGGCGACGAACTCCTCATCGGCCGGCTCACCGGCCGACGCCGCGCCCGCGAGCGCCGCGGGCACGACCACGGCGATCGTGCAGTGGAACGCCGCCCCGCGGTTCGGCCGACGCACGTCGCCGAGCTGCGCGAGCAGCAGCTTCACGTTCTCGACGTCGCCCGCCGCGTGCCCGGCCCAGCGCGCCGAGAAGATGCCGGGCGCCCCGCCCATGACGTCGACCGCGATGCCCGAGTCGTCGGCGAGCGCGATGCGCCCCGTGTGGGCCGCCGCCGCGCGGGCCTTGATGAGCGCGTTCGCGGCGAAGCTCGTGCCGTCCTCGACGGGCGAGGGCCCGTCGTACGGCAGCACGGTGATGCCGGGCATCCGCTCGCCCAGGATGCGCTGGAACTCGGCGACCTTGTGCGCGTTGTGGGTCGCGAGCACGACCTCGAGCGCGCCGGCCTGGCCGGCGCCCGACGCCGCCACGCTCACTCCCCCGCCGCGAGCGACGCGGCGAGCGCGGCGCGCTGCAGCTCGGTGAGCGACGCGGTGCCGGCGAGCGCCAGGTCGAGCAGCGAGTCGAGCTCGCGCCGGTCGAACGGTGCGCCCTCGGCAGTGCCCTGCACCTCGACGAAGAGTCCGCGGCCGGTGGCGACGACGTTCATGTCGGTCTCGGCGCGCACGTCCTCGACGTAGGCGAGATCGAGCATCGGCGTGCCGTCGATGATGCCGACCGAGACCGCCGAGACGGTGTCGATGAGCGGGGTCGACTTCTGGCCGATGAACTTCTGGCCGCGGGCCCACTCGATGGCGTCGGCCATCGCGACGTAGGCACCGGTGATCGCCGCGGTGCGGGTGCCGCCGTCGGCCTGCAGCACGTCGCAGTCGATCTGCAGGGTGTTCTCGCCGAGCGCCTTCATGTCGACCACCGCGCGGAGGCTGCGGCCGATGAGGCGGCTGATCTCGTGCGTGCGGCCGCCGATGCGGCCCTTCACGCTCTCGCGGTCGTTGCGCGTGTTCGTCGCGCGCGGCAGCATCGCGTACTCGGCGGTGACCCAGCCCTTGCCCTTGCCGTTGAGCCAGCGCGGCACGCCGTTCGTGAAGCTCGCCGTGCAGAGCACCTTGGTGCCCCCGAACGAGATGAGCGCGCTGCCCTCGGCGTGGGCGCTCCAGCCGCGTTCGATGGTCACCTCGCGCAGCTGGTCGGGGGTGCGCCCGTCGGCACGGACGATCGCGGCGGCGGATGCCTCGGTCATAGGTTCTCCTGTCGAAGCTGTTCTCGGTCTGGGATGGTGACCGCACCCGTCTGCACGAGCTCGACGCTCGGGATCTCGGGGGCGATGAGTCGGTGGGCGAGGTCGAGGAAGGCGCTCGTCGAGCGGCCGGTCGCCTCGTAGCGGTAGCTCGGCGGCTCGGGGGCACGTCGCTCCATGCCGCCGCTCACGAGCACGCGGTACACGTCGTTCGCGGTCTCGACGTCGCTCGAGACGAGGGTGACGCCCTCGCCCATGACGTACGAGATGGCGCCCTTGAGGAACGGGTAGTGGGTGCAGCCGAGCACGAGGGTGTCGATGTCGGCCCGGCGCAGCGGCGCGAGATACTCTTCGGCCACGGCGAGCAGCTCGTCGCCGGTCGTGACGCCCGCCTCGACGAACTCGACGAAGCGCGGGCAGGCCTGCGAGAAGAGCTCGAGGTGGGGCGCCGCCGCGAAGGCGTCGTCGTAGGCGCGCGACGAGACCGTGCCCTGGGTGCCGATGACGCCGACCCGGCCGGTCTTCGTCGCGGCGACGGCGCGGCGGACCGCCGGCTGGATCACCTCGACCACGGGCACGTCGTACCGCTCGCGCGCGTCGCGCAGCATCGCCGCCGAGGCCGTGTTGCAGGCGATCACGAGCATCTTCACACCCTGCGCGACGAGGTCGTCGAGCACGGCGAGGGCGTAGCCGCGGACGTCGGCGATCTTCTTCGGCCCGTAGGGCGAGTGCTCGAGATCGCCGATGTAGAGGATCGACTCGTTCGGCAGCTGGTCTTTGACGGCACGGGCGACGGTGAGTCCACCGACCCCCGAGTCGAAGATTCCGATCGGTGCATCCGTCACGAGGTTCAAGCTTAGGCGAGTCCGCGGCACGCGGTGGCGGCACACCGCCGCCCGAACCGGCCGTCCCAGTAGGCTCGAGTGCGTGACCGGCTCAGCTGCCCTCTTCACCGACCGCTACGAACTGACGATGGTCGATGCCGCCCTGCGCGACGGCACCGCTCACCGTGAGAGCCTCTTCGAGGCGTTCGCCAGACGCCTGCCCGACGGTCGCCGCTACGGCGTCGTCGCCGGCATCGGGCGCCTGCTCGAACTCGTGCAGCGCTTCCGCTTCGAGGACGCCGAGCTCCAATGGCTCCAGGAGCATGAGGTGGTGCGGCCGGCCACGATCGACTGGCTCGCCGACTACCGCTTCGCGGGCGACATCTGGGGCTACCGCGAGGGCGAGGCGTACTTCCCGGGCTCGCCGCTCCTGACCATCCAGGCGAGCTTCGCCGAGGCGGTCATGCTCGAGACCATCGTGCTCTCGACCCTCAACTACGACTCCTCGGTGGCGAGCGCCGCCGCCCGCATGGTCTCCGTGGCGCTCGGCCGCCCGATCTCGGAGATGGGCTCGCGCCGCACCAGCGAGCGCGCCGCGATCGCCGCGGCTCGCGCCGCGTACATCGCCGGCTTCGACGCGACGTCGAACCTCGAGGCGGGGCGCACCTGGGGCATCCCGACGATGGGCACCGCCGCCCACGCCTTCACCCTGCTGCACGACAGCGAGGAGGACGCGTTCCGCGCCCAGGTCGCGGCGTTCGGCCCGAAGACCACGCTGCTGGTCGACACCTACGACATCACCCGCGGCGTCGAGCTCGCCGTGAAGGTCGCCGGCCCCGAGCTCGGCGCCGTGCGCATCGACTCGGGCGACCTGCCCACCGTCGTCGCCGCGGTGCGCGAACAGCTCGACGCGCTCGGCGCCGTCGACACGCGCATCACCGTCACGAGCGACCTCGACGAGTTCACGATCGCCGGGCTGTCGGGCGCCCCGGTCGACGCGTACGGCGTGGGCACGGCGGTCGTCACCGGATCCGGGTTCCCCGCGGCGGGCATGGTCTACAAGCTCGTCGCCCGCCGCGACGATGCCGGCGAGTGGATCCCGGTCGCGAAGGCGTCGACCCAGAAGGCCAGCGTGGGCGGCCGCAAGAACGCGGCCCGCCGTCTCGACGCCACCCGCACCGCCCGCGAGGAGCTCGTGTTCGTCGGCGACGGCCCCGGCGGCGAGGCCGAGTTCGACGCCGGCGACAAGCTGCGCCCGCTGATGGTGCAGCTCGTCTCGAAGGGCGAGGTCGACCCGGCGTTCCTCGGCACCGCCGGCACCGCCGCGGCCCGCGCCCACCGCGCCGAGGTCATGCAGGAGCTGCCGATCGAGGCGTTCCGGCTCGGTCGCGGCGAACCGGTCATCCCGACGACGTACCGCTGAGACGCGGGCCAGCCGGCGGAGCGTCGAGGCGGACTACTGCGACTTCATCCGCTCGTAGATCTCTTTGCAGCTCGGGCAGACCGGGAACTTCTCGGGGTCGCGGCCCGGGGTCCACTTCTTGCCGCAGAGCGCCTTCACGGGCTTGCCCGTGATCGCCGACTCGAGGATCTTGTCCTTCTGGACGTAGTGCGAGAATCGCTCGTGATCGCCCGGCTCGATGGCCTCTTCGTTGAGGAGCTTCTCGAGTTCGCGGTCGAGGACGTCGGTGCCGCCGCCCGGCTGACCGGGGTCGGCGATGCTCGCGCGCACGGTGTGGATCATGCGCTCGATTCTACGCGTCGATCACACGGTCGTGGCCGCCCGGCCACGACGAACGACTCACGCGCGGATCGCGGCGGCGATCATCTCGGGCCCGCGGGCGTCGAACACGCGCCCGCCCCACCAGACGCCCACGACGAGCACCACGAGACCGAGCCCGACGCCGGAGGCGAAGGCGGCCGCGTGCCATCCGGGGTCGACGAGGATGCCGAGCGCGGCGAAGATCGCGGCCGGCGCCGCGACGAGCACCGAGGCGAACATCGTGAGCGACTGCACGAGCGCGGTGATGCCGCCCGTCGACTGCGGCTGCTGGAACGGGCTGTCACCGGGCTTCACCGCCGGGTACGGGAACCGCGCCGAGGTGATCGAGCCGACGCCCAGGCCCGCGAGCAGCAGCGCCGTGCTCACGCCGAGCAGTGAGGGCAGCAGCCGCCAGTCGTTCAGGACGAACACCGTGACGGCGCTGCCGAGCCCGATCACGAGCACGCCGGCGACGAGCACCGGCACCAGTCGTCCGAGCCGGTCGGCGTTGCCGCGCACGCCTGAGGTGATGTGCAGCCAGATCGCGGTCGAGTCGTACGCGGTGTCGTTGTGCAGGCTCCAGCCGAGGAACAGGCACATGAGCGGCACCGGGATGAGCGCGAGGTACTGCATCGGCACCCCGGCGACGCCGAGCGGCACCATGACGAGCACCGGCACGATCGGCACCATGACGATCGACACCCAGTACCGCGCGTCGCGGAACCAATACGTGAAGCTGCGCGCCGCGACGGCACCGGTCGCGCCATGCGGCATCCGGTCGAACCAGCCGAGCCCGCGGTAGCTCTTCGCCGAGGCCTCGCGACCGGGGGTCACGAGCATCTTCGCGACGAGCGACTGCCAGGCGAGCCAGATCAGACCGAGGGTGGCGACGGCGATCAGCAGCTCGAGGATGGCCGGACCCCACGCGCCGGCGGCCGCGTCGCCGGGCACCGCGAACACGGCGCCGAACGGGGTCCAGCCGAGGATGTCGCCGAGGACGCCGAGGATCTCGAGCCCCGAGTTCGCCCAGTCGAGCGTGACGAGCACGACGATGATCGGCGAGAGCATGACGATGAGCAGGAGGCCGATGACCCCCATCAGCTCGCGCGAACGCCGCGTCGAGAGCAGGAACGAGGCGAGTGCGGTCGTCACCCGGGCGAGCAGCAGGCAGGTCGCGAAGGCGAGCGCCGCGGAGATGAGTGCGAGGAGGGTCTCGGCGACGCCGCGCGACCACGTGACGACCGTGCCGAGGAGCACGATCGCGAGCACGAGCGCCGGGATGCCGATGAGCCCCGCGACCGCGAGCGACAGGGCCAGGGTGCGGTCGGGCAGGCCGAAGAAGGCGAAGCGACGCGGGTCCATCGTGTCTTCCGTGCCGAACACGAGCGGGAACACGATGAAGCCGAGCACGGTCGCGGCGCCGGCGACCACCAGCACGTCGCGGATGACCGCCACGTCTTCGACGAGGCGCAGCCCGACGAGCGAGAGGAAGAGCAGCAGCGCGAGACCCAGTCCGTAGACGAGGCCGAGCACGATGCCGACCACTTGCCAGGTGCTGCGGCGGAAGATGTTCGCCAGCAGGCGCAGTTTCAGTCGGAGAAACTGTGCAACCATTCCATGCCTTCCGCTGCCTTGCGTCCGCCCGCGAGCTCGACGAATCGGTCTTCGAGGGTGTGGCCAGCACGTACCTCGTCGAGGGTGCCCGCCGCGAGCACCCGGCCGGCGACGATGATCGCGGCCGAGTCGCAGACGCGCTCGATCAGGTCCATGCCGTGGCTCGACAGCACGACGGTGCCGCCGCCGGCGACGTAGCGCTCGAGGATCTCGGTGAGGTTGGCCGCCGACACCGGGTCGACGGACTCGAACGGCTCGTCGAGCACGAGCAGGCGCGGGGAATGGATCATCGCGCACGCGAGCGCGATCTTCTTCGTCATGCCCGCCGAGTAGTCGGCGACGAGCCGGTCGACGGCGTCATCGAGGCCGAAGGCCGAGATGAGGTCGGCGCTGCGCTCGCGCACGGTGCGGTTGTCGAGACCGCGCAGCACGCCCGAGTAGTAGAGGAGCTGCGCACCGGTCAGCCGGTCGAACAGCCGCAGGCGGTCGGGCAGCACGCCGGTCGCGCGCTTGGCGGCGTGCGGGTCTGCCCACGCGTCGATGTCGTGGATGCGGACCGTGCCGGCATCGGGCCGCAGGAGCCCCGTGATCATCGAGAGCGTCGTCGTCTTGCCGGCGCCGTTCGGCCCGACGATGCCGAAGAACGAGCCGGCGCGCACATCCAGGCTGATGCCGTCGACGGCCGTGTTCTCGCCGAAGCGCTTCACGAGGCCGGTGATCGAGAGCACGTTCGGCGTGCCGGCGGGCGGCGCCGGGCGTGCGACGCGCAGGGTGCGCTTCTTACGAGGGGCCGCGTTCTTCTTCGCGGGGATCACGGCGACCGACTGCGCCGCGATGAGCGGTGCGGATGCCTCGATCGCCGACGTGTCGTCGACCGGCGTCGCGTCGGCCGGGGCCGGCTCGGTCACCGTCTCGGCCTCGACAACGGGCGCGGCCTCGACAACGGGATCCGCCTCGACGACGGGCTCCGCCTCAGCCACAGGATCCGCCTCGACGACGGGCTCGGCCTCGACAACGGGCTCCGCCTCGACGACCGTCTCCGCCTCAGCCACCGGCTCAGCCTCGTCGGGCGTGGCGGCCTCGGCCTGCGCGGCCTCGCTCGCGGCGACGGCGGCTGCGGCGGCGCGGACCTCGGCGACCGGGGTGCGTCGATCGGTGGTGGTCTCGTCGACCTCGTCGCGGCCGGGCTCGTCGCGCTCGGCGACGACGGGCGGCTCGCTCGTCGCCGCGGGGAGCGTCTGGTCGGCCGGCTTGCGCGGGGCCCGTTCAGCCGCCGTGGTCTCGGTGGTGATCGACGCGGCGACGCGCTGCTGCGCCTGGCGCTGCGCGCTGGCTGCGGCGGTCGCCCGGCTGCGGTCGCCGGGCGTGCTCGCCACGCTCTTCGCGGCCGAGTCGCGCGGCGTGCGCGCGGTCTTCGCTCCGGCGCCGCGCGCCGTCCTGGCGGCAGACGACGCGGCGTTCGACGCGCCGGTGCGCTTCGAGTCGGCGGCGTCTGCGACGACACCCTGTTCTGCCGCCTCTGCCGCAGCCGCCGCCTTGTTCGCACGGCGGGTCGCGGCGGCCTTCTTCGCGGCGGCGGAGCGGGCGGCCGCACGTTCGGCCGGCGTCATCGTCTTCGCGGATTTCGCGGTGCTCTTGCGGGCACTCGAAGCATCGCTGCTCGCGGCCCCCGGCACGGTTCCGCTCTTTCGAGGCGCCCCCGCACCGGTGCCTTCGGCAGCTTCGTCGTCGTGATCGGAGCGCGAAACGGAAGTCACCCAGCAAACCTACCAATGACCGCCCGTCGAGCGCGCCTCGGGGGCCGGATCGGCTGACTGTGGATTCCCTGTGCGTCATATCACGATCGCACTACGACCGGTGCCCCCGAATGGCGACGCGGGAGCACCCCCGGATACGCTGGGTTGCGGCATAACGGCGTGTCCACATGTGAACTTCCGGATGAACTCCGGGCGAACTCCGTAGAACGAAGTCGCCCGGTGGGGGCATCCGACCCACCGAAGGAGATGCAGTGACCACCCAGATCGTGATTCTCGCGGCCGGCATGGGAAGCCGGCTCGGGCGATCCCTCCCCAAGCCCCTGACCGAACTCAGCGACGGCCGCACCATCATGCGCCAGCAGTTCGACAACGTCGAGCACGCGTTCGGCGCGAACGCCAACGTGACGATCGTCGTCGGCTACAAGCTCGAGCACATCATCGAGGCGTTCCCGCAGGCGTCCTTCGTCTACAACGAGGAGTACGACCAGACGAACACCTCGAAGTCGCTCATGCGCGCCCTCGCGGCCTCGCAGTCGGGCGGCGTCCTGTGGATGAACGGCGACGTCGTCTTCGACCCCGCCATCCTCGACCGCGCCCTCCCCTTCATCGCACGCGACCAGTCGTTCGTGACGGTGAACACGGCGAAGGTCTCCGACGAAGAGGTGAAGTACACGACGAGCGCCGAGGGCTACATCAAGGAGCTCTCGAAGACCGTCAAGGGCGGTCTCGGCGAGGCCGTCGGCATCAACTACATCTCCGGTCGCGACAAGGCCACGTTCCTCGCGCACCTGCAGCGGGTCGGCGACCAGGACTACTTCGAGCGCGGCCTCGAGCTCGCGATCGAGAACAACGGCCTCCTCGTCGAGCCGATGGACGTCTCCGACCTCTACGCGGTCGAGATCGACTTCGCCGAAGACCTGGAGCGTGCGAACCACTTCGTGTGACCTGCACTGCACAGCGCAAGAGTCGAAGGGCGGATGCCACGTGGCATCCGCCCTTCGTCGTTCTCACCGCCCAGGCGTGCGAGAGCGCGTCAGCGCAGGGTGCGCGCGACGCCCGCCCGCGACAGCGAGGCGGCGATGACCCGGCCGAGCCAGGTGAACAGCACCGGGCTGAGCGCGAACATGGCGAGGTAGAGCGCCCAGAACCACGGCGCGTAGTGCTCGGGGCCGAGGGCGATGAAGGTGCCCACGGCGAGGATGATGCCCGACCCGCCCGCGGCCACGTAGTAGAGCCACGGCGACCAGTTCTTGTAGCGGGTGAGGAAGAAGGGCAGCTCGAGCAGCGCGCCGACGAGGAGGCCGGTGCCGAGGAAGCGCAGGATCCAGTGCGGGGCGAAGGCCGCGCCGACGAGGCCGGCGATGAACCCGGTGAGGATGCCGACGCCGGGGCGCTTGAGGAGCGCCAGCGCGACCGCGCTCGGCAGGAAGTGCGTGCCGATCGTGATGCCGTAGAGCATCGGCGCGATGCCGGCGATGAGGCCCGCGAAGTACCCCGAACCGGCGGCGACGAGCCCTCCCCCGACGCCGATCGCGGCACAGCTGAGAATGACGCGGGTGCTGGTGCGATGCACGGGGCTCGATTCCTTCCGGGTCGGGCTCGGCACGTCGCCACCCGTCTGCATCAAATCTACCCCGGGGAGCCATCTACGATGAGAGACGTGATGAGCACAGCATCGGTGTCGTACCGAGACGCGCATCCGCTGCAGCGGACGCCGCTCGCGCGATACCGGCATGCGCTGTGGCTGCTCACGACCCGCGACCTCAAGGTGCGCTACTCGACTTCGGCGCTCGGGTACGTCTGGTCGGTGCTCGACCCGCTCGTGATGGCGGGCATCTACTGGTTCGTCTTCACCCAGGTGTTCGACAAGGGCGTCGGCACCGATCCGTACATCGTGTTCCTGCTGTCGGCGCTCCTGCCGTGGATGTGGTTCAACGGCGCCGTCTCGGACTCGACCCGGGCGTTCCTGAAGGACGCGAAGCTCGTGCGCTCGACGATGATCCCCCGCACGATCTGGGTGAACCGCATCGTGCTGTCGAAGGGCATCGAGTTCGTGTTCGCGCTGCCCGTGCTCGCCCTCTTCGCGATCGTGTTCGGCGCCGAGCTCAACTGGCAGGTCGTGTACTTCCCGCTGGCGGTGCTGCTGCAGGCGGTGCTGACCGCCGGCGTCTGCCTCATCGTCGCCCCGCTCGTCGTGTTCTTCCGCGACCTCGAGCGGGCGGTGAAGCTCGTGCTCCGGTTCCTCTTCTACGCGACCCCGATCATCTACGCCTCGACCGACCTGCCCGAGGGCATGCAGTTCTGGGCGGCGTTCAACCCGCTGTCGGGCATCTTCTCGCTCTACCGGGCCGCGTTCTTCCCCGAACAGCTCATCTGGTTCGAAGTGGCCGTCGCCGCCGTGATGTCGCTCGGCTTCCTCGCCCTCGGGCTCTGGGTCTTCCGCCTGTCCGAACGACAGGTGCTGAAGGAGATCTGATGACCGAGGCATCCGTTCGCGATGATGTCGCCCAGGGCGGCGCCGAGCCGTTCGACATCCGGGTCGAGGGACTCGGCGTGCGATTCCGCCGCAACCGCCGCGGCCGCCGCTCCTTCAAGGACCTCCTCGCCGGCCGCCGCCGCCGCACCCGGCCCGGCGAGTTCTGGGCGCTGCGCGACGTCTCGTTCGACGTGCGCCAAGGCGAGGCCATCGGCGTCGTGGGCCGCAACGGCCAGGGCAAGTCGACCCTGCTGAAGCTCGTCGCCGGGGTCATGCTGCCCGACGAGGGCTCGGTGACCGTCGCCGGCGGCGTCGCCCCGCTCATCGAGATCACGGGCGGATTCGTCGACGACCTCACCGTGCGCGACAACGTCTACCTGACCGCCGGCCTGCACGGCATGTCGCGGGCCCAGATCGACGCGCGCTTCGACGAGATCATCGGCTTCGCCGAGATCGGCGACTTCCTCGACACGCCTTACAAGCACCTCTCGAGCGGCATGAAGGTGCGTATCGCGTTCGCCGTGATCTCGCAGCTCGAAGAGCCGATCATGCTGGTCGACGAGGTGCTCGCCGTCGGCGACAAGGCCTTCCGCGAGAAGTGCTACGAGCGCATCGACGAGCTGCTCGCCGGCGGCCGCACGCTGTTCTTCGTCTCGCACAACGAGCGCGACCTGCGCCGCTTCTGCACGCGCGGCCTGTACCTCGACAAGGGCGCGCTCACGTTCGACGGTCCGATCGGCGAGGTGCTCGAGCGCTACAACCGCGACTACGGCACCGGCAAGTAGCCGTCGGCGCGCGATGCCGCCGAAACGCGGACGCGGCGGGTCGCCCCCGCTGCCGCCGCGTCCGCCGATCCGGCGTCAGTCGCTCGCGCAGATGAAGTTCTCGAAGTGGCCGGGGGTGCCCGAGAACGCCTTGCCGGTGTTGTTCTTGAGGTCCTTCGTGTAGACGATCGCGACCTCGCGGAACGCCGAGCCGTTCGCCTGCACGTCGCCGAGGGTCGGCGCGCCGTCGAATTCGGCCCGGGCGCCGGTCACATAGGCGAGCTTCTCGAGCCCGGCGAGGTTGTTGGGGTCGATCTTCCGCACGTCGTTCCACCCGCCGTAGGCCGAGTTGCACGCGGTGTACAGGTTGTAGGCGCCACCCCAGTCGAGCAGCTTGTCACCGTCGTTCGGGCCGTTGGCCGAGACATCCGCCTGCAGCACATCGCGATCCCACCCGCCGTACTGCCAGTCGGTGCCGTGGTGATGCTGGCGCGTCTCGGTGCGCCCCGGAGTCCCGGCGCCCTCGGGCGCGGTGTCGGCGTACGCCTGGACCATCGTGAACCACGACGCCGGATCGACGCCGGAGCGCGGCTGGTAGTCGACGATGTCGGCACCGGCCTCGGTCGCGGAGGCGCCGTAGCCGGCGAAGAGCACGTCGATCCACTGGCCGTCCGCGCCGGGGGCGTTGCGGCCCGGCAGGTCCGGTGCGCCGACGACGGGGTTGCCCCGCCCGCCCCACATGACGTCGGCGCCGTCGTCGCCGTAGGCGTAGTCACCGCCCGAGTCGCCGTTCATGAGGTCGGCGCCCTCGCCGCCGTGCATCGAGTCGTGTCCCGGTCCGCCGCGCATGCGGTCCGCGCCGCCGGCCTCGTGCCCGTTCATCACGAGCACCGAGCCGTCGCGGTCGTGCGTGAGGGAGGTGCCTCGATAGAGCGGGTGCGCCTCGAAGGGGTGCAGCACCGCGTCCTGCGCGCCCGAGTCGGGCCCCCCGAGGTTGATGCCGGGAGGGCCCTGGCTGGTGTGCGTCAGGATGTCGGGGTCGCCCGCATCGCTGCCGTCGCTCTCGACGAAACGGGTCTGCACGCCGCCGCGGTCGCCCACCATCGCATCCTCGCCGGCGCCGCCCCACATGGTGTCGTCGCCGAGTTCGCCGAACTGGTCGTCGGCGCCGTCCTCGCCGAACAGCCGGTCGTTGCCGTCCTGGCCCCATTGGCTGTCGTCGCCGTCGCCGGCACCCGCCGAGATGAGCGGGTTGGTGCCGTTGCCGCCGAAGATCAGGTCGGCACCCCAGACACCGGCCGCGGCCGGCGCCCCGACGTCGTAGCGCGTGACCTCGCGCTCGATGACCGCCGAGCCGTCGTCGGGCGGGTCGTTGTCGGGGTAGCGCTCCTCGTCGACGGCGTAGGCCGCGTCGTCGCCCCCACCCTCGACCGTGCGGTTCAACTCGCCGTTGTCGCCGAGCTGGAAGTCCGCCTCGCCGTCGCCGAAGAGCCAGTCGCCCGCGTCCCGGTGGCCGGCGAGGTTCGACCCGCCGAACTGGTCGTCCTGGCCGTCGGCCTGCGGCGCCCCGACGAGGGCGGCGCCGACGCTCGGAGCGCCGGGCAGCCCGGCGGGCACCGCCGGAAGCGCGGGCAGTGCTCCCCCGACCTCGATCGGCAGCACGATCTCGCCGTACGCGTCGATCGGTCGGTCGCCCACCACGATGTCCGCGGCCCCGTTGCCGTGCTGGACGTCGGCTCCGCCGTCGCCGAAGAGCGCGTCGCCGCCGTCCTGGCCGAACTCGGCATCGACCCCCGAACCGCCGTTCAGGGTGTCGCGGCCGAACTCGCTCGGGAACGGCCCGTCGAGGTCGTGGGAGACGAGCCCCCGCCGCGTCTCGACGCCGAGCTGGCTCGTGACGTAGTGGAACTCCTCGGGCGCCGGATCGTCGAGCGCCGGGCAGGAGCTCGGGGCGAACTCGATGCCGGGCACGTCGCGCACGATGCAGGCGTTGTCGCCGGCGAGCACGTCGGCGCCGCCGCCGCCCCACAGCACGTCGCCTCCGTCGGGCTGGTCGGGGAAGCTCGATCCCCCGACGAGGTCGTCCTCGTCGCCGTTGCCCTCGAGCCAGTCGCCGTCCTGGTCGCCCTCGACGAGGTCGTCGTGCGCGTTGCCCTGCACGAGGTCGTTGCCGCCCTCGCCGAACATGCGGTCGTTCTCGTCGTTGCCGAGCATGAAGTCGCCGCCCGAGACCGCGTCGAGCGAGGCGCCCGTCTTCTCGGTGTCGAGCAGGGTAACCTCGCGGAACACCCCGCCGGTCACCGGGTCGGTCTCCCACGCGTCGGCGTCGTCGGGGTCGGCGACGCGAGTGAGCACCGCGTTGTCGCCCGTCATCACGTCGTCCTCGCCGTTGCCCTGCATCTCGACCTCGCCCTCGTCGAGCGCGTTGTCCGCGCCCTCGGGGTCGGCGAGCGGGTTCACCGGCGAAGATCCGCCGATCAGGTCGTCGGCGCCGTCGCTCGAGTGGTCGGAGTCCTCGTCGAAGCCGAAGATCCGGTCCTGTCCGCCGTTGCCCTCGAGGTGGTCGTCGAACGCGCCGCCGCGAAGGGTGTCGATGCCGTGGCCGCCGAAGCCACGGTCGTCGCCGCCGGTCGTCCAGGGCGCCCCGTCGGTGTCGAAATCGCCCCAGATCAGGTCGTCTCCGCCGACCGTCGGTGCGACGAGCGCGAGGTCGGTCTCGGGCGACCCGTTCGGCGAGCCCGGCTGCCATCCGCCCGAGGGCGGGGCGACGAGCCGGGCCGGCGGTGCGATGGTGCCCTGGTCTCCGACGAGGTCGTCGGGCCCGGCACCGCCGATGAGGCGGTCGCCGGAGAGCTCGCCGAACAGCTGGTCGTAGTCCTCGGCGCCGTAGAGCCGGTCGGCGGCGTCCTGACCGTGGAACTCGTCTGAGCCGGTACCGCCGTCGCCGAGATCGGGCCCGTAGGTGTTCGGGTCGCCCGACGGCGTGATGCTCACGTCGTCGAGCGCGTCGAGCACGCCGTTCGCGCCGCCGTCGATGTCGACGTCGTCGCCGAAGGCGCGGTCGTCGTCGGGGCCGCCGTACATCGTGTCGCCGACGTCGGCGCCGGAGAGACCGTAGTGGCCGCCGACGATGAGGTCGCCGCCCTCCTGACCGTGCAGCTGGTCGCTCCCGGCGTTGCCGAACACGACATCGCCGCCGGGCCCCCCGTAGCCGAAGTCGTCGCCGCCGTCGCCCCAGACCTCGTCGTCGCCGGTCTCGCCGTAGAGGTGGTCGGCGCCGCCGTTGCCGTGCACGAGGTCGGCCCCGGAGCCGCCGTACGCGTTGTCGGCGCCGCCCTCGCCGTACACCCGGTCGGCGCCCGCGCCGCCGCCGAGCGACGGATCGCCGACCCCGACGGTCTCGCTCGGATGCGCGACACGAGCCCCGGGCCCGCCGTCGACCGTGCCGTTGTCGCCGAGCACGATGTCGTCGCCGTTGCCGCCGTCGGCCGTGTCACCGCCCATCGTGGCATCGGTCGCGCCGTCGCCGTCGCCGACGAGCTCGTCGTCGCCGTCTTCGCCGTTGACGGTGTCGGCGCCGGGTCCGCCCCACAGCCGGTCGCCGTCGGGTCCGCCGTTGACGGCCGGGTCGGCGTCGGACTGGCCGTGCACCTCGTCGGCGCCGGCCTCGCCGTTGATCGTGTCGGCGCCGCGTCCGCCGTAGAGGAGGTCGGCCCCGTTCGAGCCGAACAGCTGGTCGGCGCCGTCACCACCCTGGATCCGGTCGGCAGAGTCGTCGACGCCGCTCGCGACGAGCCGGAACCCGCCGAACAGCAGGTCGTCGAGGCCGCCGCCGTAGATGCGGTCGGCACCGCCTTCGCCCTCGACTCGGTCGTTGCCGTCGCCGGGCTGCGCCGCGGGCGACTCGTCGTTCACGTCTTCGGCGATCTCCTGGTCCCCGTAGAGCCGGTCGTCGCCCGAGCCGCCGAGCACGGTGTCGTTGCCGGCGCCGCCGATGATCGTGTCGATGCCGTCGAGCTCGTTCGAGACGCCCTCGGGCAACGGGGCGCCGGGCGGCACCTTGAGCTTGTCCTTGCCGCCGCGCAACGTGTCGTTGCCGGCATCACCGCGAATCGTGTCGCCGCCGAGCCCGCCGTCGATGACGTCGTTCTTCCCGCCGCCGCGCAGCGTGTCGGTGCCGTCGCCGCCGGTGATCTGGTCGAGGCCCTCCCCGCTGCCGTCCGACTCGTCGCCCGAGGCGGTGTTCGAGCCGTCGCCGAGGGTGATGGTGTCGTCGTCGGGCCCGCCGACGACGACGTCGTCGCCCGAGCCGGTCACGATCGAGTCGTTGCCGGTGCCGAGCTTCGCCTCGCCGACGGGCGCGGTGAACGGCCACCGGTTCGGGTCGTCCGGCGGCGTCTCGCCGTCGACGTTCGACTCGCTCTCGGGATCCTCCCCCGCCTGCGCGCCCTCACCCGATCCCGAGAAGAGGAACGAGTCGTTCCCGGTGCCGGCGTCGAGCTTGACGCCCACGCCCTCGTACGGCTGGCTGTAGCCGAATGCCGTCACGATGAACGGATACTCGCCGTCGCCGTCGGGTTCGGCGGCCATCTGGCGCACCGTGAAGCTCTCGTTCTCGACGTCCGTGAACGCCGTGCGGTCGCCCGCCTTCGGGCCGACGTTCAGCACCACCCAGCCGCCGAGCTCCTCGGCGAGCACGGGCTCGTTGTCGGCGCACGACGACGAGAACTCGAAGAGCGTGATCTCGGCGAGCCGCCAGCTGTCGGAGTAGCAGAACGGGCACACGCCGAACTCGGCGAACACCTCGAGGAACGCGACGAGCTTGCCCTCGATGTCGAAGAGGCAGATCGGCGTCGGGAACTTCTCGATGATCTCGTCGATGTGCATGCGGCCGTCGGCCTCGGGCGTGTCGTTGAGGTTGAGCCCGAAGGTCGCCGTGATGCCCCCGCGCACGCCCGCTTCAGCGATGAAGATGTCGAGCTTCGCGCCGGCGGTGATCGTGCCGGACACCTCGAACTCGGCGAGGTCCTTGCCCTCGGCGTCGAGATCGGTCAGGTATAGGCTCTGCAGGAACGGCGTTGCGATCGACTCGGCGTCGAGCGTGATGCCGTCGCCGCCGATGAGCTGCTCGCCCAGCATGCGGATGCCTCGCGTCGAGACGCCCGCGCCGATCTCGGCCTTCGCGTCGAGCGCTCCGCCGATGGTGACGTACAGCACCCCGAAGAACGGCCCGAAGCTCATGGTGTACTCCATGTGCACGGTCAGCGGGTCGGGCCGCCATTCGACGATCGCGCAGTCCTTGCCGAGCAGAAGCCCGACGAGGCACGACGGGTCGTCGAACACCGGGTAGCTGAAGTCGGACGCGTCGCCCGAGCCCGTCGAGGAGCCGAGCGCGTCGAATTCGTCGTCCTTGCCGTCGTCGGCGAGCGGATCCTTCACCTTCGAGGCGAACGCCGACTTCTTCGCGGGGGAACTCGCCTCGCTCTCCACCGCGTCCTCGTCGTAGAGCTCCTCGACCTCATCGGGTGTCGGCGGCGCCCCGTCGCGGGCCGTGTCCGGCGACAGCGAGAGCGATTCGATGAGGGTGATCGATTCACCGTTCGCGAGCGTCTTCGCGAGCTCGAGGAACTCGAACACCTGGTTGATGTCCTTGAGCAGCGAGACGTCGACGAGGCCGGTCATCTCGGCGAGGTCGACCATCGTCACCGGTGGTCCGTCGAAGAACTCCGACAGGTCGCTGATCACGGGGATCGGCGAGAACAGGAACTCGCGGATCGGCTCGATCGGCTCGATGATCGGGTTGATCGTGTCGATCACCTCGCCGAACATCTTCGTGAACAGCTCGCCGGCCTTCACCCCGATGTCGTTGAGCTCGAGCGTCGGATCGGAGCTCGTGTCGCCGTCGAAGCTCCAGTCGAGCACGAAGTCCGCGGTGAAGCTCGGCAGCGTCTTGTTCACCGTGCTGTACGTCTCCCCGCTCGAGATCCCGGTGTCGATGGCGAGGTCGAGGTGGATGCCGCCCGTGATGCTCGGTTCGGTGAGGAAGTCGCCGACCTCGCCCGAGATGAAGGAGGCGATCGGGATGATGCCCGTGCAGTGCTGGGCGGCGTCGACGACGCCGTCGTCGTACGGCCCGGCGAGGGCGTCGCAGGCGGATGCCACGAGCCCGAGCTGCGCGGTCAGGCTCGCGCCGCTCGCCTGGCCGCCGGGCTCGTTGTCGGTCGCCTCCATGCCGATGAAGCCGATGCGGCCGGCGATCGGCGTGGCGGCCGCCAGGTGCGCGCCCAGATTCACGCGCACCTCCTGCGGGCCGTCGGCGTTCTCGGGGTCGGCCGCTCCGGTGCCGGGCACGGGATTGTCGAGCAGGTAGAAGCCGTCGTCGCGCGAGATGCCGAAGCCGAGCTCGACCGTCCACCCGGCTTGCGCCGTGACCGTGCCGGTCAGCGACAGCGGCAGGCCGGGCAGGCCGAGGTCGAGCGGGATCTCCGCGGTGCCCGGGCAGGCGGTCGCGTCGGGGCATCCGTCGCCGCTGATCGTCCGGGCGCCCTGCCCGAGCTCGAGCTCGATGCGCAGGTCGAGCAGGTCGGCGAGCGAGGCGCCCGATGGGCACACGACCTCCCCGCCGGCGCCGTCGTCGCAGACCGCGACCACGCGGATGTCGGTCGCCCCGGGGGTCGTGTCGCCGGCGGCCTCGACCGGCCAGCCGCCGACCGCTCCGTAGTCGCCGTCTCGGAGCACGCCGGCCGCCACGAGCTTGTCGGCGAGCACCTGGCGGATGCCGTTCGGCCCGTAGACCGCCTCGTCGACGTTCGCCGTCGGCATGCCGGGGATCTGCGGGTCGTCGAGGAAGGCCTTGACGTCGGCGAGTCCGTCGGCGAGCGCCGTGAGGTCATCACCGACGACCGGCAGCCGACCACCGGCCTGGCTGGCCGTGATCGCGAGGTCGAGCAGCAGGCCGATCGACTTCAGGCCGTCGGTCAGGCTGTCGAAGCTGAAGTCGAGACCCGAGAGCACGGAGTCGAGGGCCGCGGGTGCCGTGACGTCGGGCGCGGCGGTGAGGTCGTCGATCGCCACGGTCAGGTAGTCGTCGGCGCTGGGTGTCGCGCGCGGGGCGCCGCTGAGCGTCTGCAGGCCGCTGCCCGGATCGTAGAGCACCGGCAGCGCGGCGCACCCGAAGGTGCCGGTCACGGGCGCCTGGCCGGGAGCGGCGCACGCGTAGCCGCCGTCCTGAGCCGAGCCGGCCGTGAAGTCGAAGGTGCCCGAGAAGTAGTCCGCGACCGGCATCGGCGCCTCGGTCGGGTCTCCCGGTTCCGGGCCATCCGATCGTCCGAGGGCGAACTCCACGCCGACGGCGATGCGACCGGTCTGGTTCGCGGCGTCGCCGAGCTGGGCGCTGAACGGCCCGAGGTGCACGGCGAGCTCGGTCGCGCCGGGCGACGACTCGGTGACCTCGGCCGTCACCGAGAGACGACTCGAGTCGAGCAGCCGCGGCTCGACGGGGTCCGACCCCGGCTCGAGCCCGATGACCACGCCGAGGTCGAGCGAGGCTTCGAGTGCGGCGTGCAGCTCCCCCGCACCGGACGTGCCGGCGATCGCGGGGATGCTCGCATCGGCGAGCGAGAGCGGCACGTCGATCGCGTCGGTCTTCTGGCCGTCGAGGTCGATGACGAGCACCGGGTCGAGGTCGGATCCGTCGTCGAGGTCGCGCAGCCGGAAGCCGACCTCGAGCCCGAGCGCCGCCTCGAGCTCCGTCTCGAAGTCGGCGAGGTCGACCGGCAGCTCGCCGCCGCGGAAGTCGTCGTACGCGTCCTTCAGCCCGGTGACGTCCTGCAGGAGGCGCTCGATGCCTCGGTTGAGGAACGGCACGGTCGCGCCGCCGCCCAGCGCGGAGTCGACCGAGTCGACGGCGTCGACGACCGAGCCGAGCCCGTCGAGGGCACGGCCCAGCAGTCGCGACGGCGCCGAGGTGTCGACGTCGAGCGAGCGCAGCAGCGCCATCTCGTCGTTGGTGCCGCCGGCCGTGTACGTCGACGGGTCGAAGCCGGTACCGGACACGCTGACGGTGCCCGAGTCCTCGGTGAAGTGCTGCGCGGCATCGGCCCCGTGGCCGTGCACCTCGAGTGCGGCGGTCACCTCCGCGTGACGCGTCGCCTCGGCGACCGGGTAGCTCGCCGGCTGGCCGTCCTGCGCGTAGAGCCCCGCCAGGAGGTCGGTGAGCCGCGGCGACGAGTCGCCGCCCGAGGCTGCGTCGACGTCCGCTTCGGTGGTGGTCGAGCCGCCGTCCTGGGAGAGCTCGTAGCCGCCGGTGATCGCGGCCGGGACGAAGCCGATCTGTCCGCTGCCCACGAGGTCCACGTCGACCTCCTGGATCAGCCGCACCTCGGCTCCGTCGACGAGCTCGGTCTCGAAGCGCTCGTAGACCATCGGGTCCTCGAACTCGACCACGGCCGTCGACGGGTCGTCCTCGCCGGACGAGCCCTCGCTCGAGGCCTCGGACAGGTCGATCACGATCGGCAGGTCGATGTCGGCCGCTACGTCGGTCTCCGGTGCCTGCTCGGCACCGGCGGTCGCCGCGCGCAGCCCGGCCTGGTCGAGCAGCTGGTCGCCGAAGGCGAGCTGGGCCGGGGCAGGCGGAACGGGAAGGTTCGGGTCGAGCGGCGGCAGCACCGTCTCGGCGACCCCGTCGAGCTCGGTCGAGATCGTGAAGTCGAGCTCGACCGACGCGTCGTCGCGGTCGTAGACGGGGGTGATCTCGGCGTCGGCGCCGGTGATCCCGCCTTCGATCGCGTCCGCGAGGTCGCCGACGGTGGTGATCCCGATCTCGATGACGGGGTCGACGGGATCGGTGGGGTCGCCGCCGGCGGGCGGAGTCACGGTGATGAGCGATTCGGCGAGCGCGGCGAACTCGCCGCCGAGGTCGTAGAGGTCGGCGAGGGTCCCGCTGAGCAACGGCAGCTCGGCGTTCACCGACGGATGCCGCTGCAGGGCGCGCAGGAGGGTGCCGTACTGCACCAGTCCGGACACGAGGTCGGCCGGACCGAGACGCGTGAACGCCTCGAACGCGGCCAGATCGCCGTCGCTCGCGGTGAGCGCGGCGAGGAGATCGGGGTCGGTCGCGAGGTCGGCGTCGAGTGCGAGCGAGGGCGGATCGATCGTGTCGAGGCCGAGCAGCGACGAGCCGAACTCGATGTCCGCCGTCGCGGTGCCGGCGAGGTCGAAGCTCGTGAGCTGGTCGGCGGGGATCGTCAGCTCGCCCGGCGTCTCCTCGCCGCCGGCGAAGGCGGGCGGTTCGAACATGGCGAGGCGGCCGTCGCCGTTGACGTCGTCGATCGTGCCCGACCATTCGGCCGCGACGTCCACCGTGCTGCCGTCGAGGATCTCGACGTCGCCGACGCCGACGGCGCCCGCGCCGCCGGGGAACGCGAACTCGGCGTCGCCGGCCAGCTCGGCGGTGAAGCCCACCTCGGGCTCGCCGTGCGTGGTGTCGAGCCAGAAGCGCTCGCCCTGCGGGTCGGTGCGCACGATTCCGGAGAACTCGAACGCGAGGTCGTACGGGGCCGGGTCGGCCTCGGCGGTGACGAGACGAAGCGGTTCGCCGCCGGGGCCGTCGGGGTCGACGACCGCGAGCGGCGACTCCACCGTGCGCGAGGCCCGGATGGTGAGGTCGAATCCGCGGGTCTCACCCGAGTCGACGAGGTTCGCCGTCGAGATGTCGAGCTGGGTTCCGGCCACGTCGGCGTCCAGGCCGTCGACGGCCGCCATGAGATCCGCGGTCGTCGCCACCGGGTCGAGCGCGAGCAGCGCGGTCTTGATCCCGGCCGCGAAGGTCCCTGCGAGCTGCATCGATGCCCCGGGGTCGACGACCGTCGCGCCCGGCGCGGTGTCGGTCAGCGGCAGTGCGGCCGCGAGCGGGCCGACGTCCTCGTAGTCGCCGAGCGCGACCTCCGCGAAGGCGGCGATGCCGGCCCTGAGCTTCGCGACGTCGTCCGGATCGGCGGCGAGCGGGTCGGCGTAGGCCGCCTGCGCCGCCCCGGTCAGGGCGAGCACCCAGGCGCCGACCGCGGCGACGGCGCGGAACGCGAGGCGGTGCCCTCGGCTGCGGTGTCTCCTGCCGGATCCTCCGGTGTGCAGGGTCGTTCGGTTCGGGTCGTTCTGGGCGCGCATGAAGTCCCCCCGGTCTCTGCAGCCCGACGCGCCGCGGGTGAGCGGCGCGCTCGAAGCCCGTTCTACTCCGCCGCGCAGCCCGCCGACAAGAGAAACCCTCAGTTTGGGGGGCAAAATCAGTCGCGGCGTCTAGGATCGTCGCCATGTCCGACCGCGTGCATTCGATCACCTCGATGGGCCAGCACGACCCGCGCGAGGGCGCCGGGTCGCCGACCGGCGCCGACGCCGACGCGGGGCGCGCCCACGGCGTCGAACGCGCGATCGACCGGGCCCTCGCGATCCAGCGTCCGATCGTCGTCGCGCATCTGCGCAGCATCCGTCGCCGCTCGCCCGGCGCGACACCCGAGCAGCTCGTGCGCATCCTCGAGCGCCGCTACCTCGCCGCGGTCACGACCGGCGGCGCCGCCGTCGGGGCGACCGCCGTCGTGCCCGGCATCGGCACCGGGGTCACGCTCGCCCTCTCGGGCGTCGAGACGGCCGGTTTCCTCGAGGCGACCGCCCTGTTCGCGCAGTCCGTCGCCGAGGTGCACGGCATCCACGTCGAGAACCCCGAGCGCGCCAGGGCGCTCGTGATGACGCTCATGCTCGGCCAGGAGGGCAGCGACCTCGTGCGCCAGTTCGCCGGCCAGGCGACCGGGTCGGGCATCGCCCGCAACGCCTACTGGGGCGAGCTCATCACCAACAGCCTGCCGAAGGCCGTCATGGGCACCGTCGTCGACCGGCTGCGTTCGGTCTTCATCAAGCAGTTCGCGGTGAAGGGGGGCGCGGGCATCGTCGGCAAGGCGATCCCGTTCGGCATCGGCGCCGCGATCGGCGGCATCGGCAACCATGTGCTCGGCCGGCGGGTGCTGACGCAGTCGCGGCTGGCCTTCGGCGCGGCGCCCGGCGTGCTCCCGGCCGAGCTCGAGCCCCGCGGCGACGACAACGTCGTCACGGCGACCGGCAAGCGGCTGGCGCGCACGGCGGGTCTCGTCGGCGGTGTCGTCGGACGAGCCGCGAAGCGCCCGTTCGCGAGGCTCGCGGCCGGGCGCGAGGCGATCGACCAGGCCGGCCCGAGTGTCGTCGACGACGGCACGGCCGCTGCCGACGAAGCGGATGCCGCGCCGCCGACCGTGCCCTGAGATTCGCGCCGGCGGCGTCCGCGCGCGAGCGGCCGATGCGGCCGCGCACTGCGCGAGCCGTGGGCCGTGCGCCGTGCGCCGATCAGTCGCTAGACGAGCTCCTCGTCGTCGGTCTCGCCCGTCTCGTCGTGGTCGTCGATCTCGCCGTCGCCGGCGTGCAGCGCCGCGAAACGGTCCCACTCGGCCATGAGATGGTCGATCGCCGCATGGAAGCGCGCCGTCGTGACGCCCGGCGTCGTGTCGCCGAAGTACCGCTCGACCCAGTAGCCCAGCCGGGCGAGCGCCTCGGCGTCGTGCGCGACCTCGTCGACCCGGGCGACGAGCGCCTCACCGTCTCCGGCGACGAGCCACTCGCAGGCCTGCAGGTAGCCGCCCGTGTCGATCTGCGCCTCGGGCGTCACCGGGCGCGTGATGAGCAGCGGCTTGCCCGCGGCGAGCCGGTCGTAGACCATCGCCGAGATGTCGACGATCGCGACGTCGGCTGCGGCGAGCTGCCACCCGAGTTTCGGGCCGTCGTCGAAGACGTGCTGCGCACCCGGGTCGGCGGCGTTCGCCTGCTCGATCGCCTGGATGATGCGCTTGTTCGCGGCGGCGTACGCCTCGTCGACGACGCCCGAGCGCGGGTGCGGCCGGTAGATGACCCGGTGCCGCCCGGTCGCGAGCAGTCCCTCGACGAGCGCCACGCCGTGCGAGGCGATCGAGCCGTACGCCGCCGCCGCGCGGTCGCCCTCCCAGGTCGGCGCGTACAGCACGACCTCGCGCTCGTCGGGCGTGTACGGCAGCGGAGTGCCGTCGAGATAGTGGTCGGCCTGCGGACGCCCGATCGGGATCGCCCGCTTGTCGAAGTCGTAGTCCCACAGCACCCTGTCGAGCCGGGCACGTGCCGCGTCGCCCGCGATCAGGGCGTAGTCGTACGCCTTGAACTGGTTCGTGGTCATGTACATCTTGTCGGACTCGCCGTGGTTGATGAACACGTGCCAGCGGCGCCCGTAGCGCATCATCTGGAAGTTCTTCGCGTTCTGGTTCACGTAGAGGATGACGTGGAGGTCCTGCTCGTGGATCACCCGTTCGAGGTCGGCGACGCGACGCACGTACGCGACCGGCAGCGGCGACTCGTCGAGCAGCTTCAGTGCGGCGCCCGACGCCCGGGTGAGCACCAGCACGGGGTGCGTCTCGGCGAGTTCGGCGAGCGGCGCGTACCACTGCCGCAGCTGGTACAGGTTGACCTTGCCGTCGGCGAAGTACACGCCGATCTTGAAACGGTGCGGCTCGAGCGGCGCCCGCTCGGCGAGCTTCGCCTTCAGCGCGCGCTGCGCACGCCGCGACCACATGATGTCCTTGGCGAGCTTCACTGCGCGTCGCGCGTCTTTCCTCAATCCCACCGTCCAAGGGTAGCGAGGTCTGACTGAACGGATGCCGCAGGGCGGGCGCCCGCCCGAAGCGATCGACGATCGTGACGAACGGCGGTCAGACGACCGGGGGGCGCCCCGCACGGGTCATCCGCCAGACGGTGCGCCACCGCATCGGACGACGCTCGCCGGGCGACTCGCGCCACCCGGCCCGCCAGCCCCCGAACCAGGCCCTGAGCGCGGCGGGCTGCCGCGCCCAGCGCAGCACCTGGATCGCCGTCCACGAGCCGACGTAGAACGGTACGAACAGCGCCGGCAGGTTGCGACGGGCGAGCCACACCCGGTTGCGGGCGTTCAGGCGGAAGTAGTACGAGTGCCGCGCGGGGTCGATGACGGGGTGCGCGGCCTCGAGCGATCCCTCGTACCAGGCGATGCGACCCGTGTCCCACACGCGCCAGGCGAGCTCGATGCCCTCGTGCGCGTAGAAGAACGGGTCGGCCCAGCCCCCGGCCTCGTCGAACGCCTCGCGCGGCATCAGCACCGCGCCCTCCCAGCACGAGAAGACCGGGCTCGAGTGCGCGGGGTCGCCCTTGCGGATGCGCGGGATCCAGCGGCGGGGCGACGTGAGGCCCGTCGGATCGACGACGCGCGGCTGGACGAGCCCGAGCTCGGGGCGCCCATGGAGCAGGCGGACGCCGTCGGCGAGGAACGTGCTGCTCGGCAGGAACGCGTCGTCGTCGAGGAAGAACAGCACCTCTCCCGAGACGTCGGGCACGCCCGCGTTGCGGCCCGCGGGGATGCCGAGGTTCTCGGGCAGATGACGGGTGCGGACCCCCGCGGGCAGCGGGGGCTCGGCGGTCGCCGGGTCCCAGCCGTTGCCGACGACCACGACGTCGGTCTCGACGCCCTGCTGCGCGAGCACGCTGCGGATGCCCCGCACGAGCTCGTCGGGGCGCTTGCCCATCGTGAGCACGACCACGCCGACGCGCGGAGCGGGGCTCACCTCAGGATCGGACACGACGGGACGCCATGATCGCGACGAAGTGCCCGATCACGGCCAGCACGGCGAGCGGGAGGAGGACGGCGACGACGACGCGGTCGACGAGCGGCTGCCCCGCGACGAGCCCGACGAGGGCGGCGGCGAAGGCGATGAGCGTGAGCTCGACCGAGTGGTACAGCCGGTGGAACGGCAGGAACCGGGCCGCCTTGCGCAGCTTCGCGACGAGGCCGCCGCGCGGCGCGGTCTCGCCGTGCGTGTCGGCGAGCTTCGCGAGGCCGGCGTTCGCACGGGCGACGTGCACCATGTCGTTGAGCGCCTTGTTGAGCACGATCACGAGGGCGAGCAGCGCGCCGATCGTCGTCCAGAGGAAGTCGGCGGGGAACTCGAGCGGGTACGCGGCCGCACGGAGGCCGAGCGCGAGCGGGATCAGCGCCTCGGTCGTGTAGTGCCCGACCTTGTCGAGGAAGACGCCGGCCGGCGAGGAGGTGCGCCGCCAGCGGGCGACCTCGCCGTCGCAGCAGTCGACCAGCATCTGCAGCTGGCCCAGCACGACCGCGAGGAGCGCGCCCCAGATGCCCGGGATGAGGAGCGCGGCGGCCGTCGACCAGCCGACGAGGATCATGAGCCCCGTGACCCCGTTGGCCGAGATCGGCGTCTTCAGGAGCAGCCACGTCAGGTAGATCGAGAACCGGCGCAGGTACAGCGACGCGGTCCAGTGCTCGGCGTTGCGGCGACCCCGCACCTCGGGCGGCTGGGCGACGGCGCGCAGCTCGGCGATGCTCGCCGGCCGCACCGTCACCGGTCGGGCGTCAGACATCGTGCTCACCTTCCCGTGTGACGTGCGATGTTGCTGGTCAGCGAGAGATAGCCGAGCACGAAGCCGATGCCCCACGTGACATGTATGCACGGCAACACTACGAGAAACCATGCGGCCGTGCTCGCACCGCGCCCGCGTGCGGCCGAGAACGTCGCCACCGCGACGAAGAGCAGGTAGACGAGCGGCGCGACGAAGCCGAGGAGGAGCCACGGCGTCGCGCCGAGCAGCGCCTGCACGATGCCGCCGAGCCCGAGCAGGAGGCCGAGCGTCACGCCGACGACCATCGCGGGCGGGATGAAGTAGCGGATGCCGTTCGACGCGGGGAACCGCCGGGCGAGCTCGCCCCGCCAGAGCCCGGTCGAGAACATCTGCCGGGCGAGCCGGGCGACGCTCGATCGCGGGCGGTAGGTCACCGCGAGCTCGGGCGTGAACCAGACGGTGCCGCCCGTCTCGCGCAGGCGCCGGTTGAGCTCCCAATCCTGGCCGCGCTTGATCGACTCGTCGAAGAGGCCGACGCGTTCGAGCGCCTCGCGCCGGAACACGCCCAGGTAGACCGTCTCGGCGGGCCCCTCGGCGCCGCCGATGTGGAACGCGGAGCCGCCGAGTCCGACCTTCGTCGTGTACGCGAGCGCGACGGCACGTTCGAACGGCGTCTCGCCGCGGGCGTCCATGATGCCGCCGACGTTGTCGGCGCCCGTGCGCTCGAGCGTCTCGACGGCGATGCGCGCGTAGTCGTGCGGCAGCATCGAGTGCGAGTCGACGCGCACGACGACCGGGTAGCGCGCGGCGCGGATGCCGATGTTGAGCCCGGCTGGGGTCGACCCGACCGCGTTCTCGAGCACGTGGACGCGCTCGTCGCGCGACGCGAGATCGGTGACGAGCTCGTTCGTGCCGTCGATCGACGGGCCGAGCGCGATGAGCACCTCGACGGGACCCGAATAGTCTTGCGCGAGGATCGACTCGACCGCCTGGCGCACGTGCGCGACGTCGTTGAGCACGGGCATGACGTACGACACGCCGACGAGCGACGACGGGGTCGTCTCGGGGTGGTGCTCGGGCATGTTCCTCACTCGCGCTCGGGTCGATCGAGCCTAGCAGCCGTGCCCGCGCGGGCGGCATTCGCGGAGACGCCGAACGGGGCCGGATCGCATTCGATCCGGCCCCGCCTCGTGGCATCCGTGCCGTTCAGGCTCAGCCCTCGTAGGTGTCGAGGGTGACCTCGACCGTCTGGGTCTCGCCGTCGCGGATGACCGTCAGCTCGGCCTTCTCGCCGCCCGCGAGTGCTCGCACCTGCGCGGTGAGGTCGGTCTGGTCGGTGATCGGCAGGCCGTTGAACTCGGTGACGACGTCGCCGGCTTCGAGCCCGGCCTTCTCGGCCGCGCCGCCGGGGGTGACCTCGGTGATGAGCGCGCCGACGGTGGTGCTCTTCTCGTCGGCCTCGGCCGAGGTGACCGTCGCGCCGAGCAGGCCGTGCGAAGCCGAGCCGTCCTCGATGATCTCCTTGGCGATGCGCTCGGCGAGGTTCGACGGCACGGCGAAGCCGACGCCGATGTTGCCCGCCTCGGCCGACTCGCCGGCCGAGAGGATCGCGACGTTCACGCCGATGAGCTTGCCCTGGGCGTCGAGCAGCGCGCCGCCCGAGTTGCCGGGGTTGATCGCCGCGTCGGTCTGGATGACCGGCAGCGAGACGCGTCCGGCGTTCGCGCTGGGCTGCTGGGCCTGGCCGCCGCCCTCCTCGGGGATGTCGAAGAAGAAGTCGAACGGGCTGTCGCCCTCGCCCTGCTGGCCGCTGTCGCCCTCGCCCGATCCCTCGTCGCCCTCGGCGTCGTCGGGGGTAGCGGGCGCCGCCGAGGAGGCGACGTCGATCGAGCGGTTGAGCGCGCTCACGATGCCGTTCGTCACGGTGCCCGAGAGGCCGAGCGGTGCGCCGATCGCGATCGCGGTGTCGCCGACGTTGAGCTCGTCGGAGTCGGCGAACTCGAGCGGCGTGAGGCCCGACGCGTCGACGAGCTTGATGACCGCGAGGTCGGAGAGCGGGTCGGTGCCGACGAGCTCGGCCTCGTAGAGGTGGCCGTCGTTCGTCTTCACCTGGATGGTCGGGTCGCCGGTCGCGCCGTCGAGGGTCACCACGTGGGTGTTCGTCAGCACGTAGCCGTCCTCGGAGAGGATGATGCCCGAACCGGTGCCGGCGCCCTCGTTGCCCGCGACCGAGATGGTCACGACGCTCGGGCTCGCCTTCGCGGCGACGGCGGTGACGGCGGTCACCTGGTCGGTGTCGTTCACGACGATGTTCTGCGCGGTGCCCGAGCTCGAGGTCGAGGTCGCGTTCTGGTTGTTCGAGACGAGGGCCGTGATGCCCGCACCCGAGGCGCCGCCGATGAGGGCGGCCGCGACGATCGCGGCGGCGACGCCGAGGCCGACGCGGCGCGGCTTCTGGGCCGGCGCGGCGGATGCCTCGGGGCCGGTGCCGTAGGGCGGCACGCCCGCGAGCGGGGTGGTCGGCTGGGTCGCGCCGGGCTGCGGGCCGCCGAAGGCCGGCGGGACCTGCCCGGGGACCGGCACGGTGGGCGCCGTCGCGGGGGCGGGTGCCTGCGCCTGCTTGGTGTACTGCGGGGCGTGGTACGGCTGCGGGGCCTGGCCCGGCTCGTACACGGTGCCGGTCGCGGCCGGAGCCGCAGGAGCGGCAGGAGCCTCGGCGGCGGGAGCCTCGGCGGCGGGAGCCGCAGCATCGGGAGTTGCCGCCGCGGGGGTCGCTGCGGCCGGAGCCGGGGCAGCGGGTGCGGCGGTGGTCGCGGGTGCGGCCGGGGCCGCAGCCTCGGGCGCCTCGGCGATGGTCTCGGTGGTGGCCGTTTCGGCGGCAGTGCTCGCGGCGGCGGTCGTCTCGGTGGTGCTGGCCTCGGGAGCCGTGGGCTCCGCGGTGACCTCGGCTTCGCGGGCCTCGCCCTGTGCGCCGTCAGTCGTGTCGGTCATGTCTGCTCCTTCCAAAGCGATGCCAGCATCCCGCGCCAAGCTGTGTCTCGGATCGGCGGAGTCTATGACGTTGCTATCACCGAGCAGTGATTCGCCCGAACACCACGATCCGGGCGGCGACGCCCTGCGTCAGCGTACCGTCCGGGCCTTCGCGTACGGTGTGAGCATGAGCGACTTCTCCCCCGCTCCGGGACTCAGCCCATCGCAGCGTACGGTGTGAGCATGAGCGACTTCTCCCCCGCTCCGGGGTTCAGCCCATCGCAGCGTACGGTGTGAGCATGAGCGACTTCTCCCCCGCGTCGGGCCTCAGTCCGTGGCAGCGCACGGCCGCTGGAGCGGGCCTGCTCGGCGACGACGGACGGGTCGCGGCGACGATCTTCGCCGAGATGAGCGCCCTCGCGACGCGCACGGGTGCGATCAACCTCGGACAGGGCTTCCCCGACGAGGACGGCCCAGCCGAGGTGCTCGAGGCGGCTCGCGCCGCGATCGCCGAGGGCGTGAACCAGTACCCGCCCGGGCTCGGCCACACGGTGCTCCGCGAGGCGATCGCCGCCCACCAGGCGCACTGGTACGGGCTCGCGTTCGACGCGGCATCCGAGGTGCTCGTGACGGCGGGCGCGACCGAGGCGCTCGCCGCGACGGTGCTCGCCTTCGTCGACGCCGGCGACGAGGTCGTCACGTTCGAGCCCTACTACGACGCCTACGCGGCGCTCATCGCCCGGGCGGGCGGCGTGCACCGCACCGTGCCCCTGCACTGGACGGCCGACGAGCAGGGCGACGACGCAGCATCCTGGCAGGTCGACCTCGACGAGCTCGGCCGGGCGATCACCGACCGCACACGACTCGTCATCGTCAACTCGCCGCACAACCCGACCGGTGCGGTCTTCGCCGACGAGGTGCTCGCGACGATCGTCGAGCTCGCCGAGCGCCACGACGCGCTCATCGTGACCGACGAGGTCTACGAGCACCTCGCGTTCGACGCGCCCCACCGGCCGATCGCGACACTGCCGGGCGCGCGCGAACGCACGATCTCGATCTCCTCGGGCGGCAAGACCTTCTCGACCACCGGCTGGAAGGTGGGCTGGCTCACCGCCCCGGCACCGCTCGTCACCGCCGTGCTCGCCGTCAAGCAGTACCTCACCTATGTCAACGGCGCGCCGTTCCAGCCGGCGATCGCGACCGGCCTGGGCCTGCCCGACGCGTTCTTCACCGGCGCGGCCGCGACCCTCGCCGCGAAACGCGACGTGCTCACCGCAGGGCTCGTCGAGGCCGGGTTCGCCGTCGCACGCCCGCAGGCGGGCTACTTCGTCGTCGCGGATGCCACGCCGCTCGGCTTCTCCGACGCGGCCGAGCTGTGCCGGCGGCTGCCCGAGCTCGCGGGGGTCGTCGGCGTGCCGGTGTCGGCGTTCGTGCACGCCGACCGGCACGACGCCTACCGCAGCCTCGTGCGCTTCGCGTTCTGCAAGCGCATGCCCGTGCTCGAGGAGGCGTCGGCGCGCCTCGCGGCGCTCGGCGCTGGAGCTCGGCCGGTCGAGTAGCGACGCGTCTCGAGACGGGATCGGCCCTCAGCGCCGCACGACCCCGTAGCGACGCAACGAGAGCGCGGGGTTCGTGCGCCGCACCGCCGCGATCCGCTCGCGCGAGACCCACGCGACCGCGATGTCGGGCTGCTCGCCGAGCGCCGCGAGCTCGACCCCCATCGGATCGACGACGAGGCTGCGCCCGACCGCGACCGGCGGCGTCTGGTCGGCCGCGGCGAGGTAGACCGTGTTCTCGATCGCACGCGCCAGCGCGAGCGTGCGCCAGTGGTGCTCCTTCAGCGGGCCGCGCACCCACTCGGCGGGCACGAGCACGAGGTCGGCGCCGGCATCCACGATGACCCGGGTGACCTCGGGGAACCGCAGGTCGTAGCAGGTCTGCATGCCGACCGAGACGCCGTCGACTGTGAAGATCTCGGGCTCGTCGAGCCCGCCCGCGACGACCCGGTCCGACTCGCGCTGGCCGAACGCGTCGTACAGGTGCTGCTTGCGGTAGCGGGCGACGAGACGCCCGCCGTCGTCGAGGGCGACGAGGGTGTTCGAGAAGCGCGCCACGTCGCCCGGGATCCGCTCGAGCACGCCCGCGACGAGATACACGCCGAGCTCGCCGGCGAGCGCACCGAGCGCGCGCACGAAGCCGCCGTCGAGCGGCTCGGCCGCGTCGGCCATCTCCTGCCCGAGCTCGGGCGTGAAGAACATCGAGTACTCGGGGAACACGACGAGCCGTGCACCGCGCCCCACTGCGAGGCGGGCGAGTCGTTCGATCTCGCCGAGGTTCTCCGCGGCATCCGCCCGCGGTGCGAACTGCGCGATCGCGATCGCGAGGTCGTCGCCGTCGGATGCCTCGCCGCCCCGCGTCTCGCCCCTGACGCCCTCTTCACCGTCTGCCATGCCACCAGCGTAGGCCGCCGTGCCGGTCTGCGCTCCGAGCGCGGCGACCGGGAGCACGGCCGTGGTCGAACCGCCTCCCGTCGGAGCCGATCCCAGACACCGCCCGTGGACGTCGGGGCTTCCCGCCACCGCGGCGCGCGTCACAGCTCCTGACCGAAGAGCGCGGCGATCCGCCGCTGCCAGGCCACGAGCACCCGAGGGGGTCGAGCCGGCGCATGAGTGCGGGTTCGGCTCGTCGAACGACGCTCGAGCGTGCCGGCCTGCGCCGTTCGCCCATGGCGGTTCGCGCCCTGGTGGCCGGTCGATCGCTCCGCGTGGGCGGGAACGCCGGGGACTCGGTGGGTCACCTCGTGCAGGGTGTCGGTGAGCGGTTGCGTGGCGGCCATCGTCGGAGTTCCTTCCTGTCTCTATCACTGATAGTGCAGGGACTCTATCACTGATCGAGGGCCAATTCTCGATCGTTGATAGAGTGACCGCGGAGGTGCGTCATGGCGTTGGACCGGCAGCGGATCGTCGCCGAGGCGATCGCATTGCTCGATGCCGACGGACTGGACGGCGTGACCTTGCGCAAGCTCGCCGCCCGGCTCGGCGTGCAGCAGCCGACGCTCTACTGGCACCTGCCCAACAAGGCCGCGCTGATCACCGCGATCGCCGACGCCATCCTCGAGGAGCAGTTTCCCGAGATGCTGCCGCCGGGGCCCGATGAGCCATGGCCGGAGTGGCTGGTCGGCCTGGCCGTGCGGCTGCGCAGCGCCCTCCTGGCCCATCCCGATGGCGCGCGGATCATCTCGACCTCGCAGCTCTCCCTGAGAATGGCCGCGATCTCCGAACTCGCGATCAGCACGCTCGTGGATCGTGACGTCCCCCTGCGGCAGGCCCGCCTGATCGTCCTGACCGTCGAGCACTTCACCGTGGGGCACGTGCTCGAGGAGCAGACCGGCCGCGCCGCAGCCGGCTCGGTGGAGGACTTCGACCTCGAGGCCTTCACCAGAGCACACCCGACCGTCGTCGCCGGCATCGCCGAGTACTTCGAGGACGGCCGCACACCCGACGACCTCTTCCGCGACTGCCTCGGCGTGATCATCGGCGGCGCGGCGGCGGCCGCCGGCCGCACGGTCTGAGCGACAGGCCGCTCGGGGTTCGACGCAGACACTCGCAACCGCCGTCGGGCGTGTTCGGCTGAGGTGCGACGCACCGGTCCAATAGCGTGGGGCCTGATACTCGGTGACAGCTTGGGGGAGCTCGATGTCAGTACGAAGCACGCCGTTCGTCCAGGACGGGGCAACCGGTCGCCGCGTGACGCCGTGGTGGCTCGCCTACCTCTTGGTCTTCCTGGTGCTCATCATCGGCGTGCAGGCGGGCGTCCTGGCGATCTTCGCCGCCACCTGGCCCGTCGAGCACGGCTCGCCCGAGGCGCAGCTGCAGGACATGATCTCGTTCGCCGCCGCCGGCCTCGCCCTCGTACTCTGGGTGGTGCTGTTCGAGCGGCGGCGCGTCCGCACCCTCGGGTTCCGCCGCCCGGGGCGCGGCATCCTGACCCTCGTCGCCGGCTTCGTCGCCGGGATCGTCCTCCTGTCGATCCCCGCGCTCTTCCTCTGGTCGATCGGCGCCTACGAGTCCGTCGACGCCCCCGAGGGCGCCTCGTCGGGCTGGAACGCGCTCCCGCTCCTCATACTGCTCGCCCTCACCTTCGTCGTGCAGGGCGGTACCGAGGAGTTGCTGACCCGCGGGTTCCTGCTGCAGAACGGCGGGCTGAAGTTCCCTGGATGGCTCGCGGTCTTGCTGCCCGCACTGCTGTTCACGCTCATCCACGGTGTGCTCGTGCACCCGCTGCCCTTCGCGATGATCTTCCTCTTCGCGCTGTTCGCCTCGTTCGTCGTGCTGCGCCAGGGCGCACTCTGGATCGCGATCGGCGTGCACGCCGGCTGGAACTTCGCGATGGGCAATCTCTACGGGATCCCGGTGAGCGGCCTGCCGCCGCTGTCGACCTCGGCGGTCTACCTGCAGCCGGTCGCCGATGCGCCCGACTGGCTCACCGGCGGCGACTTCGGCACCGAGGCCAGCGTGCCCGCGGTGATCGTGCTGCTCGTCGCGGCCGCCGTCGCCTTCGTCGTCTTCCGGCGCTGGGACGCGCGTCGCGAGGCAGGTCTCCCCGAGACCGAACCGGCATCCGCCGAACTCGCCTGACTGCGCCTCGATCCCGCCCCGACGCGGTGCCGTTCGGCGCTCCCCCATTCCGCCAATCTCGAACCGGAGGTCAGACCTTGACGATCCGCAACACTCCCTACGTGCAGGACGCCGCGGCCGGAAAGCGCGTGACCCGATGGTGGCTGTCGTACCCCCTCGTCTTCATCGTCCTGGTCTTCGTCGTCCAGTTCGGCCTGATGGGCGTGTTCGAACTCGCCCTGCACCCGGAGCCCGGTTCGCCCGAGGCGCAGTGGCTCGAGATCCCCGCGAACCTGATCCCCTCGATCCTCCTGATCCTCTGGGTCGTGCTCTACGAACGCCGGCACGTGAAGACCCTCGGGTTCCGCCGCCCGGGGCGCGGCATCCTGCTGCTCCTGCTCGGCATCCCGATCGGCGCCCTCATGATCTCCGTCCCGATCCTGTTCCTCTGGGCGACCGGGAGCTACCGGCTCGTCGACCCGCCCGCCGGAGCGATCAGCGGCGGGTCCGCCGTGCTGCTCGTGCTCGCCCTCGTGCTCACCCACGTCGTGCAGGGCGGCAACGAGGAGATCCTGATCCGCGGCTTCCTGATGCAGAATTCTGGCCTGCAGATGCCCGGCTGGCTCGCCGTCGTGCTCCCCGCACTCCTGTTCACCCTCATGCACGGCGTGCTCACCAAGCCGCTCGGCTTCACGACGATCATGGCCTACGCGATCTTCGCCGCCTTCATCGTGCTGTGGCAGAACTCGCTGTGGCTCATCATCGGCATCCACGGCGGTTGGAACTGGGGCGAGGGCAACGTGTGGGGTGTGCAGGTTGACGGCATCAACGTGCAGACCACCGGCCTCATCTTCCTCGAGCCCGTCGAAGGTGCACCCGTCTGGGTCACGGGCGGTGGGTTCGGCCCCGAGGGCAGTGTGGTCGGCGCCGTCGCGCTAATCCTCTTCGCGGGCATCGCCTACCTGCTCTACCGACGCAGTTCCCGTCGCGCTCAGACCGAAGCAGGCCTCACGGCGCCCCGCGTCGAGCAGGCCTGACGGATGGACATCGCGCTGATCTTCATCGGGATCGGCTTCGGCGTCTTCGCCGTCGTCTGGTACCGGCGCCATGACCGGCCCGTCTGGCGCAGCCTCGGCATCACGGCGAACCGCTGGAGCGCCCTCGACGTCCTCGTCGGCCTGGTGATCCCGCTCGCCGTGATCGGCCTCGTCTTCGTCGCCGAACTCGCGCTCGGCGCGATCGAGGTCTCGGCCGGCGCCGAGGACTGGTCGGGGCTCGGCGGCGCGCTCGGCCAGATCGTCGGCTACGCGCTCTTCGAAGAGGTGCTGTTCCGCGTGCTCCTGCTCAGCGGCCTCGTGATCCTCTTCCGCAACGTCGCCGCAGGCCGCTGGATCTCCGTCGCGATCGTCGCGGCGGCGTTCGGGGCCGTGCACCTCACGAACCCGAACGCCACGCTGATCGGCGCGTTCGGCACCGCGCTCGGCGGCGTGATCTACGGCATCGCGTTCCTCGCGACGCGGGCGATCTGGCTGCCGGTCGCGCTGCACGTCTCGTGGAACCTCAGCCAGTCGCTCTGGGGGTTCCCGGTGAGCGGCACCACGGGATGGCCCGGCTGGGTCACCTCGACGTCGGTCGGCGACGAGCTCCTCAACGGCGGTGCCTACGGCCCCGAGGGCGGACTCCCGGGGATGCTCGCACGCGTCGTGATCGCCGCACTCGTGCTCGTCTACGTCAAGCTGCTCTGGCCCACGGGCAGCGTCACCCGACTCGAGTTCGCACCAGACCCGGTGAAGCACCTCGCGAACGTCGCCTGAGCACCGCGCCTCCGGATCGGAACGACGTGCTCAACGCGCCGACGTGGCACATCACGCAATCGCCTCGAATGGATGACTCGGAGACGAGTCGGACCGATCACGGCAACGAGCTCAACCTGTCCGGGCATCGTTTCGGCCGGCCACCGATCTCACTCGAGCAGGGTGGGGTCTTCGAGATAGTCGTAGTACTTCTCGTCGTCGGGGTCGCCCGGCTCGCAGCTGCTGCCACCATCGAGTGTGGTGGCATTCGTGTTCATTCCGAAGAGCAGGTGCGAACGGCGATCGTTCTGCGCGGCGACCTCGATGCCGAGCTCACCCTCGTCCGAGATCGTCGACTCGTAACCGTGCTCCTTCCAGAGGGCGGCCACGCGCTCAGCGACCTCGGCGATCGCGGCGGAATCCGTTTCGCCTTCGCCGAATCGCTGCAACCGGAACTGGACGCCGGTGCCGCCGCTGACGGGCTCGCACGCGCGTGGGACCGGGCTGTCGTGGTTCTCCCAGCTTCCGCCGATGAGGGTCTCGGTCTCATCGAACAGCGCAGCGAGCTCGGCTTCGGCTTCTTCCGGGGTCATCTCTGAAGGTCCTGTTCCGCAGCCGGTGAGGATGAGGGCGAGCGCGATTGCGCCGAGCCGAGGGAGTCGTCTCATGTCTGTGGGTCTCCCTAGTGTCCGGCCGCAGAGGCGGGCACGATGTACTTGTCTTCCGTGGCGAGTTCGCCGCGGCCGAGATTGATCAGGGCGAGATTTCGGATGGTTTCGCTTCCTGGCACGAGGTATTCGTTGTGCCCCTTCGTGTCGGGGAATGTGGACTCGGTGATCGGGTCGACATCCCCGCCGTTGGTGTCGTATCTCTGGACGCCGAGCCATTCTCCGGGATCCTGTCGGCCGCTCAAGAGGCGGCCGATCGTTGCCAGGTCGTCATCGACGGCCTGGCCGACGTACACCACGCCGTCGGGCACGTTGAGTTCGTTCAGGTCGAGATCAGTGAGTCCGGCGGAGCCGTACATCGAGAACGAGTCGACTTCGACTCCTGTCTTCGTCAGGGCGAGCGCGGCGGTCGTTGTGCCATAGGAGTGCGCGTTCACATTCAGTGTCTTCTCGGCACCGACGGTTGCGTCGTACGCGCGAAGTTCCGCGGCGAGCAGCTCGGCTCCGCGCTCCGCATGGTCAGCCGCGAGGACGGTAGCCGCGTCCGGGGACGAGTACCCGATCCACGCGACGACCGCTGTGGTGCCGGTCATTCCGAGACGGCGCGCGAACGCATCTTCGTCTTCCTTCAGCGTCAGCGCTTCGTCCACGCGGAGGGTCATGTCGGTCGTGGAGGAGAACATTCCCGATACCTGGAAGGTCGTGTTCGTTGCGGTGTCGAGGTTGCCGATGGCGATCGCGGCGAGCGGCGTGGGGAGCGCGTCCACGTCGAGGGAGATCAGTTGTGCCGGGCTGGCTGTGGTTCCGAGTGCGAGCGCCTTCCTGACGTCGCGAAGTGCCTCGTACTCGTCAGCCTTCCGAGGGTTGCCTGCGAGCCGGCTGATCGCTCGATCGAGATTGACGCGATTCGCCAAGTCCCGCATTCGGTACGGCACGCCGCCGAGGTTGCCGATGACGGCCGGCATTCCGTTGATGAACGCTCGCTTCGCCGCCGGCGCGAGACTCGCCCACCACGCGGCCACATCGTCGGGACGAGCTTGGAGCAGCTTGTCGGCAAGCTCGGGATGCAACTCGAGGAGCACGGCGAGGTCGGTCGGCGACATCGTCGCGAGTTCCTCGAGCAGACCTGCCGCCGAAGATGAGGCGATTGCGAGGTCGTCGACCCGTGCGACACCCGCGGCACGATCGCCGAGATGCAACACGAGCGTGGCGTCAGCGGTGCGCCGCGCGGCGATGAGCTCCTGCCACTCGATCTCGACGTCGGCCAAGCCTGCTTCGGCGTCCTCGATGCGTCGCTCGTACTCGGACCGTTTCGCCTCGTGCGCGCCTGTCGATTGCGTGTTCCCGGCCCGGACCATGAAGTTCCCCAACACATATCCGGCCGCGAAGCGCTCACCGTCGAGTTCGTCCCGGCGGCCTCGCAACAGTTGTTCGGTGTGCTGCAGTTCTTCGAGGGTGTCGGCGTACTGGTTCAGGTGTTCGGCGTGGTGCCCCAGCCCCCGGCTGAGTCGTTCGAGGTCTGGGCGCGCTCCAGCGGTCAGCGCGAGGAACTTCTCCCGCGCGTTGCCCTTCCAGTGGGCTTCTGAAGCCTCGGCCACCGCGTTCCCGAGGTGCGTGAGCGCCCCGCTGACATCGTCGGCGGCGGCTTGCCGCGCACGCGCCACAGCACGGATACGGTCGAGATTCGCGTTCGAGGGATTCTCGTCGGTCCAGCCCATCAGCTCGCCCGGCCGAACGCACGATCCTGCGCGGCGAACTGCTCTGCGACCTCGACCGGACGCGACCCCAACTCCCGGAGCACGCCCCAGAGCACCTCCGCGAGGGCTGCCTGCACCCGGGCAGCGTCCGCAAGCGCTTCTTCGGCGACCGGTGAGCTCAGGCCTGCATCGCCGGGTACCCGGACATTGCCCGCGAACGACAACGCCTCCGCAGCGTCGTACAGCTGAGCGGAGATCTCCGCGAGCCGCTTCTCATCGATCAAGAGGTCAGCCACAATCCCCCATTCGTCGTCAACCGAAACTGAGAGTAGCCGATCCGGAAGCACCGGCCACAGTCGTGATGCTGAGCTGTGGAAACTGATCTGCCCGCGCGCCCATTGCCCAGACGGCGTCCGGTCGACACCCGGCTCGAGAGCCGGCGGCCACGCACGTCATTCCCATCCCGACTCGAACGCAGCACCATCGACGATCAAGCCCCCAGCCGATCCTGATTTCCCGAGACCGCAATCACGGGCCCACATGATGTATGTCCGGTTGGAGCGAGAAGGTTCCGAATCGGCGAGTGGATCAACGTCGACGCCCGCCCCCGTCGCGCCTCGTCGCGCTCGGTTCGCGACTGGTCGTGGCCGCGTCCAGTGTCGAACGCATGCCTACCCGGGACGCGAAGGGGTCCGCGCCATCAGCCGACCGCATGGCGATTCGACGAGCCGCCCGAGCCGTTCTCGAATGCCTTGACGCGCTTCGCTGAGCGCAACCGAGAGCCGGAACACGCACAGACAGCAAGAGGCCGGTACCGAATCTCTTCGGTACCGGCCTCTTCAGCGCAATCCGTCACGAATCGGAATCCGATTCTCGACGTGCGCTTCGTTGCGGGGGCAGGATTTGAACCTACGACCTCTGGGTTATGAGCCCAGCGAGCTACCGAGCTGCTCCACCCCGCGTCACAAGGAAGAGTCTACACGGCATCGGGGGCCGCTCGAACCGGACGGCGCTCCAGGGCGTCAGGGGCGAGGGCCGCGTCGGGAATCTCGCGCGCACGCGTCGCATGGCGGCGCCGTCTCGGGGCAAGACAAAAGGCTCCTGATCAAGTGAAATACCTGATCAGGAGCCTTTCTTTGTTGCGGGGGCAGGATTTGAACCTACGACCTCTGGGTTATGAGCCCAGCGAGCTACCGAGCTGCTCCACCCCGCGGCACAAGAGAAAACATTAGCACGGGATGCCGCCTCGGTCCAATCGAACCCCTCGTCAGACCTGCCGGCGGTCGCAACCGAACCTCGCCCGACGATCGACCCGCCGAACGTGCACCATGTGCACACTCCCGCGATTCCGTTGGAGATCTCCACAGCGAGCGACGGGCTTCACCCGTGGCATCCGCGAACCTTTGTTAAGACTCTTTCCTTTCGGTCGCCGGGCTTGGTACCGTCACGCAACCGCCGTGACCGCGGCGGCCGGGACCACGATCGATGAGGATTCCATGTCACCACTCCCCCTGCTCCGCGGGGCGGCCGTCGCCGTCGCCGCCACCGCGCTCATCGCCACCGCGGCGACCGCGCCCGCCGCCGCCCATCCGCACCGTCAGCCCGAGGGCCCGAGCGAGATCAACGGCTACCGCAGCGTCGGCTACCTGATGGCCGACACCCCGATCACCCGCGACTTCCAGATCGCCGACCTGCTGAAGAACGGCGCCATCGAAGACGTCACGCACATCAACTACGCCTTCGGCAACGTCACCGAGAACCTCGTCTGCGAGATCACCGACGTTCCGGGCGAGGGCGACGCGTACAACGACTATCTCCGCCTCGTCTCACCGCAGGACTCGGTCGACGGCAAGCGCGACCAGAAGAACAAGCACCAGCGCCTCGCCGGCAACTTCAACCAGCTGAAGAAGCTGAAGCAGGCGAGCCTCGACACGAAGGTGCTCATCTCGCTCGGCGGCTGGACCTGGTCCGACCACTTCTCGGCCGCAGCGGCGACCGCCGAGAGCCGCGAGAAGCTCGTCACCTCGTGCCTCGACATCTACCTCAAGGGCAACCTGCCGAAGGTCGGCAACCTCGGCGGCACGGGCGTGGCAGCCGGCGTCTTCGACGGCATCGACGTCGACTGGGAGTGGCCGGTCAACGGCGGCGAGACCTCGAACGCGAGCCCCGCCGACCGCGAGAACTTCCTCGCGCTGATGGAGGAGTTCCGCCGCCAGCTCGACGAGTACGGCGCCGAGACCGGTGAGGACTACCTGCTCACAGCATTCGCCCCCGCCGGCGGCTGGAACACGAACGCCGGCGGATGGACCGACCCGCGCCTGTTCGAAGTCGTCGACTTCCTGAACATCCAGGGCTACGACTACGCCGGCGGATGGACCGGCAACACGGGCCACCAGGGCAACCTCCACCCCGACGGGGCGAACAACTGGGGCCTCGCGCTCGACAACGCCGTCGGCCTCTACACCGCCGCCGGAGCCCGGCCCGATCAGCTGAACATCGGGATCCCGGCGTACGGCCAGGGCTGGACGAACGTCACCGTCGGCGACCGTGCCGTCTGGACGGCCGACCCGACCGTGACCTCCATCGGCACGAAGCCCTACTACGAGATCCGCTCGATCGGCACGGGCTACTACGACCCCGCGATCGGCGCCTCCTGGCGCTACGACGCGAAGACCGGCCAGTGGTGGAGCCTCGACGACCCGAAGTCGGTGAAGCAGAAGGCCGAGTGGCTCGCGTCGCAGGGCTTCGGCGGCGCGATGTGGTGGGACCTCTCGGGCGACTACCGCAACGAGCTCGGCAGCACGCTCGGCGACACGCTGCGCGCGGCCGACGAGGGTCCGCTCGACTGACGCACCCCGAGAGCGGCGGATGCCTCGGAGCGGACTCGCTCCGAGGCATCCTGCCGTTCGGGGTCGTGTTCTCGAACGCGCCGCTACCCAGCCGACGGGTTGCGCGCGACGAGTTCGTACGAGAGCGGCAGCCAGCGTTCGGCCGGCCAGCCGTACATGCCCTCGCCGAGCTCGACCGTGGCGGGGAACACCTTCCACGGCACCGAGTAGTGCTCGGTGAACGTCTCGAGCTCGAGCCCCGCGTCGCGGAGCGCGCCGAGCACCTCGTCGATCGGGTGCGCCCACTCCCAGGTGCGGGCGTTCTCGAGGCGCGCCTCGGGGTCGGCGTAGTCGCCGGGATCGTCGAGGACCTCGGGCTCCTCGCTCTGGTAGGCGTAGCGGATCGACGGCAGGCCGTCGGGCCCGTCGTCGCCGTCGAAGACCATCGCGGTCGGATGCCCCTCCGCGAAGTAGAGGCGACCGCCGGGCTTCAGGTACCAGGCGACGATCCGCGCCCACTCGGCCACGTCGGGCAGCCAGTTGATGGTGCCCCACGTCACGAACACGAGGTCGAAGGACTCGGGCTCGGGCAGCATGTGCCGGGCGTCGTACACGTTCGCCTCGATGAAGCGGGCGCGATCGGCGACCCCGATCTCGGCGGCCATGCGCCGCGCCTCGTCCACGGCCGCGGGCGAGAAGTCGATGCCGATCACGCGCGCCCCGCGGTTCACGAGCGAGAGCGAGTCGGAGCCGAAATGGCACTGCAGGTGCAGCACGCGCACGCCCTCGAGCCCGTCGGGGAAGAGACGTTCGACGCCGGCGCGCGCGATCGGGTCGAGCACTCCCCCGCCCGCACGCAGCGGCGCCTGGTCGTAGAACGTGCTCGCGAGGTGCACGCCGACGCGCTCGTCCCAACCGGCGCGGTTGTCGTCGAGCCAGTCGCCGTCGCGCAGGTCGACGCTCATTCGCCGCCGGACTCGTCGGTGCCGCCCGTACCGCCCTCGGTGTCGTTGGTGAGCGCGATCATCTTCGAGATCGTCTCGGCGAGCTTCGCGTCGGCGGCGCCGTAGGCCACCCAGTCGCCCTCGGCGAGCGCGGCCTGCTTGTCCTTCAGGGCCTGCGCGGCCTGGTTCAGGAGCGCCTGCATCTCGTCGCTCGGCGCCTCGGGCGTGGTCGGCGAACCGCCCTCGCCCTCGCCTTCACCCGGAGTGGGCGTGGTGCCCGGCTCCACCTCGTTGTCGCCCGCCGACGCACCCGAGTCGCCGCCGAAGAGCACGTCGAGCGCCTGGTCGAGCGTGTCCTGGAAGGCGATCTGGTCGCCGAAGGCGACGAGCACCTTCTGCAGCAGCGGGTAGCTCGTGTCACCCGTCGACTTCACGTAGACCGGTTGCACGTAGAGCAGGCCGCCGCCGACCGGCACCGTGAGCAGGTTGCCGTTGATGACGTCGGATTGGCCCTGCTTCAGCAGGTTGAGCGACTGCGAGACGCTCGGATCGGAGTTGAACTTCGCCTGCACCTGGCCGGGACCGGGCACGTTGTCGTCTTCGGGAAGGGTGAGCAGCCTGAGCTTGCCGTACCCGTCCGACCGTTCGCCGTCCGCGGCTCCGGCGTCGGAGTCGACGGCGAGGTAGCCGCGCAGCACGTTGCGGCTCTCGTCCCCGCGCGCCTCGGGGATGAACGTCGAGTACAGCGAGTACGCGGGCGTGTCCTGCCCGGGCATCTGCATCGTCAGGTAGTACGGCGGCTGGAGGAGCGTCGTGTTGGCGCCCGCCGTCGGGTCCTTCGGCGTGGTCCAGGCGTCCTCGCGCGAGTAGAACGGGCTGGCCTCGGTCACGTGGTAGCGGCCGAGCACCGCGCGCTGCACCTTGAACAGGTCGGAGGGGTAGCGGACGTGGGCCATCAGCTCGCCCGACATCTTGCTCATCGGCTCGATCGTCGACGGGAAGATCTTCTGCCAGGTCTGGAGGATCGGGTCCTCGTCATCCCATGCATAGAGCGTCACCGTGCCGTCGTAGGCGTCGACCGTGGCCTTCACCGAGTTGCGGATGTAGTTGATCTCGTCGAACGCGAGCGCCGGGGCGAGCCCCTCGCTGTCGGCGATCGCCTCGCTCATGCTGACCTTGTTCGAGTACGGGTACTGGTCGGAGAGCGTGTAGCCGTCGACGATCCAGACGAGACGGTCGCCGACGATCGACGGGTAGGTCTCGGAGTCGAGGGTCAGGTACGGGGCGACCTTCTGCACGCGCTGGATCGGGTCGCGGTCGTAGAGGATCTGCGAGTCGTCGGTCACCTGGTCGGAGAGGAAGATCTGCTCGGACTGGAACTTCAGCGCGTAGACGAGCTTCGTGAAGATGTTGTCGAGCTTCGGCCCGCCGTCGCCCGAGAAGGTCGTCTGCGTCTGCTCCTCGTTGTCGCTGCCGGCCGGGTAGTCGAGCTCGATGGGCTCGCTGTCCTTCGGGGCGCCGACGATCGAGTACTGCGGCGAGTTCTCGCCGAAGTAGACGCGCGGTTCGAACTCGCCGAGCGAACCCGCCTGCGGGATGCCCGACTCGAGGAACACCGGCTGCCCGTCGACCGAGCGCTGGTTGCCGGCCGCGGCGACGAGGCCGTAGCCGTGCGTGTAGACGAGGTGCGAGTTGTACCAGGTCTCGGCATCGCCGAGGCCCGAGAGCTTGACGTCGCGCACCGCCACCACCGTGTCCTGGGTGGTGCCGTCGACCTCGTAGCGGTCGACGTCGAGCTGCTTCGGGAACTGGTAGTACTGGCGGAACTGCTCGAGCTGCTGGAACGCCGGCGAGATCACCAGCGGGTCCATCAGGCGGATGTTCGCGGTCGTCTCGGCATCGGAGCGGAGCGCGCCCGGCTCGGCGTCGGTCTTCGCCTCGAAGGGAATCTCCTCGACGTCGGCGACGCCGTACGCGTCGCGCGTGAGGTCGATGTTGCGCTGGATGAACGGCGCCTCGAGCGACTTCGCGTTCGGGTCGACCTGGAAGCGCTGCACCACCCACGGGTAGAGCGTGCCGATCAGCAGGCTCGTCACGATGAGGAGCGCCGTGCCGACGAGCGGCAGCCGCCAGCGGCCCATCACGGCGGTCACGAAGAAGAGGATCGCGACGACGACGGCGATGCCGGCGAGGATGCCGCGGCCGGGGATCGTGGCGTACACGTCGGTGTAGGCGGCGCCGGTGATCAGCGAGCTGTTCTCGGTGACCGTCGCGTACTGGTCGAGCCAGATGCTGATGCCCTGCAGCAGCAGGTAGAGGCCCGCGGTCACGGCGATCTGGATGCGCGCGGACTTCGAGATGACGACCTCGCGGCCGCTCACGCGGATCGCGCCGTAGAGATAGTTCGTCGCGACGACGAGGAGGACTGAGAGCAGCACGACCGCCGAGGCGAAGCCGACGACGCTGCGGTAGAACGGCAGCTCGAACACGAAGAAGCCGATGTCGAAGCCGAACTGCGGGTCGGTCTGGCCGAACGGCGTGCGGTTCAGCCACGCGAGCGTGACCTCCCAGCGGCTCGACGCCGAGACGCCGGCGAAGACGCCGAGCACGACGGGGATGCCGTACATCGCGAGCCGGCGCAGGGGCTCGAACACCTCCTGGTATCGGTCGAGCTGCGAGTTGAGCTTCGCGTAGACCGGGCGGGTGCGGTAGGCGATCTGGATCGAGCCCCAGATCGGCAGCGCCATCGCGAGGAACCCGATGAGGAACAGCGAGACCCGCGCGATCCACTCGGTGGTCAGCACCGAGAGGAATCCGAGTTGCTGGAACCACAGCACGTCGGTGTAGAGGCCCGCGAACACGAAGAACGCGATGACGAGGACGGCCACCACCCCGATCGTGATCGCGATCGGCGCGCGACGACGCGGGACCCTCGGTTCTTGCGGCTGTGCTGACACTCTCGGCCTCATGTTCGGTCGGGATGGGATCGAGACTCCATCCTAGAGTCGCGATGCTTGGAATCTGCTGGTCAGGAGGCGTCGCACGACGGGTAGGTTCCCGTCAGCTCGCCGTCGCCCAGGTCTTCGACGATCGTGCGCGCCTGGTCGAGCGTCGACACGGCGAACACGGTCATGCCGTCGGGCACGTTGCCGACGACCTCGTCGCAGTTCGACTCGGGCGCGAGGAACCAGTCGGCGTCGGCGCCGTCGGCGCCCCAGAGCTTCTGGCGGATGCCGCCGATCGGCCCCACGGCGCCCGCCGAGTCGATCGTTCCGGTGCCCGCCACGATCTCGCCGCCGGTCATCGCGCCGGGGGTGAGCTCGTCGACGATGCCGAGCGCGAACATCATGCCGGCGCTCGGTCCGCCGACGTTGTCGAGTTGGAGCTCGACCTCGATCGGGAACTCGTAGTGCATGCGCACGCCGACGCCGAGCACGGCCGTGCCGTCGCGGTCGACCGGGGTGACCTCGACGGTCTCGCGCACGCCGTCGCGTTCGATCTCGATCGACGCCGGGGCATCCGTGCCGTGCTCGCGGACCGCCGTCTGCAGCTCGCCGATGGAGTTCACGGGCGTGCCCTCGAGCGAGACGACCACGTCGCCCTCCTCGAGCACGCCGTCGGCGGGCGAGCCCTCGAGCAGGCCGACGATCGTCACCTCCCTCGGGAACTCGTAGCCGAGCTCGACGAGGGCCGCGGCGATCGCGTCCTGCTGCGAGTCGACCATGGCCGCCTCGTTCTGCGCGTCGCGGTCCTCGTTGCTGACGCCGGGCGGGAAGACGGCCTCCATCGGCATGACGGTGCGGGTGGAGTCGCCCCATGCCCAGAGCACCTCGAGCCAGTTCGGCGTGTTGCCGGGCCGGCCGACGACCGAGACCGTGAGCAGGTTGAGCTCGCCCTCGGTCGGGTAGGTCGTCTCGTCGGGGATCTCGATCAGCGGCACCTCCTCGCCGTCGGCGTTCTCGGCGACGCCGAGGGTGTCGTAGACGGGGCCGGGCTGCTCGATCACGTACGGCGACGGCAGCAGGCCGAACACGATCGCGATGACCGTGGCGACGATGACGGCGGTCCATCCGATGCGCTCGCGCCGCGAGCGCCGACCCCGATCGGCGGGCGCCGGCGAGTCATCGGTGAAGAGGGCCATCGGGCAGTCCTTTCGCGGCGTTCGCGACGAGGGGCCGGTCGTACGCGGCGACGGGCCGAGGTGGTGGGGCGGGCCGAGCCGGCGCTGTTCGCGAAGGGCGGACACCCGGATTGCAAGCCTAGGCCATTTCCCAGACGCGACGCCGGATGCCCGCGTTACGGTTGAAGAGACGAGAGCTGGAGGTGGCGCACGTGGCCGATGAACAGGGCGAACCCGGCGACCGGAACCCCGAGGACGAGTTCCGCGACATGCTGCGCGAACTGCTGTCGGGCGCCGGTGGCATCGACCCGTCGAGCCTCGCGGGCGCCGCGGGCCTGCCGAACGACCCGGCGAGCGTCGCCGCGCTGTTCGGCCAGCTGCAGCAGGCGATGAACCGCAGCGGCGACGGCATCGACTGGAGCGTCGCGACCCGGCAGGGCGAGGAGCGCGCGGCGACCGGCCAGACGCAGATCTCCGACGCCGACCGCGCCCGGTTCGACCAGGCCTTCCAGGTCGCGTCGCTCTGGCTCGACGAGGCCGTCGACTTCTCCGCTCCCCCGCAGACGCCCGAGGTGATCACCCGGCGCGCGTGGGTCGCGGCGACGATGCCCATCTGGACCCAGCTCGCCGAGCCCGTCGCCCTCTCGATCTCCGACGCGCTCACCCGCGTGATGCTCGAGCAGGCGCCAGAAGAGATGCGCGGCATGATCGAGAACGCGAGCCGGATGCTCCGCGGCATCGGCGGCGCGCTCTTCGCGATGCAGCTCGGGCAGGTCGTCGGCCAGCTCTCGACCGAGGTCGTCTCGGGCGGCGACATCGGCATCCCCCTCCTCGACGACTCGCGGGCGGCGATCCTGCCGCAGAACGCCGCGGTGTTCGGCGAGGGCCTCGACATCCCGGCCGACCAGGTCGAGCTCTACCTCGCCGTGCGCGAGCTCGCGCACGCCCGGCTCTTCCGCCACGCGCGGTGGCTGCGGCTCCACCTCATCACCGCGATCACCGCGTTCGCGCGCGGCATCGACATCGACACCGAGCGCCTCGAAGAGCTCGCCGAGGGCTTCGACCCGTCGAACACCGACGAGCTCCGCCAGGCGGTCGTCGGCGGCACGCTGATCCGGCCGAAGAGCGAGGCCCAGCAGGCGGCGCTCGGCCGGCTCGAGACGATGCTCGCGCTCGTCGAGGGCTGGGTCGACCAGGTCACGGCGGATGCCACGGGCCGGCTGCCGCGCACCGATGCGATCGCCGAGTCGATCCGACGCCGTCGCGCCTCCGGCGGACCGGCCGAGTCGGCGTTCGCCACGCTCGTCGGGCTCGAGCTCCGGCCGCGCCGTCTCCGTGAGGCGGCCGCGATGTGGAGCGCGGTGACCGAGGCCGTCGGCGTCGAGGCGCGCGACGCGCTCTGGGCGCACCCCGACCTGCTGCCGACCTCGGCCGACCTCGACGACCCCAGCGCGCTCATCGCCCGCCTGACCGGCACCGACACGGCCGAGACCGAGGCCGACGACGAGTTCGACCAGGCGCTCGAGCAGCTGCTGCGGGGCGAGACCCCCGCCGGCCCCGGCGAGGACGGCGAGACCCCGGCGAGCTGACCCCGGCGAGCTGACGCCCGTCGCGCGGCGCAGTGCTCGGTGCCCGCTGCCGCCGCCGCGCCGCCGCTCGCAAACCCTGTGGAGGGATTCCGACGCCGGGCGCCGCGGTGCGCGATGCTCACGGCATGTCACCGCGCATCGATCCGGCACTCCCCCTCGTCTGGCGGTCGCCCAGCGAGCTGCAGCTCGGCGGCGAGGTGCCGCGCGTCGTCATCGCCGACCCCGGCCCGCTCGAGGCCGGGCTCCTCACCGCGCTGCGCCACGGCGCGAGTCTCGCGACGCTCCGCACCATCGGCCGCGGACTCGGCGGCACGCCCGACGAGATCGAACGGCTGCTCGCGGAGCTCGCCCCGGTGCTCGAGCACGAGTTCGAAGCTGCGGAGGGTGCGGCGCCCGACGACCCGAGGCCGGTGCTGCTCGACGCCGACGGAACCTTCGGCGCGCTCCTCGAGCGGCGCCTCGCCGAGCTCGGGCACCGGGTCGTCGCCGTCGACGCGGTCGTGAGGGCCGCGACGCCCGCCCCCGGCCTCGTCGTGATCGCCGCGCACTGGGTGATCCCCCCGGCCCGCCACCTGCCCTGGCTGCGCGCCGACGTGCCGCACCTCGCGGTGGTCGACGACGAGTCGGGCTGGCGCATCGGCCCGCTCGTCGAACCCGGTCTCGGCCCGTGCCTCCGCTGCCTCGAACTCGCCCGCCGCGACCGGGACCCGGCGTGGCCCGTCATCGCCGCGCAGCTCGCCGGGCGCGAGGCACCGCCCGCGGCACGCGGCATCCGCGCCCTCGTCGACGCCGCGACGGCCGCGGCCGTCGCCGTCGACGACCGGCTGCGCTTCGGCGAGACGCCCCTCGCGGGGCGGAGTCTCAGCCTCGCGGCCGCTGGCGGCTCGCAGGCTGCTGACCACCGGCCGCACCCCGAGTGCGGTTGTCGAGCTCCTGGAGGAAGCGCGACGGCTCCCGCTCTCCGCGCTGCCCGTCGCCCAGGCGCGCCCAGCTCAGCTCGAGGCGACGCCGTGCCCGCGTGAGTCCGACGTAGAGCAGGCGGCGCTCCTCGTCGATCGCGTCGAAGCCCTTCGCGTAGCTGATCGGCAGCATGCCCTCGGTGAGGCCGACGAGGAAGACCTCGTCCCACTCGAGCCCCTTCGCCGAGTGCAGGGTCGCGAGCGTCACCACCGCGAGTGCGGGCTCGTGCTGCGCCTCGGCCCGCGCACGCAGATCGTCGGCGAACTGCCGGAAGCTCGTGCCCTCGGGGGCGTCGTCGACGAGACGTGCGATCGCGTTGAGCGACTCCCAGCGATTGCGCACCGCGCCCGGGCCCTCGGGCGCCTGCACGCTCCAGCCGAGCGAGCGCAGCACGTCGCTCACCGACTTGAACAGCGGCTCGCCGGAGATCGTGAGCGCCGCGGCCCGCAGGGCGTGCACGGCCTCGCGCACCTCGGGCTGGTCGAAGAAGCGGGCGGCGCCCCGCACCCGCGAACCCACGCCCACCTCGTCGAGCGCCCGCTCGAGGATGGCCGACTGCGAGTTCACGCGCATCAGCACGGCGATGTCTTCTGGGGCGGTGCCCGCGTCGATGCGATCCCGGATACGGGTCGCCACGCCCCGGGCCTCGGCGAGATCGGAGGCGTACTCGGTGAGCCCCGGCTCGGGCGCCCGGTCGCCGGGCGCGGCCGAGACGAGGCGCAGCGCGCCCTCGCGACCGCGCATGAGCCGGTTCGCCGTGTCGACGATCTGCCCCGTCGAACGGTAGTTCCGTTCGAGGCGCACGACCGTCGCCTCGGAGTAGCGCCGCTCGAATCCGAGCAGGTAGCTCGAGTTCGCCCCCGCGAAGGAGTAGATGGTCTGGCTCGCGTCGCCGACGACGCAGAGCTCGCTGCGGTCGCCGAGCCAGAGCTCGAGCAGCTGCTGCTGAGCGGGCGAGACGTCCTGGTACTCGTCGACGATGAAGTGGCGGTAGCTCTCGCGCACCTGCATCGCGACGGATGGCTCGGACTCGATCATGCCCGCGGTGGCGAGCAGCACGTCCTCGAAGTCGAGCATGCGGCGCTCGTCCTTCACGTGCTCGTACGACTCGACGAGCTCGAGGAACTGCTCGGTCGTGAGCCGCCCGGGCGCACCGCGCATCGCGAGGCGCGCCGCGTACGACTCGGGCCCCTTGACGCTGACCTTGCGCCACTCGATCTCGGCGGCGACGTCGCGCAGGGTCGCCACGTCGACCTTGAGCTTCACCCGTTCGGCGGCCTGACCGAGCAGCCGGCCCTTGTAATCGAGCACGCGCGGAGCCGGGCCGCCGACGACGATCGGCCAGAAGTGGTTGAGCTGCGCGAGCGCCGCCGCGTGGAAGGTGCGGGCCCGAACGGCACCGGCGCCGAGGGCACCGAGCCGCGCGCGGAGCTCCGCGGCGGCGCGCGAGGTGAACGTGAGCGCCATCACGCGTGCCGGGTCGTACGCGCCCGAGGCCACGCCGTACGCGATGCGGTGCGTGATCGCGCGGGTCTTGCCGGTGCCCGCACCCGCGAGCACGCAGACCGGCCCGTGCAGCGCCTCGGCGACGACGCGCTGCTCGGCGTCGAGCCCGTCGAGGAGCGGGTCGCCCGTCGTGACGCCGGGGTCGGCGGCGAGCTGCGCGCTCGACTCGGCGCCGGTCACGAGCCCGACCACGCGGGCGAGCGCTCGGGCGCCACGACGGGCCCGCCGTACCAGCCTTCGATGAGCCAGCGGGCGATCGAGGTCTCGCCCGGCAGCGTCACGCCGCCCCACGACTCGGCCAGCTCCTCGCGGCTGAACCAGCGCAGCTCGAGGATCTCCTCGCCGTCGGGCTTCGCGGTCGCCGGGTCGACCCCGGGTGCGAGCCGGGCGTGGAATCCGAGCATGAGGCTCGCCGGGAACGGCCACGGCTGCGACCCCCGGTACTCGACCCGGTCGACGGCGAGTCCGGCCTCCTCGTGGATCTCACGCACGACCGCGTCCTCGAGGGACTCGCCCGGTTCGACGAACCCCGCGAGCAGCGAGAAGCGCCGCTGCTCCCACAGGGCGTTCGATCCGAGCAGCAGCCGGTCGTCGTCGTCGGTGACGACCACGATCACGGCGGGATCGGTGCGCGGGAACAGCATCGCGGCATCCTGGTCGCAGCGCCGGGCCCACCCGGCCTGCACCGGCGTCGTCGTCGCACCGCACCGCGGGCAGAAGCCGTGGGCGGCGTGCCAGTTCGCGAGTGCGAGCGCCTCGACGAAGAGCCCGGTGTGGAGCTCGTCGAGCCGGGTCGCCGCGGCGCGGAGTCCGAGCCACCGTGCCGCCTCGGGCTCGACGGCCGCGGCGGTCTCGTCGTCGACGACGCGCAGTTCGTAGGTGAGGGCGGGGTCGTCACCGCGCCCGAGGTAGGCGCGCAGCACCCCCGCAGGCGCGTCGGCCGGGTGGCGGAGCTCGAGGGCCGGAGCCGAGCCGTCGACCTGCTCGGCCACGAGGGCGCGGTCGCCGTGCACGAGCAGCACCCGCGACGCCGGGTCGGCGTCGAACGCGTCGAAGATCGCCGGATCGGCGCGCCGCTCGGCGTCGCGATCGATCACGGCCCGCGCGAACGGTGGAGTCGGGCCCTCGTCGTTCACTGCGCCCCTCTCGCTGATGGATGCGGAGTCGGCGGGAAGGTGTGGCGGTCGCCCGTCGCCGGGAGATGCCTGCTTAAGCTGAATGCCATGGCCAGACCCCCTCTCACTCTAGCCGCGTTGGCCACGGCGGCGGTGCCCGGACTCGAGGTCAGCGCCGCCCGGGCGCACACGCGGCGCAGCCACGGGGCCTTCGACGCCGTCGAGTTCCGCACCACCGACGATCGCCACCTCATCATCAGGGTCCCGCGTTCGCAGGCTGCCGAATCCGAGCAATCGGCCGACCTCGTGGCGCTGCGCGCCCTGACCCCGGGCATTCGCAGCCGCCTCGACTTCGCCGTGCCGTCGTTCATCGGCCAGGCGCCCATCGACGGCACGCGCGCCGTGGTCACCGAGTTCATCCCCGGGGTCGTCTCGACCGCCGACGAGCTGACCGCGCACGAGCGGCTCGCCGAATCGGTCGGGCTCTCGATCGCCGCGATCCACTCGCTGCCCGCCGGTTTCGTCGGCGATGCCGGCCTCGCCCGGCAGGATGCCACGGAGACCCGCGAATCGGTCGTCGCCCTCATCGGCCGGGCCGCCGACACCGGACGTCTGCCCGCCGCGCTCCTGCGCCGCTGGGAGGAGGCCACCGACGACGACACGCTCTGGCGCTTCCGCCCGACCGTCGTGCACGGCACCCTCACGGCCGACTCGATCCTGAACGACGGCGAGACCGTGACCGGGGTGCTCGGCTGGTCGGGCCTCGCCGAGGGCGACCCGGCGCGCGACCTGCACTGGCTGCTGACCTCCCGCGGCGCCGCGGCCGAGCGCGCGCTCGGCGCGTACATCGCCGCGCGCGAGGGCGGCGCCGACGCACACCTTCCGCAACGGGCCCTGCTCTACGGCGAGCTCGAGCTCGCGCGGTGGCTGCTGCACGGCGTCGACGAGCGCGACGACGCCATCGTCGAGGACGCCGTCGGCCTCCTCGACGGGCTCGTCGAGAGCGTGCACGATCATTCGAGCGAGTCGCTCTCGCCCGAGACGGGGCCGATCCTCGCCGTCGGCGAGGTCGAGCGGCTGCTCGACGAGACCCCGCTCGACCGGCTTCCCGCCGAGCGCGGCGGCGTCATGCTCACCGACAGCTACGACTTCTCGGAGCTCGATCGGCACGAGGCCCGCTCGGCCGACGCGCCCCCGATGGATGCCACGGCGCCCATCCCGCTCGACCTCAGCGACTGGGGCGACGCCGCACCAGACGACGACTCGGGCGCGGTGCCCGATCACCCACGCGGCGACGACGGCTCGACCGGCGTGCCCTCGCGCGACGTCACCGACGACCAGGCCCGACGCAACTCCGCCTCGTCGTAGATCCGGTCGGGCCTGATCACCCGATCGTCCTCGACGAAGTAGAAGACGGCGTCGACGACGGACGGGTCGACACCGGCCCAGCTCGCGTACGCGAGTCGGTAGAGGGCGAGCTGGGTCTGCTTGAGCTCGAGGTCGCGCGCGTCGCGCGGCGCCTTGCCCGTCTTCCAGTCGACGACCTGCACCCGGATGCCCCGGGCGCCGAGCTCCGACTCGGGGGCGATGTCGTAGACAGCGTCGAGCTTGCAGACGAACACGTTGCCGCCGATCGGCAGGTGCAGCTCGAGTTCGACGGCGGCGGGCCGGCGGTCGCCCCACTCCGAGGCGGCGAAGGTCGCCTGCAGCGCGCGCAGTCGTTCGGGTGCGACGTCGCCGTGCGCCGGGTCGACGGGCACCGTGTCATCGCCCTCGAGCCCGTCGAGACCGGCTCGGCCGTCGAGATCGTCGAGGTCGTCGAACCCGTCGAGCCCCTCGAATGCGCCCGGTCCGTCGAGGGCGCCGAGGGCGCCGATCGGGGCGAGTCCGTCGAGCCCGTCGAAGGCGTCGACCGGATCGAGTGAACGCTGCTCGACCCACTCGTGGAAGAGCGTGCCGATGCGCGTCGCCCGGAAGGGACGCTGGGGCATCGGGCGCCGGAGCGCGGCGGCGACCGCGAGCGGATCGTCGACGTAGTCCTTGAACCGCGAGGCGGGCACCCGCACCGGGATCTCGGGCGCCTCGGCCGGCTCATGGCGGCGACGGCGCTCCTCGAGCAGCAGCCGGAGCTCGTCGGACAGGCGCGGGCCGATGCCCGCACCGCTCGGCCGCAGGGCGGCGGCGCGCACGGCGTCGGCCGCGGCCTCGACCGCTGCGCGCCGGTGACCGAGCGGGTCGAGCGGCCAGCTGACGCGTTCGACGGTGCCGGTGCGCGGGTTCTCGTCGTGCTCGGGCGCCCCCGGCAGGACATCGATCGACACGACGCCCGCCTGCACGAGCTCGCGGAGGAACGGGCTCGGCTGCCGCGGCGCCTTCTGGGTCGACCACCACGAGCCGCTGAGCAGCAGCTCGGTGCGCGCCCTCGTCAACGCCACGTAGGCGAGCCGTCGCTCCTCTTCGGCGTGACGCTCGCGGTTCTCGTCGGCGAACGCCGAGACCGCGGCGTCGAACTCGGCCTGGCTCTGCACGCCCCGCCACTGCAGCGCGGGGAGTTCGTCGGCATCGCCCTTGAACTCGTTCGGCAGCTCGCCGAACGAGAGCCACCCCTTCGTCGAGCGCGGCTTCGACGGCACCTCGGCGTCGACCATGCGCGGAATCGCCACGACGTCCCACTCGAGCCCCTTCGAGCCGTGGATCGACAGCACCTGCACCGCGCCCGGCTCGGGTTCGTCTTGCCTGGGCGAGAGCCGATCGCGCTGCTCGGCCTCGGTGAGCCAGGTGAGGAACGCCCCGAGCGTCGGCTGCTCGCTCATCTCGACGAAGCCGACGAGCAGTTCGTCGAATGCCTCGAGGCTCGGCGCGCCGAGCGGCTGCGCGGCGTTCGCCGCGACCTCGAGGTCGAGCAGCAGCTCCTGCTGCACGAGGCTCACGAAGTCGATGAGCCCGAGGCCGGCTCGCCGCCGGAGCGCCTGCAGCTGGGCCCCCGCACGGCGCATGCGCGCGAGCCCCGTCTCGCTGAAGCCTCGGAGCGCGGAGTGCTCGTCGGGGGCGGTGAGGAGGAAGTCGAGGGCGTCGACGATCGAGGGCGACTCGTCGACGGCGATCGAGGTGCGCAGGCCCCGGCGGACCTCGTCGGCCAGGCGCCGGCTCGCGAGGTCGCGGTCGGCGAGCCACTTCGCGAGCGAACGCAGGGCGTCGAGATCGGCAGGGCCGATGCGCCAGCGCGCGCCGCCGAGCACCCGCACGAGCTCCGACCCCGCCGAGGGATCGTGCACCACGCGGAGGACGCAGACGAGGTCGGCGATGACGGGCTGGTCGAGCAGTCCGGCCATGCCGAGCACGTGCACCGGCACCCCCCTGGCGCGCAGCGCCTCGGTGAAGACGTCGACGTTGGCGAAGGTGCGGCAGAGCAGCGCCCCGCTCGCCCCCTCGCCGCCGCGGCCGAGTCGCCGGGCGAACCACTCTGCGACCCTCGCCGCCTCGTCGTCGATGGTCTCGCTCCAGCTCACGTCGAGGCGGCCCGGCCCCGCGAACGGCGACGCGCTGAGCGGCGCCTTCGGGATGCCGGCGTCGAGCGGCGCGATGAGCGTGTTCGCGGCGTCGAGCACGATGCGCGGGTTGCGCCAGCTCGTCGACAGGTCGTACACCGCCGCCTCGCCGCCCGCGGCGAAGTCGCGCCCGAAGCGGGCGAGATTCGCGGCGCTCGCCCCGCGCCAGCCGTAGATCGACTGGTCGGGGTCGCCGACCGCCATGACCGCGTGGTCGCCGAAGAGCACCGAGAGCAGGCGCGTCTGCACGACGCTCGTGTCCTGGTACTCGTCGAGGAGGACCGTGCGGTAGCGCTCGCGGTGCGCGGCGACCACCTCGGGGTGCCGTTCGCAGATCGCGAGCGCGAGCGCGACCTGGTCGGAGAACTCGACGAAGCCGCGCTGCTGCTTGACGGTCGCGTACGCGTCGGCGAGCTCGAGGAGGGGCGGCAGCGCGCCGACCGCGCCGAGCGCGTCGACGAACGAGGCGAAGTCGGTGCGCTTGCGCGGCGCCTCGATCGGGAGCCCCTCCATCTGCAGGAAGTCGCGCACCATGACGCGCACGTCACGGCTCTCGGCGACGTTCTCGGCGAGGGCCCGACTGAGGCCGAGCACGGCGCCGGTGACCTTCTCGAGCGAGGCGTCGAGCTCGACGAGCCGGGGATCGGCCGAGGCCGCGACGACCGAGCGCGCGAGCTGCCAGGCGGCGGCCTCCCCGAGCACCGAGGCGTCGGGCTCGCGCCCGATGAGCATCGCGTGCTCGCGGTAGATCGAGCTCGCGAAGGCGTTGTAGGTGCCGACCGCGGCCGACTCGATCGGGTCGAGCTCGACGGCGGCGATGCCCTCGTCGACGAGCTGCGCGACCCGCTCGCGGACGCGCTCGGCCAGCTCGCCGGCGGCCTTGCGGGTGAAGGTGAGCCCGAGCACCTCGGGCACCTCGACGTGCCCGTTCGCGAGCAGCCAGACCACGCGGTTCGCCATGGTCTCGGTCTTGCCGCTCCCGGCGCCGGCGACGACGATGCTCTGGCCGCGCGGGTCGGCCTCGATGACCGCGCGCTGCTCGGGCGTCGGTTCGTGCAGGCCGAGCCGGGTGGCGATCTCGAGCGCGCTCAGCACGGCGCCGCTCATGCCGACACCGCCGGCACGAGGTGGACCCGATACTGCCACGCGCCGAAGCGCGACCCGAAGCCGAGCTCGGCGGGGCCGTCGAACGCGGCGCCGGCCATCGTCCGGGCGACCGCCTCGAGGCGCTCGCGGAAGAGCGCCTCGGCCTCGTCGTCGAACGGCTGCTGCGCCCGTTCGGTGTACGCGTTGCCCGAGGCGGGCTTCGCGAGGTAGACGAGCTTCGCCCCGCCGAGGGTGCCGCGGTTCGGCACCGCGCCGGCCCGCGCCGCCAGCTGGTACGCGGCGAGCTGCGGGTGCGCGGCGGTCTGGGCCGCCGTCGGCGGGGTGCGCCCGGTCTTCAGGTCGACGATCACCGTGGTGCCGTCGGCGGACGCCTCGACCCGGTCGATCGTGCCCGTGATGCGCACCCGGCCGAGCTCGAGGGTGAAGCGCCCCTCGGCCTCGAGCAGCACCTTGCCGTCGTCGGCGAAGCCCGCGAGGTAGCCGGCCGCGCCCTCGGCCATGCGCCGCGCGCCGCGTCGCTCGCGCTCGGCGACCCAGCCGGCCTCGAAACGGACCTCGCGCAGACGCTCTTCGACTCCGGCCCACAGCGTCTCGATGCTCGTGTCGCCGTCGTCGCGGGCGCCGGCCTCCTCGACGACGGCGTGCACGATCGTGCCGATCGAGGCGGCGATGCCCGACGGCGGCGACGCCACGTGATCGATGAACCAGCCGAGCGGCGACTCCTCCACGCGATCGATCTGCGACGGCGAGACGGCGACGACCGCGTCGGGATCGCCAGCGAGGTCGACGAGGGGCGCGGTCGTCGAAGGCGCCGCGAGCCCGTACCAGTCGTCGGGATGCGCACCGGGCACGCCGGCTTCGGCGAGCAGCGCGAGCGCGGCCGGCGCCTCGCCCGCCGGCGAGCCGATCGTCTCTCGGCGGAGCGCCCCGACGAGGCCCCGCAGGTGCAGCGGTCGGCCGCGCGGCGCCCGCAGCCGGTCGGGCGCGTAGCCCATGAGCATCGAGGGCTGCTCGTCGTCGTTCGCGGTGCAGCTGAGCACGAGCTGGCGTTCGGCGCGCGAGGCCGCGAGCGCGAACAGGCGCAGCTCGTCGCTGCGCACGGCGACGCGCGCCTCGGGCACCGACTCGACCGCAGGCAGCGGGGCCCCCGCCCGCACGGCCGCGGCGGTGCGTGCGAGGAGCCCGGCGTGCAGCAGGGTGCCGCGGGGGCGGAGGTTCGGCCACACCCCGTCTTGCAGGCCCGCCACCACGACGACCGCGAAGGAGCGCCCGATGAGCGCCGGCGGCGTCGTCACGAGCACGGTCTCGGCGCTGCGCTGGGGCGCGAGCGAGTCTTCGGGGAGCTCGCTCGCGAACACCTCGTCGACGAAGCGCACGGCGGGCGCGTCGGGCTCGCGCTCGACGAACCGCTGCGCGGCGGCGAAGAGTGCCACGGCGGCGTCGAGCGAGCGGTTCGCCTCGTCGGCGAGCACGCCCGTGCCGGCCGCCTGCGCACCCCACTCGGCGGCGAGCCCGCTGCCCTCCCACAGCGCCCAGAGCAGTTCTTCGACGGTGCGTCCGCGCACGGCCTCGGCGCGGGCCGAGGCGACGAGCTTCGCGAGGCGCGCGGCACGCCGGGCCGGCGCGGCGTCGATCGAGTCGAAGCCGCCGGGTGCGCCGAGCGCCTCGACGAGCAGTTCGTCGCCCGTGCGGTCGCCCCCGTTCGCGAGCTCCTCGTGGCGGAGGGCGAGCCGCAGCCGCCGGAGGCCGACCCCGTCGAGCCGCCCGATCGGCCCCGTGAGCAGCGAGACCGCGAGCTCGGCGGTGAGCGGTTCGCGCTCGAGCACGAGCGAGGCGGCCGTGAGCAGCGCCGCCGCGGCGGGGGCGTCGCGCAGGGCGGTGCGCGCGGCGCTGCCGGCGGTCGGCACCTCGGCGAGCGCGAGCCCGCGCTCGAAGGCCGGCACGTCGCCGCCGGAGCGCAGCACGACGGCCATCTCGGACCAGGGCACCCCGTCGAGCAGGTGGCGTTCGCGGAGGACGGCGGCGACCGCACGGCACTCGGCCGCATGCGACGGCGCCTCGACGCCGACGACGGGGGCGAGCGGCGGCCGCGCAGCGCGGGCCGAGGCGGGCTGCTCGGCCGGCGCCGGGGTCTCGGCCGCGGCATCCTGCCCGCCCTCGTGCGCCGATGCCCCGGCCACCGTGGCGACGCGGTGCGCACCGCCGAGCGCCGCACCGATGTGCGCCGTCGCGGACTGCACGACCGCGCGGAGCTCGGCCGTGCCGCGGTGCACGACGGGCAGCACGCGGCGCTCGACCGGGGCGCCGTCGAGCACGTTCGAGAGCGCGCCGAGCAGTTCGGGGCGACCGCCGCGGAAGCCGTTGCTCGCGACGTCGGGGTCGCCGATCGCGACCACCTGGACGCCGCGCGCGGCGAACGCGCCGAGGAGCGCCGCCGTCGCCTCGGTCGCCTCCTGCGCGTCGTCGACGACGATGAGCCGCAGGCGTGCGAGCAAGCCGAGGGCGGCGGCCGCCTCAGCGTCCGCGGGGCTCCGGCGCACGACGGCGGCCGCGAACGCCGCGAGCTCGGCCGAGTCGAACTGGTTCGGCCGCAGCTGGGCCTTCACCTCGTCGTACTCGGCGAGGAAGTCGGCTGCCGCCACCCACTCGGGGCGCTCGCAGCGCTCGCCGAGCCGGGCGAGCGCCTCGGCGTCGACGCCGTGCTCGACGGCGCGCATGAGCAGGTCGCGCAGCTCGGTGCGGAACCCCCGGAGCACGCGCACCTCGGGCGTCAGCGGGTCGGGCCACTCGGGGCCGAACCCGTCGCGGATGCCGCCGTCGAGGAGTTCGCCGACGATGTGGTCGTGCTCGGCACCCGTGAGCAGGGTCACCGAGGTGCCCGTGTACGCGCGCACGAGCTGGAAGGCGATCGAGTTGGCGGTGCGGGCGAGCGGGCCGCGCGTCGTGAGGCCGAGCCGCACGGCGAGCGCGTCGCGGAGCGCCGTCGCCGCGGTGCGGGTCGCCGAGACGACGAGCACCTCGTCGCTCGAGTGGCCGAGCCGTTCGATGCGGTCGGCGACGAGCTCGATCGCGAGGCTCGTCTTGCCGCTGCCGGGGGCGCCGAAGACCGCCGCGTGACCGCCACCCGAGAGGTTGCGGACGAGGTCTGGAACGGTTCGGGTGCCCTGCATGTCGGCAACGTTAACGCGTTCCGCCGACAGTGAACGCGAACGGCTCGGCACGGCACGATGTGTAGGGTTTGAGACACCAGCAGAAAGGCGCACCGTGGACGTTCGCATCGGCATTCAGAACTCCCCCCGTGAACTCGGGTTCGAGACTTCGCAGTCGGCCGCAGAGGTCGAGCAGGCGGTCGCGGCGGCCCTCGCCGGGCAGTCTCCGCTCCTGAAGCTCGCCGACGACAAGGGCACCGTCTTCGTCGTCCCCGCCGCAGCGCTCGCCTACGTCGAGATCGGCTCCGAGGAGTCGCGTCGCGTCGGTTTCGTCGCCTGACGATGGAGCTCCTCTTCGTCACGCTCGGCGGCGCCATCCTCGGCCTCGCCGCGCACTTCGCCTTCCCGTACCGTCAGATGCGCGGCGTCGCGCTGGTCCCGTCGATCGGCGCGGCCGTCGCCGCGGTCGTGTGGGTCGCGCTGACCTGGCTCGGCTGGGCGTGGGACGGCGGGTGGATCTGGGTCGTCGCGCTCGTCGCCTCCGGTCTCGCATCGGCGGCGGCCGGGTTCCTCATCGGGCCGGGCCGTCAGAAGGCGGATGCCGCGCTCTTCGAGCGCCTCTCCCGGCCGGGCGTCAGCCGCGCCTGACCCGCGTCGGTGCACCGCCGCGCGCGGTGAGCCCGACGTGCTGCGACCGCGCTGCGCGGCGGCTCAGGCCGTGAGGCCGAGCGCGTCCATGCGTCGCGTGTGCTCGGCGATCAGCTCGGTGAAGACCGGCTCGACCCGTTCGCCTGCGGTGCGGTCGGCCGAGTCGGAGGCACGAAGGGCCGAACGGGCGATGAGCAGGGTGTCGCCGACGATGCTGCGACCCCACAGGGCGAGGCGGTCGGCGAGGCCGGGCTCCGCCTCGATCGCGGCGAGCAGCTCGGCTTCGAGCACCTCGCCGATGCCGCCGCCCCCGAGGATCCCGCGGACCCGCGCACGGAGCGCCGTGGGCAGCCCCTCCGCGAGGCGCGAGAAGTAGTCGTCGAGCATGCCCGAGGTCACGTGCACGCCGAGCAGCAGCTCGGGCCAATCGGCGCCGGCCGTCGACTCGCCGAGCCGGTCGGTCGCGGGCGCGAACGGCACCATGACCGCCTCGGGTTCGACCCCCAGGTGGCGCAGTTCGGCGATGAGCTCGTGGTGCCGCCGCAGGGCCACGCCCGCTGCGGCGCTCAGCCCCTCCTTCGAGCGCATCGACGGTGCGCCGATGACGGCGGTCGAGAGGCTCTCGAAGAACTCGAGCTGGATGTAGGCGGCCTGCCCGAGGAACGGGACCGGCTCGGGCACGAGCTCGGTGAAGTCGACCTTGGTGACCTCCGTCGGGGCGACCCGGGGTCGCAGCCGCGGAAGCTCGGGGCGCGCACCGCGCCTGCTGGACCAGAACACCACGAGGACAGCCTATCCGAGGCGCACAGGCACACTCCGATAGGGTGTAAGGGCATGCGGACATCGGAGCCGCGGCCGTGCGCCCGGGGTTGAAGTCGAGGCGCACCTCACGACCTTCATTCTCGAAGCACGACCGACAGGCAGATTTGTGACCACTTTCACCGACCTCGGCATCGCGTCCGACATCGTCGACGCCCTGACCGGGAAGGGCATCGTCGATGCCTTCCCCATCCAGGAGCAGACCATCCCCCTCGCCCTCTCGGGCCAGGACATCATCGGCCAGGCCAAGACCGGAACGGGCAAGACCTTCGGGTTCGGCCTCCCGCTGATCCAGCGCCTCGGCGACGACCCCGCTCCCGGCGTGAAGGCGCTCGTCGTCGTGCCGACCCGCGAGCTCGCGGTGCAGGTCTCCGAAGACCTCGAGCTGGCGACCTCGAACCGTCCCACCAAGATCGTCTCGATCTACGGCGGCAAGGCGTACGAGGGCCAGATCGAGCAGATCAAGGCCGGCGCGCAGATCGTCGTCGGCACTCCCGGCCGCCTGCTCGACCTGGCGAGCCAGCGTCTCCTCAACCTCGGCGAGGTGCAGGAGATCGTGCTCGACGAGGCCGACAAGATGCTCGACCTCGGCTTCCTCTCGGACATCGAGAAGATCTTCTCGAAGGTGCCGGCCGTGCGTCACACGATGCTCTTCTCGGCGACCATGCCCGGGCCGATCGTGGCGCTCGCGCGCCGCTTCATGTCGAAGCCGATCCACATCCGTGCGAACGACCCCGACGAGGGCCTCACGCAGGCCAACATCAAGCACCTCGTGTACCGCGCGCACTCGCTCGACAAGGACGAGGTGATCGCGCGCATCCTCCAGGCCGAGGGTCGCGGCAAGACGGTCATCTTCACGCGCACGAAGCGCGCGGCGGCCAAGCTCGTCGAGGAGCTCAACGACCGCGGCTTCAACGCCGCGGCCGTGCACGGCGACCTGAACCAGGACCAGCGCGAGCGCGCGATGGCCGCGTTCAAGGCCGGCAAGAAAGACGTGCTCATCGCCACGGATGTCGCGGCGCGCGGCATCGACGTCGACGACGTCACGCACGTGATCAACCACACCATCCCCGACGACGACAAGACCTACCTGCACCGCGCGGGTCGCACGGGCCGTGCGGGCAAGACCGGCATCGCCGTCACCTTCGTCGACTGGGACGACCTGCACAAGTGGGCGCTCATCAACCGCGCCCTCGAGTTCGGCCAGCCCGAGCCGACCGAGACCTACTCGTCGAGCCCGCACCTGTTCAGCGACCTCGACATCCCCGCGGGCACCAAGGGCCGTCTGAAGCCGGCCGCGCCTGCGGCGAGCGCGACCCGCTCGAGCACCGCCGGTCGCAGCGAGCGCGGCGGCCGTCGCGAGGGCAACGGCGAGCGCCGCGAGGGCGATGGCGAGCGCGCCCCGCGCACCCGCAACCGCCGCCGCACGCGTGCCGGCGAGCCGGCGGGCGAGTCGGCCCCGGCGCAGGCCGACGGTTCGGTCGAGGTTCCCGCCGTGAAGGAGCCGGGCACCGGCACCCACGACGGCAAGGGCCACGAGCACCACGACGGCAAGCCCGCTCCGCGTCGTCGCCGCCGTCGCGGCGGTGCCGGGCGCAGCGGTGCGGCCGGTTCGGCCCCCGTGGCGCCGCAGGCCTAGCCCGCCGCGACCACGACTGAAGCCCGTTTCGGCGACCGAACCCCGCACCTCCCGGGTTCCGTCGCCGAAACGGGCTTCACTCGTACCCGAGGGAAGCTGCTTCAGTCGGCGGCGACGCCCGCTGGTGCGGCCGGCGGCAGCACCGGCGCCGTGCCGCGCCCCTCGGCGAGCAGGCGCGCGACGACGTCGGGCGCCGTGCGGCACTCGCCGAGCCGATTCGTCTTGCCGGTGCCGTGGTAGTCGCTCGACCCCGTGATCGCGAGCCCGAATCGCGCGGCGAGCTCGCGCAGCCGGGGCTTCGCGGCCTCCTGGTTCTCGGGATGGTCGACCTCGAGCCCGAAGAGCCCCGCGTCGACCAGCTGCGCGAGCCGCTCGGGCGGCACGATCCGTTCGGCGCCGCGGGTGCCGGGATGCGCGAGCACCGGGACCCCGCCGGCCTCGCGGATGAGGCGGACGCCGGTGAGCGGGTCGGGCGCGTAGTGCGGCTGGGCGTAGCCGGCCCGCGGGTGCAGGATCCCGGAGAACGCCGCCGACCGCGTCTCGACGAGTCCGCGGGCCACGAGCGCGTCGGCGATGTGCGGGCGGCCGATGGTCGCGCCCTCGGCGGTCTGCGCCAGCACGTCGTCCCAGCTGAGGTCGTAGTCGCGGCCGATGCGGCGCACGATCTGCTCGGCGCGCGTCATGCGGGATTCGCGGATGCGCGCGGTCTCGGCGAGCAGCGACTCGTCGAGCGGGTCGATGAGGTAGCCGAGCAGGTGCACGCTCGAGAAGCCCTCGCGCGTCGACAGCTCCATGCCGGGGATGAGGGCGACGCCCGTCTCGGCGACCGCGGCCGACGCCTCGGCCCAGCCGCTCGTCGAGTCGTGGTCGGTGAGCGCGATGCCCCAGAGCCCGGCCGCGGCGGCCTGCCGCATGAGCTCGGCCGGCGCCTCGGTTCCGTCCGACACGGTCGTGTGCGTGTGCAGGTCGGCTTCGCCGGGTCCGGCGGGGGCGTCTGACATCCCCCAATGCTATCGACGCCCGACCCGTGCGACGGGCTCGCGACATTCACCGGGCGTTCCCAGTGTCGGTGCACCTAGTGTGGATGGAATGCTCCCCCGCATCCTCGGCTGGGTCGTCGTACTCGGCACCGCCGTCGCAGCCCTCGTCCTCGTCTGGCCGCAGGCGTTCGGCCTGCAGAACCAGTGGATCGCGGCGCATGTGGTCGCCCTCCGCGGGGTCGCCGCGGTCTGCGGCCTGGTCGTCGCGGCGATCTTCGCGCTCCTCGCGATCCCCCGCCGCATGCGACGCTTCGCGGTCGCGATGGCGGTCGTCTTCGCGCTCTTCGCGGGCGGCAACGTCGCGGTGCTCGCGATGCGCGGCGCCGGCAGCGTGGATGCCACGGGCGCCGTGCCGCCCGATTCGGTCACCGTGCTGGCGTGGAACACGCTCGGCGAGGTGCCCGACGCGAGCACCATCGCGGGCCTCGCCCTCGACGAGGGTGCCGACGTCGTCGTGCTGCCCGAGACGACCGACCCGCTCGGCGAGGAGGTCGCGATCGCGATGCGCGAGGGCGGATCGCCGATGTGGGTGCACACGCTCGCCTACGACGACGTGGCGAAGGCCAGGTCGACGACCCTCCTCATCAGCCCCGAGCTCGGCGACTACGAGGTGGTCTCGGCCGAGGCGCCCGGCCCGCCCGGCAACACGAACACCCTGCCGAGCGTCGTGGCCGACCCCGTCTCGGGCGACGGCCCGCGCATCGTCGCCGTGCACGCGGTCGCGCCGATCCGGTGGGAGCTGCGCAACTGGCGCAGCGACCTCGACTGGCTCGCTGAGCAGTGCACGGGCGAGAACGTGATCATGGCCGGCGACTTCAACGCGACGGTCGACCACTTCGCCGGTCGCGGCATCGACGGCGGCGACCTCGGGCGGTGCCGGGATGCCGCGGTCGCGGCCCGCTCGGCGGCGCTCGGCACCTGGCCGGCCAGTGCGCCCGAGCTGCTCGGCAGCCCGATCGACCACGTGATGGCGACGCCCGGCTGGACGGTGGAGCGCTTCGAGGTGATCGGCAGCCTCGACGACGCGGGCAGCGACCACCGCCCGATCGCGGCCACGCTGGTCCGGGCCGGCTGAGGCCCCTGCGCTTCGCCTCGCGGCGGTTCGGCCCGCATCGGGCGGTGCGAGAATGGAGCCATGGCGAACTCGAGCGACACCTCCACCACTGAGACCGCGGCTCCGGCCACCACGAACGGCGACGACGCCGGCCGCAACGCGAACCGGTCGACGACGCCGGGCTCGGAGGGCTTCAAGAACTTCATCGGCACCGGCTGGGCCGAACGCGACGAGACGCTGCCGCAGGCCAGGCCGCAGGCCGCGAACGCCGCCGAACGCCGCGCGAAGGTCTCCGCCGCGTTCCCGGGCCAGCGCCTCGTCATCCCCGCGGGCGACATGAAGCAGCGCGCGAACGACACCGACTACCCGTACCGCGCGCACTCGGCGTTCGCCCACCTCACCGGCTGGGGCTCCGACTCCGAGCCGGGCGCGCTGCTCGTGCTCGAGCCGACCGGCGGCGCCGGTCACGAGGCGACCCTGTACTTCCGCGAGCGCGCGGGCCGCGACTCCGAGGAGTTCTACGCCAACGCCGCGATCGGCGAGTTCTGGATCGGCCCCCGCCCCTCCCTCGCGCACGTCGCAGCCGACCTCGCGGTCGCCACGCGTGACATCCGCGACTTCGATGCCGTGATCGACGCCGTCGACACCGCGACCCTCGTCATCCGCGAGGCCGACCCCGCCGTGACGGAGCGCGTCGACCACGCCCGCATCCGCTTCGCCGCCGAGCGCGTGCTCAGCGAGAACGCGCAGGATGCGGCGTTCTCGCTCGAGGTCGGCAGTGACCACGAGCCCGACGGCGAGCTCGCGCGCGTCGTGAGCGAGCTGCGCCTCGTGAAGGACGACTACGAGATCGCCGAGATGCGCGCCGCGATCGACGCGACCGAGCGCGGCTTCGGCGAAGTGCTCGCCGAGCTCCCCCGCATCACCGCCGAGGTGCGCGGCGAGCGCGTCATCGAGGGCGTCTTCGCGACCCGAGCCCGCCTCGACGGCAACGACGTCGGCTACGGCTCGATCGCGGCGGCCGGCCCGCACGCGACGATCCTGCACTGGACCCGCAACGACGGCCCCGTCGTGCCCGGCGACCTCGTGCTGCTCGACGCCGGCGTCGAGATGGACTCGTACTACACGGCCGACATCACGCGCACCTTCCCGGTGAACGGCACCTTCTCGCCCGTGCAGCGGCAGGTCTACGAGGCCGTGCTCGAGGCGGCCGACGCCGCGTTCGCCATCGTGAAGCCGGGCATCGTGTTCCGCGAGGTGCACGCCGCCGCGATGGCGGTCATCGCCCGCAAGACGGCCGAGTGGGGCTTCCTGCCGGTGTCGGCGGAGGAGTCGCTGCTTCCCGACAACCAGTTCCACCGGCGCTACATGGTGCACGGCACGAGCCACCACCTCGGACTCGACGTGCACGACTGCGCGCAGGCGCGGCGCGAGTTCTACATGGACGGCGTGATCGAGGCCGGCATGATCTTCACGATCGAGCCGGGCCTGTACTTCCAGCCCGACGACCTCACGGTTCCGGCCGAGTTCCGCGGCATCGGCGTGCGCATCGAGGACGACATCCTCGTCACCGCCGACGGCGCCGAGAACCTCTCGGTGCGGATCCCCCGCACGGTCGACGCCGTCGAGGCGTGGGTGCAGGGCGCCCGCGACTGATCGCGTCCGCCGCCGTCTCAGGCGGCCGGGTCCGCCGTACGCGCAGCACGGCGGGCCCGCCACCACGCCCAGAAGCGGGCGAGCTGACGCTTCGTGAACGCCGCGAGGCGCTTCGCCCACGCGAACTCGGTGCCGAGGATCGCGAGCCCGAGGAACACGACGAGCCAGCCCGGCCCGGGCAGCGGCACGAGCAGCAGGCCGCCGACGGCGATCACCCCGCCGAGCACGCCCACGGCGACGCGGTACGTGCGGCGCAGCGCGGGTCGACCTTCGATGCGGTGGCGGATGCCTCGGAGGAACCGCCGCAACGGCCGGTCGCCCCGCTCGCCGTCGGCGATCTCCTGCTCGATCTCGCCTTCGAGGCCCGTCGGTCGCTCGTGCGTCTCGCCGCTCGTCATGGCGACACGATATATCGCGAGTCTGTGAGTCGCCCGAGGCGTCACGACCGCTCCGGCGGCGAGTGGTCCGTCAGGGCTGACCTCCGCATCGACACGCCGCCGAATGGGGTGGTCCCTCCGGCGAGTCCGCAGGGCGATCAGCCCGGAGCGACGGCGCGGCGAATCGGCGGCACCCGCATCGCCCGGGGTCGTACGGAGAGCGGCTACGCCTCGTCGCGGCCGGCGGCGCGACCGTCGCGCTGCTCGGCCTCCCGCGCCTCGCGGGCGGCGCGGCGTGCCGCGTCCTGCGCCTCGCCGTAGGTGAGCCCGCGGGGCGCCTCCTCGGCAGGGGCGGCGGGGGCGGATGCCTCGTCGGCGCCCTCGTGCCCTGAAGGAACCACGTCGGGCTCGGCCGCCGGCACCACCGGCGGCGCGGGCGGCGCGGCGACGACGGGGGCCTGCCCCGGCGCGGGCGGGAACACCTGCCCCGAGGTGCCGAGCACGTTGCGGGCCCGCGACACGTGAGCCGGCTCGGCGATGATCGCGTAACGGGTGGCGAGCACCTGCATGACCGAGGTGAAGTCGCGACGTCGGCGGTTCACCGAGTACGAGACGACGCTGAAGATCATGCCGAAGCCCGCGCCGATGAGCACCGCCGCGCCGAGGATGCCGAGCGAGGCGCCCGACGGGGCGAAGATGAAGAAGAGGAGCCCGAGGAAGAGGCCGAACCAGGCGCCCGACAGCGCACCGGCCCCGGCCGCGCGGCTCCAGGTCAGCTTGCCGGTGATGCGCTCGACGCTCGTGAGGTCGGTGCCGACGATCGCGAGCTCCTTCACGGGGAACTCGGCCTTCGAGAGCCGGTCGACCGCGGCCTGCGCCTCGGCGTAGCTCTCGAAGCTCGCGACCGTCTCGCCCTTCGGCAGCGTCGGGAACTCGCGGCCGGCACGGCCACCGTACGGCGTCTGGTTGCTCACCGGGCCATTCTCCCATGCCCGCACGCGGCAGGGCCGGAATGAGGCCCGCGACGAGGCATCCGGGGGCTAAGTTGGAAGCGTGAGCGCCACGAGAGTCTTCGTCGCCCGACTCGCCGGGTGCGCCGTCTTCGACCCCGCCGGCGATCGGGTCGGCAAGGTGCGCGACGTCCTCGTCGTGTACCGCAAGAACGACCCTCCGCGCGTCGTCGGCCTCATCGTCGAGATCCCCGGCAAGCGGCGCGTGTTCGTCTCGATCGGGCGCGTCACCTCGATCGGCGGCGGCCAGATCATCACGACGGGCCTCATCAACCTGCGTCGCTTCGAGCAGCGCGGCGGCGAGGTGCGCGTCATCGCCGAGATGCTCGGCCGCAAGGTGCTCTTCAACGACGGCTCGGGCACGGCGACCATCGAGGACGTCGCGATCGAGGAGCAGGAGCCCGGCGAGTGGGAGGTCGACCAGCTCTTCGTGCGCCGGCCCAAGGGCGCCTCGCCGTTCTCGAAGGGGCAGTCGGCCTACGTCACGTGGCGCGAGGTGCGCGAGCAGCTCGCCACCGGTGAGGCGCAGTCGGCCGAGCAGCTCATCGCGACCTACTCCGAGCTGAAGCCCGCCGACCTCGCGTCGACCCTGCTCGACCTTCCGGCGCAACGGCGCCAGGAGGTCGCCGAGGAGCTCCCCGACGACCGGCTCGCCGACGTGCTCGAGGAGATGCCCGAGTCCGACCAGGTCGTGATCCTCGCGGGCCTCGGCGACGACCGCGCCGCCGACGTGCTCGACCACATGCAGCCCGACGACGCCGCCGACCTCATCGCCCAGCTCCCCGAGGAGCGCGGCGAGCACCTGCTCGAGCTCATGGAGCCCGAGGAGGCCGAGGACGTCCGGTTCCTCCTCTCCTACGGCCCCGACACCGCGGGCGGCCTCATGACCACCGAGCCGATCATCGTGTCGGCCGACGCGACCGTCGCCGAGGGGCTCGCGCTCATCCGTCGCCACGACCTGCCGCCGGCGCTCGGCGCCGCGGTCTGCGTGACGCTGCCGCCGTACGAGCCGCCGACGGGCCGGTTCCTCGGCATCGTGCACTTCCAGCGGATGCTCCGGTACCCGCCCCACGAGCGCCTCGGCACCCTGATCGACCAGGGCCTCGAGCCCGTGCGGGCCGACACCTCGGCCGCCGAGGTGAGCCGCATCCTCGCGAGCTACGACCTCGTGTCGGTGCCGGTCGTCGACGAGAAACACCGACTCGTCGGGGTGGTGACGATTGACGACGTGCTCGACTACCTGTTGCCCGATGACTGGCGAAGTCACCCCGAGGAGGACGAGCTCGCCAAGCGCAGTACCGCGCGGGCGCAGCTGACGACGGGAAGCATCCCGATCCCATACGGAAGGAGGGGAGCAGATGGCACGCGCTGAGTCGGAGGACCGTCGATTCGACACACCGAAGGGCATTCGCCGCACCGCTCCCTTCCGCGGGGGCTCCGGCGACAGCGATCGCTTCGGCCGCTTCACCGAGTGGGTCGCGCGCGGCATGGGCACCCCCGCCTTCCTCGTCGGGCTCTCGGTGTTCGCGATCGGCTGGATGGCGTGGAACACCTTCGCACCCGAACCGTGGCGATTCGACTCGATCGCGATCGGCTTCACGGCGCTCACCCTCGTGCTCTCGCTCCAGGCGTCGTACGCGGCCCCGCTCATCCTGCTCGCGCAGAACCGGCAGGACGACCGCGACCGCGTGCAGATCGAGCAGGACCGCCAGCGCGCCGAGCGCAACCTCGCCGACACCGAGTACCTCGCCCGCGAGGTCGTGGCGCTGCGCCTCGCCGTGAAGGACCTGGCGTCGAAGGAGTTCATCCGCGCCGAGCTCCGCGCGATGCTCGAGGAGCTCGACCGTCGCGACGAGGAGGAGGCCGAGCATGCCGGCTGAGCCCGGCGGCCCCGGCGAGCCCGGCGCGACGAACGAGACCGCCGCGCCCGGCTCCCCCGCGACGCCGCTCGAACAGGCCGTGCTGCGCGCCCTCGCGTCGGTCATCGACCCCGAGATCCGCAAGCCCATCACCGAGCTCGACATGGTCGATCGCGTCGTCGAGGCGGGCGAGGGCCGGGTCGAGGTCGGCATCCGCCTCACGATCGTCGGATGCCCCGCCTCCGACCGGATCGAACGCGACGTGCGGCAGGCCGCCGAGTCGGTCGCGGGGGCGGGCAACGCCGCCGTCGAGCTCTCGGTGATGACCCCCGAGCAGCGCGCCGCGCTCACCGAACGACTCCGCGGCGGCCGGGCCGCGCGCACCAACCCGTTCGGCCCCGGCTCCCTGACGCGCGTCATCGCCGTGACGAGCGGCAAGGGCGGCGTCGGCAAGTCGACCGTCACGGCGAACCTCGCGGTGGCGCTCGCCGCCCGCGGCCTCGCGGTCGGCCTCGTCGACGCCGACGTGCACGGCTTCTCCATCCCCGGACTGCTGGGGCTCGTCGACGACGACGGCCTCGCCGCCCGCCCCACGCGGGTCGACGAGATGATCCTGCCGCCCGTCGCGCACGGCGTGAAGGTCATCTCGATCGGCATGTTCGTCGAGCCGACCGCCCCCGGCGGACGCGCCTCGTCGACGGCGGTCGCCTGGCGCGGGCCGATGCTCCACCGCACCCTCTCGCAGTTCCTCACCGACGTGTACTTCGGCGACCTCGACGTGCTGCTCGTCGACCTGCCGCCCGGCACGGGCGACGTCGCGATCTCGCTCGGGCAGCTGCTGCCGAACGCCGAGGTCGTCGTCGTGACGACGCCGCAGGCGGCCGCGGCCGACGTCGCCGAGCGCTCGGGCGTCGTCGCACGCCAGACGGGGCAGCGCATCGTCGGCGTGGTCGAGAACATGGCCGCGCTCGTGCAGCCCGACGGCACGCTGCTCGAGCTGTTCGGCTCGGGCGGCGGCGAACTCGTCGCCGAACGCCTTTCACAGGGCGCCGACGGCGCCTCGGGCGAGCCCGTGCCGCTCCTCGCGAGCGTGCCGCTCAGCATGGCGCTGCGCCAGGGCGGCGACTCGGGCGTGCCCGTCGTCGTGGCCTCCCCCGACGATCCGGCGGCGCGTGCGATCGAGCAGGTCGCCGCGAGGCTCTCCGCGATGCCGCGTTCGCTCGCGGGGCGCCGGCTCGACGTCTCGGTGCGGTGAGTCGGATGCCACGTGCCGATGCCGCTCGGCGGCGCGCGTGGCTCGGAACGGGGGCGCCCTCGACGCTCGCGGCGGCCGCTGCGTCGGTCGCGACGCTGGCGCTGCTCGCGGCGTGCAGCGCACCCGCCGGCGGCCCGGGGCCGCTGCCCGACGGGCTGACCGTCGGCGTGCAGCAGGGGCGGCTCGACGTCGAAGCGCGGCGGCTCGTGGTGCACCTCGAGAACGGCGGGTCGTCGCCGGTGACGATCGAGCGGGTCGAGGTCGTGCTGCCCGAGCTCGGCGCCGAGCTCGCCTACGCCGACGAGGTCGAGCTGACGGCCGACGACGCCATCGATCTCCGCTTGGAGCTCCCGCCGCCGGGCTGCGCGGAGGACGAGGACGGCGCGGCGAGCGACACCGAGCCCGTGGTGCGCCTCGAAGGGCGCGGCGGGTCGAGCGGCGCCGCGTTCGCGGGCGAGCGCGCACCCGACGACCCGTTCGAGACGCTGCCCCGCATCGTCGCCGCCGACTGCCTCGAGGCCTCGGTCGCGGAGGTCGCGACGATCACGATGCCCGAGCACCTGCGGGTCGAGGGTTCGGGCGCGGCGCAGCGGGCGTGGATCGACGTCGCCGTCGACCCCGCCCCCTCCGGCGACGGCTCGCTCGCGATCGAGCTCGTGCGGGGTTCGACGCTCCTCGGCAACGAGGCCGGCACCGACTGGCCCCTCGGGCTCGAGATCGCCCCGAGCGACCCCCCGTCGGTCGTTCCGCTCGCCGTGCGACCCGCGCGGTGCGACGCGCACGTGCTCGCCGACGACAAGCGCGGCACCATCCTCGCCTTCGTCGTCACGACCGGCGACGGCCGATCGGGCATGATCGACCGTCCGTCCTCCGACGCGCTGAAGGCCGAGCTCTACGACTACGTCACCGAGCGCTGCGAACTCCAGTAGCGCCGGCGACGGGCGCCGCGTCGGCGATCGGAGCACCGGGCGGAGCCGCCCGGTACGGCCTCACCCGACCGCGGGCGGCTCGACCACGCGGGCCAGGAGCTCGACGAGCAGCCGCTCGGTGAGCGGCCCCGGCAGCGCCTCCACGAGCGCGAGCACCGGGGCCAGCCGGTCGGGCAGCGCCCCCTCGCCGCCGAGGAGGCCGGCGGCCCCGAGGATCGCGGCCGCGGTGTCGGAGTCGAGGCCGCCGTCGGCACCGGCGAGCGCGTCGAGCCCCGACGGACCGCCCTCGCTGCCGAAGCCGGGCAGCGCCTCGACAAGGCCGGCGAGCGCGGCGCCGCCGTCGATCTGCGGGATGCCCCGCACCTCGTCTGCCGCGACCACGAGCGCCGCGGCGAGCTCGGGCAGCACCCGCTCGGTGACCGGCGTCACGGTGAGGTGCGTCGTGTGCGGCAGCCGGGTGCCGTCGGACTGGGCGAGCCCGGGCTGCAGCTGCAGCTGCCAGCCGGCCGAGCGCGCGGCATCCGCCCAGTGATGGGGATCGACGCGGGAGCCCTCTGGGACCTCCTCGTCGGTGGCGACCGCGAGCAGCGGGCCCGTCGCCGACCCCACGACCCGAAGGCCCTCGATCTCGTCGATCGTGGCGCGAAGCGCCGCGGTCGCGCGCGCCGCCTGCGCCGTGAGCTCGGTGAAGCCCGGCTCGCCGAGCGCCTCGATGATCGCCCAGGCCGCCGCGAGCGGGCCGGCCGGCTTGGAGCCGGTCATCGTCGGGTTCACGACGGGGTACCCGGGCCATCCGGTCGTGGCGAAGTACTGGTGCCGCTGACGATCGCGACCGCGGGTCAGCAGCACCGACGCACCCTTCGGCGCGTAGCCGTACTTGTGCAGGTCGGCCGAGAGGCTCGTCACGCCGGGCACCGACAGGTCCCACGCGGGCAGGGGCTCGGGCCAGAACGCGAGCGCGAAACCGCCGATGCAGGCGTCGACGTGCAGCGCGATGCCGCGCTCGGCCGTGATCGCCGCGACATCGGCGACGGGGTCGAGGGTCGCGAAGGGGTACGACGGGGCGCTGAGCACGACGAGGGCGACGTCGTCGCCGAGCCGCTCCTCGATCGCGGCCGGGGCGAGCGTGCCCGTCGCCGGGTCGACCGGCACGAGGTCGAGTTCGAGCCCGAAGTAGTGCGCGGCCTTGTGGAAGGCCGCGTGCACCGTCACCGGGGCGACGAGGCGCGGCACCCGCGGCGACCCGAGCCGGGCCGTGCGCCACGCGTCGCGGGCCGACTTCACGGCGAGCAGGCAGCTCTCGGTGCCGCCCGAGGTGACCGAGCCGACGACCACGTCGGCGCTGCCGCCGCCGTCGCCCGCGCCGCCGCCGAGCACGCGGCAGGCGAAGCCGACGACGCTCCGCTCCATCGCGGCGACCGAGACGAACGTCGTCGGGTCGAGCCCATTGACCGGCTGCACGCGCCGGGCGGCCTCGGCGGCGAGCTCGTCGAGCGCCGACAGCCCCGAGTCGTACACGTACGAGAGCACCCGTCCGCCGTGGGTCGGCGCATCGGCCGAGCGCAGCGCGTCGAGCTCGTCGAGAATGTCGGATGCCTCGCGGCGGAACCCGCTCATCGGGTGCTCCCATCGGTGGTGCTCGGGGCGCCCTGCGCCCCGGGGGTGTTCGGGTGGCCGGGTTCGCCCGGTCGTTCGCCGGCGCTCGGGGCGACGTCGATGTCACTGCGCCGCAGCGGGTAGCGGCGGAGCACGACGACGCTCGCGCCGACGAGAAGCGCGGGCACGAGGCTGAACGAGAGCGCGATGCCGGCGATCGCGGCGGCCGACTGCTCGACCGTCTCGGCGCCGGTCGACTCGAGGTAGCCGGTCGCGGCGAGCATGAGGGTGAGCAGCGTCGCGCCGAGCGCCATGCCGGCGGTCTCCCCCGCCGTCCACACGCCGCCGAAGCTGCCGGCCCGCTCGCGGCCCGTCATGCGGGCGTCGTGCGAGATGACGTCGGGCAGCATCGCCATCGGCAGCGACTGCATGCCCGCGTACGCGGCGCCCGCGACGGCGACGGGCAGGTACACCCACGGCCCCGGCAGCCAGACGATCATCACCATGCTGAGCGTGGCCGCCGCGAACACGAGGCTCGCGATGCGGAACGCCCGTTCCTTGCCGATCCTGCGGGCGAGCACGCCCCACGCGGGGGCGACGAGCAGCGCGGGCGCGATCAGCGCGACGAACAGCAGCGTCACCGCGGCCTCCGACTCGAGCACCCAGGTCGCGACGAACTGCGCTCCGGCGAGCATGAGCCCCGTCGCGAGCCCCTGCAGCACGAAGACCGCGAGCAGCACCCGGAACGGCAGGCTCCGGCGCAGTGCGCGGAAGCCCTCGCGGTAGCCGTCGACGGCCGGCTCGGCGGCCGTCGACCCCGCCGGGGCGGGTGCGTCGGCGCGGCGGAGGCCCGTGGCATCCGACCGCTTCGCCGTGCCCGCGGCGATCAGCATGCCGACGCCGATGACGACGCCGGCGACGATCGCCATCACGAGGTAGCCCGTGACCTCGTCGTCGAACGCACGACGGATCTCGGGGCCGCCGGCGCCGAACAGCAGGATCGCGAGGGTCAGCACCACGACGCGCCAGGTCAGCAGCCGCGTGCGCTCGTCGTAGTCGGGGGTGAGCTCGGCGGGCAGGGCGATGTAGGGCACCTGGAACAGGCTGAAGGCGGTCGCGGTGGCGAGGAACGCGATGAAGACCCACGCGCCGGATGCCGCGGCACCGACGCCCGGGGGCACGGCGAAGGTGAGCGCGAAGCCGACGGGCAGCGCGAGCGCGCCGACGAGCATGCCCGTGCGACGCGTGCCGCTGCGGAGGAGCGCTCGGTCGCTGCGGGCGCCGATCCACGGGTCGATGACGACGTCCCAGACCTTGGCCGCCGTGACGACGAGACCGGCGATGAGCGCGCTCACGCCGAGCGTGTCGGTCAGGTAGTACACGAGGACGAGTCCGGGCAGCGTCGCGAAGCCACCGGTGCCGAGCGATCCGATCGCGTAGCGGGCCACGACGCCGCGGGACAGGGGACGCTCCGCTGCGGTCATGGAGGCAGTGTACTCACTCGGCTGACGACTGGGTCAATTGTCCTAGACTGTGCGCATGCGCGCCCAGACCGCCCCCGCCGACCTGTACCGCAGCCTGACCGACGACGTCGTCGCCTCGGGCTCCGAGACCACCGCCGTGCCGACCCCCTCGACCGGTGAGACCCTGCACGAACTGCCCCGTTCGAGCGCCGCCGACGTGCACGACGCGATCGCGCGCGCCCGCCTCGCGCAGCTCTCGTGGGCGCGGGCGGGCTTCGCCGCCCGCCGCCGCATCCTGCTCGCGGCGCACGACCTCATCCTCGAGCGCCGCGAAGAACTGCTCGACCTCATCCAGCTCGAGAGCGGCAAGACCCGCGGGCAGGGCATCGAGGAGATCTACCAGGCCGTCTCGGTCACCCGCTACAACGCCATCGCCGCCCGCAGGGTTCTGCGCGGCCGCGCCGCGCGCTCCGGGGTGCCGACCGTCGCCACGACCCGCGTGCGCTTCGCGCCCAAGGGCGTCGCGGGCGTCATCACCCCGTGGAACTACGCGCTGAGCCTCGCCGCGATGGACGTCGTGCCTGCGCTCGCGGCCGGCTGCGCCGTGGTGCAGAAGGCCGACGACCAGGGCGCACTGTCGATCCTCGCGCTGCGGCGCGCCTACATCGACGCCGGCGTGCCCGAGGCGCTGTGGGCCGTCGTCACTGGCGACGCCGCCGAGGTGGGCGAGGCCCTCACCGACGAGGCCGACTACATCTGCTTCACCGGCTCGACCGCGACGGGCCGCAAGATCGCCGAAAAGGCCGGGCGCCGTCTCGTCGGCGCCTCGCTCGAACTCGGCGGCAAGAACCCGCTGCTCGTGCTCGACGACGCCGACCCCGCTCTGGCCGCCGCGAACGCCGCCCACGCCTGCTTCTCGGCGATGGGGCAGCTGTGCGTCTCGATCGAGCGCATCTACGTCGACCAGAAGATCGCGGGCGAGTTCCAGCGGGCGCTCGTCGAGCGCCTGCGCAGCGCGAAGCTGGGCGCTGGGCTCGGCTTCGGCGCCGACTTCGGCTCGCTCGCGAGCGCGGCCCAGCTCGCCCGCGTCGAGGCGCATCTCGCCGACGCGGTCGCGAAGGGGGCGACGGTGCTCGTCGGCGGCAAGGCCCGCCCCGACCTCGGACCGTGGGTGTTCGAGCCGACGATCCTCACGGGCGTTACCCCCGAGATGGACGTCTACGCCGAGGAGACCTTCGGCGCGATCGCCTCGCTCTACCTCGTCTCGAGCGACGACGAGGCGGTGCTCGCCGCGAACGCGAGCCAGTACGGGCTGAACGCCGCCGTGTTCACCGGCTCGGCCCGTCGCGGGCAGCGCATCGCCGACGCCCTCGCCGCCGGCAGCGTGAACATCAACGAGGGCTACCGGGGCGCGTTCGCCTCGGTCGCGGCCCCGATGGGCGGGGTCAAGCAGTCGGGCGTCGGTCGCCGCAACGGCGACGCCGGGCTGCTGCGCTTCGTCGAGCCGGTCACGGTCTCGCAGACGACGGGCCTGCTGCAGCTCCCGCGCACGTCGGTCGAGTACGAGGCGAAGGCGCCGCTCCTGCTGCTGCTCGCGCGCGCGCTGAAGGCCATCCGCCGCGCCTGACGCGCGCGGCGACCGTCGAGCCGGCCGAACGTCGCGACGCGGCGCGACGGCCGGCTCAGGTGGCTTCGGAGTCGAACGGCGCCGGCTCGCCCGCGCCGAGCGACTCGCGCTTGCGCTTGCGCTGGAGGTAGGCCGAGTTCTCGTTGACGGCGGCCCGCGCGACCACCGGCGCGGCGGGCGTCTCCTCGGCGAAGGGGTCGACGTCGGTCAGGGCTTCGCGGATGATGCGACGGGGATCGTACTGACGCGGGTCGAGCTTCTTCCAGTCGACGTCGTCGAAGTCGGGACCCATCTCTTCTCGCATGCGGTCCTTCGCACCGCTCGCCATGTCGCGGAGCGAGCGCACGAGCCGCCCGAGCTGCGCGGCGTAGTGCGGCAGCCGTTCAGGCCCCAGCAGGAAGACGGCGATCACCCCGATGATGAGGAGCTTCTCGAACGTCAGACCGAACATGCCTACAGGATAGTCGGCGGCGAGGCATGCGAACGCCACCGGCCGCGGCCCGTAGGCTTGGGTGCTGAGAGTAGCCACCAGGGAGCCGCCACGTGTCCGATCACGACCTGAACTGGAAGTACGCCGACGAGTCCGTCGTCGAGTCCGAGCCGATCGTCAAGGCCCGTCAGCAGTCCCTCGAGCTCGGGGTCGATCCCGTCTCCCCCGCGGTCGGCGCGCAGCTCGCCGTCGTCGCGGCCGCGTCGCGCGCGAGTTCGATCATCGAGGTCGGCACCGGCGTCGGGGTCTCGGGCCTCTGGATGCTGCAGGCGGCCCGCCACGCGCTGCTCACCTCGATCGACACCGAGAACGAGTACCAGCAGCACGCCCGCCAGCACTTCGCCGACGCCGGCGTCGCGGCGGCGCGCGTGCGGCTCATCGCCGGACGTGCGAGCGAGGTGCTCCCGCGCATGAACGAGAGCTCCTACGACATCGTCTTCATCGATGCGGATGCCCCGTCGGTGATCGAGTACGCCGAGCACGGCCTGCGGCTCGCGAAGCCCGGGGGCAGCGTGCTCGTGGCCCGCGCGCTGTGGAAGGGCCGGGTCGCCGACCCGGCGAAGCGCGACGAGGCGGCGAGCGCGTTCCGCACGCTCATCGCCGAGCTCGCCCCCTCGACGGCGGTGGCGACCGCGATCTCGCCCGCGGGCGAGGGCCTGCTCCAGATCGTCAAGCTCGGCGCCTGACCCGGCCGCCCGACGATTCGTTAAACGACTCGAGCCCCGAGAACGTCCTCGGGGCTCGCCGTCGTATTGCGTGTGACTCAGGCAGGGTTCACGACGCCGCCGAGGACGTCGTAGAGCTCCTTGGCCTCAGCGTCGTTCACCGAGACGACAAGACGACCGCCACCTTCGAGCGGCACGCGCACGATGATGAGTCGACCCTCCTTCACAGCCTCCATAGGCCCGTCTCCGGTGCGTGGCTTCATGGCCGCCATTGAGCTCCCCTTTCGTGGCTGAGATTCCATTATCGGCCATCTGCGGCGGTGCTGGGAAATCACCCCGAAAATGTGGATAACCCGTCGGGGGTATTCGCACGCCGTCCGCCGACCGGACTCCGGGCGTTCACCGCCGCGTTCACGGCGCGGAAGTCAGGATTCCTGCCCGATCAGGGCGGGGTCCAGTCGTACGCGTCGATGCGCCAGACGAGCGCGATCCACGCGTATTGCAGCGCAATGAAGAGCAACACGATCGACCAGCGGTACCACCGGGCGCGCGGAACGGCGAGCGCTCCGACGATCGGGAACATCGGCGAGACGATGCGGAAGGTCGACGACTGCGGGAAGAACACCGCGAGCAGGTACAGCGCGTAGCTCGCGAGCCAGAATCGGATGTCGACGCCGAGGCGACGGACCGCCGGGAGGAACAGCACGACCGCGAAGGTCGCGACCACCACGACGACGGCTCCGATGCCGAACCACGCGGGCAGCCCCACCCAGTTCGCCCACCACGCGCCGCCCTGGAACCAGGCGGCGAACGGCACGAGCTCCTGGTAGCCGATGTACCCGGCCCGCCACGCGAGCTCGGTCGCGGTGTACCCGTCGGGCACCCCCGTGGCCGCCCACACGACGAGCGGCCAGGCGAATCCGACGGCGGCCGTGAAGAGACCGACGCCGATCACGACGAGCTGCTCGCGCACCGGGAACGGGTCGCGGGCGCGATGCCACCACCGCCAGACGAAGTGCAGTCCGAGCGTGAGCGCGAAGGCGAGCGCCCCGGGCCGCGTGAACGCCCACGCCGCGACGACGGGCACGAGCCATCCGTAGCGCCGATCGACGAGCAGGAGCAGCGCGAGCGCGACCCACAGGAACCCGAGCGACTCGGCGTAGCCGAACTGCATGATCGGCGAGACCGGCGCGATCGAGAACAGGACCACGGCGAAGAGCGCGCGGTCGGGTTCGAGGAACCGCGACATCAGGCGGTGGAAGACGAGCGCGGCACCGAGGCCCGCGAGCACGGCGACGCCGACCGAGGCCACGTTCCACGGCACCCCGAACCAGGTGACGAGGCCCGTGAGCTGCGGGAAGACCGGCATGAACGCCCACGCGTTCTCGCCGATGTGGCCGTCGTCGCCGACCGGCAGCTCCCGCGGGTAGCCGACGACCCGGATGATCTCATACCAGCGGGCGTCCCAGATGTTCGCGAAGTCGAAGTAGCCGGGCTGGGCGCCGGTCCAGGCGTTCTGCCCCTGCCGCCCCGCGACCTCGAGCACCATGAGCGTGGTCAGCACGCGCGCCGCGAGGTACACGCCGACGACCTTCGCCCACCAGGGCGCGAGACGCCACCGCACTCGCGGCGACCACCTCGTGACACGCCCCGGATCGGGATCGCGCGCCTCGGCCGGGGCGCTCATGCGACGGTCAGACGACACCCGTGAGCCAGTCGCGCAGTGCCCGCTCGGTCTCCGAGATCTGGGAGAGCGCGACGCGCTCGTCGTCGGCGTGCGCCTTCAGCGGGTCGCCCGGGCCGAAGTTCACGGCGGGGATGCCGAGGGCGCTGAAGCGGGCGACGTCGGTCCAGCCGTACTTGGGCCGCGCCTCGGCGCCGACCGCGGCGACGAACTGCTGCGCGAGCGGGGCGTCGAGCCCGGGGCGGGCGCCCTCGGCGCTGTCGACGATCTCGACGTCGAAGCCCTCGAACACCCCGCGGACCAGCTCGGATGCCTCGGCGACGCTGCGGCTCGGCGCGAAGCGGTAGTTCACGGTGAGCACCGCCTCGTCGGGGATGACGTTGCCCGCGATGCCGCCGCGCACGAGCACCGCGTTCAGCCCCTCGCGGTAGGCGAGCCCGTCGACCTCGACGGTCGCGGCCTCGTACTCGGCGAGGCGCGCGAGCGCCGGCGCGAGCTTGTGGATGGCGTTGTCGCCGACCCAGCTGCGCGCCGAGTGCGCCCGCAGGCCGGTGGTGCGCACCTCGGCGCGGAGCGTGCCGTTGCAGCCGCCCTCGACCTGCCCGTTCGAGGGCTCGCCGAGGATGGCGAAGTCGCCCGCGAACAGCTCGGGCCGGTTGCGCGAGAGCCGGCCGAGTCCGTTGAGCGAGGCGGCGACCTCTTCGTGGTCGTACCACATCCAGGTGAGGTCGACGATGGGCTCGGTGAGCTCGAGCGCGAGCTTGAGCTGCACGGCGACGCCGGCCTTCATGTCGACGGTGCCGCGCCCCCACAGGTACTCCACGCCGTCGATCGTCTCGAATCGGGTGGGCACGTTGCCGTTGATCGGCACGGTGTCGATGTGGCCGGCGATCACCACGCGGCGGTCGCGGCCGAGGTTCGTGCGGGCCACGATCGTGTCGCCGTCGCGGATGACCTCGAGGTGGGACGCCCCGGCGAGCGCCTGCTCGATGAGGTCGGCCAGCAGCCGCTCTTCGCCCGATTCGCTCGGGATGTCGCCGATCGCCTGCGTGATGGCGACGGCGTCGGCGGTGAGGTCGAGCGAGAGCGGGGCGGCGGCGGGCATTCCACGAGTCTATTCACGTGGGATGCCCGCCGCCCGGCGCGGCGTCGCCGAGCGCCGTTCGCGCGGCCCGCTCAGCTCGCCGCTGCGAGCCGGCGGGCGTCGGCGATGAGGGCGATGGCGGTGAGCGCCTGCCCGAGGCCGAGGTGGACGACGAAGGCGAGCCACGCCGACTCGTCGAGCCCGGCGCCGCCGACGAGCACGACGCCGACCACGGTCATCGGCCAGCTCGAGGTGAGGAACGGCAGGGCGCGCGCCGGACCGTGCCAGTGCCCGACGGCGAGGATGCCGACGGCCGCGAGCCAGAAGGCGCCGAGGGTGAGCGGCGAGATGACGTGCTCGGCCTGTTCGACCACGACCTGCGGCAGCAGGGGGCCGACCGCGAGGAACGCCGTCGCGCCGACGAGCGCGGCGAACGCGACGGCGCCGACGGCGCGCCAGACCCGGCCGGGGCCGAAGGCGCCGGCGCGCAGGGCGATGCCGATCACGATCGCGAGGCTCGCCGAGTAGGCGACCGAGGCGACGTCGTCACCGAGGTAGGCGTCGCCGTCGGCGGGCCAGGGCAGGGCGGTGAACAGCGCGAACAGCCCGAGCAGCACGAGCGCCGCAGCGCCGGCGAGACGGATCTGCAGCGCACTCAGGCGCCGCTGGGCTCGGGCCGCGGCGGGCCGGGCCGGCATCGGGGGCGCGTCGGTGCGCGCGGTGGGCGGGGTCTGTACGGTCGACATGCTTCGAGGCCTTTCGGATGCATCGTGGCGCGCCGGGTTCGACGCCCTCCGAGCCTCGCGGCCGACCGTCCCGGGCCTCCAGAGCGCCGGCGCCCTCGATCCGCCCGAGGATGTCCCGCCCGATTCGGGACATCCGCCCGGAGACAGACGCCGCGCTCCCTGCCACGATGGAGCCATGCGCCCGGCCCGAGCCCTGCCCGCAGCGCGTGCGACCGCGGTCGCCGCGTTCACGATGGTGCTCGCGTGCGCCGTCGCGGCGCTCGTGCTCGACTACCTGACGTTCCGCACCGGGCAGGAGATTCCCGCCGCCCCGGGTTGGGTCGCCGCCTGGCGGGGGCTCGTGCTCGGCGCCACGGGCGCCCTGCTGCTCGCACGGCTGTCGTGGCATCCGGTGCCCGTGCTGCTCACCGCCGGCGGCCTGCTGGCGGCGATCGACGGCCTCGCGCTCGCGTGGCTCAACCACGGCGTGCTGCTCTGGCCCGATGCGCCCCTGCTCGCCGAGTCGTTCGTGTTCACGCAGCGCCTCTCGGTCGCCGCGTACCTCGCGCTGCCGCTCGCGCTGCTCGTGTTCCCCGACGGCCGGTTCCCGCGCGGACCGCTGCGCGTCGTGGCGATGGCGACGGCCGCCCTCAACGTGCTGATCGTGGTGGTCGACCTCGCGATGCCGTGGCGCGTCGCGCGCGCCGTGTTCGGCGACCCCGACCTCCGCCTGCTGCGATGGGCGACGGGCGAATGGGGCGTGGCGCTGCCACCGGCCGTCTGGCAGGGCATCGGCGCGATCTGGATGCCGACGATCCTCGCGAGCGTCGTGCTCACCGCGATCGTGCTGCTCGGTCGCCTCGTCGGCGCCGATGCCGAGCTGCGCCGGCAGATCAAGTGGATCGTGTGGGCCGGCCTCGTCTACGCCGCCCTGTTCGTGGTCTCGGCGCTCGCGCTGCCCTACTACCTCGGGCAGGCCACGATCATCGTCGGCACCGCGGTCATCTGCGCGGCGATCATCATCGCCGTGACCCGCCGCGGCCTCTACCGCATCGACCGGCTGCTCAGCTGGACGGTGGTGTACGGGCTCGTCGCCGTCTCGGTCGTCGTGGTCGACGTGCTGCTCGTCGCGGCGATCGGCGGGATGGTCGGGCACCAGGTGCTCGCGGGCGCCGCCATGCTCATCGTGCTGCTCGCCTACCTTCCGCTCCGCGACCGGGTGCTCGGCCTCGCGAACCGGCTCGTGAACGGGCGGCGCGGCGACCCCTACGGCGTCGTCTCGACGCTGGCCGCCCGCCTCGAGGAGGCCGAGGAGCCGGGCGATCAGCTGCACTCGCTCGCCGCCTCCATCGCGGCCGCCTTCGCGTCGCCGTACGTCGGCGTCGAGGTCGAGGCCCCAGACGGCGGCAACCTGATCGCGCGGCACGGCACGCCCGACGGCGACGCCGAGTCGATCCCCCTCGTGTACCGCGGCGAGCGCATCGGGCGGCTCGAGATGGCCCCGGGCCGTCGGGCCCGCCTCTCCCCCGGCGACGAGCGGCTGCTCGCCGACCTCGTGCGCCACGCGACCTCGGCCGTGCGGGCGAGCACCCTGAGCACCGCGCTGCAGCAGATCCGGGTCGAGCTCGTGAACGCCCGGGAGGACGAGCGCCGTCGCATGCGGCGCGAACTCCACGACGGGCTCGGCCCCGAGCTCGCCGGGGTGCAGCTGCGCATCGAGGCCGCCCGCAACGTCGGCGCGGCCGACCCCGTCGAGGCCGACCGGCTGCTCGCCTCGGCGGCCGACGACCTGAAGCAGGCCGTCGGCGAGATCCGCCGCCTCGCGCACGACCTGCGTCCGCCGAGCCTCGACGACGTCGGCCTCGCGGGCGCGGTCGAGCAGCTGTGCCGCCGCTTCGGCGGCGAGTTCGAGGTCACCGCGACGAGCGAGCTGCCCGAACGGCTGCCCGCCGCGGTCGAGGTCGCTGCGTACCGCATCGTCGCCGAGGCGCTCGTCAACGTGCAGCGCCACGCGCAGGCTCGGCGCGCTCGGGTGCGGCTCTCGAGCGACGACGGACGCCTGATCGTCGAGGTCGACGACGACGGCCGTGGGGTCGCCCCCGACGCGCCCGCCGGAGTCGGGCTGCTCTCGATGCGCGAACGCGCCGTCGAACTCGGCGGCACGCTCGAGGTGACCGATCGCGCAGGCGGAGGCACCGTCGTGCGCGCCGCGCTCCCCCTGCCCGACCCCGTCGTCGAATCCGAGGTGAACGTCGATGTCTGAACCCGCACTCGAGACCCCGCCCGACGACGTGCCCGCCATCCGGGTGCTGCTCGTCGACGACCACCCCGTCTACCGCGACGGCCTCGCCGTGCTGCTGCGCTCGATCGACGGGCTCGACGTCGTCGGCACGGCCGCCGACGGACTGGAGGCGGTCGCCGCCGCCGAGGCGCTCGCGCCCGACGTCATCGTGATGGACGTGCAGATGCCGCGGCTGGACGGGATCGAGGCGACGCGCCGCATCGCGGCGAGGCATCCCGACGTCGGCATCATCGTGCTCACCATGTCGGAGGCCGACGAGACCGTGTTCGACGCGATGCGCGCCGGCGCGCGCGGCTACCTGCTCAAGGGATCGGGCCAGGACGACATCTCGCGGGCGATCCGCGCCGTGGCGGGCGGCGACGCGATCTTCGGCCCGCGCATCGCCGCACGGGTCGCCGAGTTCTTCGCGAGGCCGCCCGCCGCGGCCGATTCCGTCGCGTTCCCGGAGCTCACCGGTCGCGAACGCGAGATCCTCGAGCTCGTCGCCGCCGGCCGCTCGAACGGCGACATCGCCGAGCATCTCTTCCTCTCGCCGAAGACCGTGCGCAACAACGTCTCGAACATCTTCGCGAAGCTGCAGGTCTCCGGCCGGGCCGAGGCCGTCATCGCGGCGCGGGACGCGGGGCTGGGGCGCGGGAGCGGCGGGACGACGGCGTAGCCGGTCGCCGCACAGACCGGCTCGGCGCGAAGCCCGGTGCCCCTTCGGCGTTGCATAGACTTCCACCTATGGATGCAGCGGCCGCGCGCCGACCGGACGGGACGACGGAGATCTCGGCGCTGATCACCGAGCCGACGCGCGCACGCGCGCTCCGGATGATCCTCGCGGACCCCGACGGCCGTTCGACCGTCACACGACTGGCCGAGGAGCTCGGGCTGCGGCAGCCGACCGTCACCCATCACGCGAAGCTCCTGACCGAGGCGGGCGTGCTCGAGCGCCGACCCGAGGGGCGGCAGGTCTGGTACTCGGTCGCCCCGGCCCAGCAGGATCACGTGCTGGAGCTGCTCGGCGGCCGACCCGCGGAGCCGGACGACGAGGTCTTCGCCCGGATCGCCGACGACCTGGCCGTGCGGTTCGCCGGCACGTTCAACCGAGAGACGGTCGAACGCTTCGTCGCCGAGAGCCGGCAGCTGCTCGCCCGGTCGGGCCGCGGCGCACGCTTGGCGTCACGGACGGCGGAGTTCTCGGCGCAGCGGCTCGCCGCGGTCGCGGCCAAGCAGCACGGCGCCCGCGCGGTCCCCGAGGTGCTGTTCGTGTGCGTGCAGAACGCGGGGCGCTCGCAGCTCGCCGCTGCGCTGCTGCGACACCTCGCGGGCGATCGCGTCCGGGTGCGGACGGCCGGTTCCGCGCCGGCGACATCCGTGTCGCCGACGATCGCGACCGCACTGGAGGAGGTCGGCGTCCCGCTCGGCGGCGAGTTCCCGAAGCCGCTCACCGACGAGGTCGTGCGCGCCGCGGACGTGGTGATCACGATGGGGTGCGGCGACGCCTGCCCTGTCTACCCCGGCACCCGCTACCTCGACTGGGAGCTCGACGACCCGGTGGGACGCTCGCTCGCCGAGGTACGCGCGATCAGGGACGACATCGACCGGCGCGTACGCGGCCTCATCGGAGCCCTCGAGCAGCCGGTCGTCTGAACGTCGGGTGAATCTCGCTCTGCTCGCCGTTCGCTATGCATAGACCACGATCTATGATTGAGCTGTTCGAGTTCGACGAGAGGATCCATCGATGTCCGACAAGCCCACCGTCCTGTTCGTCTGCGTGCACAACGCCGGCCGCTCGCAGATGGCTGCCGGATTCCTGCGCGAGCTCGGCGGTGATCGCGTCGAGGTGCTCTCGGCCGGCTCGGAGCCGAAGGATCGGATCAACCCGATCGCCGTCGAGGCGATGGCCGAGCAGGGCATCGACATCGCCGGCAACGTGCCGAAGGTGCTGACGACCGAGGCGGTGCGGGAGTCCGACGTCGTCATCACGATGGGCTGCGGCGACGCCTGCCCGATCTTCCCGGGCAAGCGATACGAGGACTGGCAGCTCGACGACCCCGCGGGGCAGGGCATCGAGGCGGTCCGCCCGATCCGCGACGAGATCCGGAGCCGCGTCGAGGCACTCCTCGCCGAATTGCTCCCGCAGGGCACGAGCGCCTGACCGGCGGGCTCGGGCAGAGGGAGCGAGGCGCGGGCCCCGTCAGCACCCCGGGCCGGAGCAGCAGCTCGACGCGCCGCCGACGTCGGTCGAGCACACCCCGGTCGCGGGGAGCACGAGCTCGACATTCGTCGCGGCCGCGAGATCGCCCGCGATCCAGGCCGTGACCGAGCGCACCTGCTCGTACCCCGTGGCGAGCAGGAAGGTCGGCGCACGGCCGTACGACTTCATGCCCACGATGAAGAAGCCGCGCTCGGGGTGGGTGAGCTCGGCGAAGCCGTGCGGCTCGACGGTGCCGCACGAGTGCACGTTCGGGTCGATGAGCGGCGCGAGCCGCTTCGGCGCCTCGACGATCTCGTCGAGCTCGAGGCGGATCTCACGCAGCGGGTCGAGGTTCGGCCGGAAGCCCGTCGCGTTCACGACGAGATCGGTCGAGTGCACCGCCAGGTCGCCGTGGCGCTGCCCGACGAGCTCGACGCCGCCGCCCGCCCGGCGAGCGCGGAGGATCTCGAACCCGTCGACGAGCTCGATGTCGCCGCGGCGGACGGCGGCGTCGACGCGGCCCCCGAGCTTCGCGCGATCCGCGAGCTCGTCGTCGGCCGACGACGACACCCGAACGGCCTGGGCGTTGCGGATCAGCCAGGTGACCCTGGTGCCGGGCACCTCGCGGGCGAGCTGCACGAGCCCGAGCAGCGTGTTCGCGGCCGAGTGGCCCGCACCGACCACGGTCGTGTGCCGTCCGGCGAAGACCTCCCGGTCGCGCCCGAGCACGTCCGGCAGGGCCGGCTGCACGTGTTCGGCGATCTCGTCGAGCCCGAGCAGGCCCAGGCCGTTCGATCCGAGCGAGTTCGGCGTGCGATACGTTCCCGAGGCGTCGATCACGGCGCGCGCGGTCAGCTCTTCGACTCCCGACGCCGTGCGGAGCCGCACGAGGAACGGCGTGGTGAGGCGGTTCGTCGTCCGCGTGCGGTCCATCCCCTCGCGACTGATCGCGAGCACGTCGGCACCGGTGCGGATGCGTGAGGCGATCGGCTCGAGCCTGCTGAGCGGCACCAGGTAGGCGTCGACCAGCTCCCGGCCCGCCGGCGCACGCTCGGGGTCGGGAAGCGTCCAGCCCTCCGCTTCGAGCAGGCGCCTCGAGGCCGGGTCGACGAGGTGCTTCCACGGGGAGAAGAGCCGCGTGTGCCCCCACGCCCGAACGCTGTCGGCGATGCCGTCGCCGACCTCGAGCACGACGAAGTCGATGCCTCGTTCGACGAGGTTCGCGGCCGCGGCGAGCCCGATCGGACCGGCGCCCACGATCACCACGGGCAACGCCGACAGGCGGTCGTCGGTCACGGGCCGGGGGGTCACGTCGAGCAGGGTCACTGCATTCCTCCTGGAGATCGATGGATATCGATGAACGTCGATGTCGTCAGTATGGAACCAGATATCGATGATTGTCAATATCGACTAGTATCGATACATGGTCGCGATGCTCGAAGTCACCGATGTCACCGCCGGCGCGTGCTGCGCGCCGCTCGTTCGCGAGCCGCTCTCGGCCGCCGACGCCGAACGGCTCGCCCGCTCGATCAAGGCCCTCGCCGACCCCACCCGGCTGCGACTGCTCTCGATCGTCGCCGCCTCCGAGGGGCAGGAGGCGTGCGTCTGCGACCTCATCGAGCCCGTCGGCCTCAGCCAGCCGACCGTCTCGCACCACCTCAAGGTCCTCACGGAGAACGGATTCCTCAGCCGGAGCAAGCGCGGCACCTGGGCCTACTACAAGCTCGTCCCCGAGGGCCTCGACGGGATCGCGCGCACGCTCCTCGCCGGGTGAGCGACCGAGGCGGCGCCGCGAAGAAGTCGGCGGCGCGGGCGGGGCTCGGCCCGGGGAGCGATCGCACGGGATACTGTGTCCTTGCTCCAAGGCACCGGGAGGGTCATGCAGGACGCACGTGAGCACGCCCAGAGGGTCACCCTCGCCCAGGTCGCCGACCGCGCCGGCGTGAGCCTGAAGACGGCATCCCGCGCGCTCGGCGGAGAGCAGTACGTGAGCCACGAGACCCTCACGAAGGTCCTCGCCGCGGCGAACGCCCTGGGCTATCGACGCAATGCGGCGGCGAGCCTGCTCGCCAGCGGGCACCTCGCGGAGTCGATCGGCCTCATCGCCGGCGACTTCACCAACCCCTTCTACTCCGCCCTCGCGCAGAGCGTCGAAGAGGACATCCGGCGGCAGGGCATGCACCTGTCCGTCGCCACGTCCTGGGAGTCGGCGGAGCAGGAGCGCCGCATCATCGACGACCTCGCCAGCCGCCAGGCCAAGGCCCTCGTGGTCGTCTCGGCGATGTCGGACCATGCCGACTACGCGCAGGTGCAGGCCCGCGGCGTTCCGGTGGTCTTCGTCGATCGCCCCGCCGTCGGTCTCGACGCCGATTCCGTCGTCTTCGACAACCGGATGGGCGGCCGCCTCGCCGCCCGGCACCTCCTCGGCCTCGGCCACACGCGGATCGCCTTCGTCGGCGACTACGCGTGGCTCCCCACGTATCGGGAACGGCTCGAGGGCATGGCCGCAGTCCTCGACGAAGCGGCCTCGTCCTGGCGGAACCTCCTGCGCGATGACGCGCACGACGTCGCCTCGTCCCGCGCGCTCACCCGCGAGCTGGTCGCGCTCCGCGAACCGCCGACGGCGATCGTCGCGGGCAACAACCGGATCCTCCTCGGCGTCCTCGAGGAGCTGTCGACGACGAGCACGGATGACGCTCCCGCCGTCATCGGCATCGACGAACCCGAGTGGGCCCGCGTGATGGGGATCACCACCGTCGCCGGCGACGTCGAGGCGGCCGGGCACCACGCCGCGCGCCTGGCCCTCGCGCGGCTCGCCGACCGCACGCGGCCCGTGGAGCACGTCGTGCTCCCGATGCGTCTCACTCCGCGACGATCGACGGCGAGACGAGCCTCCGACTCGGAGTCGCCGCGCGCCGAGTAGTCCCGCCGGCGGCGAACGCGGCCCCGATCATCGGTGCCTCGTGGTCGAGCTCCGCACGGAGGACGGGGAACCCGGCGCGCCCGATTCCTGCGGAGAGCGGCGGCTCGAGGAGATCCCATGATCGGGCGATGGTGCCGCCGACGATGAGCGCATCGGCGCCGAACTGCGCGAGCCGGCCGCCGAGCGCACGGCCGAGGAACGAGAAGGCATCGTCGAGCACCTCGCGCGCGATCGGGTCGCCCCCGCGCGCGAGCTCGGCGATCTCTTTGACGTCGGGCACCGTCGGAGCATTCGGAGCGCTCCGCGTCCGCTCGGCGTAGGCGGCGCGGATCGCCCGCCGCGACATCCGCGCCTCGATGCGCTGCCCCTCGAACTCGACCAGGTGGAGCTCGCCCTCCGGCGCAGCGCCGTCGGTGCGCTCGCCGTCGACCACCCAACCCGACCCGACCCCGGTGCCGAGCGTGACGCAGCAGAATCTCGAGAGTCCGCGCGCCGCGCCGGCCGCATACTCGCCGAGGGCGAACGCGTCGGCGTCGTTCACGAACGTGAGCGAGGTCGCGTCCGCGTCGAGGTCGTCCGCGAGTCGTGCGCGCAGGTCGACCCCGTACAGCGAGTCGAACTTGCCCACATCGGAGTAGCGCGCGATGCCCGCATCGAAGTCGAACGGGCCGGGGACCGCGACCGCCCATCGCCCGTCGTGGTCGGATCCGAGCGTTCGGGCCGCGGCGGCGATGTGCTCGAGGATCGCATCGGCGCGGCCGCCCGAGTTCAGCGGGCTGGTCAGGTAGGTACCGTCGACGATCGCGCGAGCGGTCGTGTCGACGACGGCGACGGCGACGTGGGTTCCGCCGAGCTCGATGGTCGGCACCCGGTTGGGATTCACGGTGTTCTCTCCGTCCGGGAGCCCGTTGCTCCACGGGCTCCCCTGGTCTCAGCAAGCCCGAACCGGTCGACGGCGCGACCGGTTCGGGCGGAGGGGGTGTTCGGCGGGCCGGCGCGAGGCCGACCCGCCGGACGATCACGTCGCGTGCACGCGGGTCTCCTTCCGACGCCCGGCGCTTTCGGCGTCCCAGCCGACGGCCGTCGTCACCGCTTCGCCTTCGCGTCGACCAGGCCGTCGTACGCCCACACGAGACGGGACAGCGCAGCCACGACCTCGTCGTGGGTGCTCGTAGCCGGGTCGAGCTCGTCGGCCGCGGCGATCGCGTTCTGGAGCTTGCGATAGGACACGGGCGTGACCGCGTCGGCCTCGACCGCCCCGGCCCGCTCGCGCAGGTCGGCGAGCTGCTTGACGACCTTCCACTGCAGGTGGCCGGCTGCGGCCTTCAGCACGCGCAGCGCCTCCGCGACCTCGCCGGTCGTCGCGGCGGCAGCCGCGTCGACGCGCTTCGCCGTGTCGAGCGCACGGGTGAAGACGGCGAAGTCCATCGCGAGGTACCAGCCCGCATCGGCGGCGAGGGTCGAGTGCTTCGCGATCGCCGAGTGCAGCGCCGACTTGTCGACGGCGTACTCGAGCGAGAACCAGTCGAGGTTCCCGACGTAGGGCTGGGTCGACGTGGGCGTGCTCAGGAGTGCGAAGTAGAACGCGTGCTCGCCGGTGATCTCGGACGGGAGCGCGACGGTCGCGGTGCCGTACGTGCCCCAGTTCGAGCCGGTCGGCTGCAGCGGCACGGTGACGAACGGTTCGCCGGACATCTCGTCGAGGTAGACGGCGAGCCGGCCGTCGGCCACCTTGGTCGACGGGGCGTCGTAGCGCACGCTGAGCTTCGTCGAGCTGCGCTCCCCCAGATCGACGTCGCGGTAGCGGATCCACGCACCGTTCTTCGTGCCGGCGACCTGGCCGCCCACCGATCCGGCCTCGGTCTTGAGGTCGGCACCCGAGTAGTCGGTCCCGGCCACGAGCCCCGTGCCCGCGGCGTTCAGCATGCCGTAGCCGGTGCGGATCGACTCGAACTGCACCGTCTTCGAGGTCGCGACGGCATCGGCGGCGGCACGGAACTGGAACCAGTCGACGTTCGCGATCCAGCTCTGACCCGACGCGAGGGGCCCGGTGAACACGAAGTACACGTCGTTGACGCCGCCGAGCTTCGCGATCTCCTCGGCGGTGAACGTGTGCGTGAGCGCCGTGTAGTTCGCCCAGCCGTTCGTCGTCGGCAGCGGGACCCTGGTCACGAGCGGACCGGTCGCCGAGCCGGTGCGGATCTCGACGGCGGAGTTCGCCGACGCGGAGCCGGGATTGTGCGCGTAGTCGATCACGACCGATGCGAGCGGGGACTCGGAGAAGTCGAGCCCGCGGAACGCGAGCCACGCCCCCGGCGAGACGCCGCCGACGTTCGTCCCGCTGCCGCCGGCCTCGGTCTTGAGCGACCCGCCGGACCACTGGTCGTAGGCCTCGGCCTGCAGCATCCGGTAGCTGTCGCCGCCGATCGCGAGCCGGTCGGCCGCGGCCCGCAGGAGCGCGAGGGCCGTGGAGAGCGTGCGCTCCGAGGACGCCTCGTCGTCGAGCGCCGACGTCGCCTCCGCCACCGCGGACCCGAGCGCCGCGAACGTCGCCGCGGAGTAGCCGTCGGCCGTCACGAGGCGCGCGTCGTCGTACAGCGCCTGCAGTTCGGCGCGCGTGCCCGAGGACGGCGAGACCGTGAACGGGTCGAGCGCGGTCGTCCCGGCACCGGTCACCTGGGCCGCAGTGGCGCCGTCGAGTGCGGAGTCGTCGAGGAGCACCGTGAAGTTCGAGCTCGTCGAGCGCTCGAGCTTGCCCGTGAACGTGACCTGCGCCGTGGTGTCGCTCATCCGCTGGACGGTCGCCGTCACGCCCGGGTCGAGACCCGGGAACGCGACGGCGCCCTTCGAGAGCGCCGGGCGGTTCTTGCCGGCGAACGTCGCACCGCCGCTGAGCGTGAGGTCGATCGTCGCCCGCACGGCCCCCTTCGCGTCCGCGGTGAGCGTCGTCGTGCTGGGCGTGAGGCGGTGGCCGGCGAAGCGGACCTTGAGCGCGAGTTCCCGCTCGGCCGCGCCGGGCACGGTGCCGGAGAAGGCGCCGGGCGCGATCGTGACGACGAGGTCGTCGGTCGAGTCGTCGACGAGATGCCGGGCGGCCTCGCCGGACAGGGTCAGGTCGAGCGTCTCGCTCCCCGACTTCGTCGCCACGAGCTCGAGCCCCTTCGGCAGGCCGGTCGCCTCGACCTGCGAGGACAGGTCGGAGCCGACCTCACCGGTGAACGTCGCCCCGCCGACCTGCACGGAGATCGCGTCGTCGATCGAGCCGTCGTTCGCCGCGGACTCCTCGAACACCTGCGAGGTCGTGGAGATCGCGTCCTCCGGGTGGTAGAGCGCGCTGCTGACGTGGTCGTTGAGGGAATCGGCTGCGACGCCGTCGGCGCCCCACGACGACGGGTCGGAACCCATCGTGAAGTGCAGCACCCCGCCGGCGTTCATCTCCGCGGCGGTGAGCCAGGTGCGGTCCAACGGCCGGCCGTTGAGCGTCGCGCTCTGGATGTAGTGGTTCGTCGCGCTGACGCCCGGTGCCTCGACGACGAAGTCCCTGCCGCCGGGGTAGTGGATCGTCGTGCGGTCGAAGATCGGCGTCGTGATCTCGAACGAATCGCCGCCCGCCACCACGGGGTAGAGGCCGATCGCGCTCGAGACGAAGTATCCCGACATGGTCCCGGCGTCGTTGTCCATCGTCTGGAGCAGGCCCTTGGGATCGTTCTGGAACACCATGCGCTTCGACGGCGTCGTGCCGCTGCCGTCGGCGGTGTAGCGCACGCACACGGGCTCGGTGACCGCTCGGTACGTCCAGTCCTGCGTGCGCGCGGGCTGGCCCACGTAGTTGTAGAGGAACGGCGCGTGCACGGAGATCTCGTTGGCGAACAGGTGGAGGTTGCGCGTGCAGTCGTCAGGAGCCTGGTCGCCGAAGAAGTAGCTCACGGCCTTCGCGGCGTCGGACTTGCCGCCCATGAGGTCGACCATGCCGCCGAGGTCCTGGGCGTCGTACCAGTTGTACTGCCACAGCGTGCCCTGGTAGAGCCCGCTGCTCCAGCTCTCGGGGTTCTTCCGCGTGAAGCCCGCCGATGCGTCGTTGCTCGAGCGGGGCATGAGCAGGCCGACCTCGTCGACGCCCTCGGCGACGCCGGTGGCGGCCTTCGCGTTGGCGTCGTCCTTCAGGGCATCCTCGTCGAAGGCCTTCGCCCAGCGCGCGCCCTCGGCCCGGTAGTGCTCGGCGTCGGCCGTCTCGCCGAGCGCGTCGGCGATCACCGACAGGCCGTAGGCGTCGTAGGAGTACCCGAGGAGGCCGCCGCTGACGGAGTTGAGGTTCGTGAGGCTCGCGGAGCCCCCGGTCTGGGCGACGAGCGCGGGATAGGCCCGTTCGAGCCCCTGCAGCTGCACGCCCTTCGAGATCGCGTCCGCCACGACGACCGGGGCGCGCTCCCACCGCACCGTCGGCACGGACTGCACGAGGCCCCCGACCGAGCCCTTGCCGCTCGTCGCGACGCTCGCGTAGAGGTCGACGAGCGACTGCACGACGTCGCGATAGACGTCGGGGTACACCGAGGCCACGGCCGCGTACTTGTGGAAGTCGTCCCACAGCGACCACGAGTCGTAGTGCGTGTAGCCCGAAGCCGGGTAGATGACGCCGTCGGCGCCCCGATACGTCCCGTCGGTCGAGGTGGCGTTCATCGGCGTGTTCGCGAGCCGGTAGAGGTGCGTGTAGAACTGGACCCGCAGGTCGCCGGTCGGGTCGTTCGTCGCGGTGGCGTCGACGTCGACCTTGCCGAGCCGCTCGTTCCACGCGTCCTTCGTCGCGGCGCGGATCTCGTCGAAGGCCTTCCCGCCGACCTCGACGGCGGCGTCGCGTTCGGCCTGCTCCGCGCTCACCGGGGAGAGCGTGACCCTGAGGCCGACGTGCTCGCCCGCGTCGGCGTCGAAGTTGAGCACGACGCCGATGTCCGTGCCGTCCTGCGTCGTCGCGCTGGAGCTGAGCCCTGCACTCCCCCACGTCTGCACGGAGGACGTCGGGACGGTGGTTTCGGCGTAGTAGAAGAGCTTGTACGCCGAGTTGTAGAAGAAGCCGGTGAAGGAACCGGAGATCGTCGTGTTGCCGTCCTCGCTCGTCCCGATCACGAGGTCGGTGGCCTTGCGACCGTTGCCGGTGTGCTTGAGGTCGACGACGAGCGAGGCGTGGCCTCCGTCGTCGAAGGCGTAGTCGTGCACGCCCGTGCGCGTGGCGGCCGTCACCCGGGCGTCGATCTTCTTGCCCGACTCGTCGAGGCCGACCCGGTAGAAGCCGGCCGTCGCCGCTTCGTCCTTGGCTCCGTCGCTCGTGCGGATCGCCTTGTCGTAGCTGCTCGTCGACGGCCGGGACGTGTAGCTCTGATAGGTGGGCACGACGAGCACGTCGCCCGCGCCGCCGCCGCCGCCGACGCCGTCGAGCGCGATGTTCGTGAAGCCTCGGAGGGTCTCGGCCGTGTACTCGTAGCCCACGTGGTTGCCGGGGGTGGTCGTCGGGGTGACCGTCGCCAGTCCGTACGGGGCGAAGGCCCCGGGGCCGTCCTGGCCGTGGTCGCCCTCGGTCCCGATGAACGGGTTCACGTACTGGGTGTAGTCGGTCGGGCCGGTCGCGGCCTGGGCGGCGTTCGCCGGCCCGGCCAGCGGCAGGAGGGCCGAGGCCAGCAGCGCGAGCGCGGTCGGGATGGCGGTGAGTCTTGGGCGGGGGGCGCGGATCGACGGGCCGGGGTCCACCCGGGCCGTGTCCTGATAAGACAGCGCTGTCATACGGTGGACGGTAGCACGCCCGACCCCGCGCGTCCAAACGCCGCATCCGACGCCCGACCGCGCACGGCCCGCCCGAGACCGCGCGTCACACGGGGCCGCCCCTCGATACCCTTGAAGCATGCCCGCGACCGACACCGTCTCCAGCCCTGCCCGCACCGCCTCCGCCGCCGGGCTCACCACGATCGCCGGCGACGGCACGGTGCTCGACGCGTGGTTCCCCGCGCCGCGACTCGGCGCCGAGGCATCCCCGCTCGCCGCCGAGCACGCCGCGCTCGCCGGCGACGACTCGCGCCGCAACGTGCGCGTCGAGCAGCTCGAGCTCACGATCGACCTCGACGCGGCGCCCGCCGGCACGGCCGACGCGTACCTCCGCCTCCACGTGCTCTCGCACCTGCTCGCGGCGCCGAACACGGTGAACCTCGACGGCGTCTTCGGGTACCTGCCTGCGGTCGTGTGGACGAACGCCGGCCCGGTGCATCCCGCCGACTTCGACCGGCTGCGTCCCGCACTCCAGCGCGCGGGCATCCACGCGACCGGGCTCGACAAGTTCCCGCGCCTGCTCGACTACGTCACTCCCGAGCGGGTGCGCATCGCGGATGCCTCGCGCGTGCGCCTCGGCGCGCACCTCGCGCCCGGCACCACCGTGATGCACGAGGGCTTCGTGAACTTCAACGCCGGCACGCTCGGCACCTCGATGGTCGAGGGCCGCATCTCGCAGGGCGTCGTCGTCGGCGACGGCAGCGACATCGGCGGCGGCGCCTCGATCATGGGCACCCTCTCGGGCGGCGGCACCCAGCGCGTCGAGATCGGCGAGCGGGCGCTGCTCGGCGCCAACTCGGGCATCGGCATCTCGATCGGCGACGACTCGGTCGTCGAGGCGGGCCTCTACGTCACCGCCGGCACGAAGGTCGTCCTCCTCGGCGGGCCCGACGGGCGACCGCGCGCGGTCAAGGCCGTCGAGCTGTCAGGCGTGCCCAACCTGCTGTTCCGCCGCAACTCGCTGAACGGGCAGGTCGAGGCCCTGAGCCGCACGGGCGAGGGCGTGACGCTCAACGCGGCGCTGCACGCGTAACGGTTCGGATGCAGCTCGGCACGTCCTGTCGGCATCGCACGATCGGCCGCTCGCCGCTCGGCTAGTGTGGTGCTTCCGAGGTCGCCGCGTGGCGGCCTCGCCTGCACCTCACGAAGGAGTGACGTGGGTACCGACGCCCCGAGGACCCGCCGCCATCGCGGCCTGAGCTTTCTCATCGGCCTGCTGATCGCCGTGCTGGTGCTCGGCGTCGCGGGCGCGGGGCTCGGCTGGTGGACGGTGCAGCGTTCGTTCCCGACGACGACCGGCCGCATCGACGTCCCCGGGCTCACCGCGAGCGTCACGGTGTACCGCGACGACGCCGGCATCCCCCAGCTCGTCGCCGAGACGAGCCGAGACCTCTTCTTCGCGCAGGGCTACGTGCACGCGCAGGATCGATTCTGGGAGATGGACTTCCGCCGCCACGTGACGGCGGGCCGCCTCGCCGAGATGTTCGGCGAGTCGCAGGTCGGCACCGACACCTTCATCCGGACGCTGAACTGGCGGGGCATCGCCGAGCAGGAGTACGAGCAGCTCGACGACGAGTCGCGTGCCTACTACGAGGCGTACGCCGCGGGCGTGAACGCCTACCTCGGCGAACGCAGCGGCGCCGACCTCTCGCTCGAGTACGCGGTGCTCGGCCTCCAGAACGGCGCCTACTCCCCCGAGCCGTGGACGCCGGTCGACTCGATCGCCTGGCTCAAGGCGATGGCCTGGGACCTCCGCTCGAACCTCGGCGACGAGATCGATCGTGCGCTCCTCGCCTCGGCACTGCCGGCCGAGGAGGTCGCGCGCCTCCACCCCGACTTCCCGTGGGGCAGAATGCCGACGATCGTCGGCGGCCCGATCGCCGCGGCGCCGGCCGCCTCCTCGGTCACCCCGCTCGACGAGTCGGGCGAACCGATCGCCGCGGCACCGGTGAGCAGCGAGGCGGATGCCTCGGCGCCCGAGCACCTCGCGGCGCTCGCCTCGCTCGCGCAGACGATCGACGGCATCCCCGAACTCCTCGGCCCCGAGGGCGGCGACCTCGGCTCCAACTCGTGGGTCGTCTCCGGCGCCCTCACCGAGAGCGGCAAGCCGCTGCTCGCGAACGACCCGCACCTCGGCCCGGCGATGCCGTCGATCTGGGCGCAGATGGGCCTGCACTGCGCGGTCGTGAACGACGCGTGTCCGTTCGACGTCGCCGGCTATTCGTTCTCGGGGCTGCCGGGCATCGTGATCGGCCACAACGAGCGCATCGCGTGGGGCTTCACCAATCTCGGCCCCGATGTCGCCGACCTCTACCTCGAACGGATCGAGGGCGACGCGTACGAACTCGACGGCGCGATGGTGCCGCTCACGATCCGCGAAGAGGTCATCGAGGTCGCGGGCGGCGACCCCGTCACGATCACGGTGCGCTCGACCGGTCGCGGACCGATCGTCACCGACATCGGCTCGGACTTCGCCGCCGTCGCCGACACCTCCCCCGCGGCATCCGACGCTCCCGCGGGCGAGTACCAGGTCTCCCTGCAATGGACGGCGCTCACCCCGGGCACCACCGCCCGGGCGATCTTCGCGCTCGACCGCGCGCGCGACTGGGAGGGGTTCCGCCAGGCGGCCGCGCTCTTCGACGTCCCGTCGCAGAACCTCATCTACGCCGACGACGCGGGCACCATCGGCTACCAGGCGCCCGGCAAGATCCCCGTACGCAAGTCGGGCGACGGCACCGTGCCGATGCCGGGCTGGACGAGCGCGAACGGCTGGTCGGGCATGGTGCCGTTCGAGCAGCTGCCGAGCGTGCAGAACCCGCCCGCGGGCTACATCGTGACGGCGAACAACGCCGCGGCGGGCCCGAAGGGCCCCCTGCTCACGATGGACTGGGACTACGGCTACCGCGCGGCCGGCATCGACAAGCTGCTCCGCGAGCGTCTCGACGCCGGCGAGAAGCTCACGGCCGACGATCTCCTCGCCATCCAGCTCGACACGAGCGACATGAACGCGCAGCAGTTCCTGCCGTTCATCGCCGAGCTCGCGACCGGCCTCGACGGCGATGCCGCGCGCGGCGCGGCCCTGCTCGACGGCTGGGACGCGAAGGCCGACGCCGACAGCCCCCAAGCCGCCTATTTCGCCGTGTTCTGGCGCACGCTGCTCGACGACATGTTCGGCAGGCTCCCCGACGAGAGCCGACCCCAGGGCGGCGACCGCTGGTTCAACGTCGTGGGCACGCTGCTCGGCGAACCCGAGAACGCCTGGTGGGGCGACGGCGGCCGCGACGCGGCCATCGCGGGCGCGCTCGACGCGGCGTGGGGCGAGGCCTCCGAGCTCATGGGCGGCGATGCCGCCTCGTGGACCTGGGGCGAGCTGCACACCCTCACCCTCACCAACCAGAGCTTCGGCGAGTCGGGCATCGGCCCCATCGAGTGGCTCTTCAACCGCGGGCCGTACGAGCTCGGCGGCGGATCGGCGATCGTCAACGCGATCGGCTGGGACGCGAGCCTCGGCTACGGCGTGGACTGGGTGCCGTCGATGCGCATGGTGGTCGATCTCGACGACCTCGACGAGTCGCGCTGGATCAACCTCACCGGCGCATCCGGGCACGCCTTCAACCCGCACTACGACGACCAGGCGCCGCTCTGGCAGCGCGGCGAGACCCGGCCGTGGCCGTTCACCCTCGACGCCGTCGCCGAGGCCGCGCGCGACACGCTCGTGCTGCGGCCGGCCGGCTGAGCCGGGTCGCCTCCGACGCACGCGAACGGCCCCGATTCGAAGGAATCGGGGCCGTTCGGTCGTTGCGGGCGCTCGGCGCGGGCCGGGCTCAGACGCCCGGGTAGTGCCGTTCGGGCTCACCCGTGTAGAGCTGCTGCGGGCGGCCGATCTTCGTCTGCGGGTCGAGGTTCATCTCGCGCCAGTGCGCGATCCAGCCGGGGAGGCGGCCGATCGCGAAGAGCACGGTGAACATGCGCGTCGGGAAGCCCATCGCCTTGTAGATGACGCCGGTGTAGAAGTCGACGTTCGGGTAGAGGCGGCGCTCCTTGAAGTAGTCGTCCTGCAGGGCGAACTGCTCGAGCTCCTTGGCGATGTCGAGCAGCGGGTCGTTGACCCCGAGGCTCTCGAGCACCGCGTCGGCCGACTGCTTCACGATCTTCGCGCGCGGGTCGTAGTTCTTGTAGACGCGGTGTCCGAAGCCCATGAGCTTCACGCCGTCTTCCTTGTTCTTCACGCGCTCGACGAAGCGGCCGACGCCCTCGCCCGAATCCTGGATGCGCGCGAGCATCTGCAGCACGGCCTCGTTCGCGCCGCCGTGCAGCGGGCCCGAGAGCGCCTGGATGCCGGCGGAGATCGACGAGTACAGGTTGGCGCCGGTCGAGCCGACGAGGCGGACCGTGGAGGTCGACGCGTTCTGCTCGTGGTCCTCGTGCAGGATGAGCAGGCGATCGAGCGCCTTCGCCAGCGTCGGGTCGATGTGGTACGGCTCGGCCATGTTGCCGAAGTTCAGTCGCAGGAAGTTCGGCACGAAGTCGAGCGAGTTGTCGGGGTAGAGGAACGCCTGCCCGAGGCTCTTCTTGTGCGCGTACGCGGCGATGACCGGCAGCTTCGCGAGCAGGCGCAGCGTCGTCAGCTCGACGTGGTCGGGGTCGTGCGGGTCGGACGAGTCCTCGTAGTAGGTCGACAGGGCCGCGACCGCGCTCGAGAGCACCGACATGGGGTGGGCGGTGTGCGGGAGTGCCGAGAAGAAGCGCTTGAGGTCTTCGTGCAGCAGGGTGTGGCGGCGCACCTTCTCGTCGAACTCGGCGAGCTGGTCGGCGCTCGGCAGTTCGCCGTAGATGAGCAGCCACGCGACCTCGAGGAAGGTCGAGTGCTCGGCCAGCTCCTCGATCGGGTAGCCGCGGTAGCGGAGGATGCCCTGCTCGCCGTCGATGTAGGTGATCGCCGACCGCGTCGACGCGGTGTTGACGAACCCGTAGTCGAGACCGGTGAGGCCGGTCTGCCGGGTCAGCGTCGAGAGGTCGAGGCTGGAATTGCCCTCGACGGCGCGTCGAACCGGGAACTCGGCGGTCCCGCCGGGGAAGCTGAGGGTTGCGGTCTCGGGGTTCTGCCCCGCCGCGGGGTTCACGACGTCGCTCACGGCGCCTCCTGTGATCGTCACTTGCGCGGTCACCTGCTTTCAGGGCCGTCGGCGTAGGGTCGGCTGCGGCCCGACCTACAGCCTAGACGTGCTCGGGGCACACTGTCGCATCCACCAAGAGATCCTTGTATACATTGGTTGGTCGTCACAGCGACGGATGCCTCGTGGTGACCGGAGGCTACGAGCCCGCGGCTGCTCGCAGGCGCTCGGCGGCGGCGGCGATGCGCTCGTCGCTCGCCGTGAGCGAGAGCCGGATGTGCTCGGGGTAGTGGACCCCGTAGAAGTGCCCCGGCCCGCCGATGATGCCGAGATCGGCGAGGCGGCCGATCGACTCCCAGGCGTCGCGCCCCTCGGTCGCCCAGAGGTAGAGCCCGGCCTCGCTGCGGTCGATGCGGAACCCGGCCGCCTCGAGCGCCGGCAGCAGCAGCTCGCGACGGGCGCGGTAGCGCGCCTTCTGCTCGGCGACGTGGGCGTCGTCGCGGAGCGCGGCGATCATCGCCTGCTGGAGCGGCTGCGCGAGCATGAGCCCGGCGTGCTTGCGCACGTTCGTGAGCCGGCCGATCACCGTGCGGCAGCCCGCGAGGAACGCGGTGCGATACCCCGCCATGTTCGACTGCTTCGAGAGCGAGTACGCGACGAGCGTGTTGCGCCGGCTGTCGCCGACGACCCTGGGGTCGAGCAGGCTCGGCACCGGGGCATCCGCCCAGTCGCCCGCCCAGCCGAGTTCGGCGTAGCACTCGTCGCCGACGATGACCGCGTCGAGCTCGAGGGCCCGCTCGCGCGCCACCCGCAGCTCGTCGATCGACAGCACGCGGCCGTCGGGGTTGCCCGGGCTGTTCAGCCACACGAGCTTCGTGGCCGCGGGCCACTCGGCGGGATCGTCGCTCGCCATCGCGGTCGCCCCCGCGAGCACCGCGCCCATCTCGTAGCTCGGGTACGCGGCCTTGGGGTGCACGACGACGTCGCCCTCGCCGAGCCCGAGCAGGAACGGGAGCAGGGCCACGAGCTCCTTCGATCCGACCGTCGGCAGCACGTTCTCGCGGCTGAGCCCGGTCACGCCCCGGCGTCGCGCGAACCAGGCGACGATCTCGTCGCGCAGCTCGTCGGTGCCGACCGTCTGCGGGTAGGCGTGGGCGTCGCTCGCGGCGGCGAGCGCCTCGCGCACGACGGCGGGCGTCTCATCGACGGGCGAGCCGATCGACAGGTCGACGGCACCGCCCGCGTGCGCCGCGGCTCGCGCGCGGTACGGGACCATGAGGTCCCACGGGTAGTCGGGCAGCTCGCGCCCAGCCACGGTCAGTGGCCCTGCGGCGGGAGGGCGGCGATGATGGGGTGGTCCATCGCGATGACCCCGACCTTCGCTGCGCCGCCGGGCGAACCGACCGCCTCGACGGTCGCGGTCGAGATCTCGAAGAACTCGACGTTCGCCTTGTAGTAGTCGGCCCACTCGTCGGGCAGGTCGTCTTCGTAGTAGATCGCCTCGACCGGGCACACCGGCTCGCACGCACCGCAGTCGACGCACTCGTCGGGGTGGATGTAGAGCGAGCGCTCACCCTCGTAGATGCAGTCGACCGGGCACTCGTCGATGCAGGCGCGGTCCTTCACATCGACGCACGGGAGGGCGATGACATAGGTCACGGTGGTTCGTGCTCCTTCGGAGAGGCGGGGACTTCAGTCTATGCGTGCGCGTCGGCCGCCGCGCGCGAGCGGGCACGCGAAGGCAGCTCGGGCCAGGCGACGATGAGCACGCCGATCAGTGCCGGTGCGACCGCCCAGACGGTGCCGGCGAGGTCGCCCGCCACGAGCACCGAGCCGCCGGGGCCCGGAAGCGTGAGGACGGCCACGATGATGACGATGCCGGCCGCGGTCGCGGCGGCGGTCGCACGCCCGTGGGTCAGGAGGCGGACGCCGAGGATCAGGGCGGCGACGCCGACAAGCGCCGCGATGAGGCCCCACGGGATCGCGACCTCGCCGATGCGGAGCACATGACGGTGGCCGACGGTGGCGACCGCCCCGAAGACGACGCCCACCACCGCCGCGATCAGCAGGCCGCCGATCCGGCTGGCGAGCGAGAGGCCGCCGGCCTCCGTGTGGCCGCTCACGGTGCCGTGGTGACCGTGTAGGAGACCGTCTCGCCGTCGGCGGCGAGGAGGACGAGGTACGTGCCGTTCGAGTACACGAGCGCGTCGGCGCCGCTGCCCGAGAGCTCGGTGCTCTTCGTGAAGCCGGCGCCCTCGAGCTTCGCGACCGCGTCGGCGGTCGGATCGGCGGCGGTCGTCGTGATCATCACGATCCAGCCGTCGGCGCCGCCCGTGCCCGCACCGAGCGCGATCGTGCCGTCGACGAGGGGGATCTCGGCCGGGAAGTCGCTGGGCAGCTCGCCGTCGAGGCTGACCTCGCCGCCCGTGGCGTCTTCGATCGCGCCCTCGACGCCGTCGTTCACGAGGTCTTCGATCGGGTTGGCGCAGCCGGTGAAGAGGGCGGCGGACAGCGCGGCGATCGCGACGGCCGCTGCGGCCCGGCGTGCGGTGACGAGGCTCCTGGACATGGCTCCGAGTCTACCGGGGCGTGCTGCGGGCCCGACCGGTGCCGTAGCGTGGAGCCGACACCGCCCGACGGAGAGGATCGACGACGATGACCGATGGCACGAGCCCCGTGACGGCCGAGCAGCCCGAGGTGCGCGTCGAGCGCGACGGGCCGTTCGCGATCGTCACCATCGACCGCCCCGCGGCCCTCAACGCGCTCTCCCCTGCCGTGCTCGCCGCCCTCGCCGACGCCTTCGCCGGCCTCGCCGGTGAAGGCCCCGCGGTCCGGGGCGTGCTGCTCACCGGCGCCGGCGGACGGGCCTTCGTCGCGGGCGCCGACCTGCGCGCGCTGGCCGACCGCACGCCGGCGGAGGGCGAGGAGGCGGCCGACGCCGGCCACCGCGCCGCCGCCATGATCGAGTCGCTGCCCGCCCCCGTGATCGCGTGCGTCGACGGCTTCGCGCTCGGCGGCGGCCTCGAAATGGCGCTTGCGTGCGACTTCATCTACGCCACGGACGCCTCGTCGTTCGGCCAGCCCGAGGTCAAGCTCGGGCTCATCCCCGGCTTCGGCGGCACGGTTCGGCTGCCCCGCGTGGTGGGGCTCGCACTCGCGAAGGAGCTGATCTACACCGGCCGCCGCATCGGCATCGAGGAGGCCGTCGCCGCCGGTCTCGTCGCCCGCCGCTTCGCCGATCGGGAGGCGCTCTTCGCGGGTGCCCGCGAGACCCTCGAGCTGATCGCCCAGAACGCCGCGCCCGCGGTCGGGCTCGCCAAGCGCGTGCTCGTCGATGCCACGGGGCAGCCGACGGCGACCGCCACGCTGCTCGAGATCGAAGCCTTCGGCGACGCGTTCCGCACCGACGACATGCGCGAGGGCGTTGCCGCCTTCCTCGAGAAGCGCGAACCCCGCTTCACGGGCGCCTAGGCCCGAGACGGAGCGAGCCCGTCGAGACCACGCGGGTCTCGACGGGCTCGTCGATCTGCTCGTCGGCCGGGACTCAGCCGATGTGGGCGGCCAACCAGGCGAAGCCGTCGAACCGTACGCCGTCGCTGCCGAACATCTCGAGGTGGAGGTGCGGGCCCGTCGACTGGCCGGTCGTGCCCACGAGGCCGATCTGTTGGCCGGCGGTGACGCGCTGGCCCTCCGAGACCGCGAGCGAGCCGAACTGCATGTGCCCGTACGAGCTCGTGACGACCTGGCCGCCGATGTTGTGCTGGACCTCGACGTTCACGCCGAGTCCGCCGCCGTTCTCGGTCGCCAGCACGACGACGCCGTCGGCGATCGACATCACCGGGGTGCCGTCACCCGGGTTGAAGTCGACGCCGTCGTGGTTCGTCGAGCAGCCGCCGCAGGGCGCTTCGCGCGGGCCGAAGCCGGAGCTGCGCCGGTCGGGGTTCTGCACCGGCCAGACGACGGCGCCGGTCTCGACGAGCGAGACGGCGCCGACACTGGCGACCTGGGAGACGATGGGCGGCGGCGCCTCGTGCACGTCGTAGGCCTCGGAGGCGAGGGTCGATTCGACCGCCTCGCTGCCGACCTCGACGGTCTGCGGGGTGAAGGTCACCGTGTCTTCGACGGGGGCGTACACGGAGGCGCGCTGCTCGACGTCGGTCGCGGTGATCGCGAGTGCGGGCACGCTCGTGGCGACGATCATGCCGCCGGTGAAGGCCATGGCGATCACCGAGAAGGTCTGGCGGGCGCTGAATCGGGGAAGGACGCGTCCGCGACGGGGGGTCGTCGTCGGGGTGGAGTCGGGGGCGGTGGCCGCGCGGCGGCCGCGTTGGGGGAAGGAAGTCATCACAGGTTACGTATGAGGGGGTCGGGTTTCGTGGCGAAACTGGTTCGAGATCGAGACAATCTCATGTACCGTACGCAGCGATTCTGGGAGAACCCTCCGATGCACATGCATGAAAGCCGGGCATCCCACCGACGAGAAACGCGGATGCCACGGGGTCTCCCCCGTGGCATCCGCGTTCAGCTGCGTGGTGCGCGGCCGATCAGCCCTGCTTCTTCAGACGCGAGGTGATGCGCGCACGCGCCGTCGCGTCGAGCTCGACCTTGCGGATGCGCACCGCCGTCGGCGTGACCTCGACGCACTCGTCCTCACGTGCGAACTCGAGGCACTCCTCCAGCGAGAGCTGGCGCGAGGGCGTCATCGACTCGAAGGTGTCGGCCGTCGACGAACGCATGTTCGTGAGCTTCTTCTCCTTCGTGATGTTGACGTCCATGTCGTCGGCGCGCGAGTTCTCGCCGATGACCATGCCCTCGTAGACCTCTTCGGTGGGGTTCACGAAGAAGGTCATGCGCTCCTGCAGGGCGATGATCGCGAACGGCGTGACGACGCCCGAACGGTCGGCGACGATCGAGCCGTTGTTGCGGGTCACGATCTGGCCCGCCCACGCGTCGTAGCCGTGCGAGATCGCGTTCGCGATGCCCGTGCCGCGGGTCGTGGTCATGAACTCCGTGCGGAAGCCGATGAGGCCGCGGCTCGGGACGATGAACTCCATGCGGACCCAGCCGGTGCCGTGGTTCGACATGTTGTCCATGCGGCCCTTGCGGGCGGCGAGCAGCTGCGTGATCGCGCCGAGGTACTCCTCGGGGGCGTCGATCGTGAGGTGCTCGTAGGGCTCGTGCGTCTTGCCGTCGACCTGCTTCGTGACCACCTGGGGCTTGCCCACGGTGAGCTCGTAGCCCTCGCGGCGCATCTGCTCGACGAGGATCGCGAGCGCGAGCTCGCCGCGGCCCTGCACCTCCCACGCGTCGGGGCGGCCGATGTCGACGATCTTCAGCGAGACGTTGCCGACGAGCTCGCGGTCGAGTCGGTCCTTCACCATGCGGGCGGTGAGCTTGTGGCCCTTGACCTTGCCGACGAGCGGCGAGGTGTTCGTGCCGATCGTCATCGAGATGGCGGGCTCGTCGACCGCGATGACCGGGAGCGGGCGGACGTCCTCGGGGTCGGCGAGCGTGTCGCCGATCATGATGTCCTCGAAGCCCGCGACCACGGCGATGTCACCGGGGCCGGCGCTCTCGGCCGGGTAGCGGTCGAGCGCCTTGGTGAGGAAGAGCTCGGTCACGCGGACGTTCTGCACCGAACCGTCGTGCCGAACCCAGGCGACCGTCTGGCCCTTCTTGATGGTGCCCTGGTGCACGCGGAGGAGCGCGAGACGACCGAGGAACGGCGAGGCGTCGAGGTTCGTCACGTGCGCCTGCAGGGGGTGCTCGTCGTCGTACGTCGGCGCGGGGATGTGCTTGAGGATCGCCTCGAAGAGCGGCTCGAGGTCGCCGTTGTCGGGCAGTTCGCCGTTCTCGGGCTTCGTGTGGCTCGCGGCGCCGTTGCGGCCCGAGGCGTAGACCACCGGCACGTCGAGGATGGCGTCGAGGTCGAGGTCGGGCACGTCGTCGGCGAGGTCGGAGGCGAGACCGAGCAGGAGATCCTGGCTCTCGGCGACGACCTCGTCGATGCGCGCGTCGGGGCGGTCGGTCTTGTTGACGAGGAGGATGACCGGCATGCGGGCCTCGAGCGCCTTGCGGAGCACGAAGCGGGTCTGCGGCAGCGGGCCCTCGCTCGCGTCGACGAGGAGCACGACGCCGTCGACCATCGACAGGCCGCGCTCGACCTCGCCGCCGAAGTCGGCGTGGCCCGGGGTGTCGATGACGTTGATCGTGATGGGCTCGCCGCCCGCGTGCTCGCCGTTGTACGTGATCGCCGTGTTCTTGGCGAGGATCGTGATGCCCTTCTCACGCTCGAGCTCGTTCGAGTCCATCGCGCGCTCCTCGATGTGCGCGTGCGCGTCGAAGGAGTTCGTCTGGTTGAGCATCGCGTCGACGAGCGTCGTCTTGCCGTGGTCGACGTGCGCGACGATTGCGACGTTGCGCAGGGAGTTACGGGTGGCGTTCGCCATGGATGGGTTCCTCGCGGTGAGGCATCCGGTCTGATCGACCGCCCGGAAACGGGCTCGGCCGGGCGCCGCGGATGCGCTGGATGGGAGTCTGTGGGAGCGCGGACGACCGTGAATCGACGGTTCGCGCCAAGCAATCCTACCGTGCGCACCCGGGTGAATGCCGAACGCCCGGCATCCGTGGGTCGGATGCCGGGCGTTCTGGACGGGCGGGAGCTACGCGCCGAGCTTGATGTTCGCGCCCGGGATCGCCGCGAGCAGGTCGCGGGTGTACTGCTCCTTGGGGTTGTCGAACACCTCGTCGGTGGTCGCCGCCTCGACGATGCGCCCCTTCTGCATCACGCAGACGTTGTCGGCGATGACGCGCACGACCGCGAGGTCGTGGGTGATGAAGAGGTACGTCAGGTTGAGTTCGGCCTGCAGCTCGGCGAGCAGACGCAGGATCTGCGCCTGCACGAGCACGTCGAGCGCGGAGACCGCCTCGTCGAGGATGACGATCTCGGGCTTGAGCGCGAGCGCACGCGCGATGGCGATGCGCTGGCGCTGTCCGCCCGAGAGCTCGTTCGGGTAGCGGCCGACCAGCGTGCGCGGCAGCGAAACCTGGTCGAGCAGCTCGAACACGCGCTCGCGACGCGACGCCGCCGTGCCGACCTTGTGCGTCGTCAGCGGCTCGGCGATCGTGTTGCCGATGTTGCGCAGCGGGTTCAGCGAGCCGTACGGGTCCTGGAAGACCGGCTGCATGCGGCTGCGGAGACCGAACATCTCCTTGCTGCTCACGCTCGCGAGGTCGTGACCGCCGACGACGATCTTGCCGCTGGTCGCGTCCTCGAGCTTCAGGAGCATCTTCGCGACGGTCGACTTGCCCGAACCGGACTCGCCCACGAGCGCCATGGTTGTGCCCTTGGGGATCTGGAACGAGACGTCGTCGACCGCGGTGAAGTCGCCCGAACCGCGGATCTTGAAGACCTTGGTGAGGTTCTCGACCACGATCGCCGGCGGCTGCGACGCCGCGGCCTCGAGCGCCTCGGCGCGGGCCTCGGCCGTCGCGAGCAGGTCGATCGTCTCACCGGCCGCCGCCGAGGCATCGGCCGCGATGGAGGACTCGGCCGCCGCGATGCTGCCCGTCGCCTGGATCCGCCGCGAGGCGAGGCTCGGGGCGGCGGCGACGAGGCGCTGCGTGTACGGGTGCTGCGGGTTCTGCAGGATCTGGGCGGACGGGCCCGACTCGACGACCTGGCCCTTGTACATGACGAGGAGCTGCTCGGCGCGCTCGGCCGCGAGGCCGAGGTCGTGCGTGATGAACAGCAGCGTCGTGCCGAGTTCGCGGGTGAGCGACTCGAGGTGGTCGAGGATGACCCGCTGCACCGTCACGTCGAGCGCCGAGGTCGGCTCGTCGGCGATCAGGAGCTGCGGGTTGGCCGCGAGGCCCATGCCGATGAGCACGCGCTGGCGCATGCCGCCCGAGAACTGGTGCGGGAACTGCTTGAGGCGCCGGTCGGCGTCGTGCAGGCCGGCCTCCTTCAAGACCTGGATGGCGCGCTGCTTGACCTCCTTGCGGCCACTGGCGATGCCGTTCGCACGGATCGCCTCCTCGACCTGGAAGCCGATCGACCACACCGGGTTGAGGTTCGACATCGGATCCTGGGGGACGAACCCGATCTTGCGACCGCGGATCTCCTCCATCTCCTTCTGCGGAGCCTTGGCCAGGTCCTGCCCGTCGAGCAGGATCTGCCCGCCCGAGATGTGGCCGGTGCCCGGGAGCAGGTTGATGATCGCGTGCGCGGTCGTCGACTTGCCCGAGCCCGACTCGCCGACGATCGCGAGGCTGGAGCCGCGGTCGAGCGTGAAGCTCACACCGCGGACCGCCTGCACGAGGCCGTTCTGGGTGCGGAATGCGACCTCGAGGTCTTTGACTTGGAGCAGGGGGGTGCTCATCGCTGTGCCCTCGCCTTCGGGTCGAGTGCGTCTCGAATGACTTCACCGAGCATGATGAACGAGAACACGGTCAGGGAAAGCGCGATCGACGGGTAGATCAGCACCTGCGGAGCGGTGCGGAGCGTCGTCTGCGCCTGGGCGATGTCGTTGCCCCACGACATGATGCTCGAGGGGAGCCCCACGCCGAGGAACGAGAGCGACGCCTCGGCGACGATCGCACCCGCGAGCGAGATCGTCGCGATCACGATGACCGGCGCGATCGAGTTCGGCACGACGTGGGCCCACATGATCTTGAACCGCGACACGCCGATCGCCGTGGCGGCGGTGACGAAGTCGGAGTTCTTGACCCGCAGGATCTCGGATCTGAGCACACGCGCGGTCGCGGGCCAGGCGAAGATACCGATCGCGAGGGAGATGACCCACACGTTGCGGTAGTTCGCGAGCACCGACATGATGACGACGGCGGCGAGGATGTAGGGGATCGAGAAGAAGATGTCGCCGAGGCGCGAGAGCACTCCGTCGACCCAGCCGCCGTAGTAGCCCGCGAACGCACCGAAGAGCACGCCGAGGGTGAACACGAGGACGGTCACGATGATGCCGACCGACAGCGAGGTGCCGGCGCCGTAGACGATGCGCGCGAACACGTCGCAACCCTGGCGGGTGAACCCGAGCGGGTGACCGGGGACGGGGGCGCCGTTGCTGTTCGCGAGCAGGCAGCCCTCGCTGGGCGACTCGTTCGTGAACAGGCCCGGGAAGAGCGCCACGAAGACGATGAGCAGGATCAGCGCGGACGAGATCCAGAACATCGGACGACGACGCAGGTCGGCCCAGGCGTCGATCCAGAGGTTCGACGGCTTGCCCTCGGCCTTGATGGAGTCGATGGCTTCGAGCGGCGTCTCCTCGAGCGGAGCGACGTAGTGCTCGATGCGGGGTTTCGATGAAGACGTGTCAGGCATAGCGGATCCTCGGGTCGAGCACGGCGTACAGAAGGTCGATCAGGAGGTTCACGATGAGGTAGAGGAGCACCATGATCGTCACGAAGGACACGACCGTGGGGCCTTCGCCTCGAATGACCGCCTGATAGAGGGTGCGACCGACGCCGGGCACGTTGAAGATGCCCTCCGTGATGGTCGCGCCCACGAGCAGCGTGCCGAAGTCGGTGCCGAGGTAGGTGACCACCGGGATCAGCGAGTTGCGGAGGATGTGCACGGGGACGACGCGTCGTCGCGTGAGCCCCTTGCTGTACGCGGTACGGACGAAGTCGAGGCCGGAGGTCTCGATGACCGACGAGCGCGTCAATCGCACGATCTGGGCGAAGCTGATCGTCGCGAGCACGATGGCCGGCAGGATCAGGTCTTCGAGCGGGGCTCCGGTGCCGACGGTCGGACTGAACCAGCCCCACTGGATGCCCATGAAGTACTGGGCGACGAAGGCGATCACGAAGATCGGCAGCGAGATGAGCACGAGGCTCACCGCGAGGCCGGTCGCATCGAAGATGCCGCCCTTGCGCAGACCGCTGATGAGGCCGACGGTGATGCCGGCGACCATCTCGAAGAAGATCGCGAGGAGGGCGAGGCGGATCGTCACCGGGAAGGTGCGTGCGAGCACCTCATTGACCGGCTGACCCGAGTAGGTCACGCCGAAGTCGCCCTGGAAGATCCCGAGCAGGTAGTAGAAGTACTGCACGATGAACGGATCGTTCAGGTGGTACTGCTCGCGGATCTGGTCGATCACGCCGGGGGCCGGCGGACGGTCGCCGTAGAGCGCCGCGATCGGGTCGCCCGGCATGGCGAAGACCATGAAGTAGATGAGGAAGGTGGCTCCGAGGAGCACGGGGATGATTTGGAGGAGGCGCTTTCCGGTGTACCAGAGCATCAGCGCTCCTCAGGGTGTAGTGCTGAGAGCATTTTGGGCCGCAATCACAGAATCGATCGGATATCAGCATGATGTCCGGGGCGTTGTCGCCCCGGACATCATGCTAGACGGGATTATAGACGAGAGTTACGCCTCAGCCCTTGGTGATCTGGTGGTAGAGCGGCACCGAGTCCCAGCCGAACACCACGTTGTCGACCGTGTCGGCGGAGACGCCGGTCACGTTCGAGTACCACAGCGGGATCGCGGGCAGGTCCTTCAGCAGGACTTCCTGAGCCTGCTGGTAGATCGCGGTCGCGTCCTCGACCGAAGCGGCGACAGCGCCCTCCTTGAGGAGGTTGTCGAACTCTTCGCTGGAGTAGTCCTCGTAGTTCGATCCGGCACCGGTCTGGTAGAGCGGGGCGAGGAAGTTGTACATCGAGGGGTAGTCGCCCTGCCAGCCGGCGCGCGTGCCACCGGTCAGCTTGTCGTTGGTGCGGTCGTCGAGGGCCGCAGCGAACGTCGGGTAGGGCTTGCCCACGGCCTGGATGCCGAGGGTGTTGGCGATCGAGTTCACGACCGCGTCGACCCAGGCCTGGTGGCCGCCGTCGGCGTTGTACGCGAGGTCGAAGACGGTGTCGCCGTACGGGGCGATCGCGTCGGCCTCGGCCCAGAGCTTCTTGGCCTCATCCGGGTTGAACTCGAGGACCTCAGCGCCCTCGAGCTTGTCGGTCCAGCCCGCGATGACCGGCGAGGTGTAGTCGGTCGCCGGGGTACGGGTGCCCTGGAAGATCACGTCGGTGATCTCGTCGCGGTTGATCGCCATCGAGATGGCGGCGCGACGGAGCTCGCCCTCTTCGCCGCTCCAGTGCTCGAGGTAGTACGGCATGTTGAAGCCCTGGAAGATGGCTGCCGGCTGGTTGACCGCGCGGTCGCCGAACTCGTCCTCGTAGGTCTCGAACGCCGAGTCGGGCACGGCGTCGAGGACGTCGAGGTTGCCCGCCTGGACGTCGGCGTAGGCCGAGTCCTGCGAAGCGTAGAAGACGATCGAGAGGCCGCCGTTGGCAGCCTTGCGGACGCCGTCGTAGTCGGGGTTGGTCACGAGGTCGATGCGCTCCTCGTGAACCCAGGCGCCCTCTTCGGCCAGCATGTACGGGCCGTTGCCGATGGGGTTCTCGCCGAAGGCCTCCATGTCGTCGAAGGCGACCTCGGGCAGCGGCGAGTAGGCCGAGTAGCCCAGACGCAGCGGCCAGTCGGCCTCGGGCGCGGTGAGGGTGACCTCGAAGGTCAGGTCGTCGACGACCTTGAGACCCGTGAGCTCCGAGTCGGCCTCGTAGGAGAAGCCCTCGATGTTGTCGAAGAAGTACGACGAACCCTGCGCGTTGCTGAAGAGCGCGCCGTAGTTCCACGCGTCGACGAACGAGTTCGCGGTGACGTCGGAGCCGTCGGTGAAGGTCTGGCCTTCCTTCAGCTTGACCGTCCAGTGCTGCGAGTCGTCGGACTCGATCGACTCGGCGACGTCGTTCTCGATCTCACCGTCGGCGGTGTACGAAACGAGGCCCGCGAAGAGCGACGTGATGATCTTGCCGCCACCGGTCTCGGTGGTGTTGGTCGGGATCAGCGGGTTCTGCGGCTCGGAGCCGTTCGTCGTGATGATCGCGTCAGGGTCACCGGCGGGCGAGGTGGCCTCGGTTCCGCCGCCGCTCGTGCAACCGGTGAGCACCAGTGCGCCGGCTGCAGCAAGAGCAATGGCTGCAACGCCGATTCTCTTGATCTTCAATGTTCCTCCTGTGAGATGTGCGCGGGGGCAGAGCGGCTCGTGACCGCACTGTGCGCTTCGTGGTGCAAGACTACGAATCGTTCCCTGAGAAGCAAAGTCGAGACGGAAACCGTTACCGATGCGCAACCTAGCGTCATCGGGAGCGACACGGAACGTCGTGATCACGCACGATCGTTGCGCGAGAGCCCCGCATGCGAGGATTGCAGCATGCCCGATGCACGACGACTGCGAATCGAGCTCGCGATCGTGCTCGGCCTCTCGCTGGGCGCATCGGCCGTGTACTCGATCGTCTCGATCATCGCGCGGGTCACCGACGACCGTCCGCTGGCCGAGCAGTCGGCCGCGATCAACCAGTCGCGCGCGAGCCGCGAGTGGCTCGACCTCACCTACCAGTTCCTCGACGTGTTCTTCGGGCTCTTCGTCGTGGCGCTCGTGCTCTACCTGCTCTCGCGGCCCGGTGGAAGTCCCTTCCGGCGCATCGGCCTCGACTTCACGAGACCGGGTCGCGACGTCGCATCCGGCCTCGCGCTCGTCGCCGTCATCGGCGTGCCCGGGCTCGCGCTCTACGCGATCGGGCGCGCCGCCGGCGTGACCGTCACCGTCGTGCCGTCACCGCTCGACACCCACTGGTGGACGATCCCGATCCTCGTGCTCGCGGCGCTGAAGGCGGCGCTCGTCGAGGAGGTGATCGTCGTCGGGTACCTCTTCACGCGCCTCCGCGAGCTCGGCGTCGGCCCGTGGGCGACGATCATCTCGAGCGCGCTGCTGCGCGGCACGTACCACCTCTACCAGGGCTTCGGGCCGTTCGTCGGCAACGCCCTGATGGGCGTCGTGTTCGGCTGGTGCTACCAGCGCTGGGGGCGCACGATGCCCCTCGTCGTCGCGCACTGGGTGCTCGACATGGTGTCGTTCATCGGCTATCCCCTGGCGGTCGCGTGGTGGCCGACGCTCTTCGCGCCCCCGGCGGAGTGATCCCCGACCTCGCGAGGAGGAGCGCGCGGATGCCCCGCGCGAGGCGTCGGCGCGGCCGGCGCCGGTAGGCGACGAGGTGCCGGGCGTCCGCGGCGGGACGGGCGGGCGGCTCGGTCGAGCGTCGCTCGACCGCGACCACGGCCGCGACCACGTCGGCGCGCGGCGGCTCTGGCGGCGTCGGCGTCTCGACGTCGAGGTCGCCGCTGAGATGCAGGGCCCGACGGCTCGGCGTGCAGACCACGCCGAGGTAGCCTCCGCGGGCGAAGTCCATCACGTCCTGGGCGTGCCGCATGGCCTGGGCGGATTCGGCGACGCTCCCCCGGCGGCGCAGACGCTGCTCGAGCCCGGCCGTGTCGGCCGTCGCGATGCTCACGGCGATGAAGGTCACGATGAACGCGAGTCCCGCGATCACGTCGATGCTCGGCATGCGGCACCTCCTCGTGCGAATGGTCGTCGGAAACCGCCACCGGGCGAGATTTCCGAGTGAACCTCAGTGTACTCCCGGGGGAAGCCCACGGGGTCGCCCTGATCCGCCGATCCTCGACGCTCGCGAGCATGGAGGAACCCTCGACCCGAGGGCCTCTCGCCGGCATCGCCGGGATCGACCGATGGAACGGAACCATGCACCTCGCCGCAGCTTTCGCCGCGGGCCACCTCGCGGCCCGCGCAACCGACCGCCGCTTCCGCACGACCGAGACGGAGATCCGCGAAGCGCAGGAGCGCGTCGCGGCCCGGCGCGCCGAACAGGTCGCCGCGCAGAGCGCCCGGCGCGGCTACGCGGAACGCGGTCGCCATGCGGCACCGCGCCCCGCGTAGTCGCGGTCGTCAGCCGCCGATCTTCTCCCCGGCGGGGCTCAGCACCCACCAGACGCCGTTGACGCCCTGGCCGTTCGTGTCGCCCTCGGCGCTGTCGCCGGCGAAGGTGTAGAGCGGCCAGCCGTCGAGGGTGAGCTGCATCGAGCCGTCGACGCCGGTGATGGTGCCGACCTCTCCCGTGACGCCCTCGACCTCGGGGATGTCGGAGTCCGTCGTCACGGCGGGCCAGTTCGTGGCGCACTGCCCCTCGCAGCTGCTCGCGTCCCCGCCCTGGGTGTCGGTGTCGAACATGTAGACCGTCATTCCCTCCCCGTCGACCACGATCTCGCCGAGGTCCGAGTCGGCGGTCGTGAGGAGCGCTCCCGACGAGGCGGCCCCGGTGTCGGGCGCCTCCGTCTCGGTCGAGGTCCCACCGCCGTAGCCGGTGTCGCCCGAGTCGCCCGAGCCCGGCGCCGAGCAGCCCGCCAGTGCGACGACGAGCCCCAACGCGGCCAGTCCTGTGGTGATGCGCAGCTTCATTCGAAGTCCTTCTCTCATGCTCCCGGCCGCGATCGCGGCCTCTCCAGAAGCACGAGACCGGGCCCCGAATCGTTCACCGCGCATCCGGCACGGCGCCGACCGGCGCCGATCAGTCGAAGGCGCCCCGCATGAGCACCTCGCCGCTGCCGATCGCACGGATCTCGAGCGAGGCGATGTCGTCGAGGTCGAGCGCGGCCCCCGCCGACAGGCGTGCGGCGGCGCCGGGGCTCGCCCGCCAGGTCGAGACATCCGTGCGCTCGCCGTCGCGGCCCACGACCACCAGCGCGTACGGCCAGCCCTCCGGCGGGGCATCGGATGCCACGGCGTCGGCGTACCGGCAGTCGAGCTCGATCCTCGTGCCCCAGGCGACCTGGGTGAGCGTCGCCGTCGCGGAGAGCGGCACCTCGGCGACGGACTCGAACGCCACCGACTCGCCGACGATCGGCGACCGGGCGATCCCGAGCGGCACGGCGATCGCGGCGACGACGAGCACGGCCGCCGCGGCGGACGCGATCCACCAGGTGCGGGCCCGCCGGCGACGACGACGGCCCTCCAGGCGGACCACGTCGAGGAGGTCGTCGCGCGGAACTGCGATCGGTTCGGCGTCACCGTCGCCCAGGAGGGCGTACGCACGCTCGGGCGAGAGTCGAGTGAGCAGCCCGGGCATCGGGGCGAGCTCGGCGACGGCGCGCCGGCACCGTTCGCAGGCCTCGAGGTGCTGCTCGTACTCGGCGCGCTCGGCAGGCGACAGCGCGCCCAGCACGTAGGCCGAGTCCCAGTCCGCGAAGCGCGCGTGATCCGGGTTCATCGCGTCACCCCTTTCTCCTGCAGCGCGAGCCGCAGCGCCCGAAGCCCGTAATGCAGCCGGGACTTCACCGTACCCTCCGGGATGCCGAGCCGACGCGCGACCTCGGCCACGCTGCATCCGCCGTAGTACGCGTGCACGATCACCGCCCGGTGCTCGAGGCTCAGCGTCACCAGCGCCTCTTCGACCAGCAGGCTCTCGAACAGCGCGTCGGTCGCGTCGTCGGCGAGCCGCTCCGGCGTCTCGGCGACTCCGATCTCGTGCCGTCGGCGGGCGCTGCGCGCCTCGTCGATGACGAGGTTGCGGGCCACCGTGATCATCCACGATCGTGTGGAGGCCGGCTCCTGGGCCAGGATGCGGGGGCTCCGCCAGGCGCGCAGCAGCGTCTCCTGCACGATGTCGTCGGCACCGGCGGCATCACCGGTGAGGTGCACGACGTACCTCCAGACGGACGGCCCGTGCGCCTCGTAGAGCGCGACCAGCCGACGGTCGTCATCGAGCGGCATCCGCCACCTCCTGTCCTCTGCAGGGAGAACGAGAGAGCTCGGTGAATGGTTCAACTTCGGGCCGCGGTGAACCGGAGGGCCGTGCACGACGTGTTCTCGGCATGGATCCCTCGGAACTCGGGCCGCTCGCCGCGGAGGACCTCTTCCAGGTCGCGGGCCTGCCCCTGCACCCGCTCATCGTGCACGCGGTGGTCGTGCTCACCCCACTCACGGTACTCGCGCTGCTGCTCGGCGCGTTCTGGCCGCGGGCGAGGCGGCGGCTCGGCATCGTGACCGCCCTCGGGGCGGCCGTCGTGCTCGCGCTCGTGCCGATCACGGTCCTCGCCGGACGCTCGCTCGCGGAGCGCCTCGGGCCGATTCCCGCCGTGGCACGCCATCAGCAGTTCGGCGAGATGCTCCTGCCGTGGGCGATCGCGCTGTTCGTCGTCGCCGCGGGACAGTGGGCCTGGTTCCGGTTCGCCGATGAACGGCTGCGCCGCACGTCCCCCGGCGCTGCGAGGGCCACCCGGGTCGCACTCGCCGTGGCATCCGTCGTGGTGGCGGCGGGCACCATGGTGCTGCTCGTGCTCATCGGCGACTCGGGAGCCCGCGCCGTATGGGGCGGGCTCCCGAGCTGACGAGCCTGGAGCGAGCTGGGGCTCCGCCGCTTAGGCGAAGGCCTCGACCGGCGGGCAGGCGCACACGAGGTTGCGGTCGCCGTACGCCTGGTCGATGCGCCGCACCGGGGCCCAGTACTTGTTGCGCACGAGCGAACGCACCGGGTAGACGGCCTGCTCGCGGGTGTAGGGGTGCTCCCACTCCCCCGCGATGACCGACTCGGCGGTGTGCGGGGCGTTCCGCAGCGGGTTGTCGTCGGCCGGCCACTCGCCGCGTCCGACGGCGTCGGCCTCGGCCTTGATCGCGACCATCGCCTCGACGAAGCGCTCGAGCTCGGCGAGGTCCTCCGACTCGGTCGGCTCGACCATGAGCGTGCCCGCGACCGGGAACGACATCGTCGGCGCGTGGAAGCCGTAGTCGATGAGCCGCTTCGCGACGTCGTCGACGCTCACGCCGGTCTCGGCCGTCAGCGGGCGCAGGTCGAGGATGCACTCGTGCGCGACCAGCCCGTTGTCGCCCGTGTAGAGCACCGGGAAGTGCTCGCGCAGGCGCGAGGCGACGAAGTTCGCCGCGAGCACCGCCGAGGCGGTCGCCTGCTTGAGGCCCTCCGAGCCCATCATGCGCACGTACGCCCACGAGATCGGCAGGATCGACGGGCTGCCGTACGGCGCCGCCGAGACCGGTCCGCCGCCGTGCACGAAGCCGCCGGCGTGGTCGGCGCGCTGCGCCATCGGGTGGCCGGGCAGGTAGGGCGCGAGGTGCGCCTTCGCCGCCACCGGGCCGACGCCGGGGCCGCCGCCGCCGTGCGGGATGCAGAACGTCTTGTGCAGGTTCAGGTGCGAGACGTCGCCGCCGAAGTCGCCGAAGCGCGAGTAGCCGAGCAGGGCGTTGAGGTTCGCGCCGTCGACGTAGACCTGGCCGCCGGCGTCGTGCACCGCCTGGGTGATCTGCTTGACCTCGTGCTCGTACACGCCGTGCGTCGACGGGTACGTGATCATGAGGGCCGAGATGGATGCCGCGTGCTCGGCGATCTTCGCGCGCAGGTCGTCGAGGTCGACGTTGCCGAGCTCGTCGGTCGCGACGACGACGACGCGCATGCCCGCGAGCACGGCCGAGGCCGCGTTCGTGCCGTGCGCGCTCGACGGGATGAGGCACACGTCGCGCTCGCCCTCGCCGTTGGCGAGGTGGTAGCCGCGGATCGCGAGCAGGCCCGCGAGCTCGCCCTGGCTGCCCGCGTTCGGCTGCAGCGAGACGGTGTCGTAGCCGGTGACCTCGGCGAGCCAGGACTCGAGCTGCTCGACGAGGCCGAGCGAGCCGACGACGTCGGCCTCGGGCGCGAACGGGTGCAGGTTCGCGAAGGCCGGCCACGTGACGGCCTGCATCTCGGTGGCCGCGTTGAGCTTCATCGTGCAGGAGCCGAGCGGGATCATGCCGCGGTCGAGCGCGTAGTCGCGGTCGGCGAGCTGCTTGAGGTAGCGCATCATCTGCGTCTCGGAGTGGTGCGTGTTGAACACCGGGTGCTCGAGGTACGGGCTCGTGCGACGGAGGGCCTCGGGGATCGCCGTCTCGGTGATCGGGCCGTCGAGCTCGCGCTCCTCGGGTCCGCCGAAGGCCTGTGCGACCTTGTGCAGCTCGTCGAGCGTCGTCGTCTCGTCGACCGAGACGTGGACGGTCGCCTCGTCGGCCTCCCACAGCAGCACGCCGAGCTCGCGCCCGCGCGCCACGACGTTCTTCGCGAGGCCGGGCACGTGCACGCTCAGCGTGTCGAAGTAGGCGTCGTGCGCGACGTGCTGGCCCAGGTCTTCGAGCCAGCCGGCGAGCAGCTTCGCCTTGCCGGCGGTCTGGGTGGCGATGGCGCGGATGCCGCGGGGCCCGTGGTAGACCGCGTACATCGAGGCCATCACGGCGAGGAGCACCTGCGCGGTGCAGATGTTCGAGGTCGCCTTCTCGCGACGGATGTGCTGCTCGCGCGCCTGCAGGCTGAGCCGGTATGCGGGGTGGCCGGCGGCGTCCTGCGAGACGCCGACGAGGCGCCCCGGCATCTGCCGCTCGAGGCCCTTGCGCACCGCCATGTAGCCGGCGTGCGGGCCGCCGAAGCCCATCGGCACGCCGAATCGCTGCGAGGTGCCGACGGCGACGTCGGCGCCGAGCTCACCGGGGCTCGTGATGAGGGCGAGCGCGAGCAGGTCGGCGGCGACCACGGCGAGGGCGCCCTGGGCCTTCGATGCCGCGATGACCTCCGCCGGGTTCCAGACCCGCCCCGAGGCGCCCGGGTACTGCACGAAGACGCCGAAGTGCTCGCCGAGGGCGGCGACGTCCGTGCCCTCGGAGAGCGGGGCCTCGACGAGCTCGATGCCGACGGCCTCGGCGCGCGAGACGAGCAGCGCCTTCGTCTGCGGCAGCGCGTCGGCGTCGACGACGAAGCGGTTCGACGTCGACTTTGAGCCGCGGCGGGCCAGGAGCATGCCCTCGACGACCGCGGTGCCCTCGTCGAGCATCGAGGCGTTGGCGATGTCGAGGCCCGTGAGGTTCTCGACCATCGTCTGGAAGTTGATGAGCGCCTCGAGGCGTCCCTGGCTGATCTCGGGCTGGTACGGCGTGTAGGCCGTGTACCAGCTCGGGTTCTCGAGCACGTTGCGCTGGATCACCGCGGGGGTGATCGTGCCGTAGTAGCCGAGGCCGATCATGGGCGTGCGCACGGTGTTCTGCGAGGCCAGTGCGGCGAGCTCGGCGAGCGCCTCGCGCTCGGTCGCCGCAGCGGGGATCGCGGAGTTCAGCACCTCCCCCATGCGGATCGACGACGGCACCGCGGCCGACATGAGCGCTTCGAGCGAGTCGTAGCCGAGCTCGGCGAGCATGAGCGCGTGGTCGCTCGGGGTGGTGCCGATGTGGCGGCGCCCGAAGGCGTCGAGGTCGAAGGCGGAGGAGGGCGTGGTCATCGGGTCGGGTCCTTACTCGCCGGTGAGGGCGGTGTACTCGTCGCGCGTGAGCAGCTTCGGCAGGCTCGAGGTCGAGACCTTCAGCAGCCAGCCCTCGCCGAACGGGTCGCTGTTCACGAGCTCGGGGGTGTCGACGACGGCCTGGTTCGCCTCGACGACCTCGCCGTTGACCGGGGCGAAGAGCTCGCCGACCGACTTCGTCGACTCGATCTCGCCGACGACGGTGCCCTCGGTGATGGCGGTGCCCGCGGCGGGCAGGTCGACGTAGACGACGTCGCCGAGCTTCTCGGCGGCGTAGTCGGTGATGCCGATCGTGGCGACGTCGCCGTCGATCGCGATCCACTCGTGCTCTTCGGTGTAGTGCAGTGCGTTGAGGTCGGTCATGGGGTGCTCCTTGTGGTGTGGATGACTCGGGTTCGCGCCGCCGGCCGTCGAGACCGCGGCGCCGGGATCAGGAGGTGCGCTTGTAGAACGGCAGCGCCACGACGGCGGCGGGGATGCGGGTGCCGCGGACGTCGACGAACAGCTGGGTGCCGGCCTCGGCGAGCGCGGGGCTCACGAGGGCCATGGCGACGGGGTGGCCGAGCGTCGGCGAGAGCGCGCCGCTCGTCACGACGCCGACGCGGGCCGCGTCGGCCCCGTCGCCGTCGAAGACCTCGTAGTCGGCGCGGGGCGCCCGGCGGCCCTCGGCCGCGAGACCGACGAGCACCGGGGCATCCGCGGCGGGGCCCTGCTCGACGGCGGCGCGCCCGATGAAGTCGCCCTCCTTCGCGAGGGCGACGACGCGGCCGAGGCCGGCCTGCACGGGCAGGATGTCGCGGCTGAGCTCGTGCCCGTAGAGGGGCATGCCCGCCTCGAGGCGGAGCGTGTCGCGGCTCGCGAGCCCGCACGGCACGACCCGCGGTCCGCCGGTCTCGACGAGCGCCTCCCAGAGGCGCGCCGCGCGCTCGGGGGCGACGTAGAGCTCGAAGCCGTCTTCGCCGGTGTAACCGGTGCGGGCGACGAGCACGGGCTGGCCCTCGAACGTGGCGGGGAACGCGCGGTAGTACTTCAGTGCGGCGATCTGCGCGTCGAAGTCCTCCGCGTCGTTGCCGGGGCCGTCGACGCCGAACCCGGGGGTCTCGAGCAGCACGGCGCGGGCGTCGGGGCCCTGCAGCGCGACGAGGGCGACGTCGTCGCTCTCGTCGGACACGACGGTGTCGAAGCCCGCTGCGCGGGTGCGCAGCTCGTCGGCGACGACCGCCGCGTTCGACGCGTTGGCGACGACCATGTAGCGGTCGTCACCCGTGCGGTACACCACGAGGTCGTCGATGATGCCGCCGTCCTCGGCGAGCAGCAGCGAGTACTTCGCCTGGCCGATCTCGATCGCCGAGAGCTTGCCGGCGAGCGCGAAGTCGAGCGCCGCGGCCGCCTGCGGGCCGATCAGCACGATCTCGCCCATGTGCGAGAGGTCGAAGATGCCCGAGGTGGTGCGTACGGCGTGGTGCTCGGCGAGATCGCTCGAGTAGCGCACCGGCATCTGCCAGCCGGCGAAGTCGGTGAAGCTCGCGCCCACGGCGCGGTGCACGGCGTCGAGCGGGCTGAGGCGCTCCTCGGCGGGGGCGGTGGTACCGGGGTCGTTCGTCACGAGTTCTCCTTGACTGGCGGCTGCGGGTGCAGTGCGCGCGGTCGCGATTCGTGCGGCGGATGCCGCATGAGAACTCCCCCTCTGTCATGAGCCTGAGAGTTTCACGCGTTGACGCGCTTTCACCGTGGGCGGCCCCGCTGAGATTCGTCGATCTCGTGCGGGAGCACTTTTCAGAGTGGCCTCGTCGTCGCGGTGTGAGACCTGAGAGATTGGCAGGGAGGCTTGCTCCTTCGGTGCCGGCGCTGCGCTGCGAACAGTGCTGCCGGCTCTCCCGCGACGCGTCGATGGCCCGGTATGAGGTTGTACCGTGATCCTAGCAGCGCCCCGACGCCCGGAACGGCGGCCTTCGCCTCCCTCCGGCTCCATCGGCGCGACGATGTCCCGCATGCGGGGGCTACAGCCGCGGTGGCGGCGAGACTAGGCTCGCATCGTCCGGGTTCGCTTCGTTGGAGGCCGAAGTGTCGCAGCAGACAGCATCGTCGCGCGCGTCCACGCCTGAGGGCGGAGAACAGCCGCCCCTGGGGCTCTCCGACCCCGCGTTCGCACCGTCGCGGCTCGACGCCCGATGGCGCGGTGCAGGATCGCTGCTGTCGTGGCTCGTCGTCGCGTCGCTCGTGGCGGTCGTGCTCGGCGAGCTCGACCGGCTCATCACGAGCGTGCCCGGCTCTGACGGCCGCAGCCATTCGCTCAACGTCCTGCTCACCCCGCTCTCGGTGACGCAGGGCGACAGCTGGTCGCGCTGGGCCGACGCACCGCTCCACGTCGAACTGGGGTTCTGGATCATCGCCTCGGCGGTGATCGACTTCGCCCTGGTGCTCGCGATCATCAAGCTCGGTCGGCGAGCGATCGGCGTGGTCGAGGGCCGGCCGCGTCGAGTGCCCGAGGTCGCCCTTGCCGTGTACCTCGTGAGCGAAGTGGCCGAGAACGCGGCGCAGATCGTCGCGGGCGGCGGCGTGATGGCCGGGTCGGCGGCCGTCGCGGCCGGGGCCGGCCTGGTGATGATCCTCCCGACGCTGTTCAAGGTCGTCGCCCTCGTCGTGCTCGTGGTCGCGATCCTCCGCCTGCCCGACTACCGGGCGGCCATGCGTCCTCGGTTCGCGAGGCTCATGGAAGCGATCTGGGTGCACCGGCTCGCGACGCTCGCGATCGCCGTGATCGCCGTCCTGTCCTGCATCCCCGCGTCCGACCTTCTCGACCAGCTGCCCGACGTCCAACGGCAGTGGGCCGACCGCCTCGGCTGGACCCACGCCCTGTGGGCGGGCGCGGCCCTGCTCGCGACGGCCCTCGTGAACTTCGTGCTCGGTCGTCGCCGAACCCGGCTCATGGTGGAGATCCGGGTGCTCCGCCTGCACCGCCGTCGGCCCGAGCGCCGTTGGCACTCGGCCGCACCGTGGTGCATCGCGCCCGGGATCGTGCTCGCCGCCGGTCTCGTCGCGCTCGTCGTCGGGCTCGCGACCGGCGGGCCGATCGGCATCCATCTCCCGACCTTCCTCAGCGTGTTCGTCATCACCGGCGCGGTGCCGGTGCTCGCCGCCGTCTTCCACCCGGCGAAGGATGCACCTCGCGAGGATCGGCTGGACTACGACCCCGAGCGTGCCGCGGCGGCCTGGATCGTCGGCGACGCGCTCGCCGTGCTGGTGATCGCCGTCGGCTCGATCGGCGTCGTCCGGTCCTTCTTCATCCCATTCGTCCTCGGTATCGATCCCGGCGTGCCCTCGACCTTCGCCTGGTCCGTGCCCGTCGTGCTGCTCGGCTCAGCGGTCGCCGTCGCCGCGCCGCGCGTACTGCCGCGCGTCCGCCGTTGGAACTGGGGCCGAGCGGCGCTCGACCCGGTGTCGGCGGTGAAGGAGAACGCGGGCGCCGCGGCGAGCGCGGTCGCACCCGACGACGGAGTGGGCGTCTCCGCCGCCACGGAGGACGGTCCCGCGCGACCGCCGGTCGCCGAGGTCGCCGATGCCGGCGCCGTCGAGTGGATCGCGTTCATCGTCGGCGCGGCCGTGCTCGCGCTCGCCCTCGTCGTGCCGAGCTGGCTCGGGTGGGGCATCGGCAGCGTCGCCGCCGCCCTCGTCGCGATCTCCGCGTGGGTGACGGTGTTCGGCGCGTTCACGCTCATCGTGCAACCGCGCGAGCTCATCGCGCCGTTCCGATGGCTCGGGCTGAAGGCGCCGCCCGTCCTCACCCTCGGGTTCCTCGTGCCCTTCGTGGTGAACATCATGGTGTCGTCGATCGCCGCCGACTCGGCGCTGCACGCCGTGCAGGTCTCCAACGACGGAGCGGCGCAGGTCACGAGCGGGCTCCCGACCACGATCGACGAACGGCTCGACGCGCTCCAGCACGACGACTGCGCGATCGACATCACCGAGGACCTCGGCCTGTCTCCGAACGAGGGCGACGAGCCGGTCACCGTCCGTCCCGTGTTCCTCATCGCCGCCGAAGGCGGAGGCATCCGCGCCGCCTACTGGACCGCGGCGGCGCTCGCCGAGCTCGACGGCTGCGCCGCGACCTCGGGACTCGTCGCCAACGGCATCAGCGGCGGCTCTCTCGGGCTCGCGATCGCCTCGACGATCGATGCCGACCGGGTGGGATCCTTCGACGACCTCGACGACCCCGCCTCGGCGGCCGAGTCGGCCATGGACGACGAGTTCCGTGCAGAGGAGCGCTCGGCGATCCTCGAGGCCGCCCGCAAGACCTCCGGACCCGACGTCGTCTCGACCGCGGTGCTCGGACTCACCGTGGGCGACGCGTTCGCCGCGGGCACCGGCGTGCGCATCCCCTCGTTCCTCGAACTCGGCCCCGAGTCCGACGACCCCGTGCAGTGGCGCTGGCGAGACCGTGCCGCGTTCGTCGAGGCGCTCTGGGAGCGCGGCTCGCCGACGCTCGCCGAGCAGTTCTCGCCCGAGATCTCGCCGCTCACGGGATCGCTCATCCTGAGCTCGACCGATGTCGTGTCCCGATGCCGCCTGCTCGTCGACCAGGCGCCGTTCGTGTCCGAGGCGGCGGCCGAGGCCGGGGTCGCGTCCTCGCTGGTCGATCAGGCGTCCGACTGCGAGGCGGTGGGCGGCAACCCCTCGATGCTCGGGTTCCGCGACCTGCAGGTGAACGAGGAGAGCGACCCCGAGTCGATCTCGGAGTGCCTGATGTCGCTCGACTGGTCGACGGCGGTCATGCTGTCGGCGCGATTCGCCATCATCACGCCCACCGGCGGCCTTCCCGGTGCCGGCCGGTGCGACGTCGCCAAGGGCGCCCAGTTCGTCGACGGCGGCTATGTCGAACCGACGTCGCTCGCCGCGCTCGCCGACCTCTCGCCGCTGATCTCCCAGAAGATCGCCGAGCACAACGGCGAGCGGGTCGAGGGCGAGCCCTGGCTGCTGCCGACGCTCGTGTACCTGCGCAACACCCAGGGCTACGACCTCGCCGAGGACGTCGCGCGGGCGGAGTCGGAGCCCCTCGTGCCCATCACCGGCGGGGCGGCCAAGACCAACCTGACCGCCGAGGACTCGTGGATCCAGCGGATCACGCTGGCGGCGGCCGGGGCATGCCCCGACGGCCCCGAGGGCGAGACCTGCGAGAAGTCCCTCGGCTGGCTGCACGGCGACGAGGTGCTGCCCGGCGGCACCGTGGTCGTCGCTCCCGACTCCACGCCGGGTGTCGTGCCGCCGCTCGGCTGGGCCCTCTCAGACCTCAGCCGGGCGCGCTTCGACGCTGCGATCGCGAGCGATGCCGTGTGCCGGTACGACGAACCGACGGTCGTGTCCGGCGGGTACGCCGGCCTCGCGCGCCTCCTGACCGTGATGCCGAACGGGCGCTGCGCCGGCGACTGAGCCGCGTCCCGGACTCACTCGGGCCGGTTGCCGTGCGCGTCGTGCTCGAAGGGCGTCACGACGCCGCGGTAGGCGAGGCTCATCATCATGCCCGCGGCGGCGTGCTCGAGGTCGTGGCAGTGGTCCATCCAGATGCCAGGGTTGTCGGCGACGAGGAGCACCTCCCACACCTCGCCGGGGCGCACGTCGACGGTGTCGAGCCAGAGCGGCGCCCCGCGAGCGGGTTCGCCGTCGCGCGAGAGCACGAGCACGTGGTGGCCGTGCACGTGCATCGGGTGCACCTCGAATCCGCGGTTCGCGATCGTGAGCCGCACGACGTCGCCCTCGTCGACCTCGATGGGCTCGATGTGCGGGAACACGCGGCGCTTCACGGTGTACGCGTAGTTCGGCGCACCGCCGACGAATCGGGGCATGCGATCGAGCACGAGCTCGGCGGTGGCGGTGACCTCGCCGAACTCGGCGGGCACTTCGCCCGGCGTCGCCGACGGTCGGCCGTAGTCGAGGAGGTCGAGCTCGGGCAGTTCGGCGGGGGCGAGCGCGGATGCCACGGGGCCGGCGGATGCCGCGGCAGGAACGACGCCCGCCCTCGGCCGGAACACGAGCGCCGAGTCGTCCGACGCGTCGACGCCGAAGCGCACCTCGCCGTCGGGCATGTCGAAGACGAGGTCGGCGCGCGCTCCGGCGCCGAGCCGGACGGACTCCCCCGTCACCTCGCGCCCGCCGGCGAGGTCGCGTCCGTCGACCGCCACGACGCGGAACGGTGCGCCGCCCACCGCGACGCGCAGCGGCGTGCGGTCGGTGTTCGCGACGCGGAGCCGCACGGCGGTGCCGGGTTCGACCACCTGCACCTGTTCGCCGTCGTCGCCGCCGAGGAGGACGGCGCCGCCGATCGTGTGCACCGGGACCGCGAGGTCGACCGCCTCGGCCACCCCGCCCACGGGTTCGACGACGAGCATGCCGTAGAGCCCTCGCCGCACGCCCTCGGACGAGACCTGATGCGTGTGGTACCAGTAGGTGCCCGCGGTGTCGGCGACGAAGCGCGACACGAACTCGCCGCCCGGCATGACCGCGTCCTGGGTGACGCCGGCCACCCCGTCCTCGCCGTTCGGCACGTCGACGCCGTGCCAGTGCAGCGTGACGCCGTCGTCGATGTCGCGGTTGCGCAGCGTCGCCTCGACGAGGTCGCCCTCGGTCACCCTGATCTCGGGACCGGGCAGCCGATCGCCGAACGACCACGCCTCGACCTCGGTGCCGCTCGACAGGGTGAACTCGCGGTGCGCGGCGACGAGTTCGATGCCGAGCACCGGGGCGTCGACCGTGTCGGGGGTGCGGAGTTCGTCGACCGAGACCACGGCGGATGCCTCGCCCCCCGCGCCGCCCTCGGAGTCGTCCGGGTCGGCGCCGGGCTCGCCGTCGGCGTGGGCGTGCGCGGCCGAGGCCTCGATCGACGGCGGTGCCGTGTCGGCGAGCCACACCCAGCCGATCGATCCGGCGAGCACGATCGCGGCGATGCCGGCGAACCCGGCGATCGCGCGGCGACCGCGGCGGGCGAGCACCGCCCAGGCGAGCCCGGTGCCGAGCAGCACGAGCACCGCGAGGAGTGCGGTGGCGACGGGCGACGGCGGGTATCCGATGATCCAGGACGCGACGGCACCGGCGGTGACGGCGAGGCCGCCGCCGAGGAGGAGCACTCGAGGGCCCGGAGCGACGGGTTCGCGGCGCCAGCGCACGAGCCCGACGATCGCGCAGCCGACGCCGACCGCGGTGAAGGGCAGCGCCACGAGGAGCTTCTCGCCGGCGAACCACCACCCGCGCGCGGCGAGGAGCAGCGCGGCGAGCGTCGCGACGAGCACGGCGAGGGCGGCTCCCGTGACGAGCCCGACGACGAGCCGCCGTTCGCGGGCGTTCGGCGGGTGCGCCGTGCCGGCGGCGGCGAATCCGGCGGCGAGCTGCGCACCGCCGGCGGCGAGGATTGCGACCGCGTACACGGCAAGGAGGGCGGCGGTGGTCATCGCGCCCTCCTCACCGTGAGCGTGGTCGCTGCCGGCTCAGCGGCCCGCGGGGTCGGCGGCGGCATCGACGGTCGGCTCCGTCGACGCGTGCGAGACGGGCGCCGAGGCATCCGCCCCACCGTCGACCGCCGGTTCGCCCGGGCGCCCCTCGCGCACGAGCCTGCGGGCCCGGCCGACCAGCACGATCGCCGTGATCAGGATGATCGCGCCGTTGAGTCCGTGCAGCGAGACCATGAGCGTCGCGCCGAGCGGCGGCGCGGTGTGGTCGTCGGGTCCGAGGCCGAAGACGACGCCGGTGAGGATGAACAGCAGCGTCTGCACGAGGAGCAGGACGAGCGGCAGCGCGGACAGCCAGACGGTGCGCTTGCCGGCCTTCGCGAGGGCTGCGGTGATGATCAGCAGCAGGGCGAGGATCGGCAGCACGATGCGGCCCGTGGTGCCGTGGATCGCGAAGAGCTCGTCTTCGGGGTCGGAGAAGACGCCGACCGCGGCCAGGTAGAGCTGCAGCATGACGCCGGCGGCGAAGAGGATCGTGACGGTCAGGTAGAGCTTGCGCATTGCGGCGCCTCGCTTCCAGGGCGATCGGGTTCGGGATGCCCCATCGTGACCGTCGGCCGTTCGGCGCGGCATCAGTGGCGGCACGGATCCCCGCTCAGCGCGTTCCCCGAGTTCGCCTTCTGGTCACGATGACTGTAAGCTGACGTCGATCGCACTTCGAGTCATGCTGACTCGAAGCTGATCCACCGGCCGACAGGAAGGACCGAGGGATGCCGCACCAGCTCGACGCACCGACCAGGCTCGCCGTCTCGACGGTGATCTTCGCGCTGCGCCCCGACGCCGCAGGCCGGCCCGTGCTCTGGACCCCGCTCGTCCGCCGCACCCGCGAACCCCAGCTCGGCCTCTGGGCACTGCCCGGCGGTTGGCTCCCCGTCAACGAGGAGCTCGAGGTCGCCGCCGCCCGCACCCTGCGCGCGACCACGGGGCTCGCACCCAAGTACCTCGAGCAGCTCTACACCTTCGGCGAGGTCGACCGCTCCCCCGACGCCCGCGTCGTCTCCGTCGTCTACTGGGCGCTCGTGCAGAGCGACGAGGCGGCGCGCGCCGTCGCCGGCCCGAACGTGCGCTGGGTGCCCGCCGACACGCTGCCCGGCCTCGCGTTCGACCACAACCGCATCGTCGAGTACGCGCTCTGGCGGCTGCGCACGAAGGTCGAGTACACCGAGATCGCGCACGCGTTCCTCGGCGGCACGTTCACGCTCGCCGAGCTCCGCGAGGTCTACGAAGCGGTCCTCCAGCGGCCGCTCGACCCGGCGAACTTCCGCCGCACGATGATCGCCTCCGGGCGGCTCCGCGAGACCGGCGAGCTCCTCGCCGGCGCCGCGCACCGCCCCCCGAAGCTGTACCGCTACGACCCCTCGGCCACCCGCACGGCCGAGGCCAGAGAACCGTTCCAGAGCGAGAGGCCCGCCTCATGACCATCACGAGCCCCGACGTCCGCCGCGCGGCATCCGTCGACCGCAGCCTGAAGCTCATCGCCGCGGGCGCGACCGAGGGCGCGAGCTGCGCGCCCGAGCTCGCGGCCGGCCCCTGGGAGTTCGACGCCGGCCCCGCCGGCTACGGCCCGGGCGCCTCGATGGGCGACGTCATCCCGACGGGCTCGCCCCGCCAGGGCGCCCTGCCCGAGGCCTACCGGCTCGCGAGCGACGACGAGCTGCACGCACGCATCCGCGCCGCGAAGGCGACGCTCGGCGACCGCGTCGTCGTGCTCGGCCACTTTTACCAGCGCGACGAGGTCGTCGAGCACGCCGACTTCGTGGGCGACTCGTTCCAGCTCGCGAACGCGGCGCTCACCCGGCCCGACGCCGAGGCGATCGTGTTCTGCGGCGTGCACTTCATGGCCGAGACCGCAGACCTCCTCTCGCGCCCCGAGCAGGCCGTGATCCTGCCGAACCTCGCCGCCGGCTGCTCGATGGCCGACATGGCCGACGAGAGCTCGGTCGAGGAGTGCTGGGAGCAGCTCGCCGAGGTCTACGGCGACCTCGACGCGGTGGATGCCACGGGGCGGGTGCCGGTCATCCCGGTCACGTACATGAACTCCTCGGCGGCGCTCAAGGGCTTCGTCGGCCGGCACGGCGGCATCGTCTGCACCTCGTCGAACGCGCGCGTCGTGCTCGAGCAGGCGTTCGAGCGGGGGCAGCGCGTGCTGTTCTTCCCCGACCAGCACCTCGGCCGCAACACCGCGAAGGCGATGGGCGTGCCGCTCGAGCAGATGCCGATGTGGAACCCGAGGAAGGCGCTCGGCGGGTCCTCGTCCGACGAGCTCGTCGAGGCGAAGGTCATCCTCTGGCACGGCTTCTGCTCGGTGCACAAGCGCTTCACGGTCGACCAGATCGCCGCCGCCCGCGCGTCGCACCCCGACGTGCAGGTCATCGTGCACCCCGAGTGCCCGATGCCCGTCGTCGACGCCGCGGATGCCGCGGGGTCGACCGACTTCATCGTGAAGGCCATCCAGGCCGCCCCCGCCGGGTCGACCTTCGCGATCGGCACCGAGATCAACCTCGTGCAGCGCCTCGCGGCCGAGCACCCCGAGCACGAGATCTTCTGCCTCGACCCCGTCGTGTGCCCGTGCTCGACGATGTACCGGATCCACCCCGGCTACCTCGCCTGGGTGCTCGAGGAGCTCGTCGCCGGGCGCGTCGTCAACCGCATCCAGGTGCCGGCCGACGTCGCCGAGCCCGCGCGCCTCGCCCTCGAGCGCATGCTCGCGGCGAAGCCTCCCGCACCGGCGACCGCATCCGTCGGGGCCTGACATGACGCGCGTGCTCGTCATCGGCGGCGGCATCGCGGGCCTCTGGGCAGCGGTGCGCGCGGCCGATGCCGGCTGCTCGGTCGAGCTCGTCACGAAGACCGAGCTCGCCGAGACGAACACGAGGTACGCGCAGGGCGGCATCGCCGCGGCGCTCTTCCCCGACGACTCGGCCGCCCGGCACGTCGCCGACACGCTCGCTGCGGGGGCGGGGCTCGCCGACCCCGAGGCCGTGCGGGTGCTCTGCGACGAGGGGCCCGCGCGCGTGCGCGACCTGATCCGCTTCGGCGTCGCCTTCGACCGCGGCGACTCCGGCCTCTCGCGCGGGCTCGAGGCGGCGCACTCGCGCGCCCGCATCGTGCACGCCGGCGGCGACGCGACGGGCGCGGCCATCGAGGCGGCGCTCGTCGGCACCGTGCGACGGCGCGCGGTGCGCATCGACGAGCGCACGATGCTCCTCGACCTCCTCGTCGAACCCGGCCCCGGCGGCCGACGGGCCGTCGTCGGCGCCCGTCTCCTCGACGAGCACGGCGCGATCGTCGAGCGACGCGCCGACGCGGTCGTGCTCGCGACCGGCGGCAGCGGACGCCTCTACCGGCACACCACGAACCCCGACGTGGCGACGGGCGACGGCGTCGCGGCCGCGTGGCGTGCGGGCTCGGCGGTCGCCGACCTCGAGTTCACGCAGTTCCATCCGACGGCGCTCGCCGCCCCAGGCACTCCGCTCATCTCCGAGGCCGTGCGCGGCGAGGGCGCGGTGCTCCGCGACGCGGCGGGGCACCGGTTCATGCCCCACGTGCACCCCGACGCCGAGCTCGCCCCGCGCGACGTGGTCGCCCGTGCGGTCTGGCGGCGCATGGCCGCGCAGGGCGGCGAGCCCGTGCGCCTCGACGCCACCGCGCTCGGCGCGGGGTTCCTCGCCGAGCGCTTCCCGGGCCTCGACCGCGTGGTGCGCGACGCCGGATTCGACTGGGGCCGCGAGCCCGTGCCCGTGACGCCCGCGGCGCACTACGCGATGGGCGGCATCACGACCGACCTCGACGGGCGGGCGAGCCTTCCGGGGCTCTACGCCGTCGGCGAGTGCGCCCGCACGGGCGTGCACGGCGCCAACCGGCTCGCCTCGAACTCGCTGCTCGAGGCCGCGGTGTTCGCCGAGCGGGCGGCCCGGGCGATCGCCGCCGACCCGGCGTCGACCGCGCTGCTCGTGCAGGAGAATTGCACCGGCACCACGCCACAGCGGGTGTCGGAGCACTTCTCCTGCACGAGCAGCGGCACCCTGGTCGATCGCACGGGCCTCCAGGAGCTCATGTGGCACCGCGTCGGGCTCGAGCGCGACGAGCAGGGCCTGCGCGAGGCATCCGAGCTGCTCGACGCCTGGCGCGCCCCCGAACCCGTCGACCGCCGCTCGGCGGAAGACCGCAACCTGCTCGACCTCGCCCGGCTCACGGTCGCCGCCGCCCTCGCGCGGCGCGACAGCGTCGGGGCGCACTTCCGCACCGACGCCGCCGCGCCCGACGCCGCCGCACCCGCTCCCGAACTGGAGGCCGCCTGATGACCGAAGCCCGTGAGATCGACCGCGTCGTGACGATGGCGCTCGACGAGGACGCCCCGTGGGGCGACCTCACGAGCGAGACGCTGATCCCGCACTCGGCGACCGCGACGGCCGAGCTCGTCGCCCGCGAACCGGGTGTGCTCAGCGGCATCGAGGTGTTCGCCGCGGCGTTCCGTCTCGTCGACGCGAGCATCGCGGTCGAGCCGCTCGCCGCCGACGGCGAGCCGTTCGCCGCGGGCCAGGTGCTCGCGCGCGTGCAGGGTCCGGCGCGGGGCATCCTGCGTGCCGAGCGCGTGGGCCTCAACCTCGTGCAGCGCATGTCGGGCATCGCCACGCTGACGGCGCGCTACGTCGCCGCGGCCGAGGGCACCCGGGCGCGCATCGTCGACACGCGCAAGACGACGCCGGGCCTCCGCAGCCTCGAACGCCAGGCCGTGCGCGACGGCGGCGGGCGCAACCACCGGCGTTCGCTCTCCGACGCGATCATGGCGAAGGACAACCACCTCGCCGTGCTCACGGCGGACGGCACCGACCTCGCCGAGGCGCTGCGCGCGGCGCGCGAGCGGATGCCCCACACCGCCCACCTCGAGGTCGAGGTCGACCGCATCGACCAGATCGACGCGGTGCTCGCGGGCGGCGCCGACACGATCATGCTCGACAACTTCACGACCGACGAGCTCGTCGACGGCGTCGCCCGCATCGCGGGCCGTGCGGTCGTGGAGGCCTCGGGCGGGGTGTCGCTCGACACGGTCGCCGCGATCGCCGCGACCGGGGTCGACGTGATCTCGGTCGGCGCCCTGACCCACTCGGTGCGCTCGCTCGACCTCGGACTCGACGTGGTCGTCGAGACGCCGCCGGCGGCGCGCGGCGCCGCCGACGACGCTGCGGGGCATCCGTGATCTTCCTCGACCACGCGGCGACGACGCCCGTGCGCCGCGAGGCGCTCGAGGCGATGTGGCCGTACCTGACGGGGGCGTTCGGCAACCCGTCGAGCCGGCACGGACTCGGCGACGAGGCCGCACGCGCCCTCGCCGCCGCCCGTCTCGCGGTCGCCGAGGTCGTGGGCGCCCGTCCGGGCGATGTCGTGTTCACGAGCGGCGGCACCGAGGCCGACAACCTCGCCGTGAAGGGGCTCGCGCTGGCCTCCCCCCGTAGGCGCCACCTCGTCGTCTCGCCGATCGAGCACGAGGCGGTGCTCGAGTCGGCGGCGTACCTCGCACGCCATCACGGCTTCGCCGTCTCCGAGGTCGCGGTGGACGCCGCGGGGCTCGTCTCGCCCGAGGCGCTCGCCGCCGTGCTGCGCCCCGACACGACCCTCGTCTCGGTGCAGCTCGCGAACAACGAGATCGGCACCGTGCAGCCCGTCGCGGAACTCGCGGCGCTCGCGCACGAGCACGGCGCCCTGATGCACAGCGACGCGGTGCAGGCCGCCGGCTGGCTGCCGCTCTCGCTCGACGCGCTCGGCGTCGACGCGCTCTCGCTCGCCGGACACAAGGTCGGCGCCCCGAAGGGCACCGGCGCACTCGTCGTGCGCGGCCGACTGCCGATCGAGGCCGTGCTGCACGGCGGCGGCCAGGAGCGCGGGCGACGCTCGGGCACCGAGAACGTCGCGGGCGCGGTCGCCTTCGCGACGGCGCTCCGGCTCGCCGAGGCCGACCGCGTCGCGTCCTGTGCCCGCGTCGGCTCGCTCGGCGCCCGGCTCGCGGCGCGCGTGCTCGCCGAGCTGCCCGACGCCCGGCTCACGGGCGACGCGACCCGGCGGCTGCCGGGCACGGTGTCGTTCGTCTTCCCCGGCACGAGCGGCGAAGCGGTGCTGCTCGAACTCGAGCGCGACGGCGTCGTCTGCTCCAGCGGCTCGGCCTGCGCCGCGGGCAGCGACGAGCCGTCGCACGTGCTCACGGCGATCGGCGTGCCGGGCGAGCTCGCGCAGACGGCCGTGCGGTTCACGCTCGGTTCGTCGACGACGGCGAGCGAGATCGAGGATGCCGCGACCGCCGTGGTCCGCGCGGTGTCGGCGGTGCGCGGTATCGTGACGCCATGAGCGATTCCACTCCCGCACCTGCCGACGACGCCGCACGCGACCACCGCGTCGAGAACGAGCTGGCCCCCGAGGAGCAGCTGCTCGAGGGCTGGCTGCCTCGTCCGACGCCGACCGACGGTCCGGCGCCGGCGCCGTAACCCGCGACCCCGCATTCTCGTGAACGCGGTCGTCACGGCGACCGCGTTCCATGCATTCCGATCGATCTCGGCATCTGGGAATAGCGCGTCGCCTCTCGCGGGTTGACCCACCTATTCGACCTCTTCACGTTTCGACGCTTGACTCCGGCGCGCCTGCGCCGATCTCGATTGGACTCACCGCTGTGACCGAACGCGCCGTATCCGACCTCGATCCCTCCACCGACTCGACCCCGGCGATCAGCGCCGAGGCCGCCGCCCAGGACGCGGCGGTCGTCGCCCACCAGCCCGAGCACGGGGCCCGCAACTCGCGGGTCATCTGGCTGCTGCTCGCCGCCACCTTCGTCGTCTTCCTCAACGAGACGATCATGGGCGTCGCGATCCCGCACCTCGTCACCGACCTCGACATCACGCTCTCGCAGGCGCAGTGGCTGACCACGGCGTTCATGCTGACGATGGCGGTCGTCATCCCGATCACGGGCTTCCTGCTGCAGCGCATCCCGACGCGTCCGGTGTTCATCCTCGCGATGAGCCTGTTCTCGGCGGGCACGCTCATCGCGGCCCTCGCCCCCGGCTTCGAGGTGCTGCTCGGCGCCCGCGTCGTGCAGGCCACCGGCACCGCCATCATGATGCCGCTGCTGATGACGACCCTCATGACCCTCGTCGCGCCCGCCGACCGCGGCCGCTTCATGGGCCGGGTCTCGATCGTGATGTCGGTCGCGCCCGCCATCGGCCCCACGATCTCGGGCGTCATCCTGACGTTCCTGTCGTGGCGGTACATGTTCTGGCTCGTGCTGCCGATCGCGCTCGTCATGCTCGTCATCGGCATCCGCCGCGTCGAGAACGTCAGCGAGACCCGCGAGCTGCCGATCGATGCCTTCTCGGTCGTGCTCTCCGCGCTCGGGTTCGGCGGGCTCGTCTACGGCCTGAGCCTCGTCGGCGGCGTCGTGAGCGGCCGCTCCCCCGCCGACCAGACCGCCATGTGGATCTCGATCGCGGTCGGCGTCGCCGGCATCGCCGCGTTCATCCTGCGCCAGCTCGTGCTGCAGCGCAGCGACCGCGCGCTGCTCGACCTGCGCACCTTCGGCTCGCGCAACTTCGCGATCTCGATCGGCCTCATGACGGTGATGATGGCCGCGCTGTTCGGCACGATCATCCTGCTGCCGATCTACCTGCAGAACGTGCTCGGGCTCGAGCCGCTCATGACCGGGCTCCTGCTGCTGCCCGGCGGGCTCATCATGGGGCTCTTCGGGCCGACCGTCGGCCGGCTCTTCGACAGCCTCGGCCCGACGCCGCTGCTCGTGCCCGGCACGATCGGCGTCTCGGCCGTGCTGTGGAGCCTCACGCTCGTGAACGAGTCGACCCCTCCGTGGCTCGTGCTCATCGCGCACATCGTGATGTCGACCGCCCTGGCGTTCACCTTCACCCCGCTGTTCACCTCGGCGCTCGGCTCGGTGGAGCCGCGCTTCTACTCGCACGGTTCGGCGATCCTCGGCACGATCCAGCAGGTCGCCGGTGCGGCGGGCACGGCGCTGTTCATCACGGTGATGACCTCCCGTACCGCGACCGTCGCTGCGGCCGGTGCCCCGGCGATCGCCGCCGAGGCGGCCGGCATCCGCGCGGCGTTCCTCGTGGGCGCGATCATCTCGCTCGTCGCGGTGGTCGGTGCGTTCCTCGTGCGCAAGCCCGCCGACATGGAGCAGGGCGCCCCGGTCGGCCACTGAGGCGACCCGGCCGGCCCACCCGGCACCGAGCGGCTCCGACCGGTCCACCGGCCACAGTGCGCCGCACACACCGCAGACACGAAACGGCCCGGGCGTTCGCGCCCGGGCCGTTTCGTCGTGCGGCTCGTCACCGTCGTCGCGAAGCGCCTCGTGCTCAGCCGCAGTTCGGGCGGCAGGAGCGCTGCGAGAGCGCGTCCACGAGCACGGTGCTGAGATCCCCGGGCTTCGAGGCCGAGTAGGCGGCGCCCTGCGTCGCCTGGGCGATCTGCTTCATCGCCGCGAGGTCGGTGTCGGGACCGAAGCCGATCATGATGACGGGCACGGGCTTCGCCGGGTCGTCGATCTTCTTGAGCTCCGCGAGGAGCGCGTCGAGCGAGATGCCGTTCTCATCCTCGTTCTTGCCGTCGGTGATGAGCAGCACCGAGTTGACCTTCTCAGGGTCGTACGTCTCGCGCACCCGCTTCACGGCGGCCAGCGTGGTGTCGTACAGACCGGTGGCGCCGCCGAGGCGCGCAGGCAGCGACTGGATGACGCCTGCGATCTGCTGCGTGTGCGCGGCGTCGGCGAGCGGTGCGATCGGCGAGAGGTCCTCGTAGTCGAGCTCGCCGTTGCGGGCGGTCGAGAAGACCCAGACGCCGAGTTCGACCTCGCCCGAGAACTTCTGCATGGCACCGAGCGCCGCCTGCTGGAAGATGTCGATGCGTCGCAGGCCGTTCTCGGCCGGCTCCTCCATCGACCCCGAGACGTCGATGACGGCGAGCATGCGCGACCGCAGCGTCAGCACGCCCCAGGCGCGCAGGATCTCGAGCTGCGTCGCGGCGTCGGCGGCGGGTTCGGCGGCAGGACCCTCGGTGCCGACACCGGGAAGGTCGAGGAGCCCGCTGCCGTCGGCGGCACGGAACCCAGCCTTCGCGAACGGCTTGGCGGCGTCGCGCACGGCGGCCTCGAACGCGTCGAGCAGCTCGGACCTCGTCGTGGCCTTCTCGCCGTCGCCGGCCGTCTCCTCGCCGTCGGCGGCGGGTTCGTCGCCCTCGGCGTCGCCCTCGGCGCTCGGGGCAGTGAGTCGTACGAACGGGTAGTCGAGCGCGAGCGTGCCGTCGGCCGGGTACGCGGCGACGAGCGGCTCGGGCGGCTCTTCGCTGTTGTAGGCGGCGACCTGCGCCTCCGTCGTGATGACGACCGAGGGAGTGTCACCGGCACCGAGCGCGCTGAATGCGGCGCTCGTCGATGCGGGGATCGACTTGCCGAGCGCGATCATCGCGCCGGCGAACTGACGGGGGTCCTCTGCTGAGGAGTGCCCGCGCAGTGCGAGCAGCCCGGCGAGGCTCGCTGCGGATGCCTCGGGGTCGGGCAGGATCGTCGGCAGTGCGCCGCCGAGCACACGCGACCAGCTGACCGGCTCGCTCGCGAGTTCGGTGGCGTCCGTGGCGGCCGCGGCGAAGACGACCGGCGTCGAGGCGATCGAGGCGCGCGCGTCGACCTCGGGAGCGGTCTGCCCGAGGGAGGCGGAGGTCGCGTTCATGCGGTCGAGCCAGACACTCGACTCGGGAACCCACACGTCGGCGTCGACGCCGCCCGAGGCGAGCACGGCGGCCGTGTCGGCGGAGTCCTGTGCGGTGATCTCGGTCGTGACGCACTCGCCCGACTTGCGGTCGAAGGTGTCGGCGATGTCGGCGAGCGCCGGGGCGATCGAACGGTCGGCGACGACGACGAGCTGTTCGGGTTCGGTGCATCCCGGGTCGGCCGTGGCGAGCAGCGGGTCGAGATGACCGCCGACCCAGAGGAAGACCCCCGAGCCGACGACGCCGATCACGGCGACCGCGCCGATGATGGACATGACGAGATTGCGGTGCGGCTTCTTCGCCGACGCCGCGACGGTATGACGTCCCACTGGCTCTCCAAGCAAGCGGGATCGGGGGCCCGCTGAATCCTTGTTCGGGTTCCCCGGGGCGGGGAAGGATTTGCCTCAGTGTAGGCGACGTGGCCGTGAACGCGAACTCCGCTCGACTTCTCGCCGTCCTGGCTGCCCGTTCACGGCGCGTCCGGCGACGGCTTGACGAGCCCCGCCCGGAGGACTAGTCCGGAAGGAGGAGGAGAGGCCAGGAGTGCCTCCCGACGAGTCACATGGACACGTTCACGAATCGCGATGAAGCCGGTCGAGCGCTCGCCGATCGACTCCTCGCCGAGTTCGGCGGGCCGGCACCGGCCGCGGTCGTGCTCGGGCTCCCCCGCGGCGGCGTCCCGGTGGCCGCACCGGTCGCGGCGGCGCTCGGCGCCCCGCTCGACGTGCTCGTGGTGCGCAAGCTCGGCGTGCCGGGCCGGGCCGAACTGGCGATGGGGGCGATCGGCGAGGCGGGCGCCCGAGTGCTCAACGACGACGTCCTCGCCGGATTCCGCGCCGCCCGCGCGGAACTCGCCGCCGTCGAACGTCGCGAACGCGCCGAGCTCGAGGCCCGTGTCACGCGTTTCCGCGGCGGCGCCGAGCCGATCCCGCTCACGGGCAGGGCGGCGGTGCTCGTCGACGACGGCGTCGCCACCGGGGCGACGATGCGGGTCGCATGCCGGGTCGCGCACGCGCGGGGCGCCGCGCGCCTCGTCGTCGCGACGCCGGTCGGCGCGCCGGAGAGCCTCGCCGAGATCGCGGCGATGCCCGAGGTCGACGAGGTGATCTGCCTGCTCGCGCCGCCCGGCTTCATGGCCGTCGGCATGCACTACCTCGACTTCCGTCAGACGGAGGACGCGGAGGTCGCGCGGCTGCTCGCCGCGGCCCGTTCAGGCTGAGGGTCGCGACCCGATGACGAGGGTCACGTCGTCGTCCTCGACGACGACGGCGTCGAGCCCGCCGTGGCGCATGAGGGCGGCGGCCGTCCCGGCCTGGCGCTCGCTCGTCTCGATGACGAGGCTGCCGCCGGGCGCCAGCCAACGAGCGGCGGATGCCGCGACCCGGCGATGCACGTCGAGCCCGTCGGTTCCGCCGTCGAGCGCGACGCGCGCCTCATGGTCGCGAGCCTCGGGCGGCATGAACGCGATCTCCCCGCTCGGCACGTAGGGCGCGTTGACGGCGAGGACGTCGACCCGGCCGGCGAACTCCGGCGGCAGGGCCTCGTAGAGGTCGCCCTCGAAGACCTGCCCGCCGCGCGGCTCGAGATTGCGCCGGGCGGCGCGGACGGCGGCGGGGTCGAGGTCGGCGGCGAGGAGCACGACGGGCCCGGCGGTCTCGGCCACGACAGCTCCGATCGCACCGACGCCGCAGCAGAGGTCGACGACCACGGCGGGGTGGCCGTGGCCCGCCGAGGCCAGCCTCGCGCGACGCGCGGCCTCGGCGGCGAGCGCCTCGGTGCGGTGCCGTGGCACGAACGCCCCGGGCTCGACGTCGAGCCGGAGCCCCGCGAACTCGGCCCAGCCGAGCAGGGCCTCGAGCGGCTCGCCGGCGATGCGACGCGCCACCAGCTCCTCCACCCGCTCGGGGTCGGTGCTCGCGCCGACGAGCAGCGCCGCCTCGTCCTCGGCGAAGACGCAGCCCGCGGCGCGCAGCCGAGCGACGAGCGCGTCGTCGGCGGAGGCGGCGTTCGGGCTCGAGGACGCATCGGCGGGAGGCATCCCCGGATCGTAGCGCGACGGCGCCGTGGCGCGTTCGCTCGGCATGCCGTAGTGTGCTCGGCATGACCGCGTCGAACCGCAACTGGTGGCCCGCCTCCTAGGCGGCCACGCGTTTCGACGTACGACGACCGCCCGAGGGCGGTCGTTTCGCGTTTGCTGCGGAGGGTCCTTCCGAGGGCCCGACCGGAGAAGACCATGACGCTCATTTCCACGCTGCTCGCCGCGAGCGAGCCGCCGCCCTTCGCCGTGATCCGCCGCGAGCGCGCGGCGACGCTCGACGTCCTCGTGGGCGAGGTCGTCGACGTGGCGAACCTCGCCGACATCCCGCTCGACGGGGCGGAGGTGCTCGCCCTCGTCCCGTTCCGCCAGGTGCGCGAGCGCGGATTCGACGCCCTCGACGACGGAGCGCCCCTCCGCTGCCTCGTCGTCCGCGAGCGCGAGACGCTTCCGGTCGACGCGGCGATCGGCCTGCTGCCGCGGCATCCCGTCGTGGTCGGCGATCTCGCGGTCGACGTGCCCGACGCCGAGTACGCGGCCACCGTGCGCCGGGTCATCGCCGAGGAGATCGGGCGCGGCGAAGGCGCGAACTTCGTGATCCGGCGCGAGTTCACGGGGACGACGACCGCGCCCGCCTCGCACGCGGTGCTCGGCTGGCTGCGCGCCCTCCTCGAGCACGAGCGCGGCGCCTTCTGGACCTTCGCGGTGCACACGCCGGGCCTCTCCGCGGTCGGCGCGACGCCGGAGCGGCACGTCAGCCAGGTGGACGGGGTCGTCTCGATGAACCCGATCAGCGGCACGTTCCGTCACCTCGACGGTCCGCCCGACGACACTGCGCTCGAGGCGTTCCTCGGCGACGTGAAGGAGCGCGAGGAGCTCGTCATGGTGGTCGACGAGGAGCTCAAGATGATGAGCGCCGTCTGCCCCGACGGCGGGCGCATCCGCGGCCCGTTCCTGAAGCGCATGTCGCGCCTCACCCACACCGAGTACCTGCTCGAGGGGCGCAGCGCCCTCGACCCTCGCGAGGTGCTGCGACGCACGATGTTCGCACCGACCGTCACCGGATCGCCGATGGGCAACGCCTGCACCGTCATCGCGCGGCACGAGGCGACGCCTCGCGGCTACTACGCGGGCGTGCTGGCCCGATTCACCCCGGGCGCCGCGGGCTACGACCTCGATGCGCCCATCCTCATCCGCACGGCCTACCTCGACGGCGCGGGCACGGTGCGCGTGCCAGTGGGCGCGACGCTCGTGCGCCATTCCGATCCCGACGGCGAGGTCGCCGAGACCCACGCGAAGGCGGCCGGGGTGCTCACCGCGATCGGCGCGCTCCCCCGGCAGGATGCCGCGGCGCCGACGCCGTCGGGCGAGCACGGCGCCGAGGCATCCGCATCGCACCCGCTGCTCGACGCGCGCAACGCGCAGCTCGCCGCGTTCTGGAGCACCCCGCAGCCGTCGGCCGCACCCCGGGGCGCCCGCGCACTCGTGGTCGACGCGGGCGACGACTTCACCACGATGCTCGCCCACCAGCTGCGCCATCTCGGGCTCGACGCCCGCATCGTGCCGTGGCACGAGGCGCCGGCGGCGCCCGACGACGAGCTCGTCGTCTTCGGCCCCGGCCCCGGCGACCCGCGCGACGCCGCCGACCCGCGCATGGCACGGCTGCACGAGCTCATCGCCGCCCGGCTCGCGCAGCGCGCGCCGATGCTCGCGGTGTGCCTGAGCCATCAGGTGCTCGCACGGCTGTCGGGGCTCGCGATCGCCCCGCTCGCCGCTCCGCAGCAGGGAGTGCAGCGCACGGTCGAGGTCTTCGGCGAGCGGGCGAGCATCGGGTACTACAACACCTTCACGGCATTCGACGCGGGTCACCGCACGACGCCGAACCACGGGTTCGAGATCGCCGCCGACCCCGGCACCGGAGCGGTGCACGCCCTGCGGGGCCACGGCGTCGCCTCGGTGCAGGGGCATCTCGAGTCGGTGCTCTCGATCGACGGTCTCGCGACGCTCGAGCGGCTCGTCGACGGCGTGCTCACCGGCGGCATGCTCACCGGCGGGGTGCTCGCCGGTGATGCGCTCGGTGCCGCGGGCGATGCCCCGGCACCCGTCGGGCAGGCGGTCAGCCGAGGGCGATGAGTGCGCGCAGCTGCTCGTGGTCGAGTGGGCGGTCGGCGTAGATGCGCCGGGCGAGGGCCGACGACGGGGGCGCGGCGCCCGTCGGCACCTCGTCGGCGCCCGTGCCGCCGCCGCTCCAGCGCAGTTCGAGGCCGAGCCGCTCGAGCACCCTGACCGAGGCGGGGTTGGCGACGAGCACTCGCGCCGTCATCGTGCGCTCGGGCGCCGCGACGCGGGCGGCGGCGAGCACGGCCGACGCCGCCTCGCTCGCGTAGCCCGTGCCCCACGCCGACGGGGCGAAGCGATAGCCGAGGTTCAGCATGCCGACGTCGATCGCGGTCGCCGCGGCCGTGCCGATCACGGTCGGTGCGGGTACCCCGAGCCGCCGCGCCTCGGCGTCGCCGCGACGCACCACCCAGGTGCCGACCCCGGCCGTGCGCCAGCTCTCGGCCGAACGCCCGAGCATCGCGGCGGTGGTCGCGAGATCGCGATGGCGCCCGCTCGGGAGATGCAGCCAGGTGCCCGGGTCGCCGTAGATCGCGTGCACCTCGTCGAGGTCGGACTCGACGAGCGGGGTGAGCCGCAGGCGCTCGGTGGAGAGCGGGTACGGGCGACCGTCGGTCACGGCGCGGCCGGAACGGACTGCGCCCGCCACTCGTCGGCGAGGATGGCGTAGGTGTAGCCGTCGATCCAGCCGAGCTCGGCGTGCCACGAGTCGCGCACGCCGTGCTGCTCGCGACGCATGCCGAGCTTCTCCATGACCCGCCACGAGCCGATGTTGTCGGCGTAGCAGCCCGCGGTGACCCGGTGCACGCCGAGTTCGCCGAACGCGAGGTCGAGCAGGGCCCTGGCGATGTCGGTCGCGTAGCCGCGGCCCGCGTGGGCGGGCGCGATGCCGTAGCCGAGGCCCGCCTCGGCGCGCACGTAGTTCGCGGGGCCGCCGTGGGTCTGCCCCATCGCATCGGTCAGCCAGAGCGAGCCGGTGCCGACGACCTCGTCGCCGAGCACGGCGATGGCGGAGTGGTCGAGCGGGTCGTCGATGCCGTCGAGCCACGTCTTCGCGAACGCCTCGGGCTCGACCACGGTGCGCAGCAGCCATCTGGTCACCTCGGGACGGTTGCGCCACACGAGCACTTCGTCGAGCAGTTCGCGCGTCGGCAGCCGGAGCTCGAGCGGGCCGGCGGCGCGCGGCCAGGTGACCTCGGAAGTCGTCATCCCCCCAGCCTCGCAGGCGCCCCCGTCATTTCACGAGTCGGGACAGCACCCGGTCGGCGAGCGGCTTGCCGCCGGTCTGGCACCCGGGGCAGTACTGGAACGTCGAGTCGGCGAAGATCACCTGCCTGATGGTGTCGCCGCACACCTCGCAGGTCTCGCCGGTGCGCCCGTGCACGCGCATCGCGCGGCGCTTGGCGTCTTTCAGCTCGGCGGGCGGCCGGCCGGATGCCACGGCCACCGCGTCGGCGAGGGTGTCGCGCATGGCGCGGTAGAGCCCCTCGAGCTGCTCGGGGGTGAGCTTCGCGGCGAGGAGGTACGGCGAGAGCTTCGCCGCGTGCAGGATCTCGTCGGAGTAGGCGTTGCCGATGCCCGCGAACACCGTCTGATCGCGCAGCAGGCCCTTGATCTGCGTGCGGCGGCCGGCGAGGATGCCGGCGAAGTCGTCGAGCGTGAAGTCGGCGGCCGTGGGGTCGGGACCGAGTCGTGCGATGCCCGGGACCTCGGCGGGGCTCCGCACGACGTACACGGCGAGCGACTTCTTCGTGCCGGCCTCGGTGAGGTCGAAGCCCGAACCGTCGTCGAGCCTCACCCGGAGTGCGAGCGGCGATCGGCCGGGCTTGACCGGGGTCGCCGGGACCTCGTCGTACCAGCGGAGCCAGCCGGCACGGGCGAGGTGGAACACGAGGTGGAGCCCCGACGACTCGAGGTCGACGAACTTGCCGTGCCGTCGCACGCCCTCGATGCGCGTGCCCTCGAGCGCGGAGAGCGGCGGGTCGAAGGTCTTCAGCGCCGAGATCGCCGCGACCCGCAGCGAGGTGTAGGCGTGACCGGTCGCCCGCTCGGCGAGGAACGCGGCGAGCGCCTGCACTTCGGGAAGCTCGGGCACAGTGGCATCCTGTCACCGACCGCCGACGAACGCACGCGCCGGGTGCCACCGCACCCGGCGCGTGCGCCCCTTCCGGCGAGTCCCCTACTCGGCCGAGAAGTCGAGCGCCGAGTCGGCCACCGCGATGACCGACCAGGTTCCGCCGTCGGCGTCGGTGAACTCGTACGCTGGCACGACGAGCACACTGCCGTCGGGCTGCCACTGCGTGGTGAGGCCGAGGCGGGCATCGACGATCTCGACGTCGTCGACCGGCCACGAGACCGCCGTGCCGTCGCCGGGGGTCGCGGGCGGCGCGGTGGGCGGCACCCACTCCTCGGTCGCGACCTCGCCCTCGCGCGCGGCGAGGGGCATCGCCGTCATCTGCGCGCCGAAGCGGATGTCGGAGAGCCGCTCGAAGCCCTCCTGCTCGCTCACGATCGGGTAGTCGCCGATCGCGACGATCGCCGCGAGCGAGCCCGAGGCGTTGACGGTGCCCTCCTCGGCGAGCTCGAGCGACCAGCCCTGATCGAGCCGCTGCCCGTCGACGACCGGCCACGCCTGGGCGTACCGGGTCGGCGAGCCCTCCCAGGTCTCGGAGGAGTACTCGAAGTCGGCCGGGTCGGCGCCCGAGGCGGCGATGAGCGCGCGCAGGGCGTCGATCGCGGCGGCCTCGCCCGGGGCGGTGCCGGTCGGCTCGCAGGGTTCGACGGGGTCGATCGGGGCGACGGGCTCGGAGCTCTCGGTCGTCTCGCCGGGGAGCGTCACCACACCGCAGTCCCACGGGTTCATCGCCGGGTCGTTGAACCAGAAGCTGAGTGCGCCGTCGAGGCCGACCGAGAGCATCGGTCCGGTGCCGTCGGGCGGGCCGACGATCCAGCTGCCGTCGCGCAGTTCGACCTCGCCCTCGACGCCGAGCTCCGCGGCGAGCGCGGCGACGCGCGCTTCGGTGCCCTCGGCACCCGAGTCGTAGGCGAAGCCGGGCGCGTCGCCCTCCTCCTCGGAGAGGCCCGAACTGGTGAAGGCATAGCGCCCCCAGCCGTACGGGACCATCGAGTCGGCGGCGCCGCCGCCCATCATCTTCTGGTCGGCGCCCATGGCGCTCTCGGGGACGCCCGAGTCCTCGGCGGCCCCGGCGGATCCGCCGTTCACGCCCTGGAGCGAGATCGGCGGCGCTGCACTCGACGCGAGGTTCGCCGAACTCGTCGCGCCGCCGAGCCAGAAGCCCGCGGCGCCGACGATCGCGACCGATGCGGCGGCCGCCGCGATCGGCAGCCAGCGGGGGCGTCGTCGGGCGCGCTCGGCGCCGAGGTCGGTCACCGGAGCGGGATCGCCCGCCGCGGGTGCCTCCGCCGCGGGCGTCGCCGCGGCGACCGGCGCGCCTTCGGCCGTCGCCCTGGCGACCACTTCGTCGGCGAAGCCCGCCGCGGGTTCGACGCCCGCGGCCGGGTCGGCCGCGCGCAACAGGGCGACGGGGTCGGTCTCGTCGGGCCGGTTCTCGTCGTCGTGGTCGTGTTCGCGGGTCATCTCGATCGCCTCCGTGGGTGCTGTGCCGACGCGTGCTTCTGAAGAGGATGTGTCCGGGGCATCCGGAACCTTGCAGTGCCCGAAGGACTCAGAAGGTGAGTCGCTCGCCCCACGCCTCGCGCAGCCGCTTGCGGGCGCGCGAGAGCGCCGCGTCGGCCCCCGACCGTGAGATGCCGAGCACGGCGGCGAGCTCGGCGCCGTCGAGCCCCTCCCAGGCGTGCAGCAGCAGGATGCGCCGGTCGCGTTCGCCGACGCTCTGGAGCGCCCCTCGGAGTTCGGCGTCGAACAGGGCGCTGAGTTCGGGGTCGTCGGCGACGCGCGACCCACCGGACTCGGGCACCTCGTCGACCGGGAGGTCGACGTGCTTGCGCCGGTGGTTCGCGAGGGTGAAGCCGGCGGTCCGGTAGAGCCATGGCAGGACGGCCTCGCGCGGCACGTCCTCGCGACGGCGCCAGGCGGTCGCGAAGACCTCGGCGGCGAGGTCCTCGGCGTCCTGCCTGGGCCCGCGTCGGGCGAAGTAGCGCACCAGCGCCCCTGCATACTCGCGGACGACCTCGGTGAACCACTCGGTCTCCGCGCGACTCCCGTCGCCGGCGGCCGCCTCGGGCTCGTCGGGGGGCGCGGTCATCGCCACCCCCTCGCTCACGTCGTCATCGGCGGCGGCACTGGCACTCGCGATCCTCACGCCCTGTCTGTGTCACCCGTGCCGTGAGTCTTGCACGCGTCGGCGAGAATCATCGCGAACGCCACGAGAAGGCGGATGCCACGGGGACTCCCCGTGGCATCCGCCCGTTTCTCCCCCGCGTCACACCTCAGGAGGTGCGACGCGATCCTCGGTGCGCGTGACGCGTTCGCCGGAGACGGGGTCGGCGACCGCGCGGGTCTCCGAGACGCTCCGTCGGCGGCGCACTGCGAACACGATGCCGAGGACCGTGACGACCGCCCCCGCGATCATCAGGATCATGCCGACGAGATCGAGGTCGATCCAGTCGACGGTGACGTTCAGGGCGTAGGTGAGGACGGCCCCGATGGCCACGAGCAGGATTCCGAGCCCGATGCTCATGATGGTTCCTTCCGTAATCTGTCGGGGTGCCGGCGATCAGTTCTTCGCGTCGTCGACGGCGTCCTTGACCTTCTCGCCGGCGTCCTTGACGTCGGCCTTGACCTGGTCGGCCTTGCCCTCGGCCTCGAGCCGCTCGTTGTCGGTCAGCTTGCCGAAGCCTTCCTTCGCCTTGCCGGCCATGCGCTCGGCGGCGTTGCCCATCTTGTCTTCGGTTCCCATGGGGTCCTCCTCGGAAATCGATGTGTCGCTCGGCGCGTGCGGATCGCGACGCGCCCTCGATTCAACGGTAGGTGGGCCCCTCATGCACCCTCAACGGGTTGACAGCAGGCGGTCCTGCTGCCTATCCCGCGCGCGACGGCTGGTGCGACGAGGGCAGCCGCAGCTGCTGGAGGACGGCCGGGTCTCGCCCGATCTCGCGGAACAGGTGCGTCGTCGCCCGCCCCGCGTTAGGGTCGACCATGCGCATCGACGAGAAGCACGGCGTCAGGGTGCTGATCCTGGCGGCCGACGGCCCCCCGGTCTCGACGCCCGACGATGCGGCGGATCTCGTGGGCGGTGCGTGGGCGCACGCCGCCTCGGTCGTCGCGGTGCCCGTCGAACGGCTCGACCCGGCCTTCTTCGACCTCTCGAGCGGCGTCGCCGGCGAGATCGCCCAGACGCTCGTGGACTACCGCCTGCGGCTCGCGATCATCGGCGACATCGCCGAGCGAGTCGAGGCGAGCACCGCGCTGCGCGACTACGTCTGGGCGTCGAATCGTGGGGCGCACATCTGGTTCGTGCCCGATGAGGGGTCGCTCGCCGCGAAGCTCGGCTGAGCGGCGATCGGGCCCCGGTCTCAGCCGTCACGGATGTCGGTGGGTGCTGAGACACTCTCAGCATGGAGGTCATCGAACTGCGGCAGACTCGCGAACTGCGGGTGGGCGACGTGCTCGTCAGCGCAGCCGATCGCGCGTACGAGGTGACCAAGATCACCCGCGTGGGTCGCGGTATCCGCGTGCAGTACGTCACGCCCGAGGGCCAGGCGGGGCGATTCACTGCGGCGCCCGAGGCGATCAGCCGGGTGCGCGCCGGCGGAGTGCCGCTCGTGGCCGCGTGAGACCCGACACGACGCCTGACGGGCTCCGCACCGGACCGCCGAGGGTATCGCTTCCCGGCCTCAGCCCAAGCGGATGCCGCGCCGGAGCATGAACGGCACCGGGTCGATCTGGATCCCGTTCTGGACGACCTCGAAATGCAGGTGGCACCCGGTCGCCGCCCCGGTGGCACCCGTCCATCCGATCTGCTGCCCGGCCCGCACGAGCTGGCCCACGCGCACGAGGATCCCACCGTCGACCATGTGGGCGTACGCCGTCTCGATCCCCGCCCCGTGCGCGATCTTCACGAAGTTCCCGTAGGTGCCCACCCGCCCCGCGGTGCCGACCCGGCCTCCCGAGGCGGCGTAGATGGGTGCCCGGCAGCCGGTCCCGAGATCGACGCCCCGATGCACCGACTGCGTGCAGCCGCCGGGCGTGCAGATCGGATCGCGCGGACCGAAGCCGTCGGTGATCCGGCCGGCCGCCGGTTTCGCCCAGACCATCGCGCATGCGGTGTTCGCCGCGACGGAGTCGCCGACGACGGCGGCTCCGCCGATGATCACCCTGGTCGCCGGTGCGAGCTGGTTCAAGGCGACCCACACCGGGTGCGGGATGCAGGCCTGCTGGGTCAGGTAGAGCGGTGCACCGACGCCGCCGGCGAGCGCGGCCCCGGCGAGGGCGTCGGCGAAGTCGGTCCCCGTGGCGAGGAACGTGCTGCTCACCGAGCCGGCGGTCGAGCCGAACACCGCCGAATTGATCGCCGCCGCGGTCAGGTAGCGGTCGAGCCCCTCGTGCCGTTGCACGGAGAAGCCGTTGGAGGTGAGCTGACGAGCGATCGACGGGCTCACCGCGGCGGTGCCGCCGGCGATGTGCACCGTGCGCACGCCGAGCTTCCGCATGGCGGCGATGGTGCTCGGCCGAACCGTCGTCGCGAGCCCGTCGACGAGGAACACGGGCGCATCGACCGCACCGGCCGCGGCGCTCGCGGCCAGCGCATCGGCGAAGCCCCGCCCGGTCGCGATGAACGCCTGCGTCGCCGTGGGGAACGCCTCGGCGACCAACCGCTCACCGGTCTCGTATCGATTCTGCCCGCTGATGCGCACGCGGTTCGGGGTCAGGCCGGCGAGTTCGCCGAAGACGGATGCCCCGACGACGGATTCGCCGCCGACGACCACGATGCGGGCGGGCGCGAGCCGCACGATCTCGGCACGCACCGAGCTCGGCAGTGCCTCGCGCGGGGTGAGCAGGAGCGGCCCCCCGCGGAGCGCCGCGGCCGACGCGGCCGTCAGCGCGTCGGGGAAGTCGGCTCCCGTCGCGAGGTAGAGCACGGGCACGTTCGGTTCGAACCGCTGCGAGAGGGCGACCGCGGTCTCGTAGCGATCGGCCCCGGCGACCCGCTGCACCCCGCTGGGGAACGGCGCGATCGTCGTCTCCGCCGCGGCTTCGAAACGGGATGGCCCCTCGGGGACCGGTTCCGCCGTCGGCTCCGTGGCGTCGTCCGGCGCCGGTGATCCCGTCTCCACGGGAGCGGGGGTGTCCCTCGGTTCGGCCGGGTCGGTCGGTTCGACAGGGTCGGTCGGTTCGGCCGTCGGCGTCTCGCCCGGCGACGTCGACGGTTGCGGCTGCTCGGATGCGCTCGGCGGATCCGTCTCGCTCGGATCGGCGGTCGGCGGCGCACCGGGCGGCGCACTCGGTGCCGCCGGCCCGATCGGTTCCGATGCGACCGCCGGCGTCATCGCCGACGCTCCGATGACCGCTGCGATCGCGATCGCGATCATCCCCCCGTGCACGACGCGACGCATTCCGGGTCCCCCTCCCCAGGTGGAGGATCCGGCTTGCGACGGTGTCCCCCGACCGACCTTCGCTCATCGCAGTCTAGGGGGCGGGCGGGCCGGCGGCGTGGGGCGCGAAGCCCGGGACCGTCCTCCGCGGGTCATCCGGGCAGGTGTTCGCCGCCCGTCTGACACGTCGGGCAGTACTCGGCGGTCGTGCTCGCGAACGAGAACTCCCGCACGGTGTCGCCGCACACCGGGCACGTCTCGCCGGCCCGGCCGTGCACGCGCATTGCGGCGACCTTCTCGGCCTTGAGCCGGTCGATCGGCACGCCGCGACGCGCGTCGACGGCTGCTCGGACGACGCCCGTCGTCGCGGCGAAGAGGCGATCGAGCGCGGCCTCGTCGAGGGTCGACGCGTGGGCCACGGGCGAGGCCTTCGCCGCATGCAGGATCTCGTCGGAGTAGGCGTTGCCGATGCCGGCCAGCGACTCCTGCTCCTGCAGGATCGCCTTCGTCTGCTTGCGACGACCGACCACCGCCGCGTCGAATGCTGCGCGGGTGAACGCCGCGTCGGCGGGGTCGGGCCCGAGCTTGGCGACGGCCGGCACCTCGCGCGGCTCGTCGACGACCCAGACGCCGAGCGAGACCCAGTCGCCCGCGTCGGTGAGTTCGAGGTCGAGGCGGTCGCCACCGGTGCCCTCGAAGGAGAGGATCGCGAGCGTCGGCGGCGGGTCGCCGGCATCGTCCTGAGCAGGGGCGGGCCCGTCTCCCGCCGCCCACCGCGCCCAGCCGTGTCGGCCGAGCGACACGACGAGGCGGCCGGCCTCGCCGAACACGAGGTCGATGAGCTTGCCGTGCCGTTCGACGCCCGTCACCGCCTCGCCGACGAGCGACTCGGGCGGCCGGCCACGCGTCTTCTCGATGCGGAACTCGACCACGTCGACGCCGGTGAGCGCTCGCCCCGCGAGCCGGGCGTCGAGCTCGTCGGCCAGTGCCTGCACTTCCGGTGACTCGGGCATGCGCACATGCTCGCACACCCCGCCGACGGCGTCAGCCCCCCTGCCCGGCCGGCCCATCGAGTTCAGCCGTGCCGTGCCGCCGCCGCGAGTTCGATCACGAGCGCCGTCGACCGCGAACCGGGGTCGCGGGCCTCGCGCGCGGCGCGGATCTCGCGGTACCGGTCGCCGTACTTCGCCGTGAGCGCCGCGTCGAGCACGGCGCGCACCTCGTCCGCGTCGTCGACGCGGGCGATCCCGTCGAAGACCTCCGCGTCGTCGGCGAGCACCCCGCGCACATCGGATGCCACGAGCTGCACCCGCTCGGTGTGCGCCAGGCGCTTGACCTTGCCGGAGCCCGCCACGGTCGTCACGAGCAGGCGCTCGCCGTCGCGCACGACCCAGACCGGGGTATGCACGGCGTGCCCGGTACGGCGGAAGGTCGTGAGCCGGATGTACTTCGAGTCGCCGAGGGCGAGGAATCCCTCGAGTCCGTCGGCGGCGGTCCCGGGCATCCGTGGGTGCTCTTCTGCCGAGGCGGCCGGGACGGGCGCGCCCGTCATGCCTCGGTCACCTGCCCGCCGTCGACGCTCCAGCGCCGGTCGAGCTGCACGTGTTCGAGCATGCGCCGATCGTGCGTCACGAGCAGCAGCGTGCCCTCGTAGCTCTCGAGCGCCTGTTCGAGCTGCTCGATCGCGGGAAGGTCGAGGTGGTTCGTCGGCTCGTCGAGCACGAGCACGTTGACGCCGCGAGCCTGCAGCAGGGCCATGCCCGCGCGGGTCCGCTCGCCGGGCGAGAGGTCGTCGACCGGCCGCAGCACGTGGTCGGCCTTCAGGCCGAACTTCGCGAGCAGGGTGCGCACCTCGCCCGAGCTCAACTCGGGCACGAGCAGCTCGAACGCGTCGGCCAGCGGCGCACGGCCGGCGAGCTGCGAGCGGGCCTGGTCGATCTCGCCGATCGCCACCGAGGAGCCGAGGCTCGCCCGCCCGCCGTCGGGCGCGATGCGGCCGAGCAGCACGCCGAGGAGCGTCGACTTGCCTGCCCCGTTCGGCCCCGTGATGCCGATGCGGTCGCCCGCCTGCACCTGCAGCGAGACGGGTCCGAGCGCGAAGTCGCCCCGCGTGACCGATGCCGCGTCGAGGGTCGCGACGACGGCCGACGACCGGGGTGCCTGCCCGATCGTGAACTCGAGCTTCCACTCCTTGCGCGGCTCCTCGACCTCCTCGAGGCGGGCGATGCGGCTCTCCATCTGGCGTACCTTCTGCGCCTGCTTCTCGCTCGACTCGGTCGCGGCCTTGCGCCGGATCTTGTCGTTGTCGGGCGACTTCTTCATGGCGTTGCGCACGCCCTGGCTCGACCACTCGCGCTGCACGCGGGCGCGGGAGACGAGGTCGGCCTTCTTCGACGCGAACTCCTCGTAGTCCTCGCGCGCGTGCCGGCGCACGGTCTCGCGCTCCTCGAGGTACGCGTCGTAGCCGCCGCCGTAGAGGCGGTTCGAGTGCTGGGCGAGATCGAGCTCGAGCACCTTCGTCACGGTGCGCGCGAGGAACTCGCGGTCGTGGCTGACGAGCACGACGCCGCCGCGGAGGCCGGCGACGAACGCCTCGAGCCGGGCGAGCCCGTCGAGGTCGAGGTCGTTCGTCGGCTCGTCGAGCAGCACGAGATCGAAGCGCGAGCAGATGAGGGCGGCGAGGCCGACGCGGGCCGCCTGCCCGCCCGAGAGGCCGGTCATGAGCGAGTCTGCGGTGACGGCATGGGCATCTCCGGCGCCGTCGCCGACGGCGAGCCCGAGCTCGGCGAGCACCGCGGGCAGGCGCTCGTCGAGGTCGGCCGCCCCCGAGGCGAGCCAGCGTTCGAGCGCGACCGAGTACTCCTCGCCCGGGTCGACCCCGGCGGGGGGTTCGGCGAGCGCGAGCAGTTCGGCCGCGGCATCCAAGCGGGCGGATGCCTCGGCGCACCCCGTACGCCGGGCGACGTACTGTGCGATCGTCTCGCCCTCGATCCGCTCGTGCTCCTGCGGGAGCCAGCCGACGAAGGCATCGGCGGGAGCCAGCGACACGGTGCCGGCGAGGGGCGCGATCGCGCCGCCGAGGATGCCGAGCAGCGTCGACTTGCCCGCGCCGTTGGCGCCGACGACGCCGACGACGTCGCCCGGTGCGACCGTGAGGTCGAGGTCGTCGAAGAGGGTACGGTGGGCGTATCCGCCGGCGAGGCCCTGGGCCACGAGTGTTGCAGTCACCGGACAACCCTAGTCAGCGCGAGGCTGGGAGCTTCGCCGATTCGAAGACGGGCGCGAGGAAGCGGCGCTCGTAGCGGCGGATGCACTTCGTCTCGACGGCGAAGCGGTACGCCTCGATGCACTCGGCGTCATCGGCCGAGGCGAGGCGGTACTGCTCGTATGCCGCGAGCGACGGGAACGTGAACAGCGCGAACGCCTCGTCGCTGTCGCCCTCGCTCGGCAGGAAGTAGCCGTGGTGCGTGCCGCCGAGTCGATTCACGAGCCCGATCCAACGCTGCCCGTACTCGCGGAACTCGGCGATCTTGTCGGCATCGATCTCGTAGCGCAGGTGCACGGTGACGGGGTTGCTCATCCGAGACATCCTGCTGCATCCGACGCCGGCCTCGCGAGCGCGGCTACGCATACCGACACAGACATATGCGATCGCATACGGTTGCCGCATGCTGCGTCGTCTCGTCTCCAGTGTCTACTGGGCTCTCAGCCGGTGGACCCTCACGGGCGAGCCGGCACCCGCCCGTCCCACGGTGCTGGTCGGGGCGCCGCACACCTCGAACTGGGACTTCGTGCTCATGCTCGCCATCGCCTGGCGGCTCGGCATCGACGTGCGCTGGCTCGGCAAGAAGAGCCTGTTCACGGGCTGGCGCGGTCCGATCATGCGCGGGCTCGGCGGCATCCCCGTCGATCGCGCCGACCCGAGCCGCGTCGTCGGCGAGGTCGTCGAGCGCATCCGCGCCGGCGAGGTCTTCGGACTCGTCGTCACCCCCGACGGCACCCGCGGTGCGCACGAGTACTGGAAGTCGGGGTTCTACCGCATCGCCCGCGAGACCGGCATGCCGGTCACCCTCGGCTACGTCGACCGCACCACGATGACGACCGGCCTCGGCCCGACCTTCCAGTTGACCGGCGACGTCGGCGCCGACATGGACCGCATCCGTGAGTTCTACGCCGACAAGGCGGGTGTGCGTCCCGCGCAGCGCGTCGAGCCGCGCCTGCGCGAGGAGTCGGCGCCCGGCGCCTGAGCCGCGACCCCCTCACGCGGGATCGCACCTCGGCCGCGGTCGGGGTATCGGCGAGCCTCGTCTGCGGCCAGCATGGAGCCATGACTCGCTACGCCATCGACGCGGAGGTCGCGCTGCGGATCGTCCGCGGTGACCTCTCGCCCGATCCCGGCCATCAGCTCGTCGCTCCCGCGGTGCTCCGCTCGCACGTGCTCGCCATGCTCTACCGCGACGTGCACGAGGGACGGATCGATGAACGGACCGGGCGCGAGCAGCTCGAACGACTCGCCGAGCTGAAGGTCCGACTGCTCGGCGACCGGGTGTCGCGCTCGGTGGCGTGGAAGCTCGCCGCCCGGCTCGGCTGGACGGAGCTCGGGCCGGCCGAATACCTCGCCGTCGCGTCGCTGCAGGCCGACGCGCTCGTCACGACCGACGAACTCCTCGCCGCAGCGGCCCGCGAGGTGATCCCGCTCGCGGCGCCCCGCGACCTCGAGCAGTGACGTCGCGCGGGACTACCGCTTTCGGTCGTCGATATGTATCGTTTGTCGATAGCTACATACCGATTACCGATAGGAATCACATGCAACGGCCGACCATCCTCGCGCTCAAGGCGCTCATCGCCGTGATGCTCCTGCTGCTCGTCTCCTGCCAGCTCTTCCTCGTGCCGGGCACGGCGCGCAACCTCGCCGAGGACTACCCCGAGCTCGCAGGACTCCAGGTTCCGGGCATCGTCATCGCCGTGCTGTTCCTCGTGTGCGTCGAGGTCGTGATGCTGTGCGTATGGCGGCTGCTCTCGATGGTCGGGGCGCAGAGCATCTTCAGCTCCGACGCCTTCCGCTGGGTCGATCTCATCCTCGGCTCGATCATCGCGGCGACCCTCCTGATCGCCGTCGCCGCGGTGCTCCTGTTCACCGCCGGCGTCGCGAACCCCTCGGTGCAGCTGCTCTGCGCCCTCGGCATCGTCGTCGGCTCGGGTCTCGCGCTCCTCGTCGGCGTCATGCGCGGGCTCCTCCAGAACGCGGCCCAACTGCAGCACGATCTCTCCGAGGTCGTCTGATGGCCATCGTCATCGACCTCGATGTCGAACTCGCCCGCCGCAAGATGTCGGTCGCCGAGCTCGCCGCCGCGATCGACATCACGCCCGTGAATGTCTCGGTGCTGAAGAACGGCCGGGCGAAAGCGGTGCGGTTCTCGACGCTCGACGCGATCTGCCGCGTGCTCGAGTGCCAGCCGGGCGACATCCTGCGCTGGGTGCCCGACGGCGCGGACGCCCCGGCCCACCCCGGATCGGAGGTGTCGGCATGACCCTGCCCAGCTCCTCCCCCACCCGCGGCTGGAGCGACGCCGCCATCGCCTACCTGCTCGATACGACGGCGTGCCCGGTGTGCGCAGGCGATCGACTGCGCGACGGGCGCTGTGCGACGTGCGGCGCGGTCGTCGATGCCGCGCTCGGCGCCGAACTCGCGGCCGCGTCCGCGCAGGCGGCGGCCGCGATCCGTGGGCGACAGGCGGTCGTCGACCGAGTCGCCATGCCCGCCGCAGCGGCCGCCCCGGTCGTGACATCGGATGCCGCGGCGGCCCCTCCTGCCGCAGCGACCCACCCCGTGGCATCCGCGCCGATCGCGACGCCGCCCGCCTCACGGCCCGAGTCGACCGCGACCGTCCAGTCGGTGCTCGCCGTCGCGGGCGCCGGGCTCCTCGCCGTCGCGGCCGTCGTCTTCACCTTCTTCAACCCCGACCTGACCGACCACGGCGTGCGCAGTGCGATCCTCGCGGCGATCACCCTCGTGTTCCTCGGCGGCGCATGGTGGCTCGCACGGCGCGGCCTGCGCTTCTCGGCCGAGTCGGTCGGGGGCCTCGGTCTCGTCTTCGTCGCCCTGGATGTCTCGTCGTTCGTCGAACTCGCGGTCGATCCGGCGAGCGCGTGGCTGGCCGCCGCCTTCGGCACGCTCGTGGGCGGTGCGGCGATGGCGGCACTGGGCCTCCTCGCGCGCATCCGCATCTGGCTGTGGGCATCGCTCACGGCGCTCGCCACCGTGCCGGCCATGTTCGGCTACGCCGGAGGAACGGCCGGTGCCGCACTCGTCGGACACCTCGCCACGGCCTTCACCGCATTCGCCCTCATCGCCCTCGCCCGCCGTGTCGCGCGGCGCTTCGGTGCACCCCTCCGCGCCGAGGAGCGCACGCTGACCGTGATCCAGGTCGCGGCGGTCCCCCTCACGCTCATGCTCCTGCCGTTCGTCGAGACCCCGACCGACGCGACCCTCTGGCTGCTCGTCGCCGGCACGTTCGCCGCCGTCGCCGTGCTGGGCTCGATCTCCGTACGGCACCCGGCTCGCGGGCTCTGGAGCACGGTCGCCGGGTTCGCCGGAGTCGTCGCGATCGCGGTGCTGCCGTTCGGAACCGGGCTCGACGACGTCCCCGACTCCTGGATCCTCGTGGTGTTCGTCGGCAGCGCACAACTCGGCGTCATCGCCGCATGGCTGCTGATGCCGAGACTGCCCCGACTCGTGCCGGGCGCGTTCAGTGCCGGAGCACTGCTCGCGGCCGGGGCATCCGCTGTCCCGGCGACGGTCGCCGGGATGATCGCCGTGCTCGTCACCTTCGTGGGCTCGATCTCGCCGAGACCGTACGGACCGCCGATCGAGTCGCCCGCCGACGTCGTCGGCGTGGCGGCCGCGTGCGCCGCCGCAGCGCTCGGGTCGGCCGCGCTCGCGGTCATCTCCTCGCGCCGGCGTGCACGCGGCGCGGTCTCGGACGACGTCGAACCGGTCTCCGTCGTACGGATCGCCGTCGACGGGGCGTTCGGCACCACCGCGGTGCTGCTCGGCATGCTCGCCTGGCTGCAGCTTGCCTGCATCCCCGCCCTCGCGCTCGGGGCGCGCATCGCGATCGTGCTGGCCCTCACGCTGACGGTGGCCGTGCTCCTGCGGTTCGTCGCCGTGCTCCGACCGCGCACGCTCGTCGGCGGTTCGCTCCTCGGCGGCGCGCACCTGACCGTCGTGCTCGGCGCGGTCATCGCCAGCACGGATGCCTCGACGCAGCCGTGGGCCGGAGTCGCGGTGCTCATCGGGGTCGGCGCGCTCGCGCTCGTGACCCCGGCCATGCTGCGCTTCCTCTACGTCGGTGCCGGGTTCGCCTACGCGCTGACCGTGGTCGCGACGGTGCTCGGGACGACCGAGCTCGCGGGGATCGCGCAGTGGTGCCTCACGACCGCCGTCGGCCTGCTCGTCGCGATCGTCGCGACGTTCCTGCCGCGCGTCGGCGCCCGCTCGTGGTGGGCGATCCTCGCGGTCGCCGCCGTGCCCTTCGGCATCGGCATCGTGCAGGTGCTGTTCGAACGCAGCGGATGGACCGCGCTCTCGACCGGACTGATGCTGCTGCTCGCCGTTGCCCTCGTGATCACTCGGCGCCCCGGCCTCGGCATCTCCCTGCGCACCGCGGCCGCGGCGATCGTCGTGCCGAGCGCGGCGGTCGTCATCGTCTGCCTCGGCGCCGAGGTGCTCGCCGGCAGCGCCTCCCCGGTCGTGCTGCCCGTCATCGCCGGGCTCACCGCCGCCATGCTGCCCGCGAGCGCCGCGATCGGGCGTGCGCTCCAACGCCACGGGCTCGGCGCCGCGCCCGCCCGGGCCGCTCGCGTCGCCGTCGAGGTCTCGACGCTCACCACCGGTGCGATCACCGTGCTGCTCTCGCTCCTGCGCAGCGCCGCCGGCCTCGAGACGACGTTCATCGTGTTCGTCGTCCTCGGGCTCGGGGCGACGGCGATGGCCGTCGTGCAGCGTCGTCGACTGGGCTGGTGGCTCGCGGCCGCGAGCTTCACGGGCGCGCTCTGGAGCGCCTGGGGTCTCGCCGGCATCACCGACGTCGAGGCGTACCTCGTGCCGCCGGGACTCGGTGCGGCACTCGTCGGTGCGGTGCTCACGGTTCGCGGTACGCGCGCGGTCGCGCTCGTGGCATCCGGCCTGCTCGTCGCGATCGTGCCGACGATCGCCGTGCTGCTGCTCTCGATCGGAGGCGCCGACGGCGCGAGCCTCGCCGCGGACGCCCGCGGGTGGGCGCTGATCGGCGCGGCGTGGCTGCTCGTCGCGCTCGGACTGCTGCTCGGTCGTAGTGGCGCGAGGGGCCGCGATCTCAGTGCGCAGGCTGCGCGACTTCGGATGCTGCGACCGGCCGTGTTCTCAGCCGCGGTCGTCGCCGCATCGGGGGCGGCGCTGCAGGGTGCTCGCCTCGGCCTCGACGGCATGCCCGACTCGCCGGCCGTCGGTATCCCGCTCGTGCTCGTCTGCGCGGGCGTGGGCCTGCTCGGCGCCGTCGCCGCCTTCATCGCCGGTCGCGGAATCAGCGTGACAGGTGCGCCCGGCTCGGCACGTGCGCGCACGCGCTGGCTGACCGCACCCGCCCTCGCGTTCGTCGCCGTCGCGGCGTGGCCCGCGATCCGACCCGAATGGCCCGAGATCTGGTCGATGTGGGCGCTCATGCTCGCCCTGCTCACAGTCATGCTGATCGCGGCCATGCGTTCGGTCACCGCCCGCACGAGCCTGCCGCCCGTGTGGTTCGTGTTCGTGCTCGCGTTCGTGACCGCGGTGGTCGCGTGGAGCCCGCGCGAGCTGCGCGTCGAGTGGTTCTCGGTGCCGCTCGGGCTCTTCCTGCTCGCTTCCGGGGTCGTCGCGTTGCGGCGCGGCGATGGCGCGACGGCGGCCCCCGCAGCGCAGGGCGGCGGCTCGCTCGCGGCACGTCTCACGGCGTGGCCGGCCGGGTGGCGAGGTTCGTGGGCGCTGCTCGCACCCGGCCTCGTGGTGCTCCTCTCGGCCTCCATCACCGCGACCTTCACCGACCCGCAGACCTGGCGTGCGATCCTCGTCATCGTGTTCGCCCTCACGGCGATCCTCGTCGGCTCGGCGCGAAAGCTCGCGGCGCCGTTCCTCATCGGCATCATCGTGCTGCCGATCGAGAACGTCGTCGTCTTCGCCGTGCAGATCGGCCGCGGCATCGAGTCGATGCCCTGGTGGATCACGCTCGCCGTCGTCGGCGCCGTGCTGCTCATCATCGCCGTGACGGCCGAGCGGCGAACCGGGGCGCAGCAGGGCATCGCGGCACGGCTCGGCGATCTGCGGTGAACCGCAGGGTGGGTCAGACGGCGCGGCGCGCGAGGATCGCCCCGTACGGGCGGCTGCCCGGGTCGTGGCGTGCGTGGGTCTCGACGATCTCGAAGCCCGACGCACGCAGCGCGTGCGACATCTCGCCGACAGGCCAGTGGTACGCCGTCACGACCGCATGGTCGAAGGGCTCGAGCCGGGCGCCGTCGAAGAAGCCGAGGAGCAGCGTGCCGCCGGGGCGGAGGCACCGGGCGAACTCGTCGAGGATCGCCGGCACCGCGCTCGGCTCGGTGTGGATGACCGAGTACCACGCGAGCAGGCCTCCGAGCGAGGCATCCTCGACGGGCAGCGAGCCCAGCTCGCCGATGCGATAGTCGACGTCGGGAAAGCGGCGGGCGGCGATGTCGACGAACTCGGGCACGAGGTCGATGCCGAGCACTTCGAGGCCGCGCTCGTGCAGGAACGCCGTCCAGTGACCGGGCCCGCAGCCGGCGTCGATGACCCTGCCGTCGATCGTGTCGGCCCAGCGCCCGATCAGGTCGCGGTCCTGCTCGGCCGAGTCGCCGACCGAGCCGAGCAGCTCGGTGTACTCGGCCGCGCGCACCCCGTAGTGCTCGCGCACCGCTCGTGTCGTCATCGGTCACCTCCTGCATCCAGTGAAGACCCTGCCACACCGACAGAGTCGCGCCCATGGGTTCCTGCGCGGCCTGCGCAGGAGCGAACACCGACTCACGTACCCTGAGATCACCGCGATACGCGCGGACTGACGAAGGGCCTCCCGTGAAGATCGCCGATCTCCGACGATTCATCGCCGTCGCCGAGGAGCTGCACTTCCCGCGCGCCGCGGAGCGGCTCGGCATCCCGCTCGCCTCCCTGTACACCTCGATCGAGAAGCTCGAGGCCGAGATCGGGCAGCCGCTCTTCACTCGCCAGGCACCGACCCAGCTGACGCCCGTCGGCAAGGCCTTCCTGCCCGAAGCCGAGGAGCGGATCGCCGCCGCACCGCCGCCCGCCGAGAAGCCCCAGGCGAGGGCCGGCGGCAAGGCGAAGGCCTCGAAGGGCAAGGGGCGCGCCCCCATCGTGAAGGGTCAGCCGAAGCCGTACAAGAAGCGCCAGGGCCGCTGACGACGAGCCGCGTCGCCGCCTAGTCGGCCTGAGCGATTCCGCGGGCGCGCAGCTCGCGGACGTACCGGAAGTCGGCGTCAGCGCGACGGCCGTGCGGATCGACGATGAGCGTGACGTCCTCCCACCCGTACTGGATGAGTTCGTCGAGCCCGACGACGAGCGCCGAGCGCCCCGCGTCGATCGACTCCCAGTCCGATCCGGCCGCCGACTCGGCGGTGACGACGACGTGGAGCTCGGGGTTGCGTCGGATGAACCTGGACGGGTACCCCCGGATCGTGATGTCGCCGGTCGCCTCCCGCAGGTCGAGCATCCATTCGGGGTCGTCGAGACGAGCACGGTGCCACGCCGCATAGCGCCGGTTCGTCTCCGGGTCGAGATCCGAGATCGAGGCGTTCAGGATGAGATGCTCGATGCGGCCCCGCAGCGTCACCCGGCGCAGTTCGCACCCGAAGACGAACGACGAGTTCACCGTGGAGGCGATCCCGTCGATGACGACGTCTTCGAGCACGGCCCCGTTCACAGAGGCCGGGGAAAGCTCGAGGTCGGTGACGTGGACGCGCGCGATCCTCGGTCGCTCCTCGGCGGTGCTCGCACGCGCGACGCTGCAATCGAGGAGCGTGATGCGCTGCGCCGACACATCGGCGAGTTCGCCGCCCGCGTCGAGTCGGATGCCTCGGACGACCGTCCGGGGCGCGATTCGGCGTCGGCGACGTTCGAGGATCGCCGCGGCCGAGCCGCTCGCCAGGGCGGCCGTCTGCGCGAGTGTCTGGCCGTCATCCGCCGGGTCGGGCTCGTCGAAGAGCCCGGTGACCGCGGTGAGGCCACCACCGCGCCCGAGGTGCGGCGCGGCCGCGACGATCCCGTCGTGGACGGGGTGCGCGCTCGCGAGACCGGACGGGAACTCCACGGAGGTCACGACCTCGGCCGACGCCTCGTCGATGACGACGAGCTGCTGGCGGCCGCCCGGATGCGAGCTCGTGGCACCGAGGAGCACGCCGTCGTCGCGATGCAGCACGCGCTCGACGCCCGCACGCGCGGCGACTTCGCCGACCGGTTCGACCGCGCCCGTGCGCCGCTTCCGTCGTCGCACGACATCGAACGCTTCGAGCGAGACGAGCGACTCCATCGTCGCGCGCCTGTTGCCCACGACGACGTGGGCGTGGTCGTCGTCGTCGAATCGCAGCAGATCGTTGTACTTGCCGATCTTCGCGCTGAGTCGACGGGTGACCTTCATCGCCTGGAGATCGAACTCGAACAGGCCGTAGTCGCACAGCAGGAGCGCTCGGGAGCCCGGCAGCGCCAGTGCGGCGGCGAGCATGCCGCGAACGCCCTTGCCGACGCGCCACGATCCGTCGCGGAGGTCGAGCACCCCGATCCTCACCGACTCGCGCCCTTCGACCCACGAGGTCACCAGGAATCGATCGTCGAGCACGCACGTTGCAGTGCGGTAGCGGTCGCGAGCGTCCTCGGGTACCGGCAGCGGGAGGTCGAGCACGGCCACGGCGAGGTCTCGGGTCCGTCGGCGCATGCTCGGAGACTACGTCACAGCGCGGACATCCCAGGGCGCTCAGGGTTCTCACTGCGGCCGCACAGCATCGCCCCACATGGACCGGATACGGTCGACCGCAGACAGATCGGAGAACCGGACGTGACTGCGAGCGATCCTGCCCTCGGCCTCACCCTGAGCGGTGGCGCTGCATTCGGCGCCGCACACGTCGGTGTGCTGCACGAGCTCGAGGACCGTGGCATCCGGCCCGGCATCGCCGTCGGTACGAGCTCGGGCGCGCTGATCGCCGCCGCCTACGCAGCCGGCTTCGACGCGACGGAGATCGAACGCGTCGCCCTCGCCTTCCGTTGGCGGGAGATCGCCCGCTGGTCGTTCGCCCCGCGGCTCGGGCTGCTCGACTCGCGTGCGATCGACGACGGCGTGCGACGCGTCTTCGGCTGCGATCCGCTGATCGAGGAACTCCCGCGCCGCTTCGGCGCGGTCGCCACCGATCTGCTCACCCGTCGCGCGGTGACCATCGACCACGGGCCCCTGAGCGTCGCGCTGCGGTCGACCATCGCGGTACCGGGCCTGCTCGCACCCGTCCGTCGCCACGGCGCGCTCCTCGCCGACGGGGGCATGGTCGACAATGTTCCGTTCGCGGCCGCGCGCGAGCTCGGCGCCTCGCGCGTCATCGTCGTGCGCCTGCACGCGAAGTTCGAGAACGTCCGCATGATGCGCACGGTGAGCCGCACGGCCGACCTCGTGCGCGACCCGTCGGTCGTGCTCGTCCAGCCCGAGATGGAGGGCATGGCGCAGTGGACGATGGCGGATGCGCCGCGCCTCATCGCCGAGGGTCGCCGTGCCGCGGCGCTCGCGCTCGATGCCGCATCCGAGCTCGCAGCCGTCTGAGGCCCCTCGCCGTTCGCGCGCTCAGCGCTCCCAGTCGCGCCGCAGCAGGCCGTACACCCAGCTGTCGGAGACGTCGCCGTTGACGATGCAGTCCTCGCGCAACGTGCCTTCGCGCTCGAAACCGAGCTTCTCGAGCACCCGGGCCGAGGCCACGTTGCGGGTGTCGGTCTCGGACTGGACCCGGTTAAGGTCGAGCGTGTCGAAGGCCCAGCCGAGTACGGCGCGAGCCGATTCCGTCGCGTAGCCGTGCCCCCAGCTCGACTGCGTGAAGCAGTAGCCGAGCGACGCGCTCTTGAAGTCCGGATCCCAGCTGTTGAAGGTGCACCAGCCGACGAACATCTGGTCGCTCGTCCGTTCGATCGCGACGCGCGCACCGGTGCCCTCCTCCTCCATCCGTCGGCATCCGGCCATGAAGCGTTCGATCGACGACCGGTCGGTCCACGGTGGAGAGTCCCAGTAGCGCAGCACGTACGCGTCGCTGTTCAGCGCGAAGAGGGCATCGGCGTCGCCGTCGGCGAAGGGACGCAGTCGGAGTCGTTCGGTTTCCAGGGTGGGTGTGGGCAGGGTCACCTCGACATCGTCGCACGATCGCCCCGCGCGCGCCTTGCTCAAACCGTCGTCGCGAGGAACCCCTTCACCCGCTCGATGAGCAGCGCCGACGCCTCGGGGTCGTACGCGTCGAGCGAGGAGTCGGCGAAGAGATGCTGGTCTCCGGGATAGACGAACAGCTCGGCATCGCTCGTCGACGCGACGAGCTCGCGTGCGGCCGGCAGGTCCTCGTCGAAGAACTCGTCGCCCTCCTTGCCGTGGATCTGCACCGGAACTCCCCCGGGCCACGCTCCCCCGAACTCCGACACGGGGATGCACGAGGACATGAGCAGCGCCCCTCGGGCGCCGGGCCGGGTCTGCGCCAGCCGCTGGGCGATCATCACGCCGAAGGAGAATCCGGCGTAGACGAGCTCGGGACCGAACTCGTCCGCCGCAGCGGCGCCGCGCTCCCGGATGGCCTCGAAGCCCGCCTCGCGCGCGAACGCGAACCCCTCCTCGATGCTGTCGAACGTGCGTCCGTCGAACAGGTCGGGCGTGTGCACGGTGTGACCGGCCCGCCGCAGCTCGTCGGCGAACGCGCGCACTCCGTCGGTCAAGCCCTGGATGTGGTGGTACAGCAGCACTTCGGCCATGTCAGCAGTCTTCCTCGTTGAATGATCGATCTATTTGGATCATTCGACGATGCTAGTCTGTTCGGTCATGGCGGACAACCCTCCCGGCTATGAGCTCGCCGATCGGATGGCGTTGACCGAGCCTGCGCAGGTGAAGGCCATCGGCCACCCGCTCCGCACCACGATCCTGCAGTTGCTCCACGAGCGCGCCGCGACCGTCACCGAGCTGGCGGCGGCCGTCGATCGCCCCAAGAGCACGGTCGCCCACCACGTCGACGTGCTCGCCCGCAACGGCCTGCTCCAGGTGGTGCGCACGCGGAAGGTGCGAGCGATCGAGGAGCGCTTCTACGGGCGCACGGCGCGCTTGTTCTTCATCGCGGCGGAGCCGGCATCCGTCGGTGGCGAGGTGTCGGGCGACTTCAACGACTTCGAGGTCGCCGCACGTGAGTCGGCCTCGGCGTTCGAGGAGGGGAAGCTCTGGGGCTTCATCCGTCATGCGCGCATCTCGGAGGACCAGGCCTCGGAGTTCTGGCGGCGCCTGGCCGAGCTCGTGGAGGAGTTCGACCGGCTGCCGCGCTCGGGCGAGACCGTCTACGGCTTCGCGATCGGGGTCTACCCCACCGACTACCCGGCGTTGCCGACGTCTGACTGAGCGCTCGCCGCTACCGGGGTTCGCACCCGTCGACCGCGACCGTGCCGAAGGACATCCGGGTCCTCGTCCTGCCGGACGCAGTCACGTCGCCTGACGGCGGAGCCGCCCGCTACTCAGCCTCGAAATCAGAGTCGAGCTCGGGTGTGCGCCCGACGCGGATGAGCTGCCGGATGAACTGCACCTCCATCGCCGCCGCGCCGATCGCGACGACGAGGAACATGGGATCCTTCGCGATGCCGGCGCTCGCAGCGCCGAGGAAGATGCACGCGCACATGATGATGTTCCACCATGCCTGGACACGTCGCCCGCGGCCGGTCGTGACCCAGCCGATCGCGGAATCGAGTCGACTCACCGAAGCGCTCCCGTGAGCGAGGCGATGACCATGGCGACGCCTGCGCAGATGAGGACCGCGCCGCCGAACGCCATCAGCAGAGGCGACTGCGTGCGTTCGGTGAGCTTGATCCCCTGCTGCTCACGCTGCTTCCGCGCTGCCGCAGAGATGGCCTCCCGCTTCACAATGAACATCGCGCCGAACGGGACGGCGAACAGACCCCATACGAGAGCGGCGATCTGGCCTTCGGTCACGTCGGAATGCTACGGCATCATGACCGTCCAGGTAGGCCGCGCTGAGCCGGAGCTCGCGACATCTCCTCCGCTCGCCGTCGCGCGATATCCCGGACTCCGCGGATCGACTCGTCGGAATCTGCCTCGGCGTCGGCGTCGAGCCACCGCGCGAGCAACAGGTGATCTCGTTGGTCGCCGACGGCGTCCTGCAGCGCCGCGCCGACGGCCGCGGCCTGTTCATCACCGAGCGCTTCGGCGAGGTACCGCAGGGCCCGCGCGTGCTTGCGGATCTCGTGTCGGACCTCCCACTCGTCGAGCCCGTCGACGGCCCCGCATACGGCTTCGAGTCGGACGACGAGCTTGCGGTACCTCGGCCCGTCGAGGTAGTCCACCACATCGCGATGAGCGCGTCGTCGCTCTCGCTTGACCGCCTTCACCAGCCGTCGGGGCGCTGCGTCCGATCGGCCGTCGTCGCCGAACTCCGCCAGCAGCCGCTGCAGCAGCCTCTGGCGCACTTCGAGGTCCCGAACCGCCCCGAGCACGTCCCCGTAGCGCTCGAGTCCGCGCGCCGCCTTCTCAGCGTCACGGCCGGGGACGAGCGGAAGGAACGCGCGCAGCCGGCGTGTGAGCGTGCGCGCCCGGTGAACGGCCTCGTCGGCATTCCGTCGAACCCCGGGCTCCACCCCGATGAGCTCGCTGATCACGTCGCGCACCCAGTCACCGAGGAGGGCCTCGGCAGTCATACTTCGATTGTGCCGGGAGCGGCGCCTCCCGGGTATCCCCGGCCGTCGCCCCGCCGTCAGGCTGCGTCCGTCAGCCGGCCTTCTTGACGAGCCATCCCGGCGCGGCCGGCCGGCCCGCCCGAGGCGAGGTCAGCGAACAGCGCGCTGCGGCGGAGTTCCACCTCGTTGCATTCCTCGGAGATCGTGTGCCTACCTCGGTTCGCATCCCTCGACCGGTACGGCCCCGAAGAACACGCCCGTCCTCGCCCAGACCCAGTCCCCGACGACCAGATCCTCGCGCTCGAATGCGCCGTCGAGCGTCCACCCGTGCGAATCGAGGACTCCATCGACAGAGAGGCCAAGGATGCTCCACTCGCCTCCCATTGGAACCTCCGAGAGCCGAATCACGCCTCCCTGCGTGAGTCCACCGGCCGAGTCGGCCAACTCATCTGCGCGCAGTGTCGCGGACAAGTCGTCGTCGAGGTAGACGCGAGCGCCCGAAATCTCGTCGAGCGACTCGCAGGAAAGCACGTCGACGGTCTGGTCCTCGTTGAGGCGGACGGCGATGCGGTCGACATACGAACACGCGGAGAGCCCCGCGACCGCGCACATCGCGATCGCGACGACGACCGCTGGGCGGGCATGCCTCCGGCGACGTGACATGAGTGCAACATAGCGAGCCGACGACTCGCCGCGGGCGCCGCATGGCCGATCTGGTCGAGGAGTTCGACCGCCTCCCGAGTCGGGCGAGACATCTACGGGTTCGCGATCGGCGTCTACCCGACGGACTACCCGGTACTGCCCGCCGCCGAGTGGCGGCGGGCCGAACTCGCCGCAGGCGATGCGCCTCTCAGCTCTTCGGATCGCGCAAGCCGGTCATCGCGTCGAGCAGCGTGTCGTGGATGTAAGCGAGCTCGGCCGAGACCTCTCCCCATCCTCCGCCTTGCTCGTCGACAGTCCAGTCCTGGTCACCGGAGGCCTCTTCCGATGCAGGCTCGCCGTGCTGCCAGATCCACCAGATGTTCGCGCTCGAATCCTGGATGCGAGCGAACCGGGTCCCGAAGAAGTCGGTGGGTTTCGTGATGAGCCGTGAGTCGCGGGCGAGTGCACGCTCGAGCACCGCGTCGATGTCATCGACGTACACCTGAAGCAGGCTCGGAGTGAAGGGCCAGTCCGGCTTGCGCTCGGCGAACATGATGGTCGTCGTTCCGACGCGAACCTCGGCCTGCAGAAGGAGGCCGTCCTCGTCGACGGTGCGGGCCTCCGCGCGTTCCTCGCCGTCGAAGACCTCGACGACGAACCGGGCGAGCTCATCGGCGTCGCTGGTGATGATGAAGGGGTTGACCGTGGCATACCCCTCGGGGGCGGCGGGTGCAGACATCGTGTGCTCCTGTACTCGTGGTCGATGCGATGTCATCAGTCCATCACCGAGCGAATGTCACGGTCTTGAACATTCCCGCCGTCATCGGCCGGACAGCACCTGGGCTGGCGTTCGTCCGTGGAAGGCTCTCAGCGAACGAGTCAGGTGAGCCTGGTCCGCGAAACCGCAGCGTGCAGCGCATTCGACCGGCGACACGCCCTGCAGCAGCAGAGCGAACGCTTCACGCGCTCGCGACAACTGCTCGATCTGCTTGCGCGTGAGCCCGGTCGCGGCGCGCACCCGGCGCTGCCGGTGCCGCTCCGAGTAGCCTGCGTCATCGCCGGAGAGCATCCGCCGGACGTCGTCGTCGCTCCGCAGTACGTCGAGTTCCAGTAGGCGGTCGGTGAAGGCTTCGAGATCCTCGAACTCCGGGAACGGCACGGCATGCTGCGCGAGTACGACGTGCCCGGCTTCGACCACGAGCTGCCGCTCGCCGCCGAGCAGAAGCTGCTTGCTCACTCCGGGCAGAATGGCGTGAGGCTTCAGCTGGATACCCCAGCTGTGCTCTCCGATCTTCGAGCGGATCCAGCGGTGCCCGAGGGTCGGGCCCGCCAGTCCGGCGAGCACCTCTCCATCCGGCTCGCGGGCGAACCACAGATCCCAGTACTCGACGGCCGGCACGAGGTAGCGCTCATCTCGCGTCGCGCGCGCCTGCCACACGCACTCCAGCACGGGCGAATCGGGATGGTGCTCCTCGTAGATGCGCTCCATCCGCGGATCACACGTTGAAGCGGAACTCCACCACGTCGCCGTCCTGCATGACGTAGTCCTTGCCCTCCATGCGGGCCTTGCCCTTCGCGCGGGCCTCGGCGACCGATCCGGTCTCGACGAGGTCGGCGAACGAGATGACCTCGGCCTTGATGAAGCCGCGCTCGAAGTCGGTGTGGATCACTCCGGCCGCCTGCGGGGCCTTGTCGCCCTTGTGGATCGTCCACGCACGCGACTCCTTGGGGCCCGCGGTGAGGTAGGTCTGCAGGCCGAGCGTGTCGAAGCCGATGCGGGCGAGCTGGTCGAGGCCCGACTCCTCCTGGCCCGTCGAGGCCAGCAGTTCCGCGGCCTCCTCGGGGTCGAGGTCGATGAGCTCCGACTCGATCTTCGCGTCGAGGAACACGGCCTCGGCGGGGGCGACGAGCTCGGCGAGCTCGGCCTTCTTCGCGTCATCCGTGAGCACCGACTCGTCGACGTTGAAGACGTAGATGAAGGGCTTCGCGGTGAGCAGGCCGAGCTCCTTGATGGGCGCGAGGTCGACGGATGCCGCGGAGAGGGGCGTGCCCTTCTGCAGCACCTCCTGCGCCTCCTTCGCGGCGGCGAGCACCGAGGGGTCGAGCTTCTTGCCCTTGATCTCCTTCTCGTAGCGCGGGATGGCGCGCTCGAGCGTCTCGAGGTCGGCGAGGATCAGCTCGGTGTTGATCGTCTCCATGTCGGACTTCGGGTCGATCTTGCCGTCGACGTGCACGACGTCGCCGTCCTCGAAGCCGCGCACGACCTGCGCGATCGCGTCGGCCTCGCGGATGTTGGCGAGGAACTTGTTGCCGAGGCCCTCGCCCTCGGAGGCGCCGCGCACGATGCCGGCGATGTCGACGAACGACACCGCCGCGGGCAGGATGCGCTCGGAGCCGAAGATCGAGGCGAGCGTCGCGAGTCGCGGGTCGGGCAGGTTCACCACGCCCACGTTGGGCTCGATCGTCGCGAACGGGTAGTTCGCCGCGAGCACCTGGTTCTTGGTCAGGGCGTTGAAGAGGGTGGACTTGCCGACGTTGGGCAGGCCGACGATACCGATAGTGAGAGCCACGGGGGCACAGTCTACCGGGGTGCGGCTGGTCGTGCGGTCGGCGAGAACGCCGCCGATTCGTTATCGGAGCCTCACTCGCCGGCGCGGTCGGTTCAGCCATGCTGAGCGCATGAGGATGCTTCGCCTGACGCTCATCGCCGCCGCCGCCGTCGCGCTCGCCGGCTGCGCCGCCACCGCGCCGGCCCCGGCGACCCCAGCACCGAGCGAGACCCCGGCTGCGTCGAGTTCGCCGCCCGAGCCCGCCGAGCCCGAGACGGCCGAGATCGTGGTCGACGGCGGCGGCTTCAGCCTCGTCGACGCCGAGGGCTCGACGACGTTCACGCACGTCTGGGTCGACGAGGTCGCTCCGGCGGTCGCGGCCCTCACCGACGCCTTCGGCGCCGATCCGGTGATGTCACTCCGCGACGGCTCGGGCGGGCACTACGCCGATTTCGACCTGTACACCTGGGGTGACTTCACGCTCGGCGACGCCGTCGGCCTCGAGGGTTCCCGCGCCGACTACTTCCTGCCGTCGCTCGTCGAGGTCGCCGCGCCGGAGATCGAGGGCGTCGCGGTGCGCAGCGCGAGCGGCCCGACCGTCGGGTCGCCGGTGAGCGAGGTCGCCGCGGTGGCGCCCCTCGTGCAGGAGGGATCGAACTATCGGATCGACCCCGTCGACCCGTCGCTCGTGCCGCCCACGCCGGGTGGCGAGACCACCGACATGGTGGGGCTGCGCGCCGACGAGAGCGACACGACCATCGTCATGCTGACGGCACCCGTGCTCTCGTACTACCCGTTCTGAGTCCGGCGGCCGCCGCGGTTCAGCCGAGCCGCGTGCGGAAGCACCGGGTGACGTAGGGCACCTCGAGTTCCTCGGCGCCCGCGAGATCGGGATGCGTCGCGAGCAGCGTCTCGAGGGCGGCGAGCGTCGCAGCCTGCTCGGACTCGCTCGCGGTGATGAAGTAGCTCCGCGAGCGCACGAGGTCGAGGAAGCCGGCACGCGTCATCCGCTTCGACCAGGCGACCGTGTGCTCCTCGATCGACCCGAACGGCCGGCCCACCTGCACGTAGGTCTCGAACGTCGCGCTCGCATCGTGGCGTTCGTGCATGATCTCGCCGGCCTCGCGCAGCCAGTCGGTGCTCGTGTCGCGCGAGTTCCAGATGAGCCCGAGCACGCCGCCGGGCCGCAGCACGCGGGCGATCTCGGGAATCGCGCGCTCGGGGGTGAACCAGTGCCACGCCTGCCCCGCGACGACGGCGTCGACCGAGGCATCCTCGATGGGGATGTCCTCGGCGGTGCCGAGGATCCGCGGCACGCCGGGCACCGCGATCTCGAGTTCCTCGAGCATCTCCTCGACCGGATCGACCGCGATCACATCCCGGTCGAGCTCGACGAGCGCCTCGGTCAGCTTGCCGGTGCCGGCGCCGAGGTCGAGCACCCGTCGCGCATCGCCGATGAGCCACTCGACGGCCTCCGGCGGGTAGCCGGGTCGCGCCCGGTGATAGACGGATGCCGCGGCGCCGAACGATCTCGCCGTGCGCCGCGTCTCGGGTGCGCCCGGGTCGGCGACGAGTTCGCCCGCACCTCGTTCGGGGGCGTCGCTCATGGGCTCGTCCTCTCGTCGCGCGGGTCGCGCCTCCATTCCAGTCCGCGGCGGGTCATCCGTCAACCGCCACGCCTCGATGCCGGTCTCGTGACCCGCCCGGCTCGCGGTCCGCCGGTGTCGGCGACGCGTGGCACGATGTCCTCGTGCCAGTGGACTTCACCGCGATCGACTTCGAAACCGCCAACTCCTCCGGCGCGTCCGCCTGTTCGGTCGGGCTCGTGAAGGTCCGCGACGGGCAGGTCGTCGACCGGGTGCACTGGTACATCCGGCCGCCGTTCCCGCACGACGAGTTCTCGGAGTGGAACGTCCGCATCCACGGCATCACGCCCGAGATGGTCGAGGGCGCCCCCGACTGGCGCACCCACCTGCCGGCGCTCCGCGAGTTCGCGGGCGACGACGTGCTCGTGGCGCACAACGCGACGTTCGACCTCGGCGTCATCGCCAAGACCTCGACCGCCTGGGGCCTCGAGGTGCCCGACTACCGCTCGCTGTGCAGCCTGCAGGTGGCGCGGCGCACCTACCACCTCGACTCGTACCGGCTGCCCGTCGCGGCGATGGCGGCCGGCTTCGAGGGCTTCTCGCACCACGACGCCCTCGCCGACGCCGAAGCCTGCGCGGCGATCATCGTGCACGCCGCCGGGCGCCACGGCGCCGACGACGTCGAGCGCCTCGCGCACATCACGCGGGTGAAGCTCGGGTCGATCGGCCCGGTCGCCGTGGCCGCCGACCGTGCGGCGAACGGCCCGATGGCGCTGCAGTAGCCCGCCCCGCCGACCCGCCGCCGTACGATGTCGGCGGCGCCTGCGACACTCGATGGCATGGAGATCCTGCTGCTCGTCATCGGCCTCATCGTGGGCGTCCTGCTCGGCGCGCTCGGCGCCTGGTTCCTCGCCCAGCGACGCGCCGCAGCGGCCGGTCCGGCCGACCTCGTGCCGGTCGACGACCCCGCCCTCGTCGAGGCGCGGCACCAGCAGGCGCTCATCGAGCTGCGGGCGAGCGGCGAGGCGCAGCTCGCGCGCGCCCTCGCCGACGAGCAGGCGAAGCAGTCGAACCTCGGCGCCGAGCTTGCCGCCGTCGAGGCCACGGCCGCCGGCCTCCGCGAGCAGATCGAGGCGGCACGTGCCCAGTACCGCGAGCTCGTCGAGCGCCAGCAGTTCGAGCAGCGCCAGCGCGAGGCGAAGGAGGCGGCCGACAGCAAGGTGCTCCAAGAGCTCGCGCCGGTGAAGAAGACGCTCACCGACATGCAGGCCAAGGTCGCCGAGCTCGAGACACAGCGCCACCGGCAGCACGGCGAGCTGAGCCAGCAGCTGAAGGCCGCCGCCGAGAGCGAGGAGCGCCTGCGCTCGACGGCCGAGTCGCTCGCCTCCGCCCTTCGGTCCAACAGCACGCGCGGCGTCTGGGGCGAGACGCAGCTGCGCAGCGTCGTCGAGGCTGCGGGCCTCATCGAGCGGGTCGACTTCGACACGCAGCACTCGGTCACGACCGACGCGGGCGCGGGTCGCCCCGACATGGTCATCCACCTGCCGGGCGGCAAGCACATCGCGGTCGACGCGAAGGTGCCGTTCAACGCGTACCTCGAGGCCAGCCAGATTCCCGCGACCGCGACCGGCAGCGAGGGCGCCCAGCGCGACGCCCTCCTGAAGAACCACGTCAAGGCAGTGCGCGACCACATCGTCGCGCTCGGCGGCAAGACCTACTGGGAGGGCCTCGGCGCCTCCCCCGAGATGGTGATCGCGTTCATCCCGAGCGAGTCGCTCATCTCGAGCGCCCTCGAGGCCGATCCCTCGCTGCTGGAGTTCGCCTTCTCGAAGCGGGTCGCCCTCGCCTCACCCGTCACGCTCTGGTCGGTGCTCAAGACCGTGGCGTTCAGCTGGCAGCAAGACGTGCTGACCAAGGAGGCGAAGACCCTCTTCGACCTCAGCCGTGAGCTCTACGCGCGCCTGTCGACGACCGCCGGGCAGATCGAGAAGCTCGGTCGCACGATCGAACGCACCGTGAAGGACTACAACACCTTCGTCGGCTCGCTCGAGTCGCGCGTGCTGCCCACCGCCCGCAAGCTCAAGGCGCTCGACGAGACCAAGGTGCTCGCCACGATCGAGGGCATCGACGAGAGCCCCCGCGAACTGACCGCGTACGAGTTCACCACGGCCGCCGCCGAGCAGCCGATGCTCGACGCACCCGGCGAGGGTGGGGCCGAAGCGGCCGTCGACACCGAGGATGCGACGGCACACGACGACATCCTCGCCGACATCGACCCCGAGATCCGACGCAGCATCTGACCATCGGGCGCCCAGACAGCGAAGCGGGCGTCGGGCCGACTCCAGTCGGCCCGACGCCCGCTCGGCGTTCGGAGGCTCAGATGTCGGCGTCGGGCAGCCACTTCTCGATGAGGTGGTCGGCGACGATGCGCCGGGCCGTGCCCGACTTGCCGCGCAGCACGATCGACTCGGTGCGGATGATCGGGCCCTTCTTGCGCACGCCGTCGAGGAGCTCGCCGTCGGTCACGCCCGTCGCGACGAAGAAGGTGTTGTCGCCGCGCACGAGGTCGTCGAGCTCGTAGATCTTGTCGCAGTCGAGGCCGGCGGCCTCGCCGCGCGCACGCTCGGCGTCGTCGAGCGGCGCGAGCTTGCCCTGCATGAACCCGCCGAGCGCCTTGATCGCGCACGCCGTCGTGATGCCCTCGGGGCTGCCGCCGATGCCGACGCACATGTCGATGCGCGACTCGTACCGGGCCGCGTTGATGCCGCCGGCGACGTCGCCGTCGCTGATGAGGCGGGTGCCGGCACCCGCGGCGCGGATGTCGGCGATGAGCTGCTCGTGGCGGGGGCGGTTCAGCACCGCGACGCGGAGCTCGCCGACGTCCTTGCCCTTCGCCGCGGCAAGGGCCCGCAGGTTCTCGCCGATCGGCTTGCGGATGTCGACGACGCCGATGCCCGAGGCATCCGTGACGATCTTGTCCATGTAGAAGACGCTCGACGCGTCGAGCATGCTGCCCCGGTCGGAGACCGCGATGACCGAGAGCGCGTTCTGGCGGCCCGCCGCCGTGAGCGAGGTGCCGTCGATCGGGTCGACGGCGATGTCGCACGCTGGGCCGCGACCGTTGCCGACGCGCTCGCCGTTGAAGAGCATCGGCGCCTCGTCCTTCTCGCCCTCGCCGATGACGACGACGCCGTCGAAGTTGACGGTGCCGAGGAAGGCCCGCATCGCGTCGACCGCCGCGCCGTCGGCGCCGAGCTTGTCGCCGCGCCCGATCCACGGGTAGGAGCGGATCGCCGCGGCCTCGGTCGCGCGCACCAGTTCGAGTGCGATGTTGCGGTCGGGGTGCAGGAAGAGGCTGGCGGTATCGGTGCTCACCATCGAGTGGTCCTCCGGAGTTCGTGCGATCGGCCTCGATCGGAGGCCGGCGGGGAAAGGACGATCGTCCGCTTCCAGCCTAGGCACGAGACCGCGAGAGCGGCCCGGTTTTCGCCCGTTCGTCAGTGAAAGAATGTGCATTCTTAATCCACCGGCGCGGACGGCGCGCTCAGCTCTCGAGGCGGTCGACCCACCCGGACGCGTTGCCGGGTGCCGACCACCAGTGCGCCCGCATCCCTGCGGGCATCCGCTGAACGCCCGGCAGCGCGAGGCCGATCTCGCAGTCGGTGACGGCGGCGAGCACGATCGCGGCGGGCGCCGCGCAGAGCTCGTCGAGGTCGGCGAGCCCGTCGATGGCCCGCGACCCGCCGAGGTGCATCAGCACCCGATCGCGCTCGGCGTCGGACTGCGGTGCGAAGCGCGCGAGCATCGACCCGCCGAGCGCCCGCACCGCGGCGGCCACGATGACGCCTTCGGGCGCGCCGCCGATCCCGATCACGGCGTCCAGTCCACGACCTGCGGGCGGGAAGCCGCCCCCGGCCGCCGCACCGTGCAGCGCCTGGAGGCTCCGCTCGATGTCGCCGTGCTCGAACAGCTCGACCGCCGCACCGGCGGCCCTGACGGCCTCGACGTACGGGCGGTTGCGAGGTCGGTCCTGCACGGCGATGCGGATGTCTCGCGCGGCGACGCCCCGCGCGAGCGCAGCCTCGGCGACGAGTTCAGGGATGAGCTCGGCGATCGGGCGGCCCGCCGACCGATCGGTCGTGAAACCCGGCAACCAGGTGACGAGCTTCTCGAGGTAGTGCGCCGGCCCCAGATCGAAGAACGCCCCGCGCGGCGCCGCCGAGATCACGGCCATCGCGCCGGCCCGTCCGGCAGCGGCGAGGCGCGTGCCGTCGACCGGGTCGACGGCGAGGTCGATCGTCGGGTCGCCGTCCCGGGCGCGACCGAACCGCTCGCCGAGGTGCAGCATCGGGGCGTCGTCCTTCTCGCCCTCGCCGACGACGACGCGGCCGTCGACCGGAAGCCCGGCGAGCACGGCGCGCATCGCGGCGACTGCGGCGCCGTCGAGCCCGTCGCCGTCGCCGCGCCCCACGAGCGGCAGGCACGCCGCGGCCGCGGCGACCACGGCGGGGCGCAGCAGTTCGGCGAGCGCGGCGGGATCGACGGGATCGTTCGGGTCGGTCATGGCTCCATCCTGCCCCGCCGCGGCGCCCGCCCGACGTGCGGCGTCGCCACGTGGCATCCGACACCTGAGCCGTGCTCGACAAGTCGATAGACTCGTGCCGAACCCACACTGTCGTCACCGAAGGAGCACCATGCCCATCGCCACCCCCGAGCAGTACGCCGAGATGCTGGACACCGCGAAGGCCAAGGGCTTCGCATTCCCCGCCTTCAACGTCTCGAGCTCGCAGACCCTGAACGCGGTGCTCCAGGGCCTCACCGAGGCGGGTTCCGACGGCATCATCCAGGTCACCACGGGCGGCGCCGACTACTTCGCCGGCCACACCGTGAAGGCCCGCGCGACCGGCGCCCTCGCCTTCGCGCGCTTCGCGCACGAGGTCGCGAAGTCGTACCCGATCACCGTCGCCCTCCACACCGACCACTGCCCGAAGCCGGCCCTCGCCGACTTCGTCTTCCCGCTCATCGAGGCCTCCGAGGCCGAGGTGAAGGCGGGCCGCAACCCGATCTTCCAGTCGCACATGTGGGACGGCTCGGCTGTGCCGCTCACCGAGAACCTCGACATCGCGAAGGAGATCCTCCCGCGCATGAAGGCGATCAACGCGATCCTCGAGGTCGAGATCGGCGTCGTCGGCGGCGAAGAGGACGGCGTCAAGCACGAGGGCTCGAACGAGGCGCTCTACACGACCCTCGAGGACGCGATCGCGACGGTCGAGGCGCTCGGCCTCGGCGAGCAGGGTCGCTACATGGCCGCCCTCACCTTCGGCAACGTGCACGGCGTCTACGCGCCCGGCAACGTGAAGCTGCGCCCGGCCCTCCTCAAGGAGATCCAGGACGGCCTGCAGGCGAAGTACGGCACCGGTGAGAAGCCGCTCGACCTCGTCTTCCACGGCGGATCGGGCTCGACCGACGCCGAGATCGCCGAGGCGGTCGCGAACGGCGTCGTGAAGATGAACATCGACACCGACACCCAGTACGCCTTCACGCGCTCGATCGCCGGCTACATGTTCCAGAACTACGACGGCGTGCTGAAGGTCGACGGCTCGGTCGGCAACAAGAAGCAGTACGACCCGCGCGCGTGGGGCAAGGTCGCCGAGTCGGCGATGGCCGTGCGCGTCGGCGAGTCGACCCGTCAGCTGGGTTCGGCCGGCCAGTCGATCACCTCGGCGTAAGGCAGCACCGGATGACTCGCGACGAGGCCGCTCGAACGCCCGACGACGCCGTGGCCGGCGCCGCTGCCCCGCAGCCGCCGGCCACGCCGCCCGCCGACGAGCGGCCTCGTCCGAGGTACGGCGAGTACGCCCCCGAGGGGTGGACCTGGCAGCCGCCGGCCGACCCGCACGCGGCCGGCGCGACCCATGCGGCCGACGCCGCCGGCCCGGGCGCCGGTCCGGCCCCCGCCGCCGGTGGTCCGGGCCCGGCGTACGCCCGGCCGGACACGGGCGCCGTCGCCCGACCGACCGATCGCGCCTGGACGGTCGCGCTCCTGGTCTTCGGGGCGATGGGTGCCGTCTACAACGTGCTCTCGCTCGTCTCCCTGCCGTCGAGCATGCTCCAGTCGCTGGAGCTGACGGCCTCGATGTTCGGCACCACGCCGCCGACGGAGTTCAACCCCGGGCCCGTGGTGCCCGTCGCGATCGCGATCGGAGTGATCGCGCAGCTCGCCCTCTGGTTCGTCGCGCTGCGCTGGTCGCGCGCACGCATGCAGGCGGGGTCGAGCTCATGGTGGATTCCATTGCTCGCCGGCGTCGTCGCGTTCATCGTCGTGATGATCGTGACCTACGTGGTCGCGTTCAGCGACCCGGCGTTCGCCGAGTTCTTCCTGACGATTCCGACGACGGCTCCCTGACGGGCGACGCCGCGTTCCGGGCCCCGCGCTACCCGAGCGCCTCGATCGCACCCGTCTTCGGTTCGGCGGTCGCGGACTCCACCGCCTCCGCGTCGCGCTCGTCCTCGCGCACCGTCTCCTCCTCGCCGTCGACCGGCGCCGCGAACTGGGCCTGGTAGAGGCGCGCGTACGCGCCGCCCGCGGCGAGCAGACCCGCGTGCGTGCCCTGCTCGACGATGTGCCCCGCCTCCATCACGAGGATGAGGTCGGCGTCGCGGATCGTCGAGAGCCGGTGCGCGATCACGAACGAGGTGCGGTCCTCCCGCAGCGCGTTCATCGCGTGCTGCAGCAGCAGCTCGGTGCGGGTGTCGACTGAGCTCGTCGCCTCGTCGAGGATGAGCACCGACGGCCGCGCGAGGAACGCCCGCGCGATCGTCACGAGCTGCCGCTCTCCCGCCGAGAGGTTCGACGCCTCATCGTCGAGCACGGTGTCGTACCCGTCGGGCAGGCTGCGCACGAAGCGGTCGACGTAGGTCGCGCGTGCCGCCTCGAGGATCTCCTCCTCCGTGGCGTCCGGCCTGCCGTAGGCGATGTTCTCGCGGATGGTGCCCGAGAACAGCCAGGTGTCCTGCAGCACCATGCCCATGCGGCCGCGCAGTTCGTCGCGCGTCATCCGGGTGATGTCGACCCCGTCGAGGGTGATGCGTCCGGCGTCGAGCTCGTAGAACCGCATGATGAGGTTCACGAGGGTCGTCTTGCCGGCACCGGTGGGGCCGACGATCGCGATGGACTGGCCGGGCTCGGCGGCGAGCGAGAGGTGCTCGATGAGCGGCTTCTCGGGGTCGTAGCTGAACGAGACGTCGTCGAAGACGAGACGACCGGATGCCTCGCCGGCAGCGGTCTCGGGCGCCTCGGGCTCGGCCGGGTCGGCCACTTGCTCGTCGGCGTCGAGCAGCTCGAACACGCGCTCCGCGCTCGCGACGCCCGACTGGAGCAGGTTCGCCATCGAGCCGAGCTGGCTCAACGGCTGCGTGAACTGGCGGGAGTACTGGATGAACGCCTGCACGTCGCCGAGCGAGATCGACCCGCCGGCGACCATGAGGCCGCCGACCACGGCGATCGCCACGTAGACGAGGTTGCCGACGAACATCATCGCGGGCATGATGATGCCGCTCACGAACTGGGCGCCGAAGCTGGCCTGGTAGAGCTCCTCGTTCTTGTCGTCGAAGCCCTGCTCGACCTCGCGACGCCGACCGAAGACGCGCACGAGCGCGTGGCCCGAGTAGGCCTCCTCGATGCGCGCGTTGAGGGTGCCGGTGTGCGTCCACTGGGCGACGAACTGCTTCTGCGAGCGCTTCGCGATGACCGTCGTGATGACGATCGTCAGCGGGATCGTGACGAGCGCGATGGCCGCGAGCAGCGGCGAGATGATGAACATCATGATGAGCACGCCGACGACGGTGAGGAGCGAGGTGAGCAGCTGGCTCATCGTCTGCTGCAGCGTCTGCGAGATGTTGTCGATGTCGTTCGTCACCCGCGAGAGCAGCTCGCCGCGCTGCATCTTGTCGAAGTACGACAGCGGCAGCCGGTGGATCTTCTCCTCGACCTCGCGGCGCAGCCGGTAGACGGTGCGCTGGGTCACCCCGTTGAGCACGTACGCCTGCGCCCAGCCGAACAGCGAGGCGAGCACGTAGAGCAGCAGCACGAGCCCGAGCACCGCGGCGAGCGCGCCGAAGTCGATGCCCTGGCCGGGCACGATGTTCTGCATCGAGGCGACCATGTCGGCCTGCTGGGTGTCGCCGGACGCGCGCAGTTGGTCGACGACCTGCTGCTGGGTGACGCCCGACGGCATCTGCGCCGAGATGAAGCCCTCGAAGATGATGTTGGTCGCCTGACCGAGGATCTTCGGCCCGAGCACGCTGAACACGACGCTGACGATGCCGAGGAGGATCACGAACACGACGAGCGTGCGCTCGGGCTTCAGCCGCCCGATGAGGCGCTTCGCGCTCGGGCCGAAGTTCATCGACTTCTCGACGGGCATGCCCATGCCGCCCATCGGGCCGCCGCCCATCGGACCGCGCCGCACAGGCGGGCGGGGCGTCGCGGCGGGGGTCGCCGCCGTCTCGGTCTTCTGCTCGCTCACGCTGCCGCCTCCTCTGCGCTCAGCTGGCTCTCGACGATCTCGGCATACGCCTGCGAGGTCTCGAGCAGTTCGTCGTGGGTGCCGCGGGCCGTGATGCGGCCGTCCTCGACCACGAGGATCTGGTCGGCCCCCGTGATCGTGGCGACCCGCTGGGCGACGACGATCATCGTCGCGTCGGCGACCTCGCGGTCGAGCGCGGCGCGCAGTCGCTGGTCGGTCGCGGTGTCGAGCGCCGAGAACGAGTCGTCGAAGAGGTAGATCGACGGTCGCTTCACGAGCGCCCGCGCGATCGAGAGCCTTTGGCGCTGCCCGCCCGACACGTTCGTGCCGCCCTGCGCGATCGGAGCGTCGAGCCCGTCGGGCATGGCCTCGACGAAGTCGCGGCCCTGCGCGGTCTCGAGCGCGGCCCACAACTCGTCGTCGGAGGCATCCGGATCGCCGTATCTCAGTGTCGAGGCGACGGTGCCGGCGAACAGGTAGGGCCGCTGCGGCACGAGGCCGAACTGCGCGTTGAGCAGTTCGGGGTCGAGTTCGCGCACGTCGACGCCGCCGACGAGCACGCTGCCCGAGGTCGCGTCGAAGAGACGGGCCGCGAGGTTCACGATGGTCGTCTTGCCGGCGCCGGTCGAGCCGATGATCGCGGTCACCTCGCCCGGGCGGGCGGTGAAGCTGAGGTCGTGCAGCACGGGCTCCTCGGCGCCGGGGTACGCGAAGCTCACGTTGCGGAACTCGACGGTGCCGGGGGCGGTGAGCCGCTCGACCGGCTGCGCCGGGTCGTGCACGGTCGACTCGGTCTCGAGCACCTCGCCGATGCGTCCGGCCGAGACGACCGCGCGCGGCAGCAGGAACGCGATCATCGTCGCCATCATGACCGCCATGAGGATCTGGATGAGGTAGCTGAGGAAGGCCGTGAGCGAGCCGACCTGCATCGAGCCGTCCTCGACGCGGAAGGCGCCGAACCACAGCACCGCGATGCTCGAGAGGTTGAGCACGAGCATCACGATCGGGAACACGAGCGCGAAGAGCCGGCCGGCCTTGAGCGCGGTGTCGGTGAGGGCGTCGTTGGCGTCGTCGAAGCGCTCCGACTCGACACCCTCGCGCACGAAGGCGCGGATGACGCGGATGCCGGTGAGCTGCTCGCGCAACACCCGGTTGACCCCGTCGATCTTGCGCTGCATCGACTGGAACAGCGGCACCATGCGGCTGATGATGAGCCCGACCGAGACGAGCAGCACGGGCACGGCGACGACCATGATCCACGAGAGGGCCAGGTCCTCCCTGAGCGCCATGATGACGCCGCCGATCGCGAGGATCGGCGCCGAGACCAGGATGGTGCAGCTCATGAGCACGAGCATCTGCACCTGCTGCACGTCGTTCGTCGACCGGGTGATCAGGCTCGGCGCGCCGAACCGCGACACCTCCTGCTCGGAGAAGTCGGCGACCCGGCGGAACACCGAGCGGCGCACGTCGCGGCCGAGGCCCATCGCGGTCTTCGCGCCGAAGTAGACGGCGGTGATCGAGGCGGCCACCTGCAGCAGCGTGATGCCGAGCATGAGCGCGCCGGTCGACAGGATGAAGCCGGTGTCGCCCGTGGCCACGCCGTCGTCGATGATATCGGCGTTGAGGCTCGGCAGGTACAGCGACGCGATCGACTGCACGAGCTGGAAGAAGATGACGGCGACGACGAGCCACCGGTAGGGGCGCAGGTACGTTCGCAGCAGTTTCAGCAGCATGGTTCGGTTCCCCTCGGGGCGGTTGACGGGGTGGATGCCTCGGCGACGACGTCGCGCCGGCCGATGATGCCGTGCACGATGAGGTCGGCGAGCCGGTCGGAGTCGAGACCGGTGGTCTGGGAGAACTGCGGCATCGCCGACGAGAAGGCGATGATGCGCACGAAGGCGAACACGTCGGCGGGCGGGACCCGCAACCGCTCGAGTTCGGGGGCGAGGAGCCGTTCGAAGATCCCGACGATGATCTCGATGTTCGGCGCGGCCGGCGGCCGGGGCCGGTTGCCGAGTGCGGCGAAGACGCCGAAGATGCCACTGAATCGGTCTTGGAAGCGGTCGATCACGAGCTGCATCTTGAGCTCGAGCGGCAGGCTCGGGTCGATGCGGCGGAGCGCGTCCCGGAACGGCTCGGGGTCGAGGAACACCTCGACGGCGGCGTCGATGATCGCGTCCTTGTTGTCGAAGACGCGGAACAGCGTGCCCTCGGCGACGCCCGCCGCCTCGGCGATCTGCCGGGTGGTGACGTCGCGGCCGTGGATCGAGAGCAGCGGCACCGTCGCGCGGGCGATCGCGGCGCGACGCTCATCGACGGGCATCGGCCGGGCGCGGCTCGGCTTCGTGACGGAGGCGGTCATGAGGCCGAGCCTACGCGGAGTGAGTGCTCACTCACTAGCATTCGACGCCGAACGCGTCACGCCGACGGCGAACAGCGCCGCGACCGCGTCGCGCGCCGAGGGCGAGCGCTCGAGCTCAGGCGTCGGCGGTGCGGCGACCGCCGAGGGCGCGCGCGTCGCGGTTGCCCTGGAGATCCTTGCGGAGCTCCTTCGGCAGCGAGAACATGAGGTCCTCCTCGGCCGTCTTCACCTCGGCGACCTCGGCGTAGCCGGCATCGGCGAGCTCGAGCAGCACCTCTTTCACGAGGCCCTCGGGCACCGAGGCGCCGCTCGTGACGCCGACCGAGGCGACGCCGTCGAGCCACTCCTGGCGGATCTCGCTCGAGTAGTCGACGCGGTACGCGGCCTTCGCCCCGTTCTCGAGCGCGACCTCGACGAGGCGCACGCTGTTCGACGAGTTCGCCGACCCCACGACGATCACGAGCTCGGCCTCCTGGGCGACCTTCTTGATCGCGACCTGACGGTTCTGGGTGGCGTAGCAGATGTCGTCCGACGGCGGGTCCTGCAGGTTCGGGAACCGCTCGCGCAGACGGCGCACGGTCTCCATGGTCTCGTCGACCGAGAGGGTCGTCTGCGAGAGCCAGACCACCTTGTCGGGATCGCGCACCTCGATGTTCGGCACGTCGTCGGGGCTGTTCACGAGGGTCACGTGGTCGGGCGCCTCGCCCGCCGTGCCCTCGACCTCTTCATGCCCCTCGTGGCCGATGAGCAGGATCTCGAAGTCGTCGCGTGCGAAGCGCACCGCCTCGCGGTGCACCTTGGTGACGAGCGGGCACGTCGCGTCGATGGCGTGCAGGCCCCGGTCGGATGCCGCGTTCACGACCGCCGGCGAGACGCCGTGCGCGCTGAACACGATGTGGGCGCCCTCGGGCACTTCGTCGACCTCGTCGACGAAGATCGCGCCCTGCTTCTCGAGCTCGGTCACGACGTGGATGTTGTGCACGATCTGCTTGCGCACGTACACCGGCGCGCCGTAGTGCTCGAGCGCCTTCTCGACCGCGATCACGGCGCGGTCGACGCCCGCGCAGTAGCCGCGCGGCGCTGCCAGCAGCACCCGCTTGGCGCCGTCGACCGGGTTATTCTTGAGCCGGCCTCGCACGCTCGGGATTCTGGGCATGCCGAGGTCGATCCGCGGTGCATCAGTCAAGCTCGTCACGATGCCAATCCTACGCGGCACAACCTGGGCGGGCGGTCGGGAGGCCAGCGTGACGGACGCACCGGCACCGCGCGACGCCCCGGCGACGCGCGAGGCCCCTTGGCCCGTCTCGCAGCTCTCGGCGAAGCTCAAGCAGTACCTCGACCGGCTCGGCACCGTCTGGGTCGAGGGCGAGATCACCCAGTGGGGCGTCTCGGGCGGCAATGTCTACGGCAAGCTGAAGGACCTCGACGCCGACGCGACCGTGTCGTTCCAGATCTGGTCGTCGGTGAAGTCGCGCCTCGGCGGCGACTTCAAACAGGGCGACCGGGTCGTCGCGCTCGTGAAGCCGAACTGGTGGGTCAAGGGCGGCTCGCTGTCGATGCAGGTGTTCGAGCTGAAGCACGTCGGCCTCGGCGACCTGCTCGAGCGGCTCGAGCGCCTGCGTGCGCAGCTCGCGGCCGAGGGGCTCTTCGACGTCTCCCGCAAGCGGCGGCTGCCGTTCCTCCCCGGCGTCGTCGGACTCATCACCGGAAAGGACAGCGACGCCGAGAAGGACGTGCTGCGCAACGCCCGGCTCCGGTGGCCGGCCGTCGAGTTCCGGGTCGTGCACGCGGCGGTGCAGGGCGATCGCACCCCGGGCGAGGTCGTCGCCGCGATCGAACGCCTCGACGCCGACCCCGAGGTCGAGGTGATCATCGTGGCCCGCGGCGGCGGCGACTTCCAGAACCTGCTCGGCTTCAGCGACGAGCGCGTCGTGCGGGCCGCGGCCGCGGCATCCACCCCCATCGTCTCGGCGATCGGCCACGAAGCCGACCGCCCCCTGCTCGACGAGGTCGCCGACCTCCGCGCCTCCACGCCGACCGACGCCGCGAAGCGCGTCGTGCCCGACGTCGGCGAAGAGCTGCTGCGCGTCGAACAGGCGCGTGCACGCGTGAGCCTGCGCCTGCGCACCCTCGTCGCGCACGAGATCGATCGCATCGGCCATCTCCGCACCCGGCCCGCGCTCGCCGACACCACGTGGATCGTCGATCGTCGGTCCGAAGACCTCACGCGCTGGGTCGCGCGCGGCGCCGAGCTCGTCGAGCGGCAGGTCGAGCGGCAGACCCACCGCATCGGCGAACTCCGCGGCCACCTGCGGGCGCTCTCGCCGCAGTCGACCCTCGATCGCGGGTACGCGATCGTGCAGGGACCCGACGGGCACGTCCTCCGCGGCCCGCAGGGCGCACCGTCGGGCGCGGCCCTCACGCTCACGCTCGCCGAGGGCCGCCTCGCGGCCCGTTCCGAGGGCGAGGCCGCTCCGGTCGGCCACTCAGGCGACGCCGAATAGAATGGGCGCCATGCCCCCCACCAACGAACTCGACGTCGCCGAGCTGAGCTACGAGCAGGCCCGCGACGAGCTCGTCCGCGTCGTCGGCGAACTCGAGCAGGGTTCCGCCACACTCGAGCAGTCGCTGGCCCTGTGGGAGCGCGGCGAGGCCCTCGCGGCCCGCTGCGAGGAGTGGCTCATCGGCGCGAAGGCGCGTCTCGACGCGGCCCGCGCCGGCGCCGGCGCCGTGGCATCCGACGCCCGACGCGACGGCGGCGAGGCCTGATGGCCCAGCGCGCACCGCGGGTCGTCGCCGAGCTCGGCCGCCCCGAGACCCCTGAGGAGACCGCGGCCCGCAAGGCCGAGAACTCGCTCAAGCACCGTCAGCGGCAGACGACGAAGAACCTCGTGCTCGCCCTCGGCGCGAGCCTCGCGCTCGTCGTCGTCATCGTCCTCCTCGTGCCGCGCAGCGACACCCCGCTCGAACGCGACGTCGACGTCGCCCAGGTCGCCGAGCAGGCGCAGATCGCGAGCGACGACCCGCTCGCCGTACCCGAACTGCCCGAGGGTTGGCGAGCCAACGCCGCCGAGCTGCGCACGAGCCAGGCCGACGGGGTCACGGCCTGGTACGCCGGCTACCTGACGCCGAGCGACGAGTTCATCGGCCTCTACCAGGGCTTCGACGCCAACCCGACGTGGGTCTCGGGGCTGCTCGCGCGCACCCTCGCGACCGGCACGACCACGATCGACGGCGTCGAGTGGACGATCTACGACAACCGCAAGACCGGGGACGACGTCGGCAACGCGCGCTACGCGCTGACGACCGAGTCGGGCGGCAGCACCTTCGTGCTGCTCGGCACGGCCTCCCCCGAGGAGTTCACCGCACTCGCGACGGCCATCGCCCCGACGGTCGACGCACAGGACTGACCCGCCCGACGACGAGGAGCCACGTGACCGAGCAGCCGAACGATCCCACCACCGAACGGCCCGACACTCCGGCTGCCACGTGGCGCGAACTCCGTCGCGGCAACGAGCGATTCGTCGCCGGCACGCCCGAGCACCCCCGCCAGGACATCGACCGGCGCACGTCGCTCGCGCACGCGCAGCGCCCCATGGTCGCCGTCTTCGGCTGCAGCGACTCGCGCCTCGCCGCCGAGATCATCTTCGACGTCGGCCTCGGCGACGCCTTCGTCGTGCGCAACGCCGGCCAGGTCGTCTCGCCGTCCGCGATCGGCTCGCTCGAGTACGCCGTCGGCATCCTGCACGTGCCGGTCGTCGTCGTGCTCGCCCACGACGAGTGCGGCGCCGTGCGCGCCGCCATCGACTCGCAGGCGAGCGACGCCGCACCGCTGCCCTCGTTCATCGCCGGCCTCGTCGAGAAGATCGTGCCCGCGGTGCGCAAGGTGGCCGGCAACGGCGCCAGCGCCGACGGTGCCATCGACCCCTCGCACGTCGACGCCGGCTACGTCGGGCGCGAGCACCTGCGCAACACCGTGACCGAGCTCGTCGAGAGCTCGGAGATGATCAGCGACGCGATCGCAGCGGGTACGCTGGCTATCGTCGGCGCGAACTACCGACTGTTCGAGGGTCGCGTCGAGACCGACATCGTCCTCGGTCGCATCTGACGCCGCGCAGCGCGTCTCCCGCCGGCGGGGCCGGCATCGCAGCAACCGAAAGGGAACACACCGTGGTGGACAACGCCGCCGACTACCGCATCGAGCACGACACGATGGGCGAGGTGCGGGTTCCCGCCCGTGCCCTCTACCGCGCGCAGACGCAGCGCGCCGTCGAGAACTTCCCCATCTCGGGGTCGGGGCTCGAGCCGCAGCAGATCCAGGCGCTCGCGCGCATCAAGAAGGCCGCCGCGCAGGCCAACGCGCAGCTCGGCGTGCTCGACGCGGGCATCGCCCAGGCGATCGAAGCCGCCGCCGACGAGGTCATCTCGGGCGCGCACGGCTTCACCGAGCACTTCCCGGTCGACGTGTACCAGACCGGCTCGGGCACGAGCTCGAACATGAACATGAACGAGGTGCTCGCGACCCTCGCGACCACCAAGCTCGGCAGCCCCGTGCACCCGAACGACCACGTCAACGCCTCGCAGTCGTCGAACGACGTCTTCCCGACCTCGGTGCACATCGCCGTGACGGCGGCGCTCATCGACGACCTGATCCCCGCGCTCGACCACCTCGCCGTCGCCCTCGAGGCGAAGGCCGAGCTGTGGGCCGACGTCGTGAAGGCCGGCCGCACCCACCTCATGGACGCGACGCCCGTCACCCTCGGCCAGGAGTTCGGCGGCTACGCCCGCCAGGTGCGCCTCGGCATCGAGCGTGTGCGCACGGCGCTCCCCCGCGTCGCCGAGGTGCCGCTCGGCGGTACCGCCGTCGGCACCGGCATCAACACCCCGGCCGGGTTCCCTCAGCTCGTCATCGAGCTCCTCCAGCGCGAGACCGAGCTGCCCGTCACCGAAGCGGCAGACCACTTCGAGGCGCAGGCCAACCGCGACGGCCTCGTCGACGCCTCCGGCGCGCTCCGCACGATCGCCGTGAGCCTCACGAAGATCGCGAACGACCTCCGCTGGATGGGCTCGGGCCCGAACACCGGCCTCGGCGAGCTGAACATCCCCGACCTCCAGCCGGGCTCCTCGATCATGCCGGGCAAGGTCAACCCCGTCGTGCCCGAGGCCGTGCTCATGGTCTGCGCGCGGGTCATCGGCAACGACGCGACCATCGCCTGGGGCGGCGCCTCGGGCGCGTTCGAGCTCAACGTGCAGATCCCCGTCATGGGCACCGCGCTCCTCGAGTCGATCCGCCTGCTCGCGAACTCCGTGCGCGTGCTGGCCGACAAGACGATCGACGGTCTCGAGGCCAACGTCGAGCGCGCGACCGCCCTCGCCGGCATGTCGCCCTCGATCGTGACCCCGCTCAACAAGCTCATCGGCTACGAGGCGGCGGCGAAGATCGCGAAGCACTCGGTGGCCAAGGGCATCACGGTGCGCGAGGCCGTCATCGACCTCGGCTACGTCGAGCGCGGCGACCTCACGGAAGAGCAGCTCGACAGCGCCCTCGACCTCCTGTCGATGACGCGTCCGCCGCAGGCGAAGTAGTCCTCGAAGCACCTCGGATGCCCCGTGCCGGTCTCGGCACGGGGCATCCGTCGTCTCGGGACTGTCGCAGACGGCGCCGGACTCAGCGTGTGTCGGTGACCCCGTCGACGAATCGGCGAATCGCCGGGGCCGCGTCGGCGAGCGTCGTGAAGTGGCGGTGCGCCCCGTCGACCGGCACGGCCCGATTCACGCTCCACACCGTCATGCCCGCGGCGAGGCCGGCGGCGACGCCCGATGGCGAGTCCTCGATGACGAGGCAGTCGACCGGGCGCGCCTCGAGTCGCTGCGCGGCCAGGATGTAGGGGTCGGGTGCGGGCTTGCCGCGCTCGGTCGCGGCGTTGTCGACGACGACCGACGGCACGGGCAGCCCGAGTCGTGCGAAGCGTCGGACGACCCTGCGCTCGGCGTTCGACGTGACCACGGCCCAGCCGCCTCGCGGCAGGGCGTCGAGCAGCTCGGCGGCGCCGGGGATGCCACGGAGCTCGCCGTGCGCGGCCTCGGCGTCTTCGAGCACGTCGAACTCGGCGATGCTCGCCTCGACCTCCGCCGCGGGGAGGAACTCGGCCGCCGTCTCGAGCGGCCGGGTCCGCAGGGCGACCTCGTGGACGCGCTCGGCGTCGAGACCGCGCTGTGCGGCCCACCTGCCCCAGATCCGGCGCTGCCCGTCGAGCGCGTCGAGCAGGGTGCCGTCGACGTCGAACAGCACCGCGTGCACGCGCCGGCCGGTGCCCGTGTCGCGGTCCCCCGGCCCGCTCACCCAGCGTCGGCCATCGCCTCGACCCACTGCCGCCGCCACTCGGGCGCCGGATCGCCGCCGCGGGTCGTCCAGTACTCGCGACCCTCGACGATGAGCCCGTCGCGAACCGTCCAGAAGGAGGCGGCTCGGAACACGCCGACGCCCTCGTGCGGCACCTCGACCTCGGAGACGACCCGGTCGCCGTCGGCCACGATCGAGAGCACGCGGATCGACCAGCCCTCGGGGTACTCGGCGTTGACCGCGACGAAGTTCTCGGGGCCGACGATGCGCTCGAGCGAGGCGTACCAGTCGACCACGAGCTCGTCGGCGAGGAGTTCGCGAACGCCCGCCCAGTCGCGGGCCTGCATGCGCCTCCAGAGGGCTTCGATCACGCCGGCGGGGGTCGGGTCGCTGAGCATGCCACCATCCTGTCGCGATCCGCCGACATCCCGCCCTGCTCGACCCGGAGGCCGCCACCGCTCGGGAGGAGAACGCACGATCGGCGGACCTCCTCCCGATCGTGCGTACTCCTCCGAACCGCGCGCCGCCGCGCGAGACCCGGCCCCTCCTACGTCAGTTCCGCCCCGTCGAGCACCTCGGCGACGAGCGCCGCGATCGCCGAGCGCTCGCTCCGCGTCAACGTGATGTGCGCGAAGAGGGGATGTCCCTTCAGCGTCTCGATGACGGAGGCGATGCCGTCGTGGCGGCCCACTCGGAGGTTGTCGCGCTGGGCGACGTCGTGGGTCAGCACGACCCGCGAGTTCTGGCCGATGCGGCTGAGCACGGTGAGCAGCACGTTGCGTTCGAGCGACTGCGCCTCGTCGACGATCACGAAGGCGTCGTGCAGCGAGCGACCGCGGATGTGCGTGAGCGGCAGCACCTCGAGCAGTCCGCGGTCGACCACCTCGTCGAGCACGTTGTCGGAGACGACGGAGCCGAGCGTGTCGAACACCGCCTGGCCCCAGGGGTTCATCTTCTCGCCCTGGTCGCCGGGCAGGTAGCCGAGCTCCTGCCCGCCGACGGCGTACAGCGGGCGGAACACCATGATCTTCTTGTGCTGCTGGCGCTCGAGCACCATCTCGAGCCCGGCGCACAGCGCGAGCGCCGACTTGCCGGTGCCGGCGCGCCCACCGAGCGAGAGGATGCCGACCTCGGGGTCGAGCAGGAGGTCGATCGCGAGCCGCTGCTCGGCCGAGCGGCCGTGCACGCCGAAGACGTCGCGGTCGCCGCGCACGAGCTTCACCTCGCGTTCGCCGACGACCCGGCCGAGGGCCGAGCCGCGGTCGGAGTGGATGACGAGGCCCGTGTTCACGGGCATCCCGTCGACCTCCTTCGTCGTCATCTGCTCGTGCTCGTAGAGGGAGGCCATGTCGTTCGAGCCGAGCGAGAGCTCGGCCATGCCCGTCCAGCCCGAGTCGAGGGCGAGCTCGTGCCGGTACTCCTGCGCGTCGAGTCCGATCGAGGCGGCCTTGACGCGCAGCGGCAGGTCCTTCGACACGACGGTGACCGGAATCCCGTCCTGCTGCAGGTTGGCGGCGCACGCGAGGATGCGCGAGTCGTTGTCGCCGAGCTGGAGCCCGCTCGGCAGCACCTTCGGGCTCGAGTGGTTGAGTTCGACCCGGAGCGAGCCGCCGTCGCCCACGGGAATCGGGAAGTCGAGCCGCTCGTGCGCGACGCGCAGCTCGTCGAGGATCCGGAGCGACTGCCGAGCGAAGTACCCGATCTCGGGGTCGTTGCGCTTCGCCTCGAGCTCGGTGATGACCACGACAGGCAGCACCACCGCGTGCTCGGCGAAGTTGAAGAGTGCGCGCGGATCGCTCAACAGCACCGAGGTGTCGAGCACGTACGTGCGCTCGGCCTGCGCGACGCCGTCGCGCGTGCTCGCCGCGGCGCGCTCATCCGAGCGCTCGTCCGGACGACCGACCGAATCAGGAGTAACCGATGACGCCACAACCGCTCCCGCCCCGAGCATTCCTGCCCGGTTCACGCGCCGGCCGGCGATCCCTCCGTAGTCGGTTTCGAGGCCGACTCGAACGGGCGATCTGCCCGTTGAGCCGAACCTACGTCCGTCGCGCGAGAACCGCGGAAGCGACACGCGGGAGGACACACGCCGTTCACGTCCGACGTGCGCCCCGCGCTAGTAGCTCGCGGCCGTCGAGTACGAGACGAACGCGGCGCGCAGCATCTCGAAGGTCTCGTCGGAGGTCGCGGAGTGGATCGAGAGCCGCACCTGCCCGAGGCGGGTCGTCGCGGTGACGCCGTGGTTGTGCAGCGACGCCGTGAGCAGGGTCACCTGCTCGGCCGGCGGCTCGAGCACGACCATGCCGGCCCGCTCCTGCTCGTCGCGCGACGAGACGACGGCGATCGCATACTCGTCGGCGAGTTCGATCGCGCGGCTCACGCGCTCGGCCACGGCCGCGTTGATCGCGGGGACGCCGGTCTCGGCGATCTCCTCGAGGGCGGCCGCGAGCCGCGCCTGCGCGAGCGGGTCGGGGTTGGCGATGCGGTAGGCGCGGGCGTCGGGCGCGGGCGGCGGCACGTGCCCCCAGGGCTCGACCTCCTCGGTCGCGCTGAACCCCGAGAACACGGGCGTCAAGCGCTCGAGCGCACGGTCGGAGAGGGCGAGCAGGCCCGTGCCCCAACCGGCGCGGCACCACTTCTGCCCACCGGTGACGACGACGTCGGCGGCCTCCCACGGAGCATCCACGACGCCGAAGCCCTGGATCGCGTCGACGATCAGGAGCCGGTCGCCGATGACCTGCCGGATGCCCTCGATGTCGCAGAGGTACCCGGTGCGCGAGTCGACGAGGCTCACCGCGACGGCCGCGACGTTCTGCTCGAGCTGCTCGCGGATCTGCCCGGGCGTCACCTTGCCGTGGTCGGTCTCGAGCCACACGGGCTGCACCGTGTGCAGCGCCTCCTGGGCGCGCACGGCGCCGATCGGCAGGCTCGGGAACTCCTCGGCCGAGAGCAGCACGCCCCCCGTGAGCCCGAACATGGCGTGCATGATGCCGGTCGTGGTGTTCGGCTCGAAGACGATCTGCTCGGGGGTGAAGCCGGTGACCGCGGCGGCGGCGGCGCGCACCCGCGCGTCCTGCTCGGAGAACGCGTCCATGCTGCCGTGGCGGGCGCGCTGCAGCACCTGCGTGAACGCGAGCACCTCTTCGGCGGCAGCGGTCGACAGCGGCCCCACCCGGCCGTAGTCGAGGTAGCCGGGTTCTTCCGTGAATCCGGCGTTGAAATCGTCGATGGTCACCTGATGTGCCCCCTTCTCCGTCGAACATCCTTGCAGAACGAGGGGATGCCTCGCAGCCCGGCTGCCGACGGCGGCCGCCGGTCAGCCGCCGAAACGGCGGTGGCGCTTGGAGTAGTCGCGGAGTGCGCGGAGGAAGTCGACCTTGCGGAGGTCGGGGCCGAGTGCCTCGACGAAGTAGAACTCGCTGTGCGCCGACTGCCACAGCATGAAGTCGCTGAGGCGCTGCTCGCCCGAGGTGCGGATGACGAGGTCGGGGTCGGGCTGACCGCCGGTGTAGAGGTGCTCGCCGATGAGGTCGGGGGTGAGCCGCTCGGCCAGGTCTTCGAGGCTGCGCCCCTCGGCGTGATGCGCGGCGACGATCGAGCGCATCGCGTCGGTGATCTCCTTGCGGCCGCCGTAGCCGACCGCGAGGTTCACGTGGAGGCCGTGCTTGTCGGCGGTGCGATGCTCGGCCGCGTCGAGCGCGGCGACGAGCGGCTCGGGCAGGCCCGTGTCCGAGCCCACGTGCTGCACCCGCCAGTCGCGATAGTGGCTGAGCTCCTCGGCGAGTTCGGCGATGATCTCGATGAGGTCGGCGAGCTCGTCGCTCGGACGGTTGCCGAGGTTGTCGCTCGAGAGCAGGTAGAGCGTGACGGTCGAGATGCCGGCGTCGTCGCACCACTCGAGGAACTCGCGCATCTTCGCGGCGCCCGCGCGGTGCCCGTGCGCGGCCGTCTCGAAGCCGAGCTGCTTCGCCCAGCGGCGGTTGCCGTCGATGATCATCGCGACGTGGCGCGGGAGGGCCGCGGGGTCGAGTCCGCGTCGGAGCCGGTTCTGGTAGAGCCGGTAGAGGATCCCGCGACCGAGGGGCTGATCGCTCGTCTGCACGGCACTACGCTACCCCTTCACCGCCGCTGCCGAACTCACAGCGGACCGTGACCGCCGAGGCTCTACGCTGTGACCATGACCCCCGAGCGCCATCGCGAACCCGCCGACCTCGTCGAAGGGTTGACGCGCCCGGTCGCTCCCGACGACCCGGCCGATCTCGCGGTCGAGCGCGACGAGCACGGCCCCGATCTGCCGAACATCCCGCTGCTCGACGACTCGCTCAGCCACGCCGACGAGGTCAAGCCGACGTGGCGCGGCTGGATCCACGCGGCGACCTTCCCGGTGACGATCATCGCCGGCATCGTGCTGATCGTGCTCGCCGAGGGTGCCCCGGCGAAGTGGGCCTCGGCGGTGTTCGTGCTCACCTCGATGCTGCTGTTCGGCAACTCGGCGCTCTATCACCGCTTCAACTGGAAGCCGAAGACGAAGGTCGTGCTGAAGCGCATCGACCACGCGAACATCTTCCTGCTCATCGCCGGCACGTACACCCCGCTCGCGATCCTCGCGCTGCCGCCCGAGAAGGGCTGGCTCCTGCTCTCGATCGTCTGGGGCGGCGCGCTGCTCGGCATCGGATTCCGCGTCTTCTGGATCTCGGCGCCCCGCTGGCTGTACGTTCCGCTCTACCTGCTGCTCGGCTGGGCCGCGGTCATGTACCTCGGCGACCTGCTCGCAGCGAACCTCGCGATGATGGTGCTCGTCATCGTCGGCGGCCTGCTCTACACGGTCGGCGCGGTCGTCTACGGCTTCAAGAAGCCGAACCCGTGGCCCGGCGTCTTCGGGTTCCACGAGATCTTCCACACCTGCACGGTGCTGGCCTTCATATGCCACTGGACGGCGACGCTGCTGATCGCCATGGCGCCGGCGTACCACGCCGGCTGACGCTCAGCCCCGGTTCGGGGCGTCGTCGTCGCGCGGCCCGTCCTCCGCGGCATCCGTCGTCTGCGCGTCGGCCTCGCCGACGGCGGCCTCGTCCACCGCGGCCGCCTCGGCCGCGGCCTCGGCCTCGAGCTCAGCACGCACCTGGGCCCGGTAGTTCGTGCGGCGGATGCGCCGCACCATGTCGAGGATGAGCAGGAGCACCACGACCATGATGAGGAAGGTCACGACGAAGCCCCAGACCCCGGGGGTGACCGTGTTCGGGTCGAACTCGTCCTGCTCGGCGCCGAAATCGGTCGCCGGGAGCAGCAGAGAACGGACGGAGTCGACGAGCATCGGATTCCCTTCAGGGGGCGGCGTTAGGCTTGATGCAGCCTAGTCGATCCACCTCTGAAGGAGCCCGGGTGCCCACCCAGACCGACGCACCCGCGAGTGCGCAGCTCGACGACCGATACGGGCGCACCCGCCGTCATCGCTCGCGCGACCGATTCCTCCTCATCGGCGCCGCGATCGCCTTCGCCGTGGTGCTCGTCGCGTGGGTGGTCTGGGCCGGCCTCGACGGCCAGAAGCCCCAGCTCGAGGTGACCGACACCGGGCATCGCCTCCTGAACGAGGAGCGCGCCGTCGAGGTGAGCTGGAACCTCTCGGTGCCGCCCGGCAACGAGACCGCGTGCATCGTGCAGGCATTGAACGAGGACTTCACGGTCGTCGGCTGGAAGGTGATCGAGGTCCCGGCCTCCGACCAGCACATCCGCAGCCTGACCGAGACCGTGCGCACCGCGCAGGAGGCGAACACGGGTTTGATTTACCGCTGCTGGCTCACCTAACATTGGACATTCGCCCTGAACGTCGTTCGGGGCGACACGTCTATCCGGCGTGACTTCCCCTACACAGGAGTGTGCATCATGGCGCAGGACGCCACCGTCACCTGGCTCACCCAGGAGGCCTACGACCGCCTCGCGGCGGAACTCGAACAGCTCTCGACCGCCGGTCGCGAGGAGATCGCGAAGCGCATCGAAGCGGCACGCGAAGAGGGCGACCTCAAGGAGAACGGCGGCTACCACGCCGCGAAGGACGAGCAGGGCAAGATCGAGGCACGCATCCGCCAGCTCAAGGAGCTGCTGAAGACCGCCGAGGTCGGCGACGCCCCCGCGTCGAAGGGCATCGTCGAGTCCGGCACCGTCATCACGGCGATCATCGCCGGCGACGAGGAGACCTTCCTCATCGGCAGCCGCGAGATCGCCGGCGACTCCGAGCTCGACGTGTGGAGCGAGCAGTCGCCGCTCGGCGCCGCGATCCTCGGCCTCGCGGTCGGCGCGAAGACCAGCTACACCGCGCCGAACGGCCGCGAGATCGCCGTCGAGGTCACCGCCGTCGACACCTGGGGCGGCCAGTAGGGCGCTCCCCCACCGACGAACGCGAAGAGCGGATGCCACGTGGCATCCGCTCTTTCGCGTTGCGACCCGGCTTCAGGAAGGAGGACGCTCTGCAGGACGATCCGCCGGGAATCGTCCTGACCGCGCGCGTTCTCCTGAGACGGCGCCCGCTCAGTCGTCGAGCACGACGGGCGAGTACCCGGCGCGGCGGAGGGCCTCGACGACCTCGGTGCGGTGGGCGGGGCCACGGGTCTCGACCGAGATGTCGATCTCGACCTCGGAGATCTGCATGCCGCGCCCGTGGCGGGTGTGCATCACCTCGACGACGTTCGCGTGGGTGCCCGCGACGAGCTCGGCGACGCGCACGAGCTGGCCCGGGCGGTCGGGCAGCCCGATGCGCACGGTGAGGTAGCGGCCCGAGGCGGCGAGACCGTGCGCGATGACGCGCTGCACGAGCAGGGGGTCGATGTTGCCGCCCGAGAGCACGGCGACCGCCGGCCCGTCGTTCGGCACGGCGCCGGTCATGATCGCCGCGACCGCGACCGCGCCGGCCGGTTCGACGACGAGCTTCGCCCGCTCGAGCAGCACGAGCAGCGCGCGGGCGATGTCGTCCTCGCCGACGGTGACGATCTCGTCGATCGTGTCGCGGATGATCTCGAAGTTGAGGGCGCCGGGGCGATACACGGCGATGCCGTCGGCGATCGTCGGCACGACGGGCACCTGCTGCGGCGACCCGGCCGCGAGCGAGGCGACGTACGGGGCCGCGTTGGCCGCCTGCACGCCGATCACGCGGATCGTGCGCCCCTCGGCCGCCGCCTGCTGCTTCACGGCGCTCGCGATGCCCGCGGCGAGCCCGCCGCCGCCGATCGGAACGACGATGGTCGTGGCGTCGGGCGCCTGCTCCAGGATCTCGAGCCCGAGCGTTCCCTGGCCCGCGACGACGTCGTGGTGGTCGAAGGGCGGGATGATGACCGCGCCCGTCTCCTCGGCGAAGGCCGCCGCCGCCTCGAGCGTCTCGCCGATCGAGGCTCCGGCGAGCACGACGTCGGCGCCGTAGGCGCGGGTCGCCTCGAGCTTCGGCAGGGCGACGCCGACCGGCATGAAGATCGTCGCGCGGATGCCGAGCTCGCGGGCCGCGTACGCGACGCCCTGGGCGTGGTTGCCCGCCGACGCGGCGACGACGCCGCGCGCCCGCTCGCCGTCGGAGAGCGAGGAGAGCCGGTTGTAGGCCCCGCGCAGCTTGTACGAGCCGGTGCGCTGCAGGTTCTCGCACTTGAGGCGCACGGGGGCGCCGAACAGCCGCTCGAGATAGCGCGAGGACTCCATCGGCGTCTGCCGCGCGACGCGCGCGACGACCTCGCGAGCGGCTTCGAACTCGGCGAGGGTCGGCCCCGCGACGGTGGTGCTCAACTCGTTCATTCTCCTCGGAATCCGGGTCGTTGGGGCACGGTGCGCCAGAGCGGCGATCGCACGTCGGCGGTCGACGGTGGCGCGTCGTCCTTCCACGCCCCGCCCGAGACGTAGAGGATCATGACGTTGACCACCGCGGCCACCGGCACCGCGAAGAGCGCGCCGGGGATGCCGGCGAGCAGCGACCCCGTCGCCACCGCGAGCACGACGCCGAGCGGGTGCACCTTCACGGCGGTGCCCATGATGAGCGGCTGCAGCACGTGGCCCTCGACCTGCTGCACGAGCAGCACGACGCCGAGCATGATGAGCGCGACGCCCCAGCCGTTGTAGACGAGCGCGACGAACACCGCGAGCGCGCCGGTCGCGACGGCACCGACGATCGGGATGAAGGAGCCGAGGAAGACGAGGATCGCGATCGGGACCGCGAGCGGCAGACCGAGGAAGAAGGCGCCCAGCCCGATGCCGACGGCGTCGATCGTCGCGACGAGGATCTGCACCTTGACGAAGTTCTGGAGCGTCGTCCAGCCGGCCCCGCCGGCGCCGTCGACGGCGGCGCGGGCGCGCCGCGGGAAGATGCCGACGATCCAGTTCCAGATGCCGCGTCCGTCGATGAGCATGAAGAGGGTCGCGAACAGGGCGAGCAGCATGCCTGCGAGGAAGTGGCCGAGGCTCGAGCCGACCGAGAGCGCGCCGCTCCAGATGATCCCCATGTCCTGCTGCACGGCCGTGACGGCGCGATCGACGAGGTCGTTGAGCTGGGCCTCGGTGATGTGCAGCGGCCCCTCGAGGAGCCAGCCGCGGAACTCCTCCCACGCGACGAGCGACTGCGCGGCGAGTTCGTCGGCGCCGCGGGCGATCTGCCAGATGCCGAGGGTGAGGAGGCCCCCGACGACGGCGAGCGCCGAGAGCATCGCCGTCGTGACCGCGAGCCACTTGGGCCAGCGGTGGTGCTGCAGGAACCCCGAGAAGGGGACGAGCAGGGCGCTCAGGAGCACGGCGACGAGGATCGGGATCACGATCAGCCGGAGCTGGATGATGAGGAAGACCACGACGGCGAGCACGCCGCCGATGAGGAGGAGGCGCCACGACCAGGCACCGGCAAGCCGCATGCCGAACGGGATCGAGTCGACCGGATCGCGCACGGGCTCGACGGGCGTCGGCGACGGTTCGGTGGCTCGCCCGGCCCATCGTCGCGACCATCGGCCGCGCTTCCCCGCCCCACCAGTCGAGTCCGCCATTCGTCCAGTCTAGGCACCGAGTATGCGCGGTTCGGCATGTCGAGCGCGACGAGGTGGTGAACGGCGAGCGCCGTGTCGGTCGTCGGCGGTAGCGTCGGATGCACCATGGTCGACGTCGTCAGTCCCGCTCTCGCCCGCCGCATCGCCCTCGCTGCGCAGGGTTTCGCCCGCCCGCACCCCGAGGCCGCCGGAACGCGCGCCCTGAACGGGGTGGTCGACCGGCTGGGCCTCCTCCAGATCGACTCGGTCAACGTGTTCGAGCGCAGCCACTACCTCCCGGCGTTCAGCCGGGTCGGCCACTACGACCGGGGGCTGCTCGACCGCATCACCTCGGGCCGACGGGGGCGGATGGTCGAGTACTGGGCGCACCAGGCCGCCTACATCCCGCGCGAGCTCTGGCCGTTGTTCGAGTTCCGCCGCGACGAGTACCGGCGCGCAGGCAGCGACTGGGGCGGCTGGGTCGCCGAGCAGCGCGATCTCGCGATCTGGCTTCGCGCCGAGCTCGCTGCGAACGGCCCGATGCGCGCGAGCGAGATCGAGCACGACGCCAACGAACGGAGAGGCCCCTGGTGGGGCTGGTCCGACGTGAAGCGCACGCTCGAGATGATGTTTCGCACGGGCGACGTCATCTGCGTCGACCGAGTGCGCTTCGAACGGGTCTACGCCCTCCCCGAGCAGGCGCTCCCCGATCATCTGCTGGGCGCTGGGCCGTCCGAGGTCGACGCGGTGCGCGAACTCGTCGAGCGCGCCGCAGCGGCGCAGGGCATCGCGACCGAGGCCGACCTCGCCGACTACTGGCGCATGAAGCGGGCACCGGTGCGGCAGGCCGTCGCCGAACTGGTCGACGCGGGCGTGCTGCTGCCCGTCGAGGTGCCCGGCTGGCAGACGGGTTCGCGGCCGACGCCCGCCTGGCTCCACCGCGACGCGCACCGGCCCCGCCGCATCGACCAGGTCGCGCTGCTCTCGCCGTTCGACCCGGTCGTCTGGTTCCGTCCGCGCACCGAGCGGCTCTTCGACTTCCACTACCGCATCGAGATCTACACGCCCGAACCCGATCGCAAGTTCGGCTACTACTCGCTGCCGGTGCTCGTCGACGACCGCGTCGTCGCGCGGGTCGACCTCAAGAGCGACCGCAAGGCACGTACGCTGCGCGTGCAGTCGGCGTGGGCCGAGCCCGGTGCGCCCGCCGAGGCGGCGGCCCGGCTCGTGCCGGTGCTCCACCGTGCCGCGGCGTGGCAGGGGCTCGACGAGGTCGTCGTGGCCGGCCGGGGCGACCTCTCCCCCGCCCTCGCGAGCGAGCTCGCCGCCGCGGCCGCCTGAACGCCCGACGGGTCGCCCCGCGGCCTGACGGCTCGATCGCCGCAGCCTAGAAGCTGCCGCCCATCTTCTCGAGGCGCGCAATGCGGTCGGCGATGGGCGGGTGCGTCGCGAAGAGGCGGTCCATGACGCCGGGCTTCAGCGGGTCGGCGATCCAGAGGTGGGCCATCGACGAGTTCTGCCGCTTCATCGGCTGCCCGTACGCCTCGAGCTTCGCGAGCGCGCGGGCGAGCGCGTCGGGGTGGCGGGTGGTCATCGCGCCCGTGGCATCCGCCAGGTACTCGCGCTGTCGCGAGACGGCGAGCTGCACGAGGCTCGCGACGAGCGGTGCGATGAGCATGGCGACGAGCCCGAACACCATGACGATGGGGTTCGAGTTGTTGTTGTTGCGTCCGAAGAACGCCATGCGCACGAGCATGTCGGAGATGAAGCCGACGGCCACGACGAGGCCGAACACGATCATCGACAGGCGGATGTCGTAGTTGCGCACGTGGCCGAGCTCGTGCGCCATGACGCCCTCGAGCTCGGCGTCGTCCATGATCTCGAGCAGGCCCGTCGTCGCGGCGACGACGGCGTGCTCGGGGTCGCGGCCGGTCGCGAAGGCGTTCGGGGCGGGGTCGGAGATGACGTAGACGCGCGGCATCGGCGTGCCCGTCGTGATCGAGAGGTTCTCGACCGTGCGCCAGAGCCGCGGGTGCTCGGCCTTCGAGGTGATCTCGACCGCGCCCGACATCGACAGCGCCTGCCGGTCGGCCGTGAAGTACTGGATGAGCGCGTACCCGGTCGCCACGACGAGCGTCACGATGACGATCGTCAGGTCTTGGTAGATGTAGGCGGCCAACCAGCCCAGCCCGCCGATGATGGCGAGGAAGAACAGGATGATGAAGACGGTGTTGCGCTTGTTCTTCGCGATCGCGCGGTACAACGCCGGCCCTTAGAACTGGACGCGCGGCGGCTCGGCGATCGCCGCCGGCTCGGTGACCTCGAAGAAGTCGCGCTCGTGGAAGCCGAGGCCGCGCACGAACAGCGTGTTCGGGAACACCTTGATCTTGGTGTTGAGCTCGCGCACGCCGCCGTTGTAGAAGCGGCGCGACGCCTGGATCTTGTCCTCCGTGTCGACGAGCTCGGACTGCAACTGCAGGAAGTTCTGGCTGGCCTGCAGCTGCGGGTACGCCTCGGCGACGGCGAAGATCGACTTCAGCGCCTGCTGCATGTGGTTCTCGGCGGCACCGGCCTCTGCCGGGCCCTGCGCCTGCAGCGTCTCGGCGCGCGCCTGCGTCACCGACTCGAAGACGCTCTTCTCGTGCGCGGCATAGCCCTTGACCGCCTCGATGAGGTTCGGGATCAGGTCGGCACGGCGCTTCAGCTGCACCGTGATGTCGCTCCACGCCTCGTCGACGCGCACGTTGAGCGTGACGAGCGAGTTGTAGGTCGCCCAGAGGTAGATGCCGATCACCAGCACGAGTGCGACGACGATGAGGACGGGGATGAGCCATTCCATGGCGCGGACTCCTAGGGCATTCGGCTGCGTGATCGCGGGCTCTGCAATCCTACCGAGGCCGCCTTCGAGCCACGGCCGTTCCCATGAGACTCGGAGGAACCCCGGTGGATGCTCCGGGGTTAGGCTCAGACTGTGACGGAGCGTTCCAGCCCGCGGCGCCCCGGTCGCCCTCGCGGTGCGAAGCCCGGAGACATGCGGGCACGGATTCTCGCCGCAGCGACGGCCGAGTTCGGCGAGCGCGGCTACGAGGCGGCCTCGATGCGGGCGATCGCCCGCCGCGCGGGTGTCGATCCCGCCCTCGTGCATCACTACTTCGACGACAAGCAGCGGCTCGTCGCCGAGGTCGTCGAGGTGCCGCTCCGCCCCGACCGCCTGGTGCGCACCGCGCTCGACGGACCGCTCGAGGGACTCGGCGAGCGGCTCGTGCGCGCGGTGCTCACCGCGTGGGACTCGCCTGCGGTTCGCCCGGCGGCCGTCGCGGCCCTCCGTTCGGCGATCGGGCAGGGCCCGGTCGCCCGGATGCTGCGGGAGTTCCTGCGGGGCGAGATCATGCACCGAATCGCGGTGCGACTCGACGACGGCGGGGCCGGTGACGGCGGCGGAGCCGTCGAGACCGGCGACGCCGAACTGCGCGCCGAGCTCGCGGCATCACAGCTCGTCGGCGTGATCATGGTGCGCTACGTGCTCGAGTTCGACCCGGTCGCCTCGCTCCCGGTCGACGAGCTCGTCGCGCGCGTCGGGCCGGCGGTGCAATGGCACCTGACCGGTCGTCCGCCGGGGTCTTGACAGCCGGCTCGCGCAGCGAGATATTCAGCACATGCTGAATACCGCGGATGCCCCGGCGCCGCAGCCCGCCGCGACCGCCGCCATCATCGCGCAGGACCTCCACGTCCACCGCGGAGGCACCCCCGTGCTCGAGGGGCTCTCGCTCGCCGTGCCGAGCGGCATGATCGTCGGCCTCCTCGGCCCGAGCGGCAGCGGCAAGACCACGCTCATGCGCTCCATCGTGGGGGTGCAGGTCGTGAAGTCCGGCACGATCGACGTGCTCGGCCAGCCGGCCGGCAGCCGGGAGCTGCGCCACCGCGTGTCCTACGTCACCCAGCAGGCGAGCGTCTACGACGACCTCACGGTGCGGCAGAACCTCGCCTACTTCAGGCGCGTGCTGGGAGCACCGGCGAGCGACGTGGCGCGGGTCATCGAGCGCACCGAACTCGGTCCCGTGGAGCACCGCCTGGTGGGCACGCTCTCGGGCGGCCAGCGCAGCCGGGTCTCGCTCGCGGCGGCCCTGCTCGGCGACCCCGAGCTGCTCGTGCTCGACGAGCCGACGGTCGGCCTCGACCCCGTGCTCCGCGTCGAGCTCTGGAACATGTTCCGCAGCCTCGCCGACGAGGGCGCCACCCTCCTCGTGTCGAGCCACGTGATGGACGAGGCGAAGCGCTGCGATCGCCTGCTGCTCATGCGCGACGGCGCCCTGCTCGCGGACGACACCGTGCAGGGCGTGCTCGAGGTGACCGGCACCGACGACGTCGAGACGGCGTTCCTCCGGCTCATCGAACGCGGTGAGCCCGACCTCAGGCCCCGCGAGTCCACGGCCGCCGACCATGGCAGGCATGCGGCCGGAGCCGCGACCGACGCCGCCGACGTGGAGGAGTCCCGATGACGCTCACCCGGACCTTCGCCACCGCCGGGCGCGTGCTCGGGCAGATCCGGCACGACCACCGCACGATCGGCCTCCTGCTCGTCGTGCCGAGCCTCCTCATCGGGCTCGTCGCGTGGATCTTCGTCGACACCGACGTGTTCAGCGACATCGGCCCGGCGATGATCGCCCTGTTCCCGTTCATCGTGATGTTCCTCGTCACGAGCATCGCGACGCTGCGCGAGCGTCGCAGCGGCACGCTCGAGCGCCTGCTGTCGATGCCGCTCGGCAAGGGCGACTTCATCCTCGGCTACGCGCTCGCGTTCGGGCTGCTGGCGGTCGCGCAGACGGCGATCGCCGTCTCGTTCGCGGTGTGGGTCTGCGGCCTCGAGATCGAGGGCTCCATCTGGCTGCTCTTCGCCGTCGCGGTCGCCGACGCACTGCTCGGCACCGCGCTCGGGCTGCTCGCGAGCGCGTTCGCACGCACCGAGTTCCAGGTCGTGCAGTTCATGCCGCTGCTGGTGTTCCCGCAGATCCTGCTCGGCGGCATCTTCATCCCGACCGATCAGCTGCCCGAGGCGCTCGAGGCGATCAGCTCGTGGCTCCCCCTCACCTTCGCGATCGACGCACTGCAGGCGGTCGCCGCCGACAGCGAGTCGCCCGAGTGGATCGCGACGAAACTGCTCGTGATCGGGGCATGGATCATCGGATCCATCGTGCTCGGGTCCATCACGTTGCGCCGACGCACCGCCTGACGCAGCTTTCGTGCGTTCCTCTCGACACGCGGCCATGGCCGGGAGCATGATCGTCAGACCGTTCACCCGACCGAAAGAGAGATCGATGCGCAAGCCACTTCTCGCTGCCCTCGCCGTCGCCGCCACCGTCTGCGGCCTCGCGCTGGGCGCCGCACCGGCACAGGCCTCGACGGGGGGCTCGCCCGACGGCGACCTCCACCCCGACGTGGGCCTCATCGCGTTCTACGACAGCACTGGCCGCTTCCGCTGCAGCGCGACCCTCGTCTCCCCGACCGTCGTCATCACCGCGGCGCACTGCACCCTCGGCACCGTGGGCAAGACGCTCGTCACCTTCGACACCTTCCTCGACGACGCCCCGCCGTCGTTCCTGCCCGTCGCCGCCGACCCGGCCGCGGGCTACACCTCGGCGGAGCTCGCCGCGGCGGGCTACGTCTCGGGCACCGCGTACACGCACCCCGAGTACTCCGACTTCACCGACACCCGCAACTGGAACGACGTCGGCGTGATCGTGCTCGACGAGCCGATCGCCTCGCACGGCGACGGCTACCCGCAGATCGCGGCGACCGGCACGCTCGACGAGATCCCGCAGCGCGCGCTCTCGAAGACCCTGTTCACGGCCGTCGGCTACGGCACCGAGGTGCGCCAGGAGGGCGACAACAAGAAGCCCGAGCCCGAGAGCTACCCGATCCTGCGGCGCTACGTCGACATGCCCGGGCAGAAGCTCACCCCGCAGATCCTGCAGACGAACGGCAACGAGAAGGACCCGTGGGGCACCGGCGGCACCTGTTTCGGCGACTCCGGCGGGCCCGTGTTCCACGACGGCGAACTGGTCGCGGTGACGAGCTACGGCTACACCTCGAACTGCCGGTACCTCGGCGGCTACCAGCGCGTCGAGGTCCCGGTCGTCGAAGAATGGCTCGCCGAGTTCGGCCTGTGACCGCGTGAGCCGAACGAACGGCGGATGCCTCGGCATCCGCCGTTCGTCGTCTCAGACTCGCGCGTGCACCCCGTCGAGCACGCGCTCGAGGTAGGGGTTCTGGAAGCGCCGCTCGGGGTCGAGCTCCTCGCGCACGGCGAGGAAGTCGTCGAACCGCGGGTACGACTCGCGCAACGTCTCGGCGGTCTGGGTGTGCATCTTGCCCCAGTGCGGGCGGCCGCCGTGGGCGCGCATGAGGTCTTCCACGGCGGCGAAGTACTCGCGCTGGTCCTCGCGGTAGTAGCGGTGCACCGCGATGTAGCCCGATTCACGGCCGTAGGCCGTGGAGAGCCAGTTGTCGTCGGCCGCGGCGGCGCGCACCTCGATCGGGAACGTGATCTTCCAGTCCTTGCGCTCGATCAGGGCGCGCACCTCCCGCACGGCCTCGGGCACCGCCGCGAGCGGGATCGCGTACTCCATCTCGCGGAATCGCACGGTGCGGTTCGTGACGAACACCGACGGCGAGAAGTCACTGAAGTCCCGGTTGCCGGTGAGCCGTTCGACGAGCCACGAGAGCCGCGGGATCGCGCCGGGTGCGGCTCGAAGCGTGTAGCACGCCGCCCGGTAGAGGCCGTTCGCGACGAGTTCGTCGTCGATCCAGCGCGAGACCCTGCCGAGCGGCGCGCGCGGTGCATCGCCCGGAAGCCGGGTGTTGGTCTTCGTCATCGCGGTGTCGGTGTGCGGGAACCAGTAGAACTCGAAGTGGTCGTGCTCCCGGACCCGGTCCATCCACTCGTCGAGCACGAGGGAGAAGGGCTCCTGGCGTTCGACCGCGTGCAGCACGTAACGCGGCACGAGCTGCAGTGTGAGTTCGACGATGACGCCGAGGGCACCGAGGCCGAGGCGCACGGCGGGCAGCAGTTCGGGCCGTTCGGTCTCGCTCACGGTGATGAGCTCGCCCGTGCCGGTCACGAGCTTCGCCGCGACGATCTGGGTGGCGAGCCCGCCGAAGCCGAGTCCCGTGCCGTGGGTGCCCGTCGAGGTCGCGCCCGAGATCGTCTGCCGGTCGATGTCGCCCATGTTCGCCAGGGCGAGGCCGTAGGGCGCGAGCAGCGCCGGCAGCTCGTGCAGGCGGGTCCCCGCCCCGAGGGTGACCCGCCCGGTCGCGACGTCGGCGTCGACGACGCCCGAAAGCGAGGTGAGGTCGAGCTGCACGCCCGGCGCCACGGCGATGCCCGTGAAGCTGTGGCCCGAGCCGACCGGCTTGATGCGCAGGCCGCTCGTCGCCGCCGACTGCACGGCGCGCTGCACGGCCTCGGGCGAGGCAGGACGCTCCACCCTGAGCGGCCGAACCTGTTCGGTCCGCCCCCAGTTGCGCCACACTGCTCCGGTCGCGGTCACAGGAACGCCTTCCCTTCTCCCCGATACGTCGGGATCATGTCCACGGTCTCGTCGCCGTCGACGACGGCGAACTCGTTCAGGTGCTCGGCGAGCTCGCCCGACTTCGTGTGGCGGAACCACACCCGGTCGCCCACCTCGAGCCGGCGCGCGGCGCGGCCCGACACGGGCGTCTGCACCTCGCCCGCCATCTCGCGCGGCTCCATGACGAGCCCCTCGGGCCAGACGATGCGCGGCAGCCGATCGGGCGCGGGCGGCCCCGAGGCGATCCAGCCGCCGCCGAGGATCGTCGCGTGCGCCGCACTCGGGCGCCGCACGACGTCGAGCGCGAACGCCGCCGCCGGAGCCGGGGTGAAGTGCTCGTACCCGTCGAACAGATGGCCGCCGAACAGGCCCGAGCCCGCAGCGATCTCGGTGACCGCCGGATCGGCCGAGGTGCGTTCGAGCGAGCCCGTGCCGCCGCCGTTCACGAACTCGAGCTCGGCGTGCTCGCGCACGGCCGCGACCGCGCGGGCGCGACGCTCGAGGAGCTCGGGCATCGAGCGCGACTGCATCCAGCGGTTGACGGCGCCGTCGACGGGCCGGCCGGCCGGCCGGTTCACGACGCCGGCGATCTGCGCCTCGTACGACATCATGCCGACGAGCTCGAAGCCGGGGCGGCGGACGATGTAGGCGGCGAGCGCTCCGGCGTCGGCGGGGGCGTGCACGGGCGAACGACGCACGCCGAGGTGCCCCAGCACCGGGGCATCCCAGGAGGCGTCGAGCTCGAGGCAGACGCGGATCGTCTCGCGCTTGCCGGGCGGCAGCACCGCGTCGACGACGTCGAGCTGCGCGGGCGAGTCGACCATGAGCGTGATCCGCGCCGCGGCGTCGGGGTCGGTGGCCAGGCGGCGCAGGCTCGCCCGCTCGGCCGTCGGGTAGCCGACGACGATGTCGTCGACCGTGTCGGCGAGCCAGAGCGCCTCGGCGAGGGTGTACGCGAGCACGCCGCGGTAGCCCGGCATCGTGAGCAGCGATTCGATGACGCTGCGCACCCGTACCGACTTCGACGCGACCCTGATCGGCATGCCGTTCGCCCGTCGCAGCATGTCGAGCGCGTTGTGGCGCAGCGCGCCGAGGTGGAGGGCGCCGACGGGAGCGTCGAGGTGCGCGGTCGCCGCCGTCAGGCGCGGCCAGTACTCGGCGGGCGTGCGCCAGCTCGAGGCGTCGGTCGTGGGGCTGCCGGTCATCCGCAGGTCGATCATGGTCATCAGCGCACGCTCCGCACTCGGGCGACCGCGAACGCCCCCGCGGTCGACAGGGCCGCGCCGAGCAGGAACACGAGCATGAACGAGCCCGAGACGACGACCGCGGCCGCACCGATCATCGGAGCGACGGCCTGCGGCACGGCCGAGGCGATGTTCATGATGCCGAGGTCCTTGCCGCGCGAGGTGGCGTCGGGCAGCACCTGGGTGGCGAGCGCCTGGTCGACCGAGAGGAAGCAGCCGTAGCCGAGGCCGAGGAGGCCCGCGCCGACCATCGCGACCGTCAGGTCGGGGAACAGGCCGAGCAGCAGCGCCGCGACGCCCTGCAGGGCCGAGGCCACGAACACGAACTGCTTGCGGCGCCCGAGCTTGTCGGAGAGCTTGCCGCCGATGAGCGACGCGAGGATCACGAACACCATGTAGATGAGCGTGAGCACGATGAGGTCGGCCTCGGCGTTCTGGTCGTTCAGCTGGAACATGAGGAAGTAGAGCAGCAGGCTCGTGCCGAGCGCGTTGCCCGTCGAGACGAGCACGCGGCTGAGCAGCGTCCAGCCGAAGTCGGGGTGCTTCCTCGGGCTGATCCAGAACCCCGAGATGATGCTCTTCAGCGTCATCGGGGTGCGCAGCGCCGGAGCGAGCGGCTCGTCGTGGCGGGTGAGGAAGGGCACCGCGAGCACGAGGAGCAGCACCGCGAGCAGGAGGTAGCCGAGGGACGCGTCGGTCACGAGCTCGGTCACGAGGATGAGCCCGACGATGATGCCGACCGCCTGGGGCGCCGACATCCAGCCCGACACGAAGCCGCGCTGGTTGACCGGCACCTGGTCGGAGATCGTCGCGGTGAGCGCAGCGGTCATGATGCAGAAGCCGATGGATGCCACGACCCACGCGGTGCCGATCGCCCACATCTCGGTCTGGAAGCCGAGCGCCACGAGCGCGGCGGCGAACACGAGCCCGCCGATGAGGATCCAGGGCCGGCGGCGGCCGAAACGCGAGCTCGTGCGATCGGAGAGCGCGCCGGTCAGCGGATAGGCGATGATCGTCGCGATCGCCGCGATGCCCGAGATGGTGCCGAACGCGACGACCGAGTCGACCCAGTGCTCGGGCTTGAGCTCGGCGTCGATCTGGGCGGGCAGCAGCAGTTGCACGGGGGTGAGCTGCGCCATCCAGATGCCGAACCAGACGGTCGCGAACGACGCGATCCATCCGGCGCCGATGCGGCGCGTCGGTTCGGCGAATGCCGCGGGGGTGGTGGGGGCGCCGGGGGCGTCGGCACGCGTCATCGGGTGTCGGCCATTCTCGTGAGTGCGTCGGCGGCCGCGTGCGCGACCGCCCGGGCGGCGTCGTCGTCGCGGTCGACGAGCCAGGTGAGGGTGAGCCCGTCGGTGAAGGCGACGAGCACGCGCGCGACGCGTTCGACGGGAACCGTCCAGCGAGCGCCGGCGAGCTCGGCGCCGAGTTCGAGCGACTGCGCCGCGAGGGCGATGTACTTCTCGTACTGGGCGGCGGCGAGCGGCTGCCGTTCGGGCGAGCGCAGCGCGTACTGGGTGAGCTCGAGCATCGCCTGCTCGTGCTCGGGATCGGCCTTCAGGTGCTCGAAGTACCGGAGGATGCCGGCCTCGACGAGCTCGAACAGCGTGAGCCCCTCGACCTCCTCGGGAGTGACGGCCTGCTGCTCACGGGCGACCACCGTCGAGATGAGCTCGTCGATGAGCTCGTCGCGCGACTCGAACGCGTAATGGAAGCTCGCGAGGCTCATGCCGGCCTCGGCGACGATCGCGCGGGTCGTCGCCTGCGCGAGGCCCTTGCGGGAGACCACGATGAGCGCGGCGGCCACGAGCGCGGCGCGTCGCTCGGCTGCGGGGATTCGGGCCACGTTGCTCCTCTCGACTGCGATGCCGACGAAGTGGGACAATCGTCCCAGTCGCATAAGTATGCACGAAAACGCTACGGCATGCATGCTCGCCACCGACTACGCTCGCAACATGCGTCTCGGTGTTCTCGATGTCGGTTCCAATACGGTGCACCTCCTCGTGGTCGACGCGCACCGCGGCGCCCGCCCGATCCCCATGACCTCGCACAAGTCGGTGCTGCGGCTCATGCGGTACCTCGACGCCGAAGGCGCCATCAGCGAGGAGGGGGTCGCGGCGATCATCGAGGCGGTCGGCGCCGCCGCGACCGCCGCGCGCGAGGCCGACATCGACGAGTTCCTCCCGTTCGCGACCTCGGCGATCCGCGAGGCCGCCAACGGCGAGGAGGTGCTCGCCCGCGTGGCCCGCGAGACCGGCGTCGAGCTCCAGGTGCTGCCCGGCGAGGACGAGGCGAACCTGACCTTCCTCGCCGTCCGGCGCTGGTACGGCTGGTCGGCCGACAACCTCCTCCTCTTCGACATCGGCGGCGGCTCGCTCGAACTCACCCAGGGCGTCGACGAGATCCCGGATGTCGCGCGGTCGGTGCCGCTCGGCGCCGGGCGTTCGACCGTCGAGTTCCTGCCCGACGACCCGCCCTCCGAGCAGCAGGTCGCACGGCTGCGAGCCCACGCCAGAAGGCTCCTCGCCGACGAGGTCGGCGCCTTCCGCGACCTCCCCGCACCCGACCACGTGGTCGGGTCCTCCAAGACGATCCGCTCGCTCGCGCGGCTCGCCGGCCACGTGGCCGAGGGCGTCGGCTCGAGCGAGCGCTACGTGCTCACCCGGCGAGGCCTCGACGACTGGACGCCCCGGCTGGCGAAGATCCCCGCCGACGCGCGCCCGGCGCTGCCCGGCATCACCGCCGATCGCACCTTCCAGATCGTGGCCGGCGCCGTCGTGCTCTCCGAGGCGATGCGCGCCTTCGACGTCCGCGAGCTCGAGGTCTCTCCCTGGGCGCTGCGCGAAGGACTCATCCTCCGCCGGCTCGACCTGATGGACTGAGCGGGGCCGCCGCGAGGCATCCGTTCACGCGCGGAAACGGCGGCCGCGCAGCCCCCACTGCGCGACCGCCGTTTGTTCTCTCTGCGGCTCCGGCGCTACCCCGCGATCGCCTTCGCCTTCAGCTGCTCGTACTCGGCCTGGTTGATCGCGCCGGAGTCGAGCAGGCGCTTCGCCGTCTCGATCTCGCTCGCCGAGGACGCGCCGCCGCCACCGCCGCCGGTGCCCGCGACGGTGCGGATGTAGTCGGCGTTCTGGGCCTGGATCTGCTGGGCCTCCTCCATGCGACGCTGGGCCATCGAGTTGCCGCGGGCGATCAGGTAGATGAACGCCGCCAGGAACGGCAGGAACACCAGGAAGATCACCCACAGCGCCTTCGCCCACCCGTTGAGGGTGTGGTCCTTGAAGATGTCGATGATCACCGTGATGAAGATCCAGATGCACGCGATCAGGACGTAGAACCAGAAGAGCCAGAGGAGGAAGTCCCAGAAGCTGTTGTTCACAGTGGTGCCCCTTTCGTCCGCGGCGTGACGGTCGCGCCGTCGTGCCTCGACACTAGACCCCCGCAGGGTCTCAGCGCATCACCTCATTCGGGTGGAATCCAGAGCCGGGGGCTCCGCCCGATCCACCCGCTCAACCGAGACGGATGTCGCTGAGATCGACGGTGACGGGAGTGCGGGCGGTGTCCGGCGAGCGATCGGGGAGGCGAAGGTGGACCCGGCGCTTCGTGGACAGGGTGATGCCGTCGAGGTCGACGTGGTCGTCGACGTACTGCGTCGTCTTCGTGTAGTCGTCGACTTCGGGCTGCACATCGCTCCGCCGCAGTCGATACTCCTCGTCGAAGTAGTACAGCTGGGTCCGATTGTGAGTGTCGAGCTCCGGCGGGAACGTGACGCTGAGCCCCCGCCAGATCTCGCCGTGCTCGGAGTGCGCCGCGATCTCGTGGTTCGTGACGCCCGGAAAGGCGAACACGAACGGCTCGACGAGGTGGAGCCAGGTCGCGTAGCAGCGGAAGTACGCCATCTGCGCCTCGCTCCAGACCGAGCGCTCGGTGTACCCGTCGAACGACCGCCGCGGATCGTGCAGCTCCTCGATGACGTCGCCGTTCGACTCCGTCACCGTGATCAGGTTCGCCGCCTGGTCGAAGACCATCTGCACTCCGCCGTCGACATCGGTCTGCCGGATCCACTGCTCATGCGCGCGGGCCTCCACGACCGCGGCTCCGGCGTAATCGGGATGCCCCTTCACCTCCCAGAACGAGCCGCCGTACCGTACCGTGGCGGTGATCGTGGAGAGCGAGGCGAACCGGTCGACCCCGTTCGCCTCGAGGACCAGTTCGAGTAGCGACGACATCTTCCCCCCGTCTCAGCGAGCGGCGCCCGCCGCTGTGGAGATTCTGGCGTCCGCCGGCGGGCGGTGCCCACGGGCGCGAGCCAAACGTCCGGTGCTCCCGCTGGGATTCGAACCCGAATGTGCGGCGCACAGCGGATCGGGAGCGGCGCACCTCGCGTGAAACGAGCCCCGATCTGGGTGTTCCGCGCGTCCAGCCCAAGTCGTACTCTGACCCCGTGGACACGATCGACACCTCCGCCGCCGTCTCGTCGACGCCTGGCCGTCGGGCGGAATCCGAAGCGGTGTACGCGGCGCTGTCCGCCGGCTTGGTCGGCGCGATCTACGGCCTCCTCCTGGGGTGGGTCGTGCCTGACCGCCCCGTGGCCGGAGCAGCCGATTCTTTCGCGACCTGGGCGGCGACCGGTGCAGGAATCGTCGCCGCCGTCGCTTCGTCGATCGGGTACTGGCGAGCGCGCCACCGTCCAGGGCAGGAGTGGCGGGAGTCGCTCCCGGTGTGGAAGGGCATCGTCAACACCGCGTCGGTCGTGGTCGTGCACGCAGCACTCGCGTTCGTCGCGGTGTACGCGCTCTACCGGATGTTCGAGAGGGGATTCATCGGGCTGCCGATCGTGACGTTCTGGTCGGTGGTCATGATGGCGGTCACCCTGGGCCTCACCGCCTGGATCGTCTACCTCTCGGTGTCAGCGATGACGACCCAACGGATGTCGTCGCTGATGCTGGCCTTCATCGCGATCGGCACGTTGACCGCGATGGTCACCACCCCCGACCCGACCTGGTGGACGATCCACTTCAGCCATCTCGGCACCTTCGAGGACGACCTTTCGAGCTGGCTCTTCAACGGCACGTTGATCGCCGCCGGCCTCCTCGTGACGACGTTCGCGGTCTACGTGGCCCACGACATGCGCGCCCTCGCGGCGGTCGGCGTGCTCGAGAACCCGCGGGCGCCCCGCGTCGTCCCCGTGCTGTTCGTCATTATGGGGATCATGCTCGCCTGCGTGGGCATCTTCCCGGTCGACGTGAACATGACTGCCCACAACCTCTCGGCCTCCGGCATGGCCGTGATGTTCCTCGTGCTCCTCATCGGCGGCCCGAGGTTCTTCCGCGGCATGCCCCGCACCTACTTCGTCGCGTCGTGGGGGTTCCTCGCTGCGGTGGTTGTCTCGGTGATCCTCTTCATCCCCGCAATCGGCTACTTCTCGCTTACCGCATTCGAGATCATCGTGTTCGCGCTGATCTTCGGCTGGATCGCAGTCTTCATCCGCTTCCTCCGTGTTGCGGGAAACCACGACTGACGCGGGCGGCGTCACCATCGAGGGGAGCCGACGATGACACTCACCAGGGCCGAGCAGTTCCAGGATGGTCACGACCGGCGAAAGGTTGTACCGCTCGACTCGCACGGCGACTGGGTACCCTCCAAGGACCGGGCCGACCCGATCGATGTGCTGACGGCTTCCAATGCGAGCCGCTTGGAGGGGCTGATCCCGATCCGCTTCGGTCGCATGGCCGCAAGCCCGTTCGCCTTTCTGCGCGGCTCCGCCGCCGTCATGGCCGGCGACCTCGCCACCGCGCCGACGCCGGGACTTGAGGTCCTGCTGTGCGGCGACTGCCACCTCATGAACTTCGGGCTCTTCGCCACCCCGGAACGCAACGTCGTGTTCGGAGTCAACGACTTCGATGAGACCCTCCCCGGACCGTGGGAGTGGGATCTGAAGCGACTCACCGCGAGTCTGGTCGTCGCTTGCCAGGAGGTGGGCATCGACGACCACGGTGCGGAATCCGTTGCCGTCGCATGCGCGGCCGCGTATCGACGTCGCATCGCGGAACTGGCGACGATGACTCCACTGGAGGTGTGGTACGACCGCATCGACCTGGCGACACTCATCGACACGGCACCCGACAAGAAGACGAAGAAGCGGCGAAAGGAGCTGCGACGGCGGGCGCGTCGGCGAGTAGCCGAGCATCTGTTCCCGAAACTCGTCGATACCGCAGGCGGCGACCTGCGGATAGCGGACCAACCACCGCTGATCTTCCACTTCGATGAGATCAACCTCGAGAGCATCCAGGGATTCTTCGACGCCTACAGATCCTCGCTCTCCCGGCCGCTTCAAGTGCTGTACGACCACTACCTCCTTCGCGATGTCGCGATCAAGGTGGTCGGCGTGGGCAGCGTCGGCACTCGTTGCTACGTCGTGTTGTTCACCGACGACGACGGCAAGCCGCTACTGCTGCAGGTCAAGGAGGCGAACGACTCTGTGCTCGCACCCTTCGTCCCTCGACGCCCGGACCCGCTGGTGCACAACGGCGAGCGGGTTGTCACCGGTCAGCGGCTGATGCAGCCGGCGAGCGACATCTTCCTCGGATACGCCACAAGTCCGGCCGGCCGCGAGTTCTACGTGCGCCAACTGCGCGACATGAAGCTCTCCATCGACCTCGTGGCCGATGTCGAGCTGATGACGCGGTACGCCGATTTCTGCGCCACTGCGCTGGCCCGCGCTCACGCCAACACGGGTTCAGCCGCCGGGATCGCGGGCTACCTCGGCGACGGCGACACGTTCGACAAGGCTCTCGGGCGATTCTCGCTTGCGTACGCCGAGCAAACGGTCCACGACCATCAAACACTCGTCGACGCGATCAAGGCCGGGCGACTCGACGCAGCCCTCGACACCGACTGACGCCCGCGAAGCACCGATCCGGGCCTTCGGCGAGGGGACGATCGTCGAGATCACCGCACGCGAAGTGCCGGAAGCGCTCAGGAGCAGTTGCTGACGAGCCCCACTTCCGCGTGATTCAGCGGATCTGACGGCGTCGAGAACGGTGCTCCCGCTGGGATTCGAACCCAGACTCGAGCGGGTTTAAGCCGCCTGCCTCTGCCGATTGGGCTACGGGAGCGTCGCGCCCGGAAGACGCGGAACGCGGCGCCGCCCCGAAGGGCGACGCCGCGTCTCAGCTTAGTCAGGGGCCGTCCGCTACTTGGCGGCGACGGGCTCCTTCTTGGCGGGCTTGGCGTCCTTCGCCGCGGCGGGCGCGGCCGGTGCGGGCGCCTCGACCGCCGGGGGCTTCGGACGAGCCGCGAAGAGCTCGAACTGGGCGCGCGGGGTCTGCACCGCCTCGATCGCGACGATGTCGCGGCGGAGCCAGAAGTTGTTCCACCAGCCCCAGAACACGCGGAACTTGCGCTCCCAGCTGGGCATCGCGAGGCCGTGGTAGCCGCGGTGCGCGAACCAGGCCAGCAGGCCCTTGATCGCGAGCTTGCCCGACTGGAACACGCCCGAGCCGATGCCGAGGCCGGCGACGGCGCCGAGGTTCTTGTGGAAGTACTGCTTGGGCTCCTCGCCGCGGAGCACCGCGACGATGTTCTTCGCGAGCAGCTTGCCCTGACGCACGGCGTGCTGGGCGTTCGGCACGCAGTAGCCGCCGACGCCGCCGCCCGAGAGGTCGGGAACGGCCGAGATGTCGCCGGCCGCCCACGCGTCGGGGACGAAGTCCTCGTCGTCGCCGACGCGGAGGTCGGCGCGGGTCTTGATGCGGCCGCGCTCCTCGACGGGGAGGTCGCTCGTGCGCACGATCGCCGGGTTCGCCATGACGCCGGCGGTCCAGACGATCAGGTCGGACTCGAAGCTCTCGCCGGTCGACAGCTCGATCTTGCCGTCCTGCGCGCTCGTGAGCTGGGTGTCGAGGTGGATCTCGGCACCGCGCTGCGCGAGGTGCTTGATGACCCAGTGGCTCGTCTCGAGCGAGACCTCGGGCATGATGCGGCCCATCGCCTCGATGAGGTGGAAGTGCGTCTCGTCGAAGCTCAGCTGCGGGTAGTACTCGAGCAGCGCGCTCGCGAAGGAGCGGAGCTCGGCGAAGACCTCGATGCCGGCGAAGCCGCCGCCGACGACGGTGACCGTGAGCAGTCGCTCGCGCTCGGGGCCGGCGGGCATGCTCGCCGCCTTGTCGAAGTTCGAGACGAGGCGGTCGCGGATCGCGACGGCCTCTTCGATCGTCTTCAGGCCGATCGCGTTGTCGGCGATGCCGGGGATCGGGAAGGTGCGCGAGACGGCACCGCCGGTCACGACGACGACGTCGTACTCGAACTCCCACGGCTCGCCGAGCTCGGGGGTGATCGTCGCGGTCTTCGAGGCGTGGTCGATCTTGGTGACCTTCGCCGTGATGACGTTGGTCTTCTTCAGGTGGCGACGCTGCGAGGTGACCGCGTGGCGGGCCTCGATCGAACCCGCCGCGACCTCGGGCAGGAACGGCTGGTAGGTCATGTAGGGCAGCGGGTCGACGACCGTCACCTCGGCCTCGCCGGCGCGCAGCCACTTCTCGAGCTTCCACGCCGTGTAGAACCCCGCATAGCCACCGCCGACGATGAGAATCTTGGGCACGGTGAATGGACTCCTCAGTATCTGGTGATGCGGCCTGATGCGTGCGATCACTGCTCGCGAGTGCGGACAGTCCGCCTGGTATGCCGAGTGGCGCCGATGCCCAACAGCGCTGCTAGCGTACCAAATCCTGCGACGAGCGAGAGCGGCACGGTGATGTAGGCCAGTGTCCACGGTGTCGGAAGCAGGGTCGCCGTGCCCTCATCGGCCGGTGGCGGCGGGTCGGCGATGGGCACGATCTCGGATTCGGGCGAATCCGTGGGCTGCGTCGTCGAGGAGGCGCGCCGGTGCAGGGTGATCCACTCCTCGAGGCTGCCGAGCGGGTTCTCGTCGACCTGCTCGACCTCGGCCTCGAGCGCCGGGACGGGATCGATCAGCCCGTAGCCGTAGAGCGGGCTCGGCACCTCGTGGCCGTTCGGGTCGGCGGTCTGGATGACCCGGTTGATGACGTTCGCCGCGTCGAGCTCGGGGTACTCGGCGCGCACGAGCGCCACGAGTCCGGAGACGAGCGGGGTCGCCGCACTGGTGCCGTCCCAGATGACGACGCGGCCGTCGGGCCTGACGCCCACGAGGTCTTCGCTGGGGGCTGCGACGCCGAGCGTGATGCCCTGGGAGCTCGCGTCGAGGCTCGCGTTCTTCTCCTTGTCGACGCCCGCGACGGCGAGCACGCCGGGGATCGTCGCCGGCGCGCCGACCTCGGTCGTGCCGCTGCCGCGGTTGCCCGCCGCGGCGACGACCACGACGTCGTGCTCGAAGGCGTAGAGGAACGCCTCGTCCCAGCTCTCGGGCCAGTCACGGGTGTTGCGCGTGAGCGACATGTTGATGACGTCGGCGCCGTTGTCGACGGCCCACCTCACGCCCTCGGCGATCTGCTCGTCGTTCGACTTCTCGGCGCCGGTGTCCTGCCCGAAGGCGACCGACACCGTCAGCAGCTCGGCCTCGGGCGCGACGCCGATGACGCCGGCCCCCTCCCCCGTGCCGCGCCCGGCCAGGAGCGACGCCACCATCGTGCCGTGCCCGCTCTCGTCGGGGTCGCCGACCGGGGTCTGCCCGTCGGGAGTGCCGAGGCCCGAGACATCCGTGCCGCCGGTGACGGCACCGCGGAGCTCGGTGACGTTGCCGTTCACCCCGGTGTCGATGATCGCGACCTTGACGCCCTTGCCCTTGGTGGTGTTCCACGCCGTCGTGAAGCCGTAGTCGCCGAGCCAGTACTCGTAGTCGCGAACGGTGTCGGCGTGGGCCGGCAGGGCCCCGCCGAGCAGCACCGCGGCAGCCGCGACCGCGGCGGTCGCGGTCTTCGCGAGCGTCGTTGCGAGGCGGCCCCGGCGGTGGGTCATTCCGGGTCGACTCCGTAATCGGGGCATCGGCAGACGTCGGGCGACCAGCTCGATCGCTCGAGGGCGAGGTCGCCGATGGGGTTCAGGCCCGGGCCCGCCGCCAGCGACTGGGCCGCGAGCGCGTGCAGGCACTTCACCCGCGTGGGCATGCCGCCCGCCGAGATGCCGTCGACCTCGGGCACGTCGCCGAACCGGGCGCGGTCGGCGAGGTACTCGCGGTGGGCGTGCTCGTAGGCGGCGCGCACGTCGTCGTCGCTCGCGAGCAGCTCGGTGCACTCGACCATGAGCTGGGCCGCCTCGAGGAACGACATCGCGGCGGTCGCGCCCGGATGCGAGAGGTAGTAGAACGTCGGGAACGGGGTGCCGTCGGCCAGGCGCGGCGAGGTCGCGACGACCGTCGGCGCACCGCACACGCAGCGCGCGGCGATGCCGACGACGTTGCGGGCAGGGCGGCCGAGCTGGGCCGACACGATCGCGAGATCGCGCTCGGACACCTCGTCGAACGGGGGCCGGGTCATCGCGCCCCCTCCGCATCGGGGGTCGCCGGGGCGTCGGTCGCCGGCGCCGCCGGGTCACCGGCCTCGGGGGCCAGCCCCGCGGTCATCACGGAGTCGAGCAGGGTGCGCATCCAATCGCCCTTCGATTCGGTCACTTCGGCCGAGACCGCTGCGGCGTCCTCCGCTTTCGCGGCCTCGCTGCGGTCGTCGATGACGAGGTAGCTCACCTCGCCCGGCATCACGTAGTACAGACGTTCACGCGCCTGCGTGACGATGAACGTCTCGTCGTTCCAGCGCTCGCGCTCGTCGCGCAGACGCTGGACCTCGGTCTCCTGTGCGGCCACCGCGGCGCGCAGCTCGGCGAGTTGCGCGCGCTGCTGCGCGAAGGCCGCGATCGTCGGTGCGAGCACCACGACCGCGAGCACGAGCACTCCCAGCATGATGAGCGAGAAACCTGAGAAACGGATGCCACTGAGCCACCCCGCACGCACGGCGTCCGTCGAAGCGCCCACGGCGGGGGTCGCAGAACGGGGAGGCTTCGCCGGCCCGGACCGGCCCGTCTTCGCGGCGGGACGAGTGTTCGCGGGCTTCGCGGATGCCGCGGGCTTCGCGGATCCCGCGGCGGACTTCGCGTTCGCCGCCTTCGCGTTCGCCGGCTTCGCCCCCGCGGCGCCGCGCTTCGCGGACGAGGCGGGCGCCGAGGCATCCCTGCCCTGATTCTGCGGGGTGCGCGAGCGCGGCGTGCGCGCGCCGGCCGGGTTCGCGGGACGCCGGGGGTTGCGGGGGGAATCGTCCTTCATCGCCCCTCCTCCCGGCAGGCCCGGAAGACGACGACGGGGGCGGCCACCCGGCCACCCCCGTCGCTGCAGTTCAGCTACGCTGTCACGCCGTGAAGCGCGGGAACGCCGTGCGACCGGCGTACACCGCGGCCTCACCGAGCTCTTCTTCGATCCTCAGAAGCTGATTGTACTTGGCGACGCGCTCCGAGCGGGCGGGCGCGCCCGTCTTGATCTGACCGCAGTTGGTCGCGACGGCGAGGTCGGCGATCGTCGTGTCCTCGGTCTCGCCCGAACGGTGCGAGAGCACCGCGGTGTAGCCCGAGCGCTGCGCGAGCGACACGGCGTCGAGGGTCTCGGTCAGCGTGCCGATCTGGTTGACCTTCACGAGGATCGAGTTGCCCGCGTGCTTGGCGATGCCGTCGGCGAGGCGCTTCGGGTTCGTGACGAACAGGTCGTCGCCGACGAGCTGCAGCTTCTGCCCGAGCTCGGCCGTGAGGGCCGTCCAGCCCTCCCAGTCGGCTTCGTCCAGCGGGTCCTCGATCGAGATCAGGGGGTACGCGGCGGCGAGCTCGGCGTAGTACGCGCTCATCTCGGCCGAGGTGCGGTCCTTGCCCTCGAAGCGGTAGACGCCGTTCTCGAAGAACTCGGACGCGGCGACGTCGAGGCCGAGCGCGATGTCGGTGCCGAGCGTGAAGCCGGCCTTCTCGACCGCCTCCGAGATGAAGTCGAGCGCGGCGCGGTTGTGCTCGAAGTCGGGGGCGAAGCCGCCCTCGTCGCCGAGGCCCGTCGAGAGGCCCTTCGACTTCAGCAGGCTCTTCAGCGAGTGGTAGGTCTCGACGCCCCAGCGGAGGCCCTCGGAGTACGTCGGCGCGCCGATCGGCAGCACCATGAACTCCTGGATGTCGACGCCGGTGTCGGCGTGCGCACCGCCGTTGATGATGTTCATCATCGGCACGGGCAGCACGTGCGCGTTCGGGCCGCCGAGGTAGCGGAACAGCGGCAGGTCGGCCGCGTCGGCGGCGGCCTTCGCCACGGCGAGCGAGACGCCGAGGATGGCGTTCGCGCCGAGGGCGCTCTTGTTGTCGGTGCCGTCGGCCTCGATGAGGGCCGCGTCGACGAGGCGCTGGTCGCTCGCGTCGAGGTCTTCGATGGCCGGGCCGAGCTGGTCGAGCACGGCATCGACGGCCTTCTGCACGCCCTTGCCGAGGTAGCGGTCGGCGTCGCCGTCGCGCAGCTCGTAGGCCTCGAAGGCACCGGTGGAGGCGCCCGAGGGCACGGCCGCACGGGCCAGGGTGCCGTCGTCGAGCAGCACCTCGACCTCGACGGTCGGGTTGCCGCGCGAATCCAGGATCTCGCGCGCGCCTACAGCTTCGATGAATGCCACAGTGGACTCCTCGTGTGGGTGGGGTGACTGGGTGGAAGACTCCGTCGTGATCCGCGCCCAAGTCTAGAGGTCGAGGATGTCTCGCGCTTGCGCCCGATGCCGACCACGATCGAGCGGGCGAAGTTGGCGCGATCCATGCGCAGATTGACGCCAGGGTCCCCCTCGGCGAGCGCCGCTACGCGCCGAGGTCGCGGAACTCGAGCGCGGCGGCGTCGGTCGCCGAGGCCGACACGTTCGCGAAGGCGTCGAAGCCGTCGGCGGTCACGCGGTCGAGCAGGGCGCGCATGTTCTTGGTCCGGCGTTCGAGTCGAACACGGGTTCCGGAGGCCACGAGCTCGCCCTTGAGGGCGAGCAGGCGCGCCTGCGGGACCTCCCCGTCGTAGACCAGCACCACGGCACGCGGACGCGCGTCGTCGGCGATCTCGAGCAGGTCGACGATGCGCTCGAAGCCGATCGAGAAGCCGCAGGCGGGCACGTCCTGTCCGAGGAACCGCCCGATCATGCCGTCGTAGCGGCCGCCGCCGCCGAGCGAATAGCCGAACTCGGGGTGGGCGATCTCGAAGATCGTGCCGGTGTAGTAGCCCATCCCGCGCACGAGCGTGGGGTCGAACTCGATCGCGGCGTCGGGCAGCGCGGCGCGCAGCGCGAGGAGGTCGTCGTAGGCGGCGCGGTCGAGCCACGCGGGCGGCGGCACGACGCCGTCGGCCAGGTGCCAGTCGGCGCTCGTGAGCCCCTCGAGCGCGGTCGCCACGTCGACGTCGGCCGACACCGCCCCCGTCTCGGCGAGCTCGGCGGCGACGCCCCCGACGCCGATCTTGTCGAGCTTGTCGATCGTGATGAGGGCGCGCTCGCGGAGCTCCTCGGGCACGCCCCACGACGCGAGGATGCCCTGGAGGACGCGCCGGTCGTTGAGGCGGATCGTCGTGCCGGTGAGCCCGAGCGCGTCGAGCGTCGCGACGGTCGCGGTGAGCAGTTCGAGCTCGGCGAGCGGTCCGGCCTCGCCGATGATGTCGATATCGCACTGCACGAACTGCCGGTAGCGGCCCTTCTGCGGGCGCTCGGCGCGCCAGACCGGGGCGATCTGGATCGCACGGAACACCGGAGGCAGGGCCGCGCGGTGCGTCGCGTAGAAGCGGGCGAGCGGCACGGTCAGGTCGTAGCGCAGGCCGAGATCGGCGAGCGCGAGGGCGTCGCCGGATGCCGCGGCGCGCGCGAGGTCGTCGGCGGTCAGGCCGCGCTTCATGACGGCGAAGGCGAGCTTCTCGTTGTCGCCGCCGAGCCCGGCGTGCAGGCGGCTCGAGTCCTCCATCACGGGCGTCTCGATCTCGTCGAAGCCGTGGGCCGCGTAGACCCCGCGGATCACGCCGAGGGCGTGCTCGCGGCGGGCCTTCTCGGCGGGGAGGAAGTCGCGCATGCCGCGCGGAGGAGTGACGGAAGCGGCCATGCGTGCCATTCTTCCAGTTGTGCGGGCCGGCCCCGTGCGCGAGGAGGCACGATGGCAGGCATCACGGTCGCGGGCGTCGCCCGATCGTTCGGCGGGGTGCACGCGGTCCGCGATGCGAGCTTCGAGGTCGCGCCGGGCAGCGTCGCGGGCCTCATCGGACCGAACGGCGCGGGCAAGACCACGCTGCTGCTGATGCTCGCCACACTGCTCGCGCCCGATTCGGGCACGATCCGCATCGCCGGCTACGACCCAGTCACCGAACCGCACCAGGTGCGACGGCGCATGGGCTGGATGCCCGACGTGCTCGGCTCGTGGCCGACGCTCAGCGTGCGGGTCGCGCTGACGACGAGCGCCCGCATGTACGGAATGGGCGCGGTCGAGGCATCCGCTCGTGCGCAGCAGCTCATCGACCTCGTCGACCTCGCCCCGCTCGCCGAGCAGGCGACGCGAGTGCTCTCGCGTGGGCAGAAGCAGCGGCTGAGCCTCGCCCGGGCCCTCGTGCACGACCCCGAGGTGCTGCTGCTCGACGAGCCGGCCTCGGGTCTCGACCCGGCCGCACGCGCCGAGCTCCGCGAGCTCGTCCGCCGGCTCGCGGGCGAGGGCAAGACGATCCTCGTCTCGAGCCACGTGCTCGCCGAGCTCGAGGAGATGGCCGACTCGGCGGTGTACCTGGCGGCGGGCGCGACGGCGGCACCCGAGGACGTCGAGCGGGCCGGCCGCACGGCGCGCCACTGGCGGATCAGGTCGCTCGACCCCGATCGGCTCGTCGCCGCCCTCGGCGCGGCGGGCTTCGGCGAGGTCGCGGTCGTCGACCGCCTCGGCGCGGTGGTCCCGCTCGCGAGCGAGCGGGACGCGGCGCAGCTGCTCGCCCACCTCATCGGCACGGGCGTGCCGGTCTCGTCGTTCGCGCCGGCCGTCGGCGACCTCGAACACGTCTTCCACGACCTCAACCGGGCGGGGGACGACGCATGATCGGGTTCTTCCAGGGCATGTGGCTCATCGTCGCCCTCGACCTCAGGCAGCGCGTGCGCGGCGTCGCCTGGTACGTGCTGCTCGGCGTCTTCGTGCTGCTCGTGACGATCGTCACGGTGCTCGTCGTCATCGCGACGAACGCGTGGGACCAGGGCGGCGGTGCGGTCTTCTCGACCGTCGTCTTCTTCGTGCTGCTGCTCGGCACGCTCGTCTCCCCCGCCCTTTCGGGCAACGCGATCAACGGCGAGCGCGAGGCGGGCACGCTCGCGACGACCCAGGTGACGCTCGTCACGACCGCGCAGCTCGTCGTCGGCAAGTGGCTCGCCGCCTGGTTCACCGCCCTCGCGTTCCTCGCCGCCTCGGTGCCGTTCCTCGTGTTCGGCGTCGTGCTCGGCCAGGTCTCGGCGTCGACGATCGCGGTGTCGCTGCTCGTGCTCGCCGTCGAGGTCGGCGTGATCGCCGCGATCGGCGTGGGGCTGTCGGGGGTGATCACGCGGCCGCTGTTCTCGGTGGTCGTCACCTACCTCGTCGTCGCCGCGCTCTCGATCGGCACGCTGATCGCCTTCGCGCTCGGCGCCTCCGCGATGCAGTCGACGGTGCGCAGCACGTACATCTCGGTCGACTACGCCTATCTCGACGAGCAGGGACTGCTGCCCGGCGACCTCGAGGGCGAGGTGCCCTGCCTGCCGCCCCAGATCACCGAGTACCCGGTTCCGCGATGGGACTACGTCTGGGGGTTCCTCGCCGCGAATCCCTACGTCGTCGTCGCGGACGCCTCGCCCGGCGCCTTCGACGAGCACGGCTCGCCGCGCGACCTGTTCGGCTGGATCGCCGTGAGCGTGCGGCAGGCGCAGCACGCGCCCGACCTCGAGACGGTCTACGACGAGTGCGCCGAGTGGGAGAAGTACGGCCCCTACGGGTACCCGGGCGACCAGGACTACGAGACCCCGCAGGAGGTCTACGACCGCTCGGTGCCGTCGTGGTTCGTGGGGCTCTCGATCCACGTGCTGCTCGGCGCAGGCGCGCTCGCCTGGGCGTGGCGCCGCACCGAGGTGCCGGCACGGCGACTCGCGAAGGGCAGCCGGATCGCCTGAACGGGGCGGGCTGGGTCTCGAGACGCTCCGCTACTCGACCGGCCGGGGCTCCTCGGCAGCGGCCTGCTCGGCGCGTCGCACCTCGTCCTCGAACTCGCGCACCGCGGCGCGGAGCGCCCGCTCGGCGTCGAGCCCCTGCGCCCTGGCGGAGGCGACGAGCGCGAACAGCTGCCGCCCGAGCTCCTCCTCGGTGGCGGGCGCGGTGACGCTCGACGGTTCGGCCGGCGCCGGCCACGGCGCATCCTGCGCGGTGACGCCGGCGTTCTCGGCCTTGCCCTGCACCTTGCGGGCGAGCGCGAGCGCCGGCATGCCGCGCGGCACACCGTCGAGCACGCTCGTGCGGTGCGGCTTCTCGTCGGCCTTCAGGTCCTCCCAGAATGCGACGACGTCGTCGGCGGTCTCGGCCTCGCGGTCGCCGAAGACGTGCGGATGCCGCGACACCATCTTGGCCGTCATATGGCGGGCGACGTCGTCGATGTCGAAGCGCTCGTCGCCCGTATGGGCGGCGATGTCGGCGTGGAAGAGCACCTGGTAGAGCACGTCGCCGAGCTCTTCGAGCATCTCGGCGCGGTCGCCCGCCTCGATCGCGTCGATCAGCTCCCAGCACTCCTCGACGAGGTACTGCACGAGCGATTCGTGGGTCTGGTCGGCGTCCCACGGGCACCCGCCGGGGGCGCGCAGCAGGGCGACGGTGGCGACGAGTTCGTCGAGTCCGGGGTGGGGTGCGCTCATACCGGCAGCCTAGGCGGACGTCGCGACGCGTGCGCGGGTCGCGCCGCGGTCAGTGCACGAACGCGAGCAGCAGGCCGACGCCGATGAACAGCACGCCGAACGCCGTGTTCACGATGCGCTGCCCGCGCACCGAGCGGGTGAAGCGGCGCATCCCGTGCGCGGCGAGCGCGAAGAAGCCCCACATCACGATGACGTCGACGACGATGACCGTCGCGCCGACGACGAGGTACTGCGGCAGCAGCGGCTCGTCGGGCCGGATGAACTGCGGCAGGAAGGCGAGGAAGAACACGATCGCCTTCGGGTTCAGGAGGTTCACCCAGAGACCCCTGCGGAACATCGACCAGCGCGACTCGGAGGCGGCGAGCGGCGCCGTCGCCGAGACATCCGCCTCGTCTGCGTCGGCCTCGTCGGGTGCCTGCGGCTTCGCGAGCAGCTGACGGATGCCGAGGTAGACGAGGTAGGCGGCGCCCGCGTAGCGGATGACCTCGAAGGCGACGGGCGACTTCGCGACGAGGACGCCGACGCCCGCGGCGACGATGAGGATGTGCACGACGAGCGCGGCCTGCTGGCCGAGGATGCCCCAGATCGACCGGCGGAACCCGTGGCTCAGCGAGTTGCCCATCGTGTTGATCGCCCCCGCGCCCGGGGTGAAGCTGATCACGAAGCACGCGGCGAGGAGCGTCGCCCAGAGCGAGAGGGTCACCCGGTCAAGCGTAGGCGGGCCGCGGGGGTGCTTCTGCCGCGCCCGCCCCGCCCGGACCCGCCCGGCCGCGCCCGGACGCGCCCCGACCCGCCCGATAGACTCGATCGCGGAGTGCCGGGAAGTCTGGTCGGCCGGCGGGAGACCGTCGTCACCGTCCTTCCCGCGTCGCCTCAGGGCTCAGGCCCGTACGCGCACGCGACGTCCGAACAGGAGTCCCATGAACTTCCTCCGCTCCGAGCGATGGGCCGCCGGCCTCCTGCTCATCGCGGCCGCCCTCGGCCTGCTCCTCGCGAACACGGCAGCCGGCCCCGCACTGCTCGACGCCAAGAACGCGCACCTCGACCTCTCGTGGATCGGCCTCGATCTCTCGGTCGGTCACTGGATCAGCGACGGACTGCTCGCGATCTTCTTCTTCATCGTCGCCGTCGAGCTCAAGCGCGAGCTCGTCATCGGCGAGCTCAACAGCCTCTCGAAGGCGCTCCTGCCGGCGATCGCCGCGGTCGGCGGCGTGATCGTGCCCGCCCTCATCTTCCTCGGGTTCACGGCGGGCACGCCGACCGCCGACGGCTGGCCCATCCCCACCGCGACCGACATCGCGTTCGCACTCGGGGTGCTCGCCGTGTTCGGCACGTGGATCCCGACGCGCGTGCGCGTGTTCCTCCTCGCCCTCGCAGTGCTCGACGACCTCATCGCGATCCTCATCATCGCGTTCTTCTTCACGAGCGACGCGAATCTCGCCTCGATCGGCTTCGCGGGCATCGCGATCGCGCTGTTCGGCGCGGTGAGCCGCATCATGAAGCCGCGTTCGGCGTGGATCCTCGCCCGTCGCCCGCAGTGGCCCATCGTGCTGCTGCTCGTCGTGCTCGGGGTGCTCGCCTGGTACTTCGTCTACCGCTCGGGCGTGCACGCCACGATCGCCGGCGTCGCCCTCGGCCTCGTGATGTCGCGCCGCCCGGGCGGCCGCGCCGTGCACGCGCTCGAACCGTGGTCGAACGGCGTCATCCTGCCGCTCTTCGCCTTCTCGGCGGCGATGGTCGCCGTGCCGCAGGTGAGCCCGAGCGAGCTCGACCCCGCGTTCTGGGGCATCCTCGTGGGCCTCCCGGTCGGCAAGATCGTCGGCATCGTCATCGCCGGCGGCCTCGGCGGCCTCGTGGCCCGGCGCAGATCGGGCACGCCCCTCACGCTGGGCGACCTGCTCGTCGTCGGAACCCTCGGCGGCATCGGCTTCACCGTGTCGCTGCTCATGAACGAGCTCGCGTTCGCGGCACTGCCCGGAGTCGCCGACGAGGGCACCCTCGCGGTGCTGCTCGGCTCGGGCATCGCGATCGTCGCCTCCGGCGTCGCGGTCGGCGTGCGCTCGGCGCAGTACAAGCGCCGTGGGGCGCAGGCCGGCCCCGGCGGGGCGTTCTCCCGATGAGCGGCAGCGCAGGCGCGACCCCCGGCGAAACGACAGGATCGATGAGGACGACAGGATCGATGAAGGACGATGGAGGAACTCGATGAGCGGCGGTCATGACTCCGGGCCCGACGGTCGACGGGCGGCGGAGCCGGCGAGCCGGCACCTGAGCGCCGAACTGCGACCGCGACGGCTGCGCGGCATCCGCAGGGCCGTGCACACGGTGCTGCTCGTCGCGGGCGAGGCGATGAGCCTCGGCGGCCCGTCGGTCGCCGAGCTGGTGGTCGTGCGCACCGAGACCGGGGCTCCGGTCATCCGGACCGGGGCGGGATCGCTCATGGAGGCCGACGAGCTGCTCAGACAGATCCGCGCCGACCTCGATCGGTTGAGCGTCGAGGAGTTCCTCGCCGAGTGGGGGCACCTCAAGGCCTAGGCCGGGGCGCCCCGGGGTCGGGGACGCGGCGGCCGGCCGCTGCGGGCGCTGCGCGGCCCGGCTTCACACCGCAGGCGCCGCCGTCGACTCGCTCGGCTCGAAGATGTTCGTGACGAGCCGCGACACCCACTCGATGAGTTCGGCGTCGGGCAGCATCTCGCCGCCGGGCATCGGGAACGGCACGAGGATGACGTCGTTCTGCGCGAAGTGCTTCGCCCCCTGGTACATGCGCTCGAGGCGCACGCGCCGCGAGTCGGGGATCTTCGCCGGTGCGATGCGCAGCTTCGACCCGGTCGCGAGCAGGTCGCTGAGCCCCGCGAGCTGGGCCTGACGACGCAACCGCGAGATGGCGATGAGGTGCGCCACCTGCTCGGGCGGCGTGCCGTAGCGGTCGACGAGCTCCTCGAGCACCGTGTCGATCTGGTCGTCCTTCGCGGCCGGGCCGCTCGCGGCCGAGAGCTTCTGATAGGCCTCGAGGCGCAGCCGCTCGCTGTCGACGTACTCCTCGGGGATGTGCGCGTCGACCGGCAGCTCGAGACGCAGTTCGGTCTGCCCTTCGGCGACGTCGCCGCGGAACGCGGAGACGGCCTCGCCGATCATGCGCAGGTACAGGTCGAAGCCGACCCCCGCGATGTGCCCCGCCTGCTCGGCGCCGAGCAGGTTGCCGGCGCCACGGATCTCGAGGTCTTTCAGGGCGACCTGCATGCCCGAGCCGAGCTCGTTGTTCGCAGCGATCGTCGAGAGCCGGTCGTGCGCGGTCTCGGTGAGCGGCTTCGCGGGGTCGTAGAGGAAGTACGCGTACGCCCGCTCGCGCCCGCGGCCGACGCGGCCGCGCAGCTGGTGCAGCTGGCTGAGCCCGTACTTGTCGGCCTTGTCGATGATGATCGTGTTCGCGTTCGAGATGTCGAGGCCGGTCTCGATGATGGTCGTCGAGACGAGCACGTCGAACTTGCGCTCCCAGAAGTCGTTCACGATCTGCTCGAGCACGTGCTCGTTGAGCTGGCCGTGCGCGACCGCGATGCGCGCCTCGGGCACGAGCTCGGCGAGCTGGGCCGCGACCCGGTTGATCGACGAGACGCGGTTGTGCACGAAGAAGACCTGCCCCTCGCGGAGCATCTCGCGGCGGATCGCCGCGCCCACCTGCTGCTCGGAGTAGGGCCCGACGAAGGTGAGGATGGGGTGGCGGTCTTCAGGGGGCGTCGCGAGGGTCGACATCTCACGGATGCCGGTGACGGCCATCTCGAGGGTTCGCGGGATCGGCGTCGCGCTCATCGCGAGGATGTCGACGTTCGTCTTCAGCTTCTTGAGCGCGTCCTTGTGCTCGACGCCGAAGCGCTGCTCCTCGTCGATGATCATGAGACCGAGGTCTTTGAACTGGACCTTCTCGGTGAGGATGCGGTGGGTGCCGATGACCATGTCGACGGTGCCGTCGGCGAGGCCCGCGATGGTCTCGCGCACCTCCTTGTCGGTCTGGAACCGGCTGAGCGGTCGCACGCGCACCGGGAACCCCGCGAAGCGCTCGCTGAAGGTCTCGAGGTGCTGCTTCGCGAGGAGCGTCGTGGGCACGAGCATCGCGGCCTGCTTGCCGTCTTGGATGGCCTTGAACGCGGCGCGCACGGCGACCTCGGTCTTGCCGAAGCCGACGTCGCCGGCGAGGAGGCGGTCCATCGGGATCGGCCGCTCCATGTCGGCCTTCACCTCGTCGATGGTCTGCAGCTGGTCGTGCGTCTCGGCGAACGGGAACGCCTCTTCGAGCTCGTGCTGCCAGGGGGTGTCGGGGCCGAAGGCATGCCCCTTCGCCGCCATGCGCGCCGAGTAGAGCTTCACGAGCTCGACGGCGATGTCGCGCACGGCCTTGCGGGCCTTGTTCTTCGCCTGCGACCAGTCGCTGCCGCCCATCTTCGAGAGCGCGGGGGCCTCGCCGCCGACGTAGCGCGAGAGCAGGTCGAGCTGGTCGGTCGGCACGAACAGGCGGTCGCCCGCCTGGCCGCGCTTGGAGGGCGCGTACTCGAGCACGAGGTACTCGCGCACCGAGGTGGGCTGCTGCTGGATGCCGGCGGTGCGGCTGGGGCCCTTCGGGCGGGCGCCCGTCGCCACCTCGCGCTGGACCATCTCGACGAACCGCCCGATGCCGTGCGTCTGGTGCACCACGTGGTCGCCCGCCTTCAGCTGCAGCGGGTCGACGACGTTGCGGCGGCGCGAGGCGAGCTTCTTGCCCTGCCTCGCGTCGTAGCCCGCGGCGCGGCCGTAGAACTCGGCCTCGGCGATGAGCCCGAGCTTCGCCTCGGGCACCTCGAAGCCGCGGGCCGCGTCGGCGTGCACGAGGTACGCGACCCCGGGCTCGAACTCGCTCGGCGTCTCCTCGACGATGCGCGCGGCGAGGCCCGCCTCGGCGAGCACGTCGCGGGCGCGCTCGACGAGCCCCTGCCCGGCCGAGACGACGACGAGCGACCAGCCGTCGCGGAGGCGGCCGGCGACATGTTCGACGGCGCCCTCCACGTTGCCCTGGAAGCTCGGCATCGCGTTCGCCGCGACGCGCCGGGTCGCGGCCGCCGCCTGCGCGGCCTGCTCGGCGGCATCGCCCCCGGCCGCGGCGACCACCTCGGCGGCGTCGCCGAGGTCGAAGCTCGAGAAGTTCCACCACACGCGGCGCGGGTCGGGCTCGCCCGGCGCGCTGTAGATGGCGGCGTCGCGCAGCGCCCGTACGGTGAGGAAGTCGCCCGCGGCGAGGTCGATCGGCGCCTCGGCGCCGTGGGTCGCGGCCATCCACGCGGCCGAGAGGAACTCGCGGTTCGTCTCGCCGAGGCTCACCGCGCGCCCCGAGACCCGCTCGGGTTCGAGCACGGCGAGCGCCGCGCCCTCGGGCAGGTAGTGCGTGACCGGCACGAGCCGCTCGAGCAGGGCCGGTGCGAGCGACTCCATGCCCTCGACGGGGATGCCCTCGGCGATCTTCTCGAGCATCGCCGAGAGGCTCGGGAACTCGTGCACCATCTCGCTCGCCCGCTGCCGCACGGGGGCGGTCAGCAGCAGCTCGCGGCTCGGCGAGAGCACGACGCGTTCGACGGGCTCGGGCAGCGACCGCTGGTCGGCGACCGAGAACGCACGGAGCTCCTCGACCTCGTCGCCGAAGAACTCGACGCGCACCGGGTGGTCGGCCGTCGGCGGGAACACGTCGAGGATGCCGCCGCGCACCGCGAACTCGCCGCGCCGGGCGACCATGTCGACGCGGGCATACGCGAGGTCGACGAGTTCGACGGCGAGCTTGGAGAGCTCGTGCCCCCGGCCGCCCTGCACGAGTTCGATGGGGGCGCGGTCGGCGAGGTTGTCGGCCAGCGGCTGCAGCGCGGCGCGCACCGAGGCGACCACGACGAGCGGATGCGACGCCGACGACGCCGACCACTCGTGCATGCGGCGCAGGGCATGGAGCCGACGGCCGACCGTCTCGGCGCTCGGCGAGAGGCGTTCGTGCGGCAGCGTCTCCCATGCGGGGAACTCGAGGAGCTCGGCGTCGTCGGGCAGGTAGGGCGCGAGCGAGGCGCGCATCGCCTCGCCCTCGCGGCTCGTCGCGGTGATGACGAGGAGGGCCGGCGGCAGCCCCGCCTCGACCCGACGGGCGAGGAGCCCGGCCAGCAACGGCGCATCGAGGCCCGCCGGAGCCGAGAAATCGGCGTTCCGCAGGGCCTCCGAGAGGGCGCCGTCGATCGTGGAGGCGCGCGAAAGCGCCGTGTTCAGACCCTGCAGACTCACCCGACGAGTCTACGCGCGCCCTCCGACACGGCCGGCGGCCGGCGACGGGCGCCGTCGGCGGCGCCGGATACGATTGGCGCGGCTCGACGGAAGGACCCCGCATGATCATCGCCGCCGCAGACGGCTCGGCCCTCGGCAACCCCGGCCCCGCGGGCTGGGCCTGGTACGTCGATGACGACCGCTGGGCGGCCGGCGGGTGGAAGCACAGCACCAACAACGTCGGCGAGCTCACGGCCGTGCTCGAGCTGTTCCGTGCCACCGCCCACCTCGACGACGAGCTGCTCGTGCAGTGCGACAGCCAGTACGTCATCAACTCGGTGACGAAGTGGATGCCCGGGTGGAAGCGCAAGGGGTGGCGCAAGGCCGACGGCAAGCCCGTCATGAACGTCGAGATCCTGAAAGAGATCGACGCGGAGCTGGTGGGCCGCCGCTACCGCTTCGAGTGGGTGAAGGGTCACGTCGGCCACCCGATGAACGAGGCCGCCGATCAGCGTGCCCGCGCCGCGGCCGAGGCATTCCGCAGCGGGCTGCCGGTTCCCACGGGGCCGGGGTGGTCGGGCGGCGAGCCGACGGACCGGGAGTCCGACGAGGCATCCTCGGTCGATCTCGACGACGACGCCGACGCCGACGGAGTCGACCGCGATGCCGACGACGTGCCCGCGACGCTCTTCGACCTCGACGAGGCGCCCGACGCGTGGCAGACGCTCACCGTCGAGCTCTCCACCGAAGAGCACGAGCGGCTCGTGCAGCGCGCCCGCGCCGCGGGCCTCTCGCCCGAGGAGTTCCTCCGCGGCCTCATCTGAGGTCGCGGGGCCGTCGGCTCAGGCCGGCGAGTGGAACCGCTGCTGCGCCGCGAGCAGCCCGTCGGAGGCGACCGCCTCGACCGCGTCGGCCGCGTCGCCGAGCAGGATCGAGAGGTTCTGGCGCTCGGTGCCCGAGAAGTCCTTGAGGACGAAGTCGGCGGGGTCCTGCCGGCCGGGCGGGCGGCCCACGCCGACGCGCACGCGCACGTAGTCGGGGCCGAGCGCCTTCGAGATGTCGCGCAGGCCGTTGTGCCCGCCGTGCCCGCCGCCCTGCTTGAGCTTCACGGTGTCGAAGGGCAGGTCGAGCTCGTCGTGCACGACGATGAGGCGCTCGGGTTCGATGCCGTAGAACTTCACGAGCGCCGAGACCGGGCCGCCCGAGGTGTTCATGTACGAGTTGGGCTTCGCGATGACGAGCTTCGGGCCGCCAGGACGGAGGAAGCCCTCGGCGACGCGCGAGGGCGTCTTGTGGCTCTTGAAGCTCGCGCCGATGCGCGAGGCGAGCTCGTCGGCGACCATCTGGCCGACGTTGTGGCGGTTGCCGGCGTACTGCGCCCCGGGGTTGCCGAGGCCGACGACGAGCCAGGTGTTCGCGGCCACGATGGGATCCTTCCGGGGGCGAAAGCGGTCGAGGAGTCCGATGATCGTCTCCGTTCGCGAGGTTCGAGGTGTGGGTGCCGGTGACAGCACGAGGGCCTGCGGCCCGCTCCGAGCGTACCCGGAGCGGCGCCGCAGGCCCCTGCGAAGCGGTGCGCCTTACTCGGCGGACTCGGCTGCGGCTTCCTCGACGGCTTCGCCCTCGACGGCCTCGCCCTCGGCGGCCTCGGCGGCCTCTTCGCCGAGGTCGACCTTCTGCGGGGTGTGCACGTTCACGACGAGCGCGTCACCGTCGGTGATGAGCGCCGCGCCCTTGGGCAGCTCGACGTCCTTGGCGTGGATCTGGGTGCCCTCCTCGAGGCCCTCGACCGACACGACCACGTTCTCGGGGATGTGGGTCGCCTCGACCTCGAGCAGCAGCGTGTGCGAGTCGAGGTCGGCGATGGTGCCGGGGGCGGGCTCGCCCTCGAGGTGCACGGGGACCTCGACCTGGACCTTCTCGCCCTTCTTGATGACGATGAGGTCGAGGTGCTCGATGATCTGGTGCACCGGGTCCTTCTGGACGTCCTTGACGAGCGCGAGCTGGCTCTTGCCGGCGATCTGCAGGTCGAGCACGGCGTTCGCCTTGCGGATGAGCAGGCCGACCTGGTGGGCCGGGAGGGTGACGTGCTGCGGCTCGGTGCCGTGGCCGTAGACCACCGCGGGGATCTTGCCGGCGGCGCGGATCTTGCGGGCCGCACCCTTGCCGAAGCTCTCGCGGGCTTCTGCGATGACCTTGTTGTCGTCGTCCATGATGATTCTCCTTGCGGGCGCACGGCCCAGATCGTGTGTCTGTCGTTTCGACTCGAACGCGCGCAGTGGCCTGCGCAGAGCGTGAGGAAAAGCCGTGGAGCCTGCTCCTACCGCGTCGATCACGGATGCCTCGCCGACCGTTCGCACGGGCGGAAGGGCGTCCCTCGCCGAAGTCCAATCGCCCATTCTACCCGAAGGCGGCCGTCCTGCCGATTCGAGCGGCCCTGGCACTCAGGCGCGGCCCGGCAGGCCCAGCGCGGCGCGCACGTCCTCGACGAGTTCGGCGGGGCTCCGGCGCACGTCGACCACGATGCCGCGCTCGTCGTCGCCGAGCGGTTCGAGCGCCTCGAGCTGCGAGGCGAGCAGGCTCGCCGGCATGAACTCGTGCGCGCGGTCCCGCTGGCGCTGGGCGATGAGCTCGGCGTGGCCGGCGAGGTGCACGAACACGGTGCTGGGGGCATGCGCCACGAGCTGCTCGCGATAGCGCCGCCGGAGCGCCGAGCACGCGACGACGATCGGGATCCCCGCGTCGAGCTCGGCGCCGATGCGCACGGCGATGCGCTCGAGCCACGGCGCCCGATCGTCGTCGTCGAGCGGACGCCCCTCGGCCATCTTGCGCTTGTTGGCGGGCGGGTGCAGGTCGTCGCCGTCGACGAACGGCACGTCGAAGGCCGCGGCGAGCGCGGCGCCGACGGTCGACTTGCCCGAACCGGAGACGCCCATCACGACGAGCGGGGTGCGCAGCACCTCTGACACGGCATCCTCCTCGGGCTCCTCGCCGGCTCCGACGGCGACCCCTCGGCGTGCGCGGCCGCACGACGGGATCGCGACTCGAAGCTACCGCAGACCGGCCGGCCCGGCGATCGATGCGCACCGGCTCACCGCAACACCGTGCAACCGTGAGGCCCGCTCACAGTACGCTGGGATCGACCCCACCCTTTCTTCGAGGAGAGCTACGTGCCTGTCACCCCTTCAGCAAACATCGGCGTCGTCGGCCTCGCGGTCATGGGCTCGAACCTCGCCCGCAACCTGGCGAGCCGCGAAGGCAACACCGTCGCCGTGTTCAACCGCTCCCCCGAGCGCACCCGCACCCTCGTCGAGGACCACCCCGAGGCCGGGTTCGTCGCGAGCGAGTCGTACGACGACTTCGTCGCCTCGCTCCAGAAGCCCCGCACCGCGATCATCATGGTGCAGGCGGGCCGCGGCACCGACGCCGTCATCTCCGAGCTGGCGAGCCGCTTCGAGCCGGGCGACATCATCGTCGACGGCGGCAACGCGAACTTCCACGACACGATCCGCCGCGAGGGCGAGATCTCGCCCACCGGCATCCACTTCGTCGGCACCGGCATCTCGGGCGGCGAGGAGGGCGCGCTCAACGGCCCGTCGATCATGCCCGGCGGCTCGGCCGAGTCGTACGAGACCCTCGGCCCGATCCTCGCCTCGATCGCCGCGGTCGCCGAGGGCGAGCCCTGCGTGACCCACGTCGGCACCGACGGCGCCGGCCACTTCGTCAAGATGGTGCACAACGGCATCGAGTACGCCGACATGCAGCTCATCGCCGAGGCCTACGACCTCATCCGCCAGGGCACCGGCAAGAGCCCGGCCGAGATCGCCGAGATCTTCGCCGAGTGGAACACCGGCGAGCTCGAGAGCTACCTCATCGAGATCACCGCCGAGGTGCTCCGCCAGGTGGATGCCTCGACCGGCCTCCCGCTCGTCGACGTCATCCTCGACGAGGCCGGCGCCAAGGGCACCGGCGCATGGACGGTGCAGAACGCCCTCGACCTCGGCGTGCCCGTCTCGGGCATCGCCGAAGCCGTGTTCGCCCGCAGCCTGTCGTCGAAGCGCGCCCAGCGCGAGGCATCCGCGACCCTGCCGGGCCCCGACGGCGAGTTCGCCGTCGCCGACGCCGACGCCTTCATCGAGGACGTCCGCCAGGCGCTCTACGCCTCGAAGATCATCGCCTACTCGCAGGGTTTCGACGAGATCATCGCGGGCGCCGAGCAGTTCGGCTGGGACGTCAAGAAGGGCGACATCGCGAAGATCTGGCGAGCCGGATGCATCATCCGCGCCCGCTTCCTCAACCGCATCGCCGACGCCTACGCCGAGGACCCCGAGCTCGTGGCCCTCGTCGTCGCGCCGTACTTCCGCGACGCGGTCACCGGCGCCCAGGCGGCCTGGCGCCGCGTGGTCGTCGCGGCGGCGCAGTCGGGCATCCCGACGCCGGCGTTCAGCTCGTCGCTCGCGTACTACGACGGCCTGCGCGCACCGCGCCTGCCCGCCGCCCTCGTGCAGGGCCAGCGCGACTTCTTCGGCGCGCACACCTACAAGCGCGTCGACAAGGCGGGCGTGTTCCACACCCTGTGGTCGGGCGACCGCAGCGAGATCGAGACGACGCCCTCGTCGCACTGATCCCCATCCGTCCGCTTCGCCGGACGGGTGACACCACGTGCCGGGCCCGGTGCGGCCGAGCGCCGCACCGGGCCCGCGCCCGTTAGGCTCACGGAGGAGGTGCCGATGGTCGAGCCGAAATGGCGGAGCGAGGGCGACGACCCCGACTACCGCTTCACCCTGGCGAACGAGCGAACCTTCCTCGCCTGGATCCGCACAGCGCTCGCGCTGATCGCCGGCGGTGTGCTGCTGCACGAGTTCGCGGCAGCGATCGGCCCGCGCGTCATGGTGACGATCCTCGCGGTCGGGCTCGGGCTCGCGGCGGCCGCCCTCGCGCTCCTGTCGTACCTGCGCTGGCGCAGCAACGAGATCGCGATGCGCCACGGCCGCCGACTCGCGTTCAGCTGGGCACTGCCCGTGCTCGCCGCGGTGTGCCTCGTGACGGCGGTCGTGCTCACGGTGTTCCTGGCCCTGCCATGAGCCTGCCGATCGCCCGCGACCCGGGCCTCCAGCCCGAACGCACCGCCCTGTCGTGGACGCGCACCGCGCTCGTCGTCGCCGTGAACGCCTTGCTCGCCCTCCGCACCGGCCTCCTCCACGGCGAGGCATGGCTGATCGCCGCGGGCGTCGTGCTGGTCGCAGCCGCCTCCGCGGTCGCGGCCGTCGGCACCGTGCGCCGCCGCCAGCTCGAGGCGGGCGTCTACGCCCCGCACCCGCTCCTCATCATGGCGGTCGCGGCGGCGACGGTCGCCGCGGCGGCAGCCGGCATCGCGTCGGTCCTCATCAGCGAGCCGCAGCGATGACCGACGAGCGCCCCGACCACGACGACGCCCGGCACGACGACGACCGGCCGGTGTACGGCGAGCGTCGCCGACGGGTGCTCCGCATCACCGTGCTCGTCGCGCTGGCCGCCCTCGTGCTGCCGCTCGTGCTCTCGGTCGCCGGTCAGGCGCAGTCGGCCGCCGCACGCGCGTGCGCCGTCTACGTCGACCGGTACGACGCCGACGCGGTCGGCTCGCGCGTCGCGCTCGACCTCTTCGCCGACGGCGGTCCCGGCTGGATGTGCTCCGCGGTGTCGGCGGGCGGGGTCGCGACCCCGCTCGCGAACCTCGGCCTCCTGCCGAGCGCGCCGCGCCCGGTCGACCCCGAGGAACTGCCCGCCTAGCCCGAGCGGTCGGATCGGCCGATCATCTCGGCACCGGCGATCCGGTGCCGGGCGCGCCGTCGACGACGTGGTCGTTGCCGGCCGCACCCAGGTCGCCCGGCCCGTCAGCGACCGCAGCCGGCGCCACGGGCTCACCGGGATTGCGCAGGAAGACGATCACCCAGCTGAACACGAGCACCGCGACGACGAGTTCGACGGCCGTGAGGTTGTAGTAGCCCGAGATGAAGAAGGCCGCCATCACGACGATCACGCCGATGTAGACGTACCCGAGCAGCAGGAACACGCGCGGCGTCGTCGGGATGAACCGGCGGAGCGAGAGCACGAGCACGGTGTAGACGATCGCCATGCCGGTCGCCGCGACGTTGTGCGCCATCAGGAACTCGTCGACCGGGAACACGCCGACGCAGGCGAGCAGCACTCCGATCACGGCGAGGAACACCGCGACGGTCCTCCGGCCCTTCGCCTCCTCAGGGGTCGACGCCGGCACCCCCGATACGGCGTAGTGGGCGATCGTGGTCACGAGGACGCCGGCGATGATGAGCGTGAGGTTGAACGCGAGCGCCGAGATGTCGTCGGTCATGCCGAGCGAGCTCAGGTTCTTCTGCCACCAGTGCGGATCGGAGGCGCTGAGCATGCTCGCGAGCGCGCCGACCACGAGGAACACCGCGAGCACGAGCGACAGCACCATCGGGCTGAGGTGCACCGAGGAGAGGAACACGGCGTACGCCGTGATCGCCGTCGCGACCGCGGTCAGCGCCGCCGCGGGCACCGCGAAGACGACCGCGTCGACGAAGCTCAGGCTGAGCACGGCCGCGAGCCCGATCCAGCCGAGCAGCGCGATGACCGCGTGCGCGACGGCGAGGGCGGCGATGTCGTACCACCGCAACCGACCGTGCGGCGGCACGACCGCCCCGTCCGGCGCGAGCGGCGTCTCCGCGGAGCTGCGGGTGGCCACCACACGGCGGCCGACCACGAAGACGACGAGGGCGACGACGGCCGAGGTGATGCCGATCATCTGCCCGAGCGATCCGTCGCCCGAGATCGGCAGCTCGCGCCCCCAGTAGATCAGCAACGACAGCGGTGCCGCGACCACGAACACCGCGGCGCCGATGAGCAGCGCAGCCGACTCGAGCGACTGCGCGTTCGCTGCCGGATGACGAAGCAGCTTGGTGATCGACGTCGACATGGCACTCCCCGTGTCCGCGTCGTGGTCGGTGCGATCCAGGCGTCCGTGCCCCGACATCCATCGGGCCGCTCGGCCCTTGAGCCGCAACCTAGCACCACGCGGGCCTCGGGGCCAGCATCCCCGTTCGGGGCGTCGTCGACGGGACTCGACGGAGACCGCTCCCTCGAACTATCTTGATATCGAGAGAGTTCGGAGGCTCGGCATGCTGCATCACGTCCAACTCGCCTGCCCGCCCGGCAGCGAGGCCGCGCTCCGCGACTTCTACGCCGGAGTGCTCGGATTCGCGGAGCTCGAGAAGCCGCCGGCGCTCGCGGCGCGCGGCGGCTGCTGGTTCCGCGGCCACGGCATCGAGCTGCACCTCGGCGTCGAACCGGAGTTCGCCCCGGCGAAGAAGGCGCATCCGGGCCTCCTGGTCGCGGGGCTCGACGCGTGCGCCGGCCGTCTCCGCGACGCGGGCTACCCCGTGCACTTCGACGACGGGTTCCCGGGGATGCGCCGCTTCTACAGCGAGGACTGCCACGGCAATCGGCTCGAGTTCCTCGAGCCGATCGCGTGAGGCACCGGCGCGCCGCGGTTCACCCGGCGTCGGGCTCGTCGGGGAACACCCGCTTGTACTTGCGCCCGTCGGGGAGCTCGACGGTCTCGGCGCGCAGGATGCCGCGGGTGACCCGCTGGTAGATCGCCTGCGCGGTGACGCCGTACCTCGCCGCGGCCTCGGCGACCGAGAGCCCCGGCAGTTCGGTCGGCACGCTCGAGGGGCGCTCGCGCTTGCGCTTGCGGCTCGCCTCCTGGCGTGCCGAGATCGTCTCGTCGTCGCCGGCCCAGCGGTACTTCGCCGCCGAGGCGCTGAGGCCCGCGGCCTCGGCGATCTCGTCCCAGCCGATCCCGGCGGCGACCGCCTCGCGCACGGCGGCGAGCACGGCCGGGTCGGCTTCGAGGGCGGCCACGAGCGAACGGATGCCGCCGAGCCGCTCGAGCGGCGAGGCATCCTCGCCGTCGGGCCCGGCCGCCCCGTCGAGCGCGTCGAGCGCGACGAGCTCGGCGAGCGCCCGCGCGGTCTCGGCGGAGAGGAACGACACGTCGCCGCCCCCGCTCAGCCGTTCAGCAGGCCGTTGCGCACCTCGCGGCGCAGGACCTTGCCGATGAGCGATCGCGGCAGGTCGTCGGCCGGCAGGATGCGCTTGGGCACCTTGTACGGCGTCAGTCCGTCGCGCACGAAGTCGCGGATGGACTTCTCGTCGAACTGCGCCCCCTCGGCGAGCACGACGACCGCGACGACCTCTTCGCCGGAGTGCTCGTCGGGAAGGCCCACGACGGCCGCGTCCTCGACGTCGGGGTGCGCACGCAGCGCCTCTTCGACCTCGCTCGGCGCGACGTTGAAGCCGCCCGTGATGATCAGCTCCTTGATGCGGTCGACGATGCGCACGAAGCCCTCGTCGTCGATCGAGACGATGTCGCCCGTGCGGAACCAGGGCGCCCCGCCTTCGGGGTCGGCCACGAAGACGGCCTCGGTCTCTTCAGGCTTCTGCCAGTAGCCCGAGAACACCTGCGGCCCGCGCACGATCAGCTCGCCCTCGGCGCCGGGAGCGACGTCGTTCGACGGCTGCTCGGGGTCGACGACCCGGCACTCGGTCGACGGCAGCGGGAGGCCGACGGTGCCCGCCTTGCGGTTCGGTGCGACGGGGTTCGCCATGAGCACGGGCGAGCACTCGCTGAGGCCGTAGCCCTCGACGAGGTACCCGCCGGTGGCGGCCTCCCAGGGCTCGACGACCTCGGCCGAGAGGGGCATCGCCCCCGAGATGGCGATCTGGATGCCCTGGAGCGAGACGCCCTCGGCGGCCGCGGCCTTCGTGAGGCGGTCGTAGATCGGCGGCACCGCAGGCAGGAAGGTCGCGGGATGCTTCTTCACGACCTTCAGCACGAGCTCGGGGTCGAACTTCGGGAACAGCACGAGGCGTGCGCCCATGCTCATCGCGAAGGTGAGGCAGAGCGTCAGCCCGTAGGCGTGGAACATCGGCAGCACCGCGTACACGACCGCGGTGCCGCGCGGCACGTCGGGCACCCACGCCCGGGACTGCGCCGCGTTCACGAGCAGGTTCGCGTGCGTCAGCGTCGCGCCCTTCGGGCTGCCCGTGGTGCCGCTCGTGTACTGGATGAGCGCCACGTCGGCGACCGTCGGCGCGATGATGTGCGGGTCGATCGGCGCCGAGGAGGTGAGCTCCTCCCAGCGCACGGTGCCGCGCACCTTCGTCGTGAGCGCGGCCCGCGACTCGCGCGCCTTCGCGACCGGCAGGCGGAGCAGCGCACGCGTCAGGAACGGCATCGCCCGGGTCACGTCGACCGAGACGAGGTGCGCGACCTGCACGTCGGAGGGGAACGCCTGGATCGTCTCGACGACCTTGTCCCAGGCGATCACGACGCGGGCGCCGTGGTCCTCGAACTGGTGGCGGAGCTCGCGGGGCGTGTACAGCGGGTTGTGCTCGACGACGATCGCGCCGAGCCGCAGCACCGCGTAGAACGCGACGATGTGCTGCGGGCAGTTCGGCAGCACGAGTGCGACCGGGTCGCCCTTCTGCACGCCGAGCAGGCGCAGCCCCTCGGCGGCGCGCTCGATCTGCTCGCCGAGCTCGCGGTAGCTCATCGTGCGCTCGAAGAACTCGAGTGCGACGTTGTCGGGGTACTGCTCGACCGAGCCGCGGATGAGGTCGTAGAGCGAGCCCTCGGGCTCGTCGATGTCGTCGGGGACTCCCGCCGCATAGCTCGCGAGCCAGGGACGGGGCGTCGTGATCGCCATCAGCCGGGCCTACGCCTCGCCGTTGAACATGCTCGTCACCGAGCCGTCCTCGAAGACCTCGCGGATCGCGCGACCGAGCAGCGGCGCGATCGGGAGGACCGTGAGCCCGTCCCACAGCTTCTCCGGCGGCAGCGGGATCGTGTCGGTCACGACGACCTGGTCGATCGACGGGTCCTGGAGCCGCTCGGCCGCCGGGTCGCTGAAGATCGGGTGGGTCGCGGCGACGATGACCTTCTCGGCGCCGTTCTCCTTGAGGGCCTGCGCGGCCTTCACGATCGTGCCGCCCGTGTCGATCATGTCGTCGACGAGCAGGCACACGCGGCCCGCGACGTTGCCGACGATCTCGTGCACGGTGACCTGGTTCGCCACCTTCGGGTCGCGGCGCTTGTGGATGATCGCGAGCGGCGCGCCGAGGTCGTCGGCCCAGGTGTCGGCGACGCGCACGCGGCCCATGTCGGGCGAGACGACCGTGAGCTTCGCACGGTCGTCGGCCGACAGGCTCTCCTGGAAGTGGCGCAGCAGCACCGGCTTCGCGAAGAGGTGGTCGACGGGGCCGTCGAAGAAGCCCTGGATCTGCGCGGCGTGGAGGTCGACGCTCATGATGCGGTCGGCGCCGGCGGTCTTCAGGAGGTCGGCGACGAGGCGGGCCGAGATGGGCTCGCGACCGCGGCCCTTCTTGTCCTGCCGGGAGTACGGGAAGTAGGGGGCGACGACGGTGACGCGCTTCGCCGAGGCGCGCTTGAGCGCGTCGAGCATGATGAGCAGCTCCATGAGCCACTCGTTGACGGGCGGGCCGAACGACTGCACGACGAACACGTCGCAGCCGCGCACCGAGACCTCGAACCGGGTGTAGATCTCACCGCTCGCGAAGGTGCGGTGCTCGGTCGGCGCGAGCTCGGTGCCGAGGACCGCGGCGACCTGCCCGGCGAGCGCCGGGTCGCTGCGACCCGTGACGACCACGAGACGCTTCTTGGTCTTGGCCTGCAGGCCGGGTGCGATGTTGTTCTCCAGGTCGAGATCGACGACCTTCTTCTTGCGCCCCATGGTTCGCCTTCTGCTCACTTGCCTCGTTCGCCGGACCGCGCCTCGGCGGCGACACGTGCCGCCTCCGTACCGGGTCGATGCTCTTCGACCCACCCCTCGATGTTGCGCTGAGGGGCGACGCTGAGGGCCAGTGCCCCGGCAGGAACGTCCTTCCGGACGATCGCACCGGCGCCGGTCTTCGCTCCGGCACCAAGCCTAACGGGCGCGACGAGCACGGTGTGCGAACTCGTGTGGACCTGATCGGCGATCTCGGTGCGGTGCTTGTTGACGTCGTCGTAGTTCGCGGTGATGGTGCCCGCGCCGAGGTTCACCCCGCGCCCGATGGTGGCATCGCCGACGTACGAGAGGTGCGGCACCTTGCTGCCCTCGCCGATCCGCGTGTTCTTCGACTCGACGAAGGCGCCGATCTTGCCGTCGGCGCCGAGCACCGTGCCGGGCCGGAGGAACGAGAACGGGCCGACCGTCGCGCCGGCGCCGATGACGGCGAGCGTGCCGTCGGTGCGGCGCACCTCGGCGTTCTCGCCGACCTCGCAGTCGACGAGGGTGGTGTCGGGGCCGACGACCGCACCGGTCGCGATGACCGTCGCGCCCTTCAGCTGCGTGCCGGGGCGGATGGTCACGTCGGGCTCGATCTTCACCGCGAGGTCGATCCACGTGGTCGTCGGGTCTTCGATCGTGACCCCGGCGAGCTGCCAGCCGCGCACGATGAGCGCGTTGAGCCGCGCGGCCGCCTCGGAGAGCTGGGCCCGGTCGTTGATGCCGGCGACGAGCCAGGGCTCGGCCACCGGCACGGCCTCGACCTCGGAGCCCGCCGCGCGCAGGAGCCCGATCACGTCGGTCAGGTACTTCTCGCCCTGGGCGTTCTCGGTCGTGAGGTTCGCGAGCTGGTCTCGGAGCGCCGACGCGCCGAAGGCGTAGATGCCGGCGTTGATCTCGCCGATCGCCCGCTCCTCGGGCGTGGCGTCCTTCTGCTCGACGATGCGGTCGAAGGCGCCGGCGTCGCTGCGCACGATGCGCCCGTAGCCGCTCGGGTCGTCGTAGACGGCCGAGAGCACGGAGGCGGCCGAGCCGGTGTCGCGGTGGCGTCCGAGGAACTCGGCGAGGGTGTCGGCGTCGAGGAGCGGCACGTCGCCGTTCAGGACGAGCACGTCGCCGTCAAATCCCTCGGGCAGCGCGGCGATGGCGAGCTCGACTGCGCGGCCGGTGCCGTCGATCTCGTCCTGGTCCACCAGCACGGTGCCGGGGAATCCGTCCTCGATGGCCGAGGCGACGCGCTCGCGCTCGTGGCGCACCACGGCGAGCACGTGCGCGGCGTCGAGGGCGCGCGCCGTGGCGAGCACGTGGCCGACGATCGGCGCCCCCGCGAGGGGGTGGAGCATCTTCGGCAGGGAGGACTTCATTCGGGTGCCCTGGCCGGCGGCGAGGACGATGATCGCGAGGTTCTGGTCGGTCATGCGGCTTCCTGTGGTTGCGGCGGTGTCGGAGGCGACGGAGAGTTCGGGCTCCGCCACCAGGATTCGAACCTGGGCCTCACAGCTCCAAAGGCTGTCGTGCTGCCGTTACACCATGGCGGAATGCGCGAGGCGGCTCGCCGGCGCACGCGCCCTCAAGTCTGCCATGCCGCAAACGGCGCGCGATAATGGCGGGATGAGCGATGCCGACGAGGTCGACCGGATCGTCGACGACTGGGAGCGCGAGCGCCCCGACCTCGACTTCTCCCCGTTGCAGGTGCTGTCGCGCGTCGCGCGGCTCGCGAAGCACCTCGACCGGGCGAGGCGGCAGGCCTTCGCCCGCTCCGAGCTCGAGGCGAGCGAGTTCGACGTGCTCTCGGCGCTGCGCCGCGCGGGCACCCCGTACCGGCTCTCCCCCAAGGCGCTGCTGCAGCAGACGCTCGTGTCGAGCGGCACCATGACGAACCGCATCGACCGGCTCGTCGAACGCGGGCTCGTCAGTCGCCAGACCGACCCGAACGACGGCCGCGGCATCCTCGTGGAGATGAGCCCGGCCGGGCTCACCCGGGTCGACGCGGCGATCACCCGGCTCGTCGACGCCGAGGCCGAGCTGCTCGCACGCCTGCCCGCGGCCGAGCAGAAGCGCCTCGCAGGGCTGCTGCGAAAGCTCAGCCTCGGGTTCGACGCGCTCTGAGCGAGGCACGGCGCCGGGCCTTCCCGCGGCGGCCGGTCAGCGACGCAGCACCTTGCGGGCCAGCCAGTTGCCGAGGAACTGCAGCGCCTGCACGAAGATCACGATGAGCAGCAGCGCCGCCCAGGTGATCGCCGGCTCGAACTGCCGGTAGCCGTAGACGAGCGCGAAGTTGCCGAGCCCGCCGCCGCCGATGAAGCCGGCCATCGCCGTCATGTCGACGATCGCGACGACGATGAAGGTGTAGCCGAGGATCAGGGGGCCGAGCGCCTCGGGGATGACCACCGTGCGGAGGATGCGGACGGGGCCCGCGCCCATGGCGCGGGCGGCCTCGATCGCGCCCGGCGAGACCGTGATGAGGTTCTGCTCGACGATGCGCGAGATCGCGAAGGAGGCGGCGATCGAGAGCGAGAAGACCAACGCGTCGTTGCCGATGCCGACGCCGATCACGTACCGGGCGAGGGGCTGCACCGCCGCGAGGAAGATGATGAACGGGATCGGGCGGAAGAAGTTGATGACGACGTTGAGCACGTTGAACACCGCCCGGTTCGGCAGCAGGCTGCCGGGGCGGGTGCTGTAGAGCACCACGCCGAGCAGGAGGCCGATCGCGCCGCCGATGAGCAGCGTGAGCGCGACCATGTACAGCGTCTCGTACGCGGCGACCCAGAACTCCGAGCCGAGTTCGAACAGGCGATCCATCAGGCGGCCTCCGTCACTTCCACGCGCGCGGCGATCGAGGCGAGTGCGGCGTCGGTCGCGGCATCCTCACCCCTGATCGCCAGAGTCAGGTGACCGAACGCCCGGCCCTGGATGTCGTTGATGCCGCCGTAGACGAGCTCGAAGTCGAGCCCGGCCTGGGCGAGCTCGAGGAAGACCTGCGCCTGCGAGGCGTCGCCGTCGCGGAAGGAGATCGTGACGATGCGCCCGTCGTGGCGCTCGCGCAGCACGGCGAGCTCGGCGGGCGACGGCACGCCCTTCACGACGGTCGCGACGAAGCGCTGGGAGGAGGAGTTCTGCGGGGTCGAGAAGACGTCGAACACGTCGCCGTCCTCGATCACCCGGCCGCCGTCCATGACGGCGACCTTCGTCGCGATCGACTGGATGACGTCCATCTCGTGCGTGATGACGATGATCGTGACGCCGAACTCGCGATTCACCCGCTTGAGGAGCTCGAGCACCTCCTGCGTCGTCTCGGGGTCGAGCGCGCTCGTCGCCTCGTCGGCGAGGAGGAGCCGCGGCGAGGTCGCGAGCGCGCGGGCGATGCCGACGCGCTGCTTCTGCCCGCCCGAGAGCTGCTCGGGGTAGGACTTCGCCTTGTCGGAGAGCCCGACGAACTCGAGCAGTTCGGCCACGCGGGGCGCGATCTCGGCCTTCGACCAGCCCGCCACCTTCAGCGGGTAGGCGATGTTGCCCTGCACCGTCTTCGAGGTGAAGAGGTTGAACTGCTGGAAGATCATGCCGATGCCGAGGCGGATCTTGCGGAGTTCGCGCTCGGGAAGGCCCGTGAGCTCGCGGCCGTCGAACGAGATCGAACCCGAGCTGGCCGGCTCGAGCGCGTTGACGAGCCGCACGAGGGTCGACTTGCCGGCGCCCGAGTAGCCGATGATGCCGTAGACGTCGCCGGGCTCGATGTCGAGCGTGACGTCGTCGACGGCGACGACCTCGCGGCCGCCCTTCTCGGGTGCCGGGTAGGTCTTCGTGACGTTCTTCAGCGCGACGAGCGCCATGGTGCTTCTCCTCCGGACTCGTGGTCCTCTGGAAACGCGCATCGGGCGGTGGGACCGGGTGGGTCGCCACCGCCCGCGCGGCGGTACGGATGGAACGGGCGTCAGCCCTTGGCGGCCTTGGTGTCGGCCTCGACCTTGGCGAGCGACTCGGCGAGGTCGGCGACGGGCGTCACGACCGGCACGCCGGTGCCGCCCGAGGCCTCGACGAGGCCGGCCTGCACCTCGGGGTCGGTCTGGAAGATCTCGACGAGCTTCTTGTAGGTCGCGTTGTCCTTGTCCTCCGCGCGGGTGGCGAAGATGTTCACGTAGGGCAGCGCGTTGGGGTCGCTCGGGTCGTCCTGCGCGATGGCGTCCTCGAAGGTGAGGCCGGCGTCGGCGACGAAGTCGTTGTTGATGACCGCGGCGGCCACGTCGGGCAGCGAGGTCGGCGTGAGCGAGGCCTCGAGGGCGGTGACCTTGACGCGCGAGGCGCTCTCGTCGACGTCGGCGAGGTCGGAGAAGATCGTGCCGCCGCTCTTCAGCTCGATGAGGCCGGCCGACTGCAGCACGAGCAGCGCGCGCGCCTGGTTCGACGGGTCGTTCGGCACGGCGACGGTCTCGCCGTCCTTGATGTCGTCGGCCGACTCGTACTTGGTCGAGTAGAGGCCGAGCGGGTAGATCGCGGTCGAGCCGATCGCCGTGAGGTCTTCACCGGCCGACACGTTGTAGTCGGCGAGGTAGACGATGTGCTGGAACTGGTTGAGGTCGAGCTCGCCCTCGGTCGTCGCCGGGTTCGGCTGCGCGTAGTCGCCGAAGTCGACGATCTCGATGGTGATGCCCTCGTCGGCCGCGGCCTCCTCGAACGCCTCCCACTGCGGGTCGCCCTTGCCGACGACGCCGATCTTCACGACGTCGCTTGCGGAGTCGCCCTCGCCGCCGGCCGCGGGGGTCGCGCAGGCCGCGAGCCCGAACAGCAGGGGCGCGGCCGCGAGTGCGGCGATGAGCTTCGTGGTGCGGTGTGACATGGGTTCCCTTTCGCTTCGGGCGCCGCGGTCTGGGTGCGGATGGGCGTGGAGCAGGCATGGCTCCGCCACCGTTGATTTCAGTGGGGGCTTCGATGCCGCGATCGCGGGCGCATCTCTACGCTAGGCGAAGGTTCTTCGCCGTGTTGACCACCTGGTCACAAACGGTCACAGCTTCTGCGACGTCAACCCTCGAGATTCTCAGATACTTCGAGCCAGCGGGTCTCGAGGTCGGCGACGGATGCCTCGAGCGCGCGCAGTTCGTCGCCGAGCGCGCCGAGCCCGACGTAGTCGGACTGGTCGTGACGGGCGAGCTTCTCGTGGTGCACGGCGATCTCGGCCTGCAGCTTCTCGAGCCGGCGGTCGATCGAGGCGAGCTCCTTCTCGGCGTTGCGGCGCTCGGCGCCCGAGAGCGCCGGCGCCGCGGCCGTGCCGGAGACGGGCGCCGCACCGCCGGCGGGAGCGAGCACGCCCGGGCCGCCCGACGGGCCGCCCGGCGCCGCCGCACCGGCCAGCCGCGCCGCATCCACGCCCGCCCGCAGCTCGAGGTACTGCTCGATGCCGCGCGGGAGGTCGCGCAGGTGCCCGTCGATGATCGCGAGCTGCCGGTCGGTGACGCGCTCGATGAGGTAGCGGTCGTGCGAGACCACGAGGAGGGTGCCCGGCCAGGAGTCGAGGAGGTCCTCGATCGCGGCGAGCATGTCGGTGTCGAGGTCGTTGGTCGGCTCGTCGAGGATGAGCACGTTCGGCTCCTGCAGCAGGATGAGCAGGAGCTGGAGGCGGCGCTTCTGGCCGCCCGAGAGGTTCTTCACCGGCGTCGACAGCTGCGCGCTCGTGAAGCCGAGCCGCTCGAGCAGCTGCCCGGGGGTGAGCTCGACGGCCTTCGAGCCGGCGCCGACCGTGTAGCTCGCCCGCTGCTCGGCGACGACGGCGGACACCCGCTCGTCGGCCCACTCGGCGAGCTCGGCGAGCTCCTGGCTGAGGGTCGCGATGCGCACCGTCTTGCCGCGCTTCACCCGGCCGGAGGTCGGCTCGACCGCGCCCGTGACGAGCCCCAGCAGCGTCGACTTGCCCGCGCCGTTCACCCCGAGGATGCCGGTGCGCTCCCCCGGGGCGATGCGCCACTCGAGTTCGTGCAGCACGGTCCTCGAGCCCGTGGCCGACTCGGCCGACGGGTACTCGACGCTCACGTCGAGGAGGTCGACGACGTCCTTGCCGAGCCGCGACACGGCGAGCTGCGAGAGCTCGACGGCATTGCGCACGGGCGGCTCGTCCTCGATGAGCTGATTCGCCGCCTCGATGCGGAACTTCGGCTTCGAGGTGCGCGCGGGCGCGCCGCGCCGCAGCCACGCCAGCTCCTTGCGCATGAGGTTCTGCCGCTTCGCCTCGCTGGCCGCGGCCATGCGGTCGCGCTCGACGCGCTGCAGCACGTAGGCCGCGTACCCGCCCTCGAAGGGCTCGACGATGCCGTCGTGCACCTCCCATGTCGCGGTGCACACCTCGTCGAGGAACCACCGGTCGTGGGTCACGACGACGAGCGCGCCCTGCCCCTGCGCCCAGCGCCCCTTCAGGTGGCCCGCGAGCCAGGCGATGCCCTCGACGTCGAGGTGGTTCGTCGGCTCGTCGAGGAAGAGCACGTCCCAGTCGCCGATGAGCAGCGCCGCGAGGCCCACCCGTCGGCGCTGGCCGCCCGAAAGGCTGCCGACCTGCGCCTGCCACGGGACATCCGCGAGCAGCCCGCCGATGACGTCGCGCACCTTCGCGTCGCCCGCCCAGACGTGCTCGTCGATGCCGCCGACGACGGCCTCGGCGACCGTGACCCCCGGGTCGACGACGTCGGCCTGGTCGAGCATGCCGATGCGGATGCCACGACGCTGCGTGACCCTCCCGCCGTCGGGTTCGAGGCGCCCGGCGAGGAGCTTCATGAGGGTCGACTTGCCGTCGCCGTTGCGGCCGACCACGCCGACGCGGTCGCCCTCGTCGATGCCGAGGGTCACCTCGTCGAAGACGGTGCGCGTCGGGAACTCGAGATGCAGGCGCTCAGCGCCGAGGAGGTGTGCCATGACCTGACGAGCCTAGCCGGGCGACCCGTCGGCCGCCGCCGCGGGCGGGCTCAGGACCGCAGCAGCCGAGCCCCGTGCACGGCGCCGTGCACGTGCAGGGCGTTGAGCCGGGCGGCCGACAGGGCCACCTGCAGCTCGATGGCCGAGTCCGCGTCGTCGACGAGGAACGCGACCGTCGGCCCCGAGCCGGAGACGAGGCCGGCGAGTGCGCCGTTCGCCTCGCCGAGTTCGAGGATGCCGCCGAGCCCGGGGGCGAGCCCGAGCGCCGCCGCCTGGAGGTCGTTGTGGAGCGCCGCGGCGAGCATCCGCGCGTCGCCCGCGCGGAGCGCCTGCAGCACCTCGGTGTCGACCGCGGGGGTCGCGTCACCCGGATCGAGCTCGGGGTGCGCATCGCGGCGGCGGTCGAGTTCGCGGTAGACGCCGGGCGTCGACAGCCCGAACTCGGCCACCGCGAGCACCCAGTGGAACGATCCGGTCGCGAGCGCGGGGCTCAGCCGGTCGCCGCGACCGGTGCCGATGGCCGTGCCGCCGGTCAGCGCGAACGGCACGTCGGCGCCGAGCTTCGCGGCGAGGGCGTGCAGCTCCTCCTTCGAGAGGCCGGTGCCCCAGAGCGCGTCGCAGGCCACGAGGGTCGCCGCGGCATCCGCGGAGCCCCCGCCCATGCCGCCCGCGATGGGCACGTGCTTCTCGACCTCGAGGCGCACGCCGCCGGGGACCCCGGCCGTGCGGGCGAGCAGCTTGGCCGCCTTGATCGCGAGGTTCGAGCCGTCGGTCGGCAGGGCCGACACGTCGACGCTGCCGCCGAACGTGACGCTGAACTCGTCGTCGGGCCACGCCCGCACGTCTTCATAGAGCGAGACCGCCTGGTACGCGGTCGCCACGTCGTGATAGCCGTCGGGCTGCACCGCGCCCACGCGCATGAAGAGGTTGATCTTGCCGGGCGCCCGAACATGCACTGCCTCGTCGGCCCAGGCGATCGTCATGCCACCACGCTACCCGACGGCTTCCCGGCCACGACGCCTCACCCGACCTCGGCGAGCCATCCGCGCATGCGGGCCTTCACCTCGGCGAGGCGCTCGTCGCCCGGCATGCGGCCCCACGTCAGGCCGATCGACGAGCGACCGCCCGGCCGGTCGCTCGACGAGGCGAGCACGAACTCGCCGCCGTCGAGCGGGAAACGGGCCGTCGGATGCTTCGCCGTGAGGTTGAGGGCGAGCGGCGCCGTGCCGAGCGCCGCCTCGACGACGCCGGCGAGCGCGCGGAGCGCCGCCGTCTTCTCGAGGTCGACCGAGCGGGTGACGCTCGCCTCGTAACTGCCGTCCTGCCGCTGCCCCGGCCGGCGGATGCCCCGCGCCTGCTCGTAGGCCACCGTCACGTTCTGCGCCCACCAGGGGTCGACCCCGTGCTCGGCGACGAGCCACGTCGCGACGGCCTTGTGCGTCCACGTCGTCGCGCCGGCCTCGTCGAGGCGGGCGAACCACACCTCGCGCGGCTGCCCGGTCGCCGCCTCGACGGCGTCGTCGCCGACCCCGTCGGTGTTCGATCCCACGGTCTCACTCGCCATGCGACCACGCTACCCGGCGCGACGAACGCATCGGAGCCCTGCACGCGTGGCGAGTCGAAGGAGGTTTCCAGCGGCACGCGGGCGGAATCCCGCATCCGGGTCGGATCGTCCTGCGACTCGCCGCCCGCGCGAGGGCGCGGACTACGCCTGCGCCGCCCGCGCGATGCGGAGGAAGTCGTCGACGACGAGCTGCTCGCCGCGCGCCTGGGGATCGACCGCCGCGGCCTCGAGCACCGCCGCCGCTGCGGCCGAACCGCCGCCGAGCACGCCCGAGAGCGACTGGCGGAGCATCTTGCGGCGCTGCTGGAAGGCGGCGTCGACGAGCGCGAACGTCGCGACGCGCTCGGCCTCCGAGCCGGGAGCCTCCGCACGTTCGAAGCCGACGAGCACCGAATCCACGTTCGGCACCGGCCAGAACACCATTCGCGAGACCTGCCCCGCGGTGCGCCAGTGCCCGTACCAGGCGGCCTTCACGCTCGGGGCGCCGTAGACCTTCGACCCCGGCTCGGCCGCGAGCCGATAGCCGACCTCCGCCTGCACCATGACGATGCCCGACCGCAGCGAGTCGAAGTGCTCGAGCAGGTGCAGCAGCACCGGCACCGAGATGTTGTACGGGAGGTTCGCGACGAGCCTGACCGGGGCCCCCGGAAGTTCGGTGACGCGCATCGCATCCTCGGTGACGACCGTCAGCGACGTGCCCGGCTGCATGATGCCAGCAGTATGAGGCAGCTGCGCGGCGAGCCGCTTGTCGATCTCGACGGCGATGACGTCGGCGCCGGCTTCGAGGAGGCCGAGGGTCAGCGAGCCGAGCCCCGGCCCGATCTCGAGCACGGTCTCGCCGCGCTCGACGCCCGCGGTCTGCACGATGCGCCGCACCGTGTTGCCGTCGTGCACGAAGTTCTGGCCGAGCTTCTTCGTCGGCGTCACGCCGAGGAGCTCGGCGAGGTCGCGGATCTCGGCGGGCCCCAGCAGGCGCGGCTGGGCGCCGGGGCCGTCGCTCTCGGCCTCGTGGCGGTGCGCGTTCACGCCCCGTCGCCCCTCGTCGTCGCCCCCTGCACGGGGTCATCCTCCCATGAGCCGTACACGGCGAGCGTGTTCGACGCGAGCTCGGCGCAGAACTCGTCGAGCGGGGCCCCGAGCGTCTCGGCCATGAAGCGGACGGTGTGGGGCACGAGGTACGGCGCGTTCGGCCGCCCGCGCAGCGGCACCGGGGTGAGGTACGGCGCGTCGGTCTCGACGAGGATGAGCTCGCGCGGCAGCACCCGGAGGGCGTCGCGGAGGTTCTCGGCGTTCTTGAACGTCACGTTGCCCGCGAAGGAGCAGTACCAGCCCTCGTCGGCGGCGATGCGCGCGAGCTCCTCGCCGCCCGAGAAGCAGTGGAACACGGTGCGCTCGGGCGCACCGACCCGGCGCAGCGTCGCCACGACCTCGTCGTGCGCGTCGCGGTCGTGGATCTGCATCGCGACGCCGTGCCGCTTCGCGATGTCGATGTGCGACTCGAACGCGAGGAACTGCGCGGGGCGCCCCTCCGCGCCGGTGCGGAAGAAGTCGAGCCCCGTCTCGCCGACCGCGCGCACGCGCGGCTGCGCGGCGAGCTCGTCGATCACGGCGATCGCCTCGTCGAGCGAACCGGATGCCGCGAGCTCGGGCGCCTCGTTGGGGTGCAGCGCGACCGCGGCGAGCAGCCGCGGCTCGCGCGCGGCGAGCTCGGCCGACCAGCGGCTGGTGGCGACGTCGGTGCCGACCTGCACAGCTCCCGCGACCCCGACGGAGGCCGCCCGTTCGAGGTGCTGGTGCACGTCGAGGAGGGTGTCGGGGCGCCCGGGCGGCGCCTCGTCGGAGGGCTCGAGGTGGGTGTGGTTGTCGTAGACCGGGACGGGCAGCGCCTCGGGCAGCGGCGGGTACTCGGGCGTCACCCGCTACTCCGCGACCTCGACGCGCGGGAAGAGCGCCTCGAGGGGTGCGACCCGCTCGCCGAGCTCGGCCTCGTGCGCACGGTCGATGCGCGCCTGCTGCACGGTGCCGGGCGCGCCGAGCGCCGTCCAGAGCTTCGCCGCCGCGACGGGCGTGACGGGCGAGAGCAGCACGGCGAGGGTGCCGAGGCCGCGGTACGCGGTCGCGAGCACCGTCTCGAGCCGCTCGCGGTTGGCCGGGTCCTTCGCGAGCGCCCAGGGCTCTTCGGCGGTGAGGTAGCCGTTCAGGGCGTCGACGAGCTCCCACGCGGCGCCGATCGCCTCGTGGATCGCGAGTCGGTCGATCGCCTGCCACGAGGCCTCCGTCGCCCGGCGCTCGACCGAGGCGATCTCGATGTCGGCGGGCTGCAGGGCGCCGGCGGTCGGCACGGCGCCGTCGCAGTAGCGCGTGATCATCGCCACGACGCGCGAGGCGAGGTTGCCGAAGCCGTTCGCGAGCTCGGCCTGGTAGCGGGCCGACAGGTCCTCCCACGAGAACGAGCCGTCCTGGCCGAACGCGATCGCCCGGAGGAAGTAGTAGCGGAACGCGTCGGAACCGAACGTCGAGGTGATCTGCTCGGGCGCGATGCCCGTGAGCTTCGACTTCGACATCTTCTCGCCGCCGACGAGCAGCCAGCCGTGGCCGAACACTCCCTTCGGCACCTCGAGGCCGGCGGCCATCAGCATGGCCGGCCAGATCACGGCGTGGAAGCGGAGGATGTCCTTGCCGACGATGTGCTGCGCCGGCCAGCGGCGGGCGAACTCCTCGTCGTCCTGGCCGTAGCCGACCGCGGTGATGTAATTGAGCAGCGCGTCGAACCAGACGTAGACGACGTGGGTCTCGTCCCACGGCACCTTGACGCCCCAGTCGAAGGTCGACCGCGAGATCGAGAGGTCGGCGAGCCCCGAGCGCACCCAGCCGAGCACCTCGTTGCGGGCGGACTCGGGCTGCACGAAGTCGGGGCGCTCCTCGTAGAGGGCGAGGAGGCGCTCGGCGAACGCCGAGGTGCGGAAGAAGTAGTTCTTCTCGTGCAGCAGCTCGACCGGCTTCGAGTGGATCGCGCAGACGAGCTGGCCCTCGTACTCGCCGGCGCCCGGCACGAGGTCGGACTCCTGCTTGTACTCCTCGCAGCCGACGCAGTAGTACCCCTCGTACTCGCCCGTGTAGATGTGGCCGTCGTCGTAGAGCTTCTGCAGGAACTTCTGCACGTTCGCCTCGTGGCGCGCGTCGGTCGTGCGGATGAAGTCGTCGTTCGCGATGCCGACGGTCTCGAGCAGCGGGATCCAGGCGTCGGCGACGAGCTTGTCGGCCCACTCCTGCGGGGTGACGCCGTTCGCGGTCGCGGTGCGGAGGATCTTCTGGCCGTGCTCGTCCGTGCCCGTGAGCATCCACGTGTCGTCACCGGCCTGCCGGTGCCAGCGTGCGAGCACGTCGGCGGCGACCTCGGTGTAGGCGTGCCCGATGTGGGGCACGTCGTTGACGTAGAAAATGGGCGTGGTGATGTAGAACGAGGAGGCTTCGGCCATGCGCTCAATCTTATGGGCGCACGGAGCACCATTACCGCCGAGGCTTCGGGCTCACCCGACGAGACCTGCTCAACCTCACGCGCGCGGAGCACCATTACCGCCGAGGCTTCGGGCTCACCCGACGAGACCTGCTCAACCTCACGCGCACGGAGCACCATTACCGCCGAGGCTTCGGGCTCACCCGACGAGACCTGCTCAACCTCACGCGCGCTGAGCACCATTACCGCCGAGGCTTCGGGCTCACCCCCTATTGCCGCGCGCGGATGCCGCCGCGTTCGCGTTATCCGCGGTGCGCCTCCTCCTCGGCCCGGCGCTCACGACGGCGCCGGCGCACGCTCCCGTCGCCGATCGCGGGCGGCACCGCTTCGGCGACCTCCATGTGCTCGTGCGGGGTGGGCACGCCGAGCGTGACGTCCTGCTCCTTGATCGCGGGCTCGCGCACCCGCTGGCCCGGGTACTCGACCACTCGGAAGCCGAGCACGATCTTGCCCGGGGCGTCGCGTCGGTCGAGCGACCGGTAGGCGTCGGCGACCTCGGCGAGCGGGAACACGTCGGCGATCGGGAGGCGGACGCGCCGAGCCGACACGAGTGCGGCGACGCGGCCGAGCGCGACGACGTCTCCGGCCCCCAGCTCGACGGCCTGACTCGCCTCGACGGCACTCTGGTCGAGCACGGTGAGGATGCGCGAGCGCGGCACCCCGAGCGCGAGCGCGGCGGCGGTCTCGCCGCCGAGGAAGTCGAGGAACGCCGTGACGGGTCGCGCGTGGTCGGTCGCCTCGACGATCGCCGTCGCACGCTCGGCGAGCCCAGGTCCGTACCCCGTGGGGATCACGCCGAACTGGCGCAGGAAGTCGAAGCGCTCCTCGGTGGTGGTGCCGATGACGGTCGCCCCGCGGATCCTCGCGAACTGGGCGGCGAGGCAGCCGACCCCGCCCGCGGCCGCGGTGACGACGATCGTGTCGTTGGGTCCGAGCGCGAGGCCCTCGACGGCGTTCCACGCGGTGGTGCCGGCGAAGTGGAGCGAACCGGCGACCTCCCAGGAGAGCCCGGGCGGCTTCGGCAGCAGTTGCTGCTCGGGCACGACGACGTGACTCGCCTGCGCGCCCCGGGCGACGAAGCCCATCACCTCGTCGCCACGGGCGAATCGTGCGACGCCGGGTCCGGTCGCGAGCACGACCCCCGCGAGGTCGCTGCCCTGACGGGCGGGAAACTCGACGGGCCAGCGGTCGGGGTGCTCGCCGCGCCTCGCGGCGCTGTCGGCGGGGTTGAGCCCGGCGGCGAAGACCTCGACGAGCACCTCGCCCGCCTGTGGTTCGGGCACCGGCACCTCGTCGACCCGCAGCACTTCGGGCCCGCCGTACTCGGCGAATCGGACGGCGTGCGCGCCGCCTCCGTGCGTTCCGCGCGTGGCATCCATCTCGCACCTCCAATGTCGGGCGATGCCCCCATTCTCCCCCCGTTCGGGGGTGAGCGACAGGGGTTGCGCCGCTCGGCCCTCGTCGCCGAAGATGCGCGGGCGCGTCCGTGCGCCGACGTCGGGGCTACTCGACGGGCCGCTGGCGGTGCGCGAGCGCCGCCTCGTAGAGGTCGCGCTTGCCGAGTCCGGTCTCCGCGGCGACGAGCGCGGCCGCGTCCTTCAGGCGGGTGCCCGACGCGGCGAGCCCCAGCACGCGCTCGAGCGCGCCCTCGGGGTCGACCGCGGTCTCGCCGGCCCCGCCGACGACGATCACGATCTCGCCGCGCACGCCCGCGGCGGCCCAGTCGGCGAGCTCGCCGAGGGCGCCGCGGCGAACCTCCTCGTGGAGTTTCGTGAGCTCGCGGCAGACCGCAGCCGGACGGTCGGCGCCGAACGCCTCGGCGAGCGCCTCGAGACTCGGCGCGAGCCGCGACGGTCCCTCGAAGAAGACGAGCGTGCGCCGGTCGCCCGCGAGCTCGGCGAGCCGGCGAGAGCGTTCGCCGGCCTTGCGCGGCAGGAACCCCTCGAACGCGAACCGGTCGGTCGGCAGTCCCGACACGGCGAGCGCGGTCACGACGGCGGAGGGGCCGGGGATCACCGTCACGAGGACCCCGGCCGCCGCCGCCGCGGCGACGAGCGGGAAGCCCGGGTCGGAGACGGTCGGCATGCCGGCGTCGCTCAGCACGAGGAGGTCGTGCTCGCGGGCGAGCTCGACGAGCTCGTCGGCCTTCTGCCGCTCGTTGTGCTCGTGCAGCGCGATGAGGCGGGGGCGGTTCGCGATGCCGAGCGCGGCGATGAGGCGCTGCGTCACGCGGGTGTCCTCCGAGGCGATCACCGTCGCGGCCTCGAGCGCCTCCCTGAGCCTCGTCGAGGCGTCCCCGAGATTGCCGATGGGCGTCGCCGCGAGGATGATCATGCCTTCAAGTCTGTCCTAGTGTTGGGCGCATGAGTGTCGACGCGTCGGTGGAGCCCACGGGTTCCCGACTCGACGACTGGTGGTCCCGGCAGATGTCGACGTCGGCCCGCCGCCGGCTCTGGTACTGGGGCGGCCCGATCCTCGTCACGCTCATCGCCGCCGTGCTGCGCTTCTGGAACCTCGGGCATCCGCAGCAGATCGTCTTCGACGAGACGTACTACGTGAAGGACGCGTGGACGCTCATCAACAACGGTTACGAGTCGCGATGGCCCGAGGGCGCCGACGCCGACTTCGCCGCGGGCGACACGAACCTCTACCTCGACGAGCCTTCGTATGTCGTGCACCCGCCGCTCGGCAAGTGGATGATCGGGCTCGGCATGGCCGCGTTCGGCGCGGGCGACGCGTTCTGGTGGCGCGCGACGACGGCGCTCGCCGGCACGATCGCCGTGTTCCTCATCACGCTCGTCGGACGCCGGCTGTTCTCCTCCACCGCGCTCGCGGTCACCGCGGGCCTCCTGTTCGCGGTCGACGGCAACGCGATCGTGATGTCGCGGGTCGCGCTCCTGGACAACTGGGTGATGCTCTTCGCCCTGCTCGGCTTCTGGTTCGTGCTGCTCGATCGCGCGCACGCCGAGCGGGCGCTCGACGCCCGGCTCGCCGAGGCGTGGGCGTCCGGCCGCGACCCGCACTACGGACCGGCGCTGTGGTCTCGGCCCTGGGTGATCGCCGCGGGCGCCGCGTTCGGTGCGGCGACCGCCGTCAAGTGGTCGGGGCTCTGGTTCCTCGCGGCGTTCGGCATCTACCTCGTCGTGGTCGACATCGTCGCGCGGCGACGGGCCCGGGTGCCGTTCTGGCTCACGGGCGGACTGCTGAAGCAGGCGCCGGTGACGTTCGTGCTGCTCGTCCCGGTGGCGGCGGTCGTGTACCTCGCCTCGTGGACGGGCTGGCTGACGACCGACGGCGGCTACTACCGTCACTGGGCCGAGGAGGCCGGCAACGCGGCGACCGGCCTGTTCGCGTGGGTGCCGGGCTCGCTGCAGAGCCTCTGGCACTACCACGTCTCCGCGTACGACTACCACGTGGGCGTGCACAGCGAGCACCCGTGGCAGTCGAACCCGCTGACGTGGCTCCTCATGATCCGGCCGACGAACATGTACTACTCCGACGACTCCTCGAGCGGGCTCGTCTCCTCGATCATCGGGGTGGGCAACCCGCTCATCTGGTGGGCGGCCGCCGCGGCATCCCTCTACCTCGTCTACCGCGTCGCGCGGTATCGCGAGTGGCAGGCCGGCGTGATCCTCGTGGGCCTCGCGGCGGGCTACCTGCCGTGGCTCGGCTACCTCGACCGCACCGTGTTCCAGTTCTACTCGATCGCCTTCGAGCCCTACCTCGTGCTCGCGCTCGTCTTCGTGCTCGGGATGATCGCGGGCAGGCCGGGCGACGAGCGGTGGGCGCGAACGCGCGGGCTCGCGATCGTCGCGGTGTTCCTCGCCGTCGTGCTGCTCGTCTCGGCGTTCTACTACCCGATCTGGACGGGCGTGCCGATCACCCCGACGCTGCGCCAGCTGCACTTCTGGCTGCCGAGCTGGGGCTGAGCGCGGTTCACGGGTGCAGCCCGGTTCGGCCGAGTTGCCCGACGAGGCGCAGCTCGAGCTGATCGAGCACGAGGTCGAGTCCGTAGCCGAACTCGTCGCCGTAGTCGTAGTCGTGCCCGAGCACCATCTGCTCGAGCATCTCGGCGAGGTGCGGGTACTCCTCGGCGGGCAGCTCGAGCCCTTCGGCGAAGGCGTCGGCGCCCACGTCGGGCGTGAACGGCAGGTTGAGCTCGGTGAGCACGAAGCCGTAGATGTAGGCGTCGAGCGCCGAGTAGGCGTGAGCGGCGAGCGCGAGGTCGAAGCCGTCGTGCCGCAGCACGCCGAGCACGCGGTCGTGGTGCCGCATGACGGCCTGTCCGGGATTCGAGCGCGACTCGAGGAGGCCGAGCGCCCAGGAGTGCTGCTTGAGCACGGCGCGCATGATGTCGGCGCGCGAGGTCATCGCGGTGCGCCACGGCGTGCCGACCTCGAGCAGCGGGATCTCGTCGAACGCCGCGTCGGCGAGGAGATCGAGCAGTTCCTCCTTGCCCGAGACGTGATGGTAGAGCGACATCGCCTCGGCGCCGAGCGCCTTGGCGACGCTGCGCATGCTGACGGCGGCGAGGCCGCCGTCGTCGGCGACCTGCATCGCGGCGGCGATGATGCGCTCGCGGCTGAGCGGGGTGCGCTGGGCCATTCCGACTCCGTCCTCCACCGATGCTTGCGTCCTTACGACTGTAAGGCTATCGTGAACGCCACAGGGACTTACAGGTGTAAGGGAGCAGCATGCGTGCAGGAGTGGTCGAGCGCTACGGCCCGCCGTCGGCCGTGCGGATCGAAACGGTGCCCGATCCGGTCGCGGGCCGCGGCGAGGCGCTCGTGCGCGTCATGGCGGCGACCGTCAACTCGGGCGACGCGCGCATCCGCGGCGCACGCTTCCCACGCGGCTTCGCAGTGCCGGGCAAGCTCGCGCTCGGCCTGACCGGCCCCCGCGCCAAGGTGCTCGGCGTCGTCTTCGCGGGGGTCGTCGAGGCGATCGGTGCGGATGCCACGGGCAGCGCCCCGCACGCGGGCGGCACCGGCGCCGTGGCATCCGGGTTCGCCGTCGGCGACCGCGTCTGCGGCATGACGGGCGCCCGCATGGGCGCGCACGCCGAACTCGTCGCGGTACCCGCCTCGCGGCTCGCGCGCATCCCCGACGGGGTGTCGTTCGACGACGCGGCCGGGGTGCTGTTCGGCGGCGCGACGGCGCTGCACTACCTGCGCGACAAGGCCGCGGTGCGGCCGGGCGAGCACGTGCTCGTCGTCGGCGCCTCGGGCGCGGTCGGCACGAACGCCGTGCAACTCGCGAAGCGCTTCGGCGCGCGGGTCACGGCCGTCACGAGCGCACGGAACGCCGAACTCGTCACCGCGCTCGGCGCCGACCGGGTCGTCGACTACCACGCGACGCCGCTCGAATCGCTCGAGTCGCACGGCGAGCGCTTCGACGTCGTCTTCGACACGGTGGGCGCGCTGAGCCCGGCGACCGGGCGACCGCTCCTCGCCGAGGGCGGGCGGCTGCTGCTCGCCGTCGCGAGCCTCGGCGAGATCATCACCGCCCGCGGCCCGGTGAAGACGGGCACCTCCCCCGAACGGGCCGAGGACTTCGTGACTCTGCTCGACCTCGTCGAGACCGGCGCGCTGCGGGTCGTCATCGACGAGACGATGCCGCTCGACCGCCTCGCCGAGGCGCACGCGCGCGTCGACTCGGGCCGCAAGGTCGGCAACCTCGTGCTGCACCCGCAGGAGCCCGCGGGCGCGGGTGCCGGCTCGGCCGAGGAAGCCGCCTGACCATGGACCCGACCCGCATCATCCTCGCCGGCGGCTGGATCTCGCTCATGCTCGTCTACCTGCTCGGCGACGTGCTGCGCATCTTCTCGGGCGATGCCGAGCCGGGCAAGATCGCCGACAAGGCGGCCGCGAGCTGGATGTGGTTGCTGGCGGCGCTCATCATGCTCGTGCCGATCGTCATGATCACGGTCTCGCTCATGGTGCCCGCGACGCCGCTCAAGTGGATCACGGTCATCGTCTCGGCCGCGCTCGTGGTGTTCAACCTGTCGGGCCTGCCTTACAAGGGCCTCTACGACAACGTGCTCATCGTCGTGAGCTTCGGCTTCAACGCGCTCGTCATCTGGGTGGCGCTCGCCTGGAACCCGGCCGCCGAGCAGTGACGCGGCGGACTCACCCGCTGACGAGCACCACGGCCCCCGCCTTGCGCCCGCCGTCGACCCGCCGGTAGGCCTCCGCGACCTGGTCGAGCGGCAGCACCGAGTCGATCACGGGCCGGAACCGGCGCTCGGCGACGAGCCTGCCGAGGAGTCCGAGGTCCTCGCGCTTCGCCGCGGCCTTCCGGAGCCCGGTGAAGGCGATCGCGGCCCGGCGTCGGCGCAGCAGCGCGGTCGGGCCCGCGAGCAGCATCACCGCGAGGTCGGGCACGGTCGTGAGATAGACGCCCCGAGGGCGGAGCAGGGACCGGGCCGAGCCGAATCCCCACGCGCCGACCGCGTCGAACACGACGTCGTAGCCGGCAGCGCCGCCCAGGCCACGTGCGGCAGCGGTCGGGGCTGCCGCCACCGCCGCGTCCTGCGGGCGACCCGCGGTGCGGTCGATGACGACGTCGGCGCCCAGGGAACGAACGAGCTCGAGGTGCGACGTGCTCGTGACGGCGGTCACGCGGGCGCCGAAGGCGTGCGCGAGCTGCACGGCGGAGGACCCGACCGAGCCGGCGGCGCCGACGACGAGCACCTCGTCGCCCTCGCCGACCCGACCGAGGTCGCGCAGGAACGGGAGCGCGGTGAGGAATCCGTCGACGATCGCGACCGCCTCGGCGTCATCGAGGCCGGGGGGCGTCGGCGCGACCGCGGCGTCCTCGGCGATCACGACGGACTCGGCGTTCGCTCCGGAGCCGGGCGCGAGCGTGCCGTGCACGCGGTCGCCCACCGCGAACCGCGTCGCGCCGACGCCGAGTGCGTCGACCACGCCGGCGAAGTCCCCTCCGGGAACCGGATTGCGGGGGCGCCGGAGCCCCGCCGCGAGCCGGACCATACGCGGTCGCCCCGACCGCATGGCGGCGTCGGCAGCGCCGACGACCGATGCGGCGACCCGCACCCGGACCTCGCCGGCGCCGGGCTCGGGCGCCGGCACCTCGGCGACGCGGGCGACCTCGGGCGGACCGTATCGGTCCACGATGACGGTGCGCATGGTCACTCCCCCTCCTCGGGGTACCCGAACACGTCGTCGAGGCCGACCCCGAACACCCTCGCGATCTGGAACGCCAGTTCGAGTGACGGCGAGTAGCGGCCCTGCTCGATGGCGATGACGGTCTGGCGGGTCACCCCGATGCGCTTCGCGAGTTCGGCCTGGGTCATCTCGCCCTGCCGGAACCGGAGCGCACGCACGTCGTTCGTGACCCGCGTCGGCTTCACCACGCCGGCACCCCCCTGCGGTAGGCGACGAGCCTCGTGACGCTCGACACGACCGCCGAGAGCACGAAGCACAGGTAGACGACGTTCGCGATCCAGAACCATTCGGCCTCGAGCATTGCGAGCACGAGTGCGCCCAACGCCCCGGCGACCACGAACCAGCTGCCCACCCGCTCGCCCAGGCGATCGATGTCGCGGTCGCGCACGTCTCCCCTGGTGCTGTCGCTCGGCACGAAGATCTCGACGACGATGCGCAGCACGATCGCGACGACGATCGCGCCGCCGATGGTCCAGAGCATGGCCGGCACGTAGTCGACGTCGCCGACCGCGGCGCCTCCGGCGAACCGGGGCACGATCAGCGACAGGTACACGGCGTAGCCGACGACGGCGATGACCAGGTACTGCCAGGTGCCCTTCTCCTCGTACGACATGGTCGAACCCCTTTGCCCAGATGTCAAGAATGCTTGACATCCAGTGTCAACCGAAGCAGACACGATGTCAAGCATTCTTTACATGATCGGGACTAGTGGCCGGCACCGTCGACGAACTTCAGGCCGACGACGCAGCCGACGAGGCCCATGAGCAGGGCGATCTTCACCCACGAGACATCCGAATCGCCGGTGATCATCGACCAGATGACGGTGAGCGCCGCACCGATGCCGACCCAGACCGCGTAGGCGGTGCCGATCGAGATGTCGCGCATCGCCCAGGCGAGCCCGCCCATCGAGAGCACGATCGCGACGCCGAAGACGACCGACGGCCAGAGCTTCGTGAAGCCCTCGGACTTGCCGAGCGCGGTGGCCCAGACGGCCTCGAGCACGCCCGACGCGATGAGGATGACCCATGCCATGACTGTTCACTCCTTGAGCCAGTCGTCATGTCCGGGTACTGGGTGCCCTCGTCCGGTGGTCGTCTCTCACGACCTGCGATCAGGTTAGCAAGCGTGCCTGATCACGCCCTGTGCACGAGGGCGAAGTGCTCGACCACCGGGAACGGCTCGTAGAACCCGTGGAGCAGCGCCCGCCAGCGCTCGTACTCGGGCGAGCCGCGGAACCCCCGCTCGTGCGCCTCGACGCTCTCCCAGTGCACGAGCAGCAGGTACTCGTTCGGCGTCTCGATCGAGCGAGAGAGCGTCAGGTCGACGAACCCGGGCATCGAGGAGATGATCTGCTTCGCCTCGGCGAACACGGACTCGAACTCCGCCTCGCGGCCGGGGACGACGGGGAGGAGCGCATGCTCGAGGATCATTCGCCCACCGTAACGTCCGGCGGCTCGGCCGCGGGGCGCCCCTCGAGCGGCGCGACGGACGCGAGGTGGTCGCGCAGCGCCGACTGGATCGCGGGCAGCGCCCGGGCGACCCGGTCCTCGACGTCGCCGTGCACCTCGAGCCAGGGCACGCCGCTCGCGGCGAGCGCGTCGCGGAAGCGCTGCTGCACGGCCCTGCGCGGTCCCCCGCCGTCGCCCGCGCCCGCTTCGGCGAGCGGGATCTCGTCGCCCGCGAGCACGTAGAGCACGGGCCGATGCGACGCGGCCCTGGCGACGAGGCGGGGCGCCTCGTGTCCGACGTGCCGTTCGTGCAGGATCGCCGTCGCGAGCACGTCGGTGTCGCAGACGAGCACCGGCACCGGCACCCGGCGCAGGGCCGTCTGCTCGAGCGCGAGCTGGCGGTCGACGATGAGGTCGAACTCGTCGCTGCGCCACGGGCCCGCGGGACCGCCCTCGCGCGCCTCGGAGTACTCACGGCCGTACTCGGGCACCCAGTCGGTGCCGAGCGCCTCGGCGAGCGCCGCCGTGAGCGTCGTCGTGCCGGTCGACTCGGCACCGACCACGACGACGCGGGCGGCGAGGTGCGCGCGGGCGGCCGGGGCGAGCTCGTGCCAGAGCCCCCACGGATCGGCGCGCACCGCGGTGCCCGAGACGGGGTTCAGCACCCGGCCGGGGTCGACCTGCACCCACTCGGCGCCGAGCCGGCCGGCGAGTTCGGCGCCGTACGGATCGCTCGTGAACACCGCGTCGACGGGGCCCGCCGCGAGCGTCGCGATGAGGGCGGTGTGCGCCTCCCACGAGGCATCCGAGTCGAAGTCGACGGGAGTGTCGTCGACGGCGGCGACGACCCTCGCGGTCGGATGCTCCTCACGGACCCACTCGGCGCGTGCGTCGAGCGGGATCCTCTCGCCGCTCGAACCGAGCACCTCGACCGTGACGCGGTCGCAGGCGCGCAGCGCGCTCGTGATCAGGCTGGAGTGCCCGGCGTGCAACGGATGGAATCGGCCGATCACCAGCCCGTGCGCGAACCGGTCCTCGCCCTCAGACACCCGCGACTCCCCGTGCTGCGGGCGCGCCGATCCCGGAGCCGAGTGCCCGAGTCCACGGGGCGGAATGCCGATCGATCACCAGAAGAGCCTAGAGAACGCGAAGGCGCCGCGCGCACCGCGCGCGCGAAGGATCCGCGAGCGTGCGTTGCCCCGCGTTACGAATCGCACCGGATCCACCCCGCCGCGCGCGTAGCGTTGCCCGCATGGCAGACCGCGAATACGGCTTCAAGACCCGCGCCATCCACGCGGGCAACATCCCCGACCAGGTGACGGGCGCCCGCGCGCTGCCGATCTACCAGACGAGCGCGTTCGTCTTCGACGACACCGCCGACGCGGCGGCGCGCTTCGCGCTGCAGAAGTACGGCAACATCTACTCGCGCCTCGCGAACCCGACGGTCGCGAGCTTCGAGGAGCGCGTCGCGAGCCTCGAGGGCGGCCTCGGGGCCGTCGCGACCGCCTCGGGCCTCTCGGCGCAGTACATCACCTTCGCCTCGCTCGCGGGCGCCGGCGACCACATCGTCGCCAGCGCGAACCTCTACGGCGGTTCGATCACCCAGCTGGATGTCACGCTCCGCCGCTTCGGCGTCGAGACGACCTTCGTGGCGAGCTCTGACGCGGCCGACTACGCCGCCGCCATCCAGGAGAACACGAAGGCCCTCTTCGTCGAGACCATCGCGAACCCCTCGGGCGAGATCGCCGACCTCGAGGCGCTCGCCGACGTCGCGCACGCGCACGGCATCCCCTTCATCGTCGACTCGACGATCGCGACGCCCTACCTCAACCGCCCGATCGAGTGGGGCGCCGACCTCGTGACGCACTCGGCGACGAAGTTCCTCGGCGGCCACGGCACCACCCTCGGCGGCGTCGTCGTCGAGTCGGGCCGCTTCCACTGGCACTCCGAGAAGTTCCCGCTCTTCGGGCAGCCGGTGCCGAGCTACGGCGGCCTCGAGTGGTCGGGCAACTTCGGCGAGTACGCGTTCCTCACGCGGCTCCGCGCCGAGCAGCTGCGCGACATCGGCCCCTCGCTCGCGCCGCACTCCGCGTTCCTGCTCGCACAGGGCGTCGAGACGCTGCCGTACCGCATCCAGGCGCACGTCGACAACGCCCGCGCCGTCGCGAACTGGCTCGCCGAGGACCCGCGCATCGAGCGGGTGCTGTGGGCGGGCCTCCCCGACCACCCGCACCACGAGCGCGCGCAGAAGTACCTGCCGAAGGGCCCGGGCTCGGTGTTCAGCTTCGAGGTGAAGGGCGGCCGGGCCGTCGGCCAGGCGCTCATCGAGAACGTGAACCTCGCCTCGCACCTCGCGAACATCGGCGACGCGAAGACCCTCATCATCCACCCCGCCTCGACGACGCACGCGCAGCTCACCGAGCAGCAGCTCGTCGACGCGGGCGTCGCGCCGGGCGTGGTGCGGCTCTCGGTCGGCATCGAGGATGCCGACGACATCATCTACGATCTCGACCAGGCGCTCAGCGCCGCGACCGGAGGCACGCGATGACCGACGCCCTCAGCACGGATGCCGCCGCGGAGACCGCGACCGACTCGCTCGAGACGGTCCGCTTCGCGAACGGGCTCTCCTGCGAGCTGCCCGCCTCCTCGCCCCTCGCGAAGCTGCTGCACTCGCAGCGCACCTGGGTCGGCCCCGACGCGAAGGCGCGCCTGCGCATCCTGAACGCGGCGAAGTCGGTCGCGATCGTCGGCGCCTCGCCGAAGCCGCAGCGCTCGAGCTTCTTCGTGGGCACCTACCTGCAGCAGTCGAGCGACTACCGGCTCTATTTCGTGAACCCCATGGAGACCGAGATCCTCGGGCAGCCGGCGTACGCGAGCCTGAAGGACCTCCCCGAGGTGCCCGACATCGTCGTGGTGTTCCGCCGCGGCAGCGACATCCCGAGCGTCATCGACGACGTCGTCGCCGTCGGCGCGAAGACCATCTGGGTGCAGCTCGGCATCTGGAACCAGGAGGCCGCGTACTCGGGCGAGGAGCAGGGCCTGACCGTCGTCATGGACCGCTGCATCAAGGTCGAGCACGCGCGCTTCCACGGCGGGCTCCACCTGCTCGGCTTCGACACCGGGCAGATCACGAGCCGCAAGACGCTGCGCTAGGCGCGACGCGGGCGGGCGGGCCCTAGCCGAGCCGCTGCAGGGCCCGCTCGCGACGCGCGGCGACGCGCGAACCCGACTCGCGCCGGGTCATCCGCCGGAGGACGATCGGCGCCAGGACGAGTCCCACGACGCTCCACGCTCCGAGCACCACCGCCGTCTCCACCGGTCGCCATGAACCGTGGAGCTCGATCGCGGCCGCCGAGTCGGGCAGCAGTGCCGAGCGCATGCCGAGGCCGAGCCAGTACACGGGGAACGCCTGCGCGACCCACTGCAGCCACTCGGGCAACGCGGTGATCGGCGCGAAGATGCCCGAGATCGCGATGAGTCCGAGGACCGGCAGGGAGACGTAGCCCGCGCCTCGCGAGGTCGACACGCACGACCCGACGAAGACGCCGATGGCCTGGGTCGCGACGAGGCCGAGTGCGAGGACCCACGTGAAGGTCAGCCACGACCCCGGCCGGCCGGTGTCGAGCCCGTCGACGAAGACGAGCCCCGGGAGGAGGATGATCGCGAGGTAGGCGAGGATCGTCGCCGAGATCTGCACGAGCTTGCCGATCAGGTAGGCGCGGATGCCGTTCGGGGTGACCTTCGCACGCAGCAGGGAGCCGTCCTCGCGGTCGGCGGCGAGCTGCTGCACGACGAGCAGCATGCCGAGCGCCACGAACATGCCGAGCGCTCCCGGCAGGATGAAGGTGTCGAGCGTGTAGTCGGGGCCGATCGGGACGTCGCGGAGGAGGAAGACGGCGACCAGCGTGGCCACCGGCCAGAGCAGCTGGCCGACGAGTTCCGCGCCGCTGAACGCGAGTCGGAGCTCGATCATGCCCCGCGCGAACCCCGCGCGGACTCCTGCGATCCCGGTGCTCATCGCGCCGCCCCCTCGAACTCGCGCTCGTCCGCGGTCATCGCGGCGGCCTCGGCCTCGCGGACCAGTGCGAGATACGTGTCCTCCAGCGACGCGCGACGGATCTCGAGCGCGCTGACCGCCGTGCCGTGCTCGAGCAGCAGCTCGCGCGCGAACGCCGTCGAGTCGGCGACGAACCGGGTGCGACGGTCGCCGCCCTGCACCCAGCGCACCTCGTCGGCGCCCACGATCTGTCGCGCCAGCTCCTCGGCGGTGCCGTCGGCGATGATCCGGCCCTGCGTGAGGATGATGATGCGGTCGGCGAGCTGCTCGGCCTCGGCGAGATCGTGCGTCGTGATGAGGGCCGTCATGTCGAGCTCGCGCGAGACGCGACGGACCAGGTCGTGGAAGTCCCGGCGCGCCTGCGGGTCGAGGCCGGCGGTCGGCTCGTCGAAGTACACCAGTTCGGGTCGGCCGACGAGGCCGACCGCCACGTCGAGACGGCGTCGCTGGCCACCCGAGAGCGAGGAGAGCCTCCGTCCGGCGTGGTCCGAGAGGCCGACCGCCTCGAGCAGGTCGTCGACGTCCCACGGGCGGGGCATCCGTTCGGTGGCGTACCGGGCGTAGAGCGAGCCCTGATACGCGAGCAGCTCGCGGACCCGCCACTTCGCGTGGTCCCGCCACGATTGCAGCACGATGCCCGTCCGGGCGCGCCAGACTTCGCCGCCACGGGCGGGGTCGACGCCGAGCACCTCGACGCGACCGGCCGAGCGTGCCCGCAGGCCCTCCAGAATCTCGATCGTGGTGGACTTACCGGCCCCGTTCGGCCCCAGCAGGGCGACGACCTCGCCCCGACGCACCTCGAAGGACACGCCCTTCAGCACGTCGACCGCGCCGTACCGCATGCGCAGGTCGTCGACCTCGATCACGGGGCGATCGACCGACCTCGTCGCGCGCTCCATCGTCAGGCCTCCCGGTCGGACGAGACCGACTCGAGCTGCGCGACGAGCGCGTCGCGGTCGACTCCTGCGTAGGCGAGCGCACGTGGCACGGTGCCGAGGTCGGAGCGCAGGATGCCGATGAGCGCGTCGGCGACGGCCAGCCGTTCGCGCTCGGCGCGGCGACGGCCGCGGTGCGCCGAGAAGTCGGCACGCCGTAGCGCCTCGCGCACCGTCGCTCCCCAGCGCGGGCGCGACTGCCGGGTCGCGAGGAGCCGCTCCTCGGCGACGGGCTCGATGCCGGCGGCGCGGAGCGATCGCTCGCGTTCGCTGCGGAGGGCCGCGTCGACGCCGGCGTGGTCGAGGCCGAACTCGGCGAGCGTGCGCCCCGCGGCATCCTGGCCGGCGGCGATCGCGAGCAGCAGGTGCTCGGCCTCGACGCTCGGCGCACCGCGGCGGGTCGCCTCGTCGACCGCGCTGATGATGACCTGCTTCAGGGTCAGGTCGAGTGCCTCGTCGTTCAGGCGGTCAGGCATTTCGCCTCCTCAGTTCGATGCCGGCGAGCTCGAGTCGCCGATGGTGCTTCTTGTGCACGGCCTGTCGGGTGACGCCGAGCGCCTCGGCCACCTGGCTCCAGCTCCAGCCGGTGCGCATGGCGCGTTCGACGGCGGCGTCTTCGAGGCGGTCGGCGAGCTCTCGCAGCGCCACGACGGCGGCGAGGTCGTCGGCCTCGGGTCCGGTCGATTCGGGCGGCTTGGGGGTCATACAAGCAACTTAGGTTGCTTGATTGGAATTTGTCAACCCGAGTTGCTCATTTCGAGGCTCCCCCGCCTCGGCGGCCGGGGATACGCTCGGGTCTTATGCCGCTCGAACTCGACTTCTCGACCGACCCCGAACGCCTCGACCGCACGCTCGTGCACGCCTGGCTCTCCGAGCACGCGTATTGGGCCAAGGGTCGACCGCGGGCGACGCAGGACGCGGCGATCGACGGCTCGATGAACTTCGGCGTCTACGACCGTGCGAGCGGACGACAGCTCGGCTACGCCCGCGTCGTCACCGACGGCGTCACCTTCGCCTGGCTGTGCGACGTCATCGTCGACCCCGGCAGCCGGGGCGCGCGCATCGGCGTCTCGCTCATGGAGTTCGTGCTCGCCACCCTCGATCCACTCGGCCTGAAGCGGGTGCTGCTCATCACGGGCGACGCCCACGGGCTGTACGAACGGTTCGGCTTCGAGCGGATCGACCGCCCCGAGGACTGGATGTCGCGGGTCGGCCCGAATCCGACGGTCTAGACCTCAGGCGGCGAGCCGGGCGTCGCGGCCGTAGGCCAGCATCTGGAAGCTCGACCCGTCGGGCCGCACGAAGGTGAACTCGCGCTCGTGCAGGCGGCTGAACCCGAGGCGGCCGTAGAGCCGCTGCGCGGCGAGCATGTCGGGTCCGGTGTTGAGCACCACCCGCTCGAGCCCGCGGATGCGGGCGAGCAGCAGCACGTGCTGCACGAGCGCCTCGCCGATGCCGCGGCGCCTGGCGCCCGGCGCGACCCCGAGGAAGCGGAAGTCGAGTTCACCGTCCCGCGCGACCGGCGACATCGTCTCGCCGGCGCGCGGTGTCGAGGCCGTGCCGAGGAGCTCGCCGGTCATCGCGTCGACCGCGACCCACACCCGGTGCTCGCGCGCCCGCTCGGCGACCGCGACGATATCGGCCCGGTACCCGGCGTTCAGCTCGAAGTCGGCGGCGTAGGCGTGCTCGACGAGCGCGGCGACCGCATCGGCCTCGTCGGCGCGCATCAGGCGCACCACGACGTCGTCGCGCGGCTGCAGCGGGAAGCGGTACACGACGGACTCGACGCCGGCGCCGACCACCGCGTCGCGGCCCGGGTCGCGCACGAAGCCGAGCCGCTCGTAGAGCGCCTGCGCGCGCGTGTTGCGGCTCCCGGTGTCGAGCACGAGCGCGGAGGCGCCCCAGTCGAGCGCCGCCTCGAGGCTCGCCCGCGTGAGCGCGGCGCCGAGCCCGGCACCCTGCGCCGAGGGATCCACCGAGATCAGCCGCACCTCGGCCTCTCCGGGCCGGGCGACGCGCGAGTAGCGGCTGCCCGCTCGCAGCACGCTCGCCGTGCCGACGACGGCGCCGTCGGCGCCGACGGCGACGAGCACGGCCCCGTCGGCGCCGCGTCCGGCCGTGTCGGCCTCGAACGCGGCGCGCTCGGCGCTCTTCGGCAGGTGTCCGTACGGGCCGGCGGCGAATGCGCCCACGATCACGGCCGACTCCGCATCGGACTCGTCGGGGCGGATCGGGCGGATGGTCGTGCCGTCGACGAAGGTGCGGGCGGTGTCGTTCGTCATCGTGAACCAGCCTAGGCGGCCGGGCCACGGGCCCGTCCGTCGCGGATGCTGCCGACGATGTGCGCGAGATCGGCCCGCGACGCACGAATCTGCGAAGCCCCGTGGCATCCGTGCGCGTGAAGCGGCGTAGCCTTGAGGGGTGACAGCGTTCGTCTCTGCCCTCGATCTGTTCTCGATCGGGATCGGCCCCTCGAGTTCGCACACCGTCGGCCCCATGCGGGCGGCTCGAATGTTCGTCGAGGCGCTCGACGATCAGGGTGCGCTCGGTGCGGTGACCCGTGTCTCGTGCTCGCTCTACGGCTCGCTCGGTGCGACCGGGCTCGGCCACGGCACTCCCGACGCCGTCGTCGCCGGGCTCGCGGGCCTCGAGCCGCACGACTGCGACCCCGACGACGTGCGCGGTGCATGGGCGCGGCTCGACGAGGCCGGCCCCGACGGCGCCGAGGTGCTCCTCTTCGGCCGTCGGCCCATCCGGCTCCGGCAGAGCGACATCTCGCTCGAGCCCCGCACGCGCCTCCCCGGCCACCCGAACGCGATGACCCTGCAGGCCTTCGGCGACGGTCCGCTCCCGATCGCCGAGGAGACCTACTACTCGGTCGGCGGCGGCTTCATCCGCCGAGAGGGCGACGCCCCGAGCGAGGCGGAGGCGCTGCGCCATCCGCTCCCCTATTCGAACGCCGCCGAGCTTCTCGCGCTCTGCGAGGAACACGGCGTCTCCTTCTGCGACATCGCCCGTCACAACGAGGTCGCGGTGCACGGCGAGGCCGGCATCGACGAGGGCCTCGACGCGATCTGGGCGGCGATGGCCGAGTGCGTCGCGCACGGCCTGGACACCGAGGGCACCCTGCCCGGCGGGCTCAAGGTGAAGCGCCGCGCCCCCGAGGTGCGCCGCCGCCTCGAGGCGTACGACCACGACGAGATCGAGGCCGTGCACCAGCGCGACACCTCGACCGAGTGGCTGCACGCCTTCGCCCTCGCCGTCAACGAGGAGAACGCCTCGGGCGGGCGGGTCGTCACCGCGCCGACGAACGGCGCGGCGGGCATCATCCCCGCGGTCGGCCACTACTACCTGCGCTTCGTCCCCGGTGCGGATGCCGCGGGCATCCGCCGCTTCCTGCTCACCGCCTCGGCCATCGCGAGTCTCGTGAAGAAGAACGCCTCGATCTCGGGCGCCGAGGGCGGCTGCCAGGCCGAGGTCGGCTCCGCCTGCGCGATGGCCGCGGGCGGGCTGTGCGCCGTGCTCGGCGGAACGCCGGGTCAGATCGAGAATGCCGCCGAGATCGCGATGGAGCACCACCTCGGCCTCACCTGCGACCCCGTCGCGGGGCTCGTGCAGGTGCCGTGCATCGAACGCAACGCGATCGCGGCGTCGACGGCCGTTTCGGCCGCACGTCTCGCCCTGCACGGCGACGGCACCCACCTCGTGTCGCTCGACACCGTGATCGAGACGATGCGCCAGACCGGCATCGACATGATGACGAAGTACAAGGAGACGAGCGAGGGCGGCCTCGCGGTGAACGTCATCGAGTGCTGAACGCCGCCCTGTCCCCCAGACGGGGACTCTCCCGGCGACGCGGCGCTTCTGTCAAAGTTCTCCCATGGAAAGCGACCCGACGCTCGACCCGTCCTTCTTCTACGGAGCCGGCCTCATCGGCCTCGTCATCGGACTGGTGATCTACCTCGCCGTCCTCGCGCTCATGCTGTGGATCGGATACGTCATCATCAAGGCCGCCGTGCGCAACGGCCTGCGCGAGCACACCATGTGGCTGGAGAGTCGCAGGGGCCCATTGCGCTGAACCCCGTTCCGCGCCTTCCTCGACCCCGCGTGACGCAGCGCGGCGCCCCATGACGGCTCGTTTCACGACCCGTCGACGCCCTCGGGCCCCGCGACTACCGTGACGGCATGACGACGCCCGCGCCCCGCACCCCCCTCGACCTGCCCGACGACCTCGTGACCACCGCGTGGCTCGCCGACCACCTGCACGATGCGCGGCTCGTCGTGGTCGACGCCACCGTGCTCGGGGTCGAGACCCCCGGCGGGTTCCGCTGGGTGAGCGGCCTCGACGACCACCTCATCGAGGGCCACGTGCCCGGCGCCGTCTTCGCCGATCTCATCGACGAGTTCTCGGAGCGCGGCCCCCACACCTTCACCCGCCCCGGCCTCGAGCGCCTCACCCGAGCGGCGCGAGCGCTCGGCCTCGACGACGGGACGGCGGTCGTCGTCTACGACACCTCGATCGGGCACTGGGCCGCGCGGTTCTGGTGGCTGCTGCGCTCGGCCGGCTTCGCGAACGTCGCCGTGCTCGACGGCGGGCTCACGGCGTGGCGCGCCGAAGGCCGCGAGCTCGAGACCGGGTTCCGTGCTCCGCGGACGGCGGGCGAGCTGCGGCTCGAGGCCCGCGCCGGGTTCTGGGCCGACCGCGACGAGGTGCGTCGCGTCGTCGCGGGTGAGACCGAGGGCGTCCTCGTCTGCGCGCTGCCGCCCGCCGACTTCCGCGGTGAGACCGGGCGCCGTCCGCGGCCCGGGCACATCCCGGGCAGCGTGAACGTGCCGGTCGGCTCCGTCGTGGCGCCCGAGACCCGCCGGTCCCTCGCCGGCGACGAGCTCGCCGAGCGACTCGCCCCGGCCACCGGCGGCGGTGCCGCCCCGATCATCGTCTACTGCGGCGCGGGCATCGCGGCCGCGGGCACGGCGTTGGCGCTGCGTCGCGCCGGCCACGCCGCAGCGGTGTACGACGGATCGCTCGAGGAGTGGCTCGCCGACCCCGAGGCGCCGCTCGTCACCCTCGCCTGAGCGCGAAGTCCCGGTCGGCCCCGGTGAGGGTGACGAGTGGTCTGTGCGGTTTCGGCGGCGTTCAGCAGTCGCAGCTGATGCCCCCGGCACCGGCGACGGGCGACCCGCCGAGTCCGGCGCGGCCGACGTTCGTGAGCGGGTCGGGAGCGAGCTGCGCGAACCCCTCGGCCGTCTCGTAGGCGAAGCCCTCGCGCACCCAATACTCGAAGCCGCCGATCATCTCCTTCACGGGGTGACCGAGTCGGGCGAACTCGAGCGCCGCGCGCGTCGCCCCGTTGCATCCCGGACCCCAGCAGTAGACGACCACCGCCGTTCCCGGGCCGACGAGCGCGGTGCCTTCCTCGGCGATCCGGCGGCGGGGCAGGTGTACGGCCCCGGGCACGTGACCCTGCGCCCACGCCTCGTCGCTGCGCGTGTCGACGAGCACGAACCCGGAGCCGCCGTCGGCGAGCGCCGCGGCGACGTCCGAGACGTCCGCCTCGACCGCGAGGCGGGCCGCGAAGTGCGCGATCGCCGTCTCGGGCGAGGCGACGGTGTCGAACAGCGCGGTGGTGGCGGGAGCGGCCGGGGCGACGGAGGCGGTGAGTTCGGTCATGCGCCCAGACTGCCAGCCACCGCGCCTCGGACCGCAGGGAAATCGCGCCATTCCGCCGCGAGATCCGGCCAGCGCGCCGGGCCGGCCCCGAGCGCGCCCAGCGCTCAGGCGGGCGCGAAGAACGCCGTCACGGCGGCTCCGAGCGCGGCGAGGTCGTCGACGTGCGCGAGCTCGCGGGCCGAGTGCATCGAGAGCAGCGGCACCCCGACGTCGACCGTGCGGATGCCGAGCCGGGTCGCCGCGAGCGGGCCGATCGTCGAGCCGCACGGGATCGCGTTGTTCGACACGAACGGCTGGGTCGGCACTCCCGCCTGGCGGCAGACGCCCGACCACAGCGCGGAGCCGACGGCGTCGCTCGCGTAACGCTGGTTCGCGTTGAGCTTCAGCAGCGGCCCGCCGCCGAGCACGGGACGGTTCGCGGGGTCGTGCCGCTCGGGGTAGTTCGGGTGCACGGCGTGACCGGCGTCGGAGGAGAGGATCCACGACGCGGCGAACGCGCGGCGGCGCTCGTCGTCGCCGGCGCCGAGGCCCGCGGCGATGCGCACGAGCACGTCCTCGAGCATCGGTCCGCTCGCCCCCGAACGCGACTCCGAGCCGAGCTCCTCGTGGTCGAAGGCCGCCAGCACGCTGACATGCTCGCCGTCGGCCGGGGCGGCGAGCAGCGCCACCAGGCCGGCGTAGACCGAGCTGAGGTTGTCCATGCGGCCGGAGGCGAACAGCTCGCCCGAACGCCCGAAGCGCGCGGGCGCCTGGGTGTCGGCGACGAGCACGTCGTGCCCGACGATCGTCGCGCCGGGCACGCCCGCGAACCGGGCGAGCTCGGCGAGGAGGTCGGCGTCCTCGCCGTCGACGACGCCCCAGACCGGCTGCGTGTGGCGCTGCTTGTCGAGGGTGAGGCCCTTGTTCACCTCGCGGTCGAGGTGGATCGCGAGCTGCGGGATACGGAGCATCGGCCCGGTGCGCACGAGGTGCAGCTCGCCGTCGTCGGTGGCGATGCGCCCGGCGAGTTCGAGCTCGCGGTCGAGCCACGAGTTGAGCAGCGGCCCGCCGTAGACCTCGACCCCCGCCTGCAGCACGCCGTCGCCCGTGGTGGAGGGGTTCGGCTTGAGCTTGAAAGACGGCGAGTCGGTGTGCGCGCCGAGGATGCGGAACGGCGTCACCGGCCCGGCGCCCTCGGGCTGCACCCACGCGATCACGGCGCCGTCGCGCACGACGACCCGGCGGCCCGGTGCCGCGGGCCACTCCGCGGTCTCGTCGAGGCGGTCGAACCCGGCGGCCTCGAGGCGCCTGGCGACCTCCGCGGCCGCGTGATACGACGAGGGCGAGGCCTGCACGAATGCGGCGAAGTCCTCGATGTAGGCGTCGGTCGGGGTCACGGTCGTGGCATCAGGCATGCCTCCATCCAACACCGCCGACCCCCGCGACGACGAACCGGGCAGTGCCCGGCACGGTGCGGGATCAGGCGAAGCGCACGACGGCCTGGAGCCGCGACCGGACCTCCATCACCTCGGTGCCGCCGAGGTGCGCCGAACCCGGCAGCCCCTCGCGCACCGCGCTCGCGAGGCGCGAGCTGCGCACGAGCGCGACGACCGCACCGCGATTCGTTCCGCCGAACTCGATCGGCTCGGCCGCGTACTGGTCGGGCACGACGACGACGAGCGCCGTCGGCCTGACCTTCGCGGCCTTGCCGATGGCCTTCGCCCGTGCGGCCAGCGCCCGGATCGGCCGTTCGCCGGCGAGCGCCTCGCCCACGAGCTCGCCGCGCTTCAGCGCCACCGGGCCGCCCCAGTCCTCGGACTGGATCGCGAAGAGCCCCGTCGGGCCGAGCACGAGGTGGTCGAGCTTCGGCGGGAGCCCGGGGCCCGCGGCGTTCGTCGCGAGGTCGTGCCAGATCGTGTACGCGATGCCGAGCGTCGAGAGCGAGCGTGCGGTCGCCTCCTCGGCGAGCGCGTCGGCGAGCACGTGGCGGATGTCGCGGGGGGCGCTGCGCACGAGCGCGGGGTCGTACGGGTCGGCCAGCGGCACGCCGCGGCCCACCCATTCGCGGATGAGCGCGAGGTACCGCTCGCGGGAGAGCCCGCCGGGGTGGCCGTACGAGCGGGCGAGCGGGCGCGAGTCGTGCCGCGGCCGGGGCGGGGCGGGCGCCCACGTCGCACGGGTGGGCGCCGCGACGCCGCCCGAGCCCCGGTCGAACGCCGCGCGCGCGGCAGGCGTGCCGACGAGCGCCCAGGCGCGCTGCACCGCGTGGAAGCGGGCCGGGTCGCCGCCCGTGTCGGGGTGTGCCACGCGCAGCGCACGCCGATACGCCGCGCGGAGCTCCGCGGCATCCGCGTCGGAGGCGACGCCGAGCACCTCGTACGGTGAGTCGGAGAGCGGGGAGTCGGGCATGGGCTCGCTTTCGATCTGCGACCACGACAATACCCCGCTGCGCCGCGCCTCGGGTCTAGACTGCGGAGCAATCCGGCCCACCGGGCCGCACAAGCGCCGGGAGGCCGCGATGCTCGTGGAGGTCAACTACTGGGCGGTCGTCATCGCGACGCTCTCGACGATGCTCGTCGGCTCGGTCTGGTACACCCCGAAGGTCTTCGGCAACTACTGGATGCGGGTCGCCAAGGTCGACGACTCGGGCGACCGCGGGGCCGTCGGCCCGATCCTCACGACGCTCATCGTGAGCTTCATCTCGGCGTGGGTGCTCGCGATCGCGGCACAGATCGCGTGGACGGCGCTCGGCGGCAACTACCTCGGCATCACGATGATGACGGGCCTGATGCTCTGGGCGGGGTTCACCGCGGCGCGCTTCATCACGCACGACGCCTTCGAGGGGCGCCCGCCCGGCCTCACCATCCTGAACATCGCGCACGAGCTCGTGACCGTCATCGTGATGGCGCTCATCATCGGCGTCTGGCCGCCCGCCGGCACGGTCTGATCTCGGTTCCGCGTTCGCGGGCGGATGCCCCGTGCCCGATCACGCCTCGGGCAGCAGCAGCATCCCGTCGTCGATGAGTTCGCGCACCGCGGGCAGCAGTTCCTCCGAGAGCGCCGACTCGTCGACCTCGAGCAGCTGGGCGAGCGCGGCGACGATCGCCCCGATCGCGAGCTCGCCGTCGCAGGCGCCGACGAGGGCGGCGAGGCCCGTGCCGGGCGAAACCGTGCGACCGAAGCCGCCGCCCTGCCGCAGCAGCATCGCCGTGGGGTCCTCGTCGCCCGGCCAGTAGTGCCGCTCCTCGGTGACGTCGCCGGCGACGCGCAACCGCAGCAGTCCGAGCTCGACATCGCTCGTGCGCGCCTGACTGTCGTGCGCGGCGAGGGCGGCCGCGAGGTGCCCGCCGAGGGCGGCCGCGTCGGTGCCGAGCGGGCCGTGGCGACGCTCTGCCCGTGCGAGCGGCGCGGTCGGCGCAGCATCCCGCCGCTCGTCGGGCCGGCGCAGCAGCACATAGCCGAATCCGACGTGCTCGACGCCGCGCGCCTCGAAGTCGTCGAGCCAGGCGTCGTAGAGCCGGTCGAACGCCGGCGTGCCGGGGCGGGTGCCGCCGTCGCGGATCCAGGTCTCGGCGTACTCGGCGACCGACTGCACCTCGCGCTCGACGATCCAGTGCTCGAGGCCGTCGGTCCAGGCGACCGCGCGGGCCAGGCCGTCGGCGTCCGCGCCGTCGCCGGCGCGGTACTCCCAGTTCGCGAGGAGCTGCGCGATGCCGCCCCGCTCGAGGTGCTCGGCCGCGCCCCGCACCACTGCCTCGACGAGGGCGTCGCCCACCATCCCGCCGTCGCGGTAGTCGTACTCGGGCACGCCCTCGGTGCGCGGCGTGATCACGAACGGCGGGTTCGACACGATGCGGTCGAAGCGCTCCCCCGCGACGGGTTCGAAGAGGCTGCCGAGGCGCAGCTCGACACCCTCGATGCCGTTGAGCAGCAGGTTCATGCGGGCCAGCGCGAGCGCCCGCTCGGAGATGTCGGTCGCGACGACCTCCTCGGCGAACCGCGAGGCGTGCATGGCCTGGATCCCGCAGCCCGTGCCGAGGTCGAGCACGCGCTTCGCCCGAGTCGGCAGCATGAGGCCCGAGAGCGTCGTCGAGGCGCCGCCGACGCCGAGCACGTGGTGCTCGCCGAGGGCGTGGCCGAGTGCGAGCTCGCCGAGGTCCGAGAGGATCCACCACAGTGCCGATCCGTGCTCGTCGGCGAAGGCGTAGGGGCGCAGGTCGAGGGCGGCGGCGACCTGCCCGCCCGACTCCCGCACGAGCCCGAGCTCGACGGCGCCGTCGACCCCGAGGGTCGCGAGCGCGTCCTCCGCCTCGGCGGCGGGCACCGGGAGTCCGAGCACGAAGAGCTCGGCGAGCGCCGCGAGCGGTGCGGATGCCCCGTGCTCGCCCCGGCGGGCGTCGAGCACGCGCCGTGCGGGCACGCGCTCGCCCCGGTGCAGGGCTGCGGCCGCGTCGTCGCCCCAGAGCGCGTCGAGGGCGTCGACGGTGTAGTCGGCGCGACGGAGGTCGGCAGCGAGCCGGGCGAGGAGTTCGGGGCTGGGTGCGGCTTCCACCCGACCATTCAAGCGCAGCGCACGGGCGGGTGCGGCGGTCGGCGCACGGCCAGGGCCGCATCGACGAGGTCGAGGACGAGCGGGAATGGTCCGAAGCCGTCGTCGATCGTGAGGTGGCCGCCGCCCTCGACGACGATCCGTTCGAGGCCGAATCGGGCCGCCAGCCCCTCGGCCTCGACCGGCGAGTACTCGTCGACATCGCCCGAGACCACGACGGGGGGCTCCTCGCTCGCCGCGGCCAACGCGGCGACCGCCTCGGGCGCGGCCCGCTCGTCGGCCGCACCGCTCGCCGTCGCGAACGACGCGAGCTCGGGGATCGCCGTCACGACCGCGTCGGAGGGCGGCGCGACGAGCAGCACCCGCCGCGCGACGGGGTCGCCGAGGCCCGCAGCGGCCCGCGCCCTGGCGTGCGCGACCCAGAGCAGGCAGCCGAGGCTGTGGGCCACGACCGTGAGCCGCGCGGAGTCGGTGCCGTGAAGTTCGGCGTCGAGCGCGGCGAGCCAGTCCGCGCGATCGGGAGCGTCGGGCTCGGGCAGTTGCGGGTACCGCACCTCGTGGCCGAGCCCGCGCAGCTCGTCGGCCAGCCAGCGCTGCCAGTGACCCTCGGGCCGGCGGTTCTGCCAGCCGTGCAGGATGAGCACCTCGGCCATGGGGTCCCTCCCTCTCACCGCGGACGCCGTTCGCCCGCGACGCCCATTCAAACCCGCTGCGGCACGCCGGCGCACCGTGCGCGTCATACAGGCGTCATCTGCGCGACATCCTGGATTGCGCCCCGTAACCCGAGCGTCACACGGTGCGCGTAGCGTGGGCGTACGATCGTGGCAGCGAGGGGAGGTCGCACAATGGCAGAGACACCGGCACCGGCGCTCGAACGCCTGCGTCGAGACGCGCGCGACGAACTCGCCGCGCTCATCGAACTGCGCTGCCGGCTCGGCGAAGACCCGTGGGAGTTCCTGCCCGAACTCCCCTCGGTCGACGAGCAGGTCGTCGCGACGCTCCGCGAAGACCGCCTCCGCTCGGAGGAGTGGGGTCCGGCGCGTTCCCGCGCCTATCACCCCGCCGCACCCCAGGGCGAAGCCGCCCGGTTCGAGTTCGACCTCCTGCGCGGCATCGCGCTGGAGCATCCCGAGCTGAGCGCCGCCGTCTGGTCGGTGCTCGACCGGGTTCCCGCCGCCTGGTGAGGTTCGCGCCCCCGACCGACCGGGCCCTCAGGCCGGGTCGGAGAGCGATTCGGCGCGACGCCGTTGCACGCGCATCCAGGTGAAGAAGCCGAGCAGCGTGAACGCGCCGTAGAACAGGTACATCAGCGCCGAGGCGTAGTACCCGGCCGAGACGAGGAGCGGCACGCCGACGATGTCGACGGCCACCCAGATCAGCCAGAACTCCGTCCAGCCCTTGGCCATGCCCCAGGTCGCGAGGAGCGACCCCATGAAGATCCAGGCGTCGGCCCACACCGGCTCGAACGAGCCGAGCGCGCGGAAGATCGGGGTGAGCACGAGCGTGCCGCCGATGAGGAGCCCCACGAGCAGCAGCCGCTCGCGACCGCTCGCCCATCGCGGGTCGACCGCCGACGCACCCTCCGCCGCGTTGCGGTGACGGGACCACTGCACCCAGCCGTAGATCGAGACGCAGATGAACATCAGCTGCCGTCCGGCCTGCCCGAGCAGGTTGACCGGGTTGGGGGTGTCGAAGACGGCGCCCATGAAGACGGTGAAGAGCAGCGCGTTGCCGACGATGCCGACCGGCCACGCCCACACCTTGCGCCGCAGCCCGCCGAGGGCGCTCGCGAGCCCGAACAGGTTGCCGACGATCTCGCGCCAGAGGATCACCTGGTCGCCGATGACGAGCTGGGCGTCGAAGAGCCACTCGATCGGGTTCACGGTGCGGCCGATGCGCCGTTCGCCTCGGCCTCCGCCGCGGCACGCGCGGCCCGCCGTCGGGCGCGGAGCCCCTCGATCGCACGCCAGCCGAGCAGGAAGACCGCGAGCGTCACCGTCGCGACCACGATGAAGGCGAGTTCGGTGCCCTGGCCGGAGGCGGCGCGGAGTGCCATGCCGCCTGCGACGGTCACGGCCCAGACGACGACGCCCGTCGGCCAGAGCGCCAGCGGGCGGCGCCAGGCGAGCGAGACGAGCCACCCCACGGCGAGCGCCACGAGGAACGGCCACCCGGTCTGCCAGATGCCCGCGAGGTCGACGCCTTCGGCGTGGCTGCGGCGGCCGATCACCACGAAGAGGACGACGAGCACGGCATCGACGAAGAAGGCGGCCACTGCGCCGGCCGTGGTCGGCGGGGCCGACTGCGACGGGCCGGCGGGCGACGGGACGCTCTGGCGATTCACCCCTCAATCGTAGAGCCCGGTGGGGCGGGCGCGATCGCCTGCTCCACCGGGCTCGTCCGAATTCGACTCGGAGGTCAGAGCACCTTCGAGAGGAACGCCCGCGTGCGCTGGTGCTGCGGGTTCGACAGCACCTCGCGCGGGTCGCCCGACTCGACGACGACGCCGCCGTCCATGAAGACGAGCGTGTCGGCGACCTCACGGGCGAAGCCCATCTCGTGCGTCACGACGATCATCGTCATGCCGCTCTTCGCCAGCTCCTTCATGACCTCGAGCACCTCGCCCACGAGCTCGGGGTCGAGCGCCGAGGTCGGCTCGTCGAAGAGCATGAGCTTCGGCTCCATCGCGAGCGCCCGGGCGATCGCGACACGCTGCTGCTGGCCGCCCGACAGCTGCGACGGGTAGTAGTCGCTGCGCTCGGCGAGGCCCACGCGTGCGAGCAGTTCGAGCGCACGCGCCTTCAGCTGCGCCTTCGGCAGCTTCTTCTTCAGCAGTGTCGGCGCGAGCATCACGTTCTCGACGGCCGTCATGTGCGGGAAGAGGTTGAAGCGCTGGAACACCATGCCGATGTCACGGCGCTGCTTCGCGGCATCCTTCGGGTGCAGCTCGTAGATCTTGTCGCCGTGCTGGCGATAGCCCACGAGCTGGCCGTCGACCGACAGGCGGCCGGCGCTCACCGTCTCGAGATGGTTGATGCAGCGCAGGAAGGTCGACTTGCCGGAGCCCGACGGGCCGACGAGGCAGAGCACCTCGCCCCGCTTCACCTCGAGCGAGATCGACCGCAGCACGGTGTTCGAGCCGTAGGCCTTCGACACCGCCTCGGCCTTCACCATGGGGGTCTCCGCGGCGTTCATGCGCCTCCTCCCGGGCGGTTCTTGGGCGGCACCGCGCCCGGATCGACGCCCGCGTCGACCGCGGCGACCGCACTGGTCTCGACGGTCGGCTTCTGCGGGGCGGGGCGCTGGTCGACGCCCTTCGCGTAGTGCTTCTCGAGGTAGTACTGGCCGACCATGAGCACCGAGGTGATCGCGAGGTACCAGATGGAGGCGACGATCAGCATCGGCACCGGCTGGTAGGTCTTCGCCGCGATGTCCTGCGTTCGGGTGAACAGCTCGAGCGTGAACGGCACCGCGATGACGAGCGAGGTCGTCTTCAGCATCGAGATGACCTCGTTGCCGGTCGGCGGGATGATCACGCGCATGGCCTGCGGCAGGATGACCCGGCTCATGGTGTGCCACCAGCCGAGGCCGAGCGCCGTGGCCGCCTCCTCCTGGCCGCGGTCGACGGCGAGCAGGCCGGCGCGCACGATCTCCGCCATGTAGGCGGCCTCGTTCAGCGCGAGGCCGATGATCGCGAGCGCGAAGTAGCTCAGCAGGTCGCTCGTCGTGATCGAGAGCCACGGCTCGGAGAACGGGATGCCGACGTCGATCGTCTTGTAGATGACGCCGACGAGGCCCCAGAACACGAGCTGCACGTACACCGGGGTTCCGCGGAAGAGCCACAGGTACACCCAGGCCACCGACTTCACGACGGGGTTCGGCGAGAGCCGCATGACGGCGAGGACCACGCCCAGCACGATGGCGATGACCATCGAGTAGACGGTCAGCTGGAGGGTGTACCCCGCGGCTTCGACGACGCGCGTGTCGAAGAGGTACTTGCCGACCTCGGGCCAGTTGTACACGGGCCGGTTGACGGCTGCGTCGACCACGAAGAGGACGACGAGCAGGACGAGGACGACGGCGAGGACGATGCGCCACGGGTGGCGCAGCTTGATGGCCTTGATCGCCTCGGGCGGCGTGTCGCTTCCGGTGCCGGCTGGCGGGGTCTCGGACCCCGCCGGCCGGGACTGCATGTCGGACATGACTGCGGTCGTTTCCCGGATCAGTTGGTGGCGCCGTTGATGACGGCCTCGTCGACGGCACCCGACTCGATGCCGGCGGCCGTCAGGATCTCGAGGTAGGTGCCGTCGTCGATGAGCGACTGCAGTGCGGCCTGCACGGCCTTCGTCATCTCGCCGCCCTTCTGGGTGGCGAAGCCGTACGGTGCGGCGTCGAACATCTCGCCCACGGACTCGAGCTGGCCGTCGAGCTTGGCGACCGCGTCGCCCGTGACGGGCAGGTCGGCCGAGAAGGCGTCGGCCTTGCCGTTGACGACGGCGTTGGTCACCTCGGGCTGGCCCTCGAACGGCAGGATCTCGATGGCGGGCTTGCCCGCGTCGACGCACTCCTGGCTGCGGGCGGGCAGCTCGTCGGTGTGCTGGATGGTGCCCGACTGCACGGCGACGGTCTTGCCGCACGCGTCATCGGGGTCGATGTCGCTGCCGGCGGGAGCGGCCCACAGGCTGCCCGCGTTCAGGAAGTCGACGAAGTCGACCGACGCCTGGCGCTCGACCGTGTCGGTGAACGACGACGAGCCCATGTCCAGCGCCCCCTCCTGGATGCGCGGGATGATGCTGTCGAAGCTCAGGATCTCCCATTCGGGCTCGAGGCCGAGCTTGGCGGAGACCGCCTCGGCGAGGGTGACGCCCCAGCCGGTCGGGTTGCCCGCGTCGTCCTTGTACTCGTTGGGCGGGTACTCGGCGTCGGTGCCGATGCGCAGCACGCCCGAGTCCTTGACCTCGGCGGGCAGCAGCGCGACCGCGGCGTCGTCGGCCGTGATCGTGGCGGCGGGGGCGTCGCTCCCGGTCGAGCCGCCCTCGCTCTCGGCGTTGTTGACGCAGCCAGTGAAGAGCAGGGCCGCGGCGGATGCGACGGCGGCCGGCAGGAGAAGTCGGCGGATGTTCATGTTGGTACCTCTGTCGTCACGCGATCATTTTGGGACAAGACGGCTGAGCGCAATCGCAGGGCTCCGTCGCCGTACGGAGAGAGCCTAGACCACGGCGAGCGCCACGCATGCATCTCTGCGGATCACGATTCGACAGCGATTGGAATCGCGCGTTCTGCGCCGATAAGACGCAAGATTCCGTACTTTCAGCGCGCGTCCTCGCACAGCGCCGAGCGATCGATAGGCTGGGCGCACTGTGGGAAGCTACTCCGAACTGCTGAAGACCTCGGGCGTCGCACGCATCATCGCCGCCCAGCTGACGGCGCGCTTCCCGTTCGGGATGCTCTCGCTCGCCTTCCTCCTCCACGTCGAGCAGCAGACGGGCTCGTACGGCGCTGCCGGCCTCGTCCTCGCGGCGACGTCGATCGGCCAGGCCATCGCCGGCCCCTTCACGAGCCGCCTGATGGGTCGCTTCGGCATGCGCCCCGTGCTCATCATCACCCTCGCCGTCTGCGTGACGGGAGTGGTCGCGATCGCCGTGCTGCCGCTCACCGTGCCCCTCTACATGGCGGTCGGCTTCGTGGCCGGGCTCGCGACCCCGCCCGTGCAGCCCGCCGTGCGCACCATCTATCCGAAGATGGTGAACTCCCGCCAGCTCACGCCGCTGTTCTCGCTCGACGCCTCCGCCCAGGAGATCATCTGGGTGGTGGGCCCCGTCGTCACCACCTTCGTCTCCACGCAGATCGGCACCATCTGGGGCATCCTGCTCGCCGCCGCGATCATGGTCGTCGGCGGCGCCTGGTTCATCTCCTCGCCCGAGCTCGGGCGCGTGCGCATTCCGCGCTCGAAGCGCAAGCTCGGCGTCGTGCTGACCCGTCCGCCCGTGCTGCTCGCGACGGTGGTCGGCTTCCTCCTCATCGGGGCGTGCGCCGCGATCGAGGCGGGAGTCGTCGCGGTGTTCGGGCACGACGGCGCCGAGGCGGGCATCGTGCTCGCGATCTTCTCCGTCGGCTCGCTCGCGGGCGGGCTCTTCCTCGGCCACGTGCCGATCGGCCCGTGGTCGACGGCCCGCCGCATGTTCATCGTCTTCGCAGGCACGGCCCTCGCCGCGTTCGTGATGGACTTCTGGTGGCTCTCGATCACCCTGTTCATCGCCGGCATCGGCATCGCCCCCGCGCTCGCGGTGCTCTTCGCCATCGTCTCGGCGAGCGTCAAGTTCTCCGACACGGCCGAGGCGTACGGCTGGGTCGGCACGGGCCAGCTCATCGGCGCGGCGCTCGGCTCGGCGCTCGCGGGCTTCCTCATCGACGGCTACGGCGCCCAGGGCGCGTTCTGGGCGGCGACGGGGCTCGCGTTCCTCGGCTTCCTCGTACCGGCGCTCGCCCGGCGATGGCACCCCGATCTCCGCGGCCGCGACGCGAGCCCGATCCCCGACACCGAACCGGTGCCGTTGCAACCGAGTTAGAAACCCGCAGGATGTCACGAAACCTCGATCCCGCTCCGCTGCTGCCGCTCGCCGACGGCGCGGCCATCCCCCAGCTCGGCTACGGCCTCTACAAGGTGCCGGCCGCCGACGCGACCCGGCTCAGCCTCGAGGCGATCGACGCCGGGTACCGCCACCTCGACACCGCGGCCTTCTACGGCAACGAGCGGGAGGTCGGCGAGGCGGTGCGCGCGGCGCCGGTGCCGCGCGAGGAGCTCTTCGTCACGAGCAAGGTCTGGAAGGACGACAACGGCTACGACGAGGCCCTGCGCGCGTTCGACGCCTCGATGGCGCGCCTCGGTCTCGAGCGGCTCGACCTCCTCCTCATCCACTGGCCGGTGCCGTCGACCGACCGCTACGTCGACACGTGGCGCGCGCTCGTGCGTCTCCGTGACGAGGGCCGGGTGCGCTCCATCGGCGTCGCGAACTTCCACGCCCACCACGTCGAGCGGATCATCGGCGAGACCGGCGTCGCCCCCGTCGTCAACCAGGTCGAGCTGCACCCGTGGCTCCCTCAGACCGAGCTGCGCGCGTTCGACCTCGCCCACGGCATCCTCACCGAGGCGTGGTCGCCGCTCGCGCGCGGGCGGGTGCTCGACGACCCGGTGCTGGCCGGGCTCGCGGCCCGCCACGGCCGCACCCCGGCGCAGATCGTCCTCCGCTGGCACGTGCAGCTCGGCAACGTGGTCATCCCGAAGGCGTCCTCGCCCGAGCGCATCCGCGAGAACCTCGACGTCTTCGACTTCGAGCTGCGTCTCGGCGACCTCGCCGAGATCGCCGCGCTCGAGAGCGGCGAGCGCACCGGCCGCGACCCCGACGACGACTGATCGCATCCGTCCGTCACGGCGCGGTCACGCCCGGATCACAGCGCGGTCACGGCGCGGTAACGGCCTGATCACGGCCGCAATCCGATCGTGACCCGACTCCCAGCGGGCGTCCAGACATCGGCTCCGACCCCGGTCGTAGCCTGACCGCATGAGACGACTCCTCCCCGCGGCCGCGGCCGCCGCGCTCACCGTTCTGCTCCTCGCCGGGTGCTCGATGGGCTCGGGCAGCGAGAACTCCGGCGTCCCCGAACCGGCGATGCCGATGCCCGCGGAGGGCGGCGAGTCCGGGCAGTCCGCCGACGAGGCCGCCGGCGACGGCGCCGAGGGCGCGACGGCGACCCAGAGCGTCATCACGACGGGTCGCATGTCGATCACCGTCGACGACCCGCTCGCCGCGGCCGAGGAGGCGGCCGAGCTCGCCGGCGACGCCGGCGGGCGGGTCGAGAGCCGCAGCGAGCAGCCCGGCTCGGGCTCGTCCTCGCCGCGGGCCGAACTCGTGCTCCGGGTCCCGGCCGACGGGCTCGACGCGGTCGTCGACGAGCTCCGCGGGTTCGGCGACGTCAACGGGGTGACGATGGATGAATCGGATGTCACCGCGCAGCGCAAGGACCTGGACGCGCGCATCGAGGCCCTCGGCGCCTCCGTCGACCGCCTCGAGCAGTTGCTCGCGCAGGCCGAGACGATCACGGATCTCATCGCGATCGAGGCGGAGCTGACGACCCGGCAGGCCGAGCTCGACAGCCTCACGCAGCAGCGCGACTGGCTCGTCGACCAGGTCGACTACTCGACGCTCACGGTCGAGCTGATCACGGTCGAGACGGCCCCCGACACCGCGCCCGACGACTTCTGGAGCGGGCTGGCGGCAGGGTGGTCGGCGCTCGTCGGATTCGCCTCGGCGCTCGGCGTCGCGATCGGCGTGCTGCTGCCGTGGATCGCCGTGCTGCTCGTGCTGGCGGCGATCGTCGTGCTCGTGGTGGTGCTCGCGACCCGCGGTCGCCGTCGGGCGACGTCCGCAGCGCCCCCGGCCGATCCGCGGGCCCCTGCGCCCTCCCCCGACGACGAGCGCCGGGCGTAGTCTGGCGGCGTGAGCGCGACGACCGAGAACCCGACGCCAGAGTCCACGACGACGAACTCCCCGACGCCCGAGCCCCTGCTCGGCGACGAGCTGCTGGAGCGATTCCGGGCGAGGGCCGCGGAGTCCGATCGCGACAACACGTTCTTCGACGACGACCTCGCCGAACTGCGCGCTGCGGGCTACCTCACCGCGCTCGTGCCGGTCGAGTTCGGCGGCCTCGGCTGGTCGACGCTCGACGTGGTGCGTGCGCAGCAGCGTCTCGCGGGTGCCGCGCCGGCGACGGCCCTCGCGGTGAACATGCACCTCGTCTGGACGGGCGTGGCGAAGGTGCTCCGCGACCGCGGCGACGACTCGCTCGAGTTCGTCCTTCGCGAGGCCGGGGCGGGCGAGATCTTCGGCTTCGGCATCAGCGAAGCCGGCAACGACCTCATGCTCTTCGGCTCGCGCTCGACGGCCGAGCCGCAGCCCGACGGCGGCTACCGCTATTCGGGGCGCAAGATCTTCACCTCGCTCTCGCCGGCGTGGACGAGGCTCGGCACGATGGGCCTCGACAGCGTCTCGCCCGACGCCCCGAAGCTCGTCTACGGCTTCATCGACCGCGAAGACCCCGACGTCCGGATCCTCGACGACTGGAACACGATGGGCATGCGGGCCAGCCAGAGCCGCACGACGGTGCTCGACGGCGCGTACGCCCCCGCCGATCGCATCGTGCGTCGCCTCGACCCGGGTCCGAACGCCGACCTCCTCGTCTTCGGCATCTTCGCGAACTTCGAGCTGCTCCTCGCCTCGGTGTACACGGGCATCGGTGCGCGGGCCCTCGATCTCGCGGTCGCGGCGGCGCACCGGCGCACCTCGATGAAGTACGACGGCCGCCCGCTCGCGCACGACCCCGACATCCGTTGGCGGGTCGCCGACGCCGCACTGGCGTACGACGCCGTGCCGCCGCAGCTCGAGGCCGTGGCGCGCGACCTCGACGGGCTCGTCGACCACGGCGCCGGCTGGTTCCCGAAGCTCGTCGGGGTGAAGGTGCGTGCCACCGAGACCGCGAAGCACGTCGTCGACCAGGCGGTGCGGGTGGCGGGCGGATCGAGCTACTTCGCCGGATCGGAGCTCGGCCGGCTCTACCGCGACGTGCTCGCGGGCATCTTCCATCCCTCCGACGACGAGTCCGCGCACGCCACGGTCGCGAACGCGTGGCTCGGCCCCGTCCCCGACTGACGGCGGCGCGTTTGGCTAGACTTGCGAGGGCGGCGAACGTCGCCAACGCACACTGGAGGTCGTTGTGAACGTCGTCGCCACCATCATCGCCATGGCATTTTTCGTCTTCGGCATGTGGGTCATGAGCATCGCCCCCGAGGTGGCCGGCTTCGAGGCGGCGACCTTCTTCTCCGGCATCATCGCCGTGGCGCTCGCACTCGCGATCCCGTTCCACGTGCTCGGCCGCGCCGACGACTGAGCGCGCCCCGATGACCCTTCCGGCGCACGACACCCGCGTCACCTACCCCACGGGCGCCCTCGGCGAGCGCGCACGGGTGCTGCACGTCGCACCCGCGGGCGACGGCCTCGACGCCGTCGTGACCGATGTCACGGCCTTCCACCCGGTCGACGCCGCCTGGCCCGACCAGCCCGCCGACACCGGGACGATCACGCTCGCCGACGGGGCACAGGCCCCGGTGCGCGACGCGGTCGTCGCGGCGAGCGACGGCGAGGCGCTGCACCTCGGCGCCGACATCCCGGTGCGCAAGGGCACCGAGGGCTGGGCCTTCCTCGTCGCGCACCTCGTCGACGAGGGGTCGGCGATCGCCGAGGGCGACGAGGTCGAGATCACGGCCGAGGCCACGGCGCGCCGCGCCCTCTCCGCCGGGCACACGGCCTGCCACGCGGCATCCCTCGCCCTGAACCTCGCGCTCGAGGGCCGCTGGTCGAAGCCGGCGCGCACCGATGCGCTCGGCCGCCCCGACTTCGACGGCATCGCGATCGCCTCGAGCCGGATCGAGCCGAACGGCTCGCTCGACCGGTACCGGCTGAACAAGTCGCTGCGGCGCGCGGGATTCGACGTCGCCGGGCTCGCCGAGGAGCTCGACGCCCTCGGCCGGGCGGTCTCGGCGACCGTCGGCGAGTGGGTCGCGGCGGGCTCCCACGTGCGCATCGATCGCGACGGCGACGGCCTCACCGACCGCAGGTACTGGGTCGCCGAGCTGCCGGGCGGCACGGCATCGATCGCCTGCGGCGGCACCCACGTCGGCTCCCTGGCCGAGCTCGGCCGGGTCGAGGTCTCCCTCGAGCTCGTCGACGACGCCGGCACGCCGGTGCTCGAGATGCGTACCCGCACCGGCGCCTGAGCGGCCCGCACCGGGGCTTCCAGCACACCGACGCCGAACGGCCGCGCCACCGCCGAACGGGGTTACGATTACCGACGTGGGTATTCGCATCGAGAAGGTCGATCTGCCTGGGATCGGCGTGCGTCACGACCTCGTGACCGAAGCCGGGCGCCGCATCAGCGTGGTCTCGCATCGCGACGGCGAGCGCGATCTCGGCGTCTTCGACATCGACGACCCCGACGCATGCCGCGATTCCGTCGCGCTGAACGACGACGAGGCGGCGGCGCTCGCCGACGTGCTCGGCGCCTCGGTCATGCTGAGCCGCCTCACGAGCCTCTCCGACGAGACCGCGGGCCTCTACACCGAACAGATCGCGCTGCCCACCGACTCGCCCTACCTCAACGCCACGCTGGGCGACACGAAGGCCCGCACCCGCACGCACGCCTCGATCGTGGCGATCGTGCGCGACGGCGCGGTGATCCCCTCCCCGACGCCTTCCGAGTCCCTGCGCGCGGGCGACGTCATCGTCGTCGTCGGCACCCGCGAGGGGCTCGACGGCGTCTCGCGCCTGCTCGCCAACGGACCCGACTGACGCCGGGCCCGGTATGCATGAGACGACGCTCCTCCTCATCGAAGTCGGCGCGCTGCTTCTCGGCATGAGCCTGCTGGGGCGTCTCGCCCTCCTGATCGGCCTGTCGCCGATCCCGTTCTACCTCCTGCTCGGCCTCGCCTTCGGCGACGGCGGCATCTTCCCGTTCGACGCGAGCATCGAGTTCCTGCAGACCGGCTCCGAGATCGGCGTCATCCTGCTGCTCGCGCTCCTCGGCCTCGAGTACACGGCGACCGAGCTCTTCGACAGCCTGAAGTCGGCTCGCAAGCCGGGCATCCTCGACGGGCTGCTGAACGCGCTGCCCGGCGCGGGGCTCGCGCTCCTCCTCGGCTGGGGCCCCGTCGCCGCGGTCGCGCTCGCCGGGGTCACGTGGGTGTCGTCGTCGGGCGTGATCGCGAAACTGCTGCGCGACCTCGGGCGCCTCTCGAACCGCGAGACGCCCGCCGTGCTCGGCGTGCTCGTCATCGAGGACCTCGCGATGGCCTTCTACCTGCCGGTGCTCTCGGCGATCGTCGTCGGCGTGAGCCTCTGGCAGGGCGCCATCGCCGTCGCGGTCGCCGTCGCGGTCGTCGCGGTGATCCTCTACATCGCGCTCCGGCACGGACACCTCGTGTCGCGGCTCTTCCCCGCCGACCACGCCGAGCCACTGCTGCTCGGGGTGCTCGGGCTCACGATGCTCGTCGCCGGCCTCGCCCAGGAGGTCTCCGTGTCGGCCGCCGTCGGCGCGTTCCTCGTCGGCATCGCGCTCTCGGGGCGGGTGGCGGCGAACGCCAGCCAGGTGCTGACCCCGCTCCGCGACCTCTTCGCGGCCACCTTCTTCGTCTTCTTCGGGCTCACGACCGACTCGTCGGGGCTCATGTCGATGCTGCTGCCCGCGCTCCTGCTCGCCGCGATCACCATCGTGACGAAGCTCATCACGGGCGCCTATGCGGCCAGGCGGGCGGGGGTCGGCACGCTCGGCCAATGGCGCGCCGGCTTCTCGCTCGCCCCCCGCGGAGAGTTCTCGATCGTCATCGCCGGGCTCGCGGTGAGTGCGGGCGTCGAGCCCGCGATCGCGCCGCTCGCCACGGCCTACGTGCTCATCACGATCATCGCGGGCACCTTCCTGACCCGGCTGCCCGATGCGACGTGGTTCCGCGCGGCCGTGCGCGCCCGGCAGCAGCGCGCACGGCTCTCGTCATAGGGCGCGTCGCCGCCTACTCCCCCGGGCCGGCGTTCGCCGCGGCGTCGGCGCGGTCGGCCCGCGCGAGCGCGGCGGCGGCATCGAGTTCGGCGGCATCGGCGGCGGCGAGCAGCTCGCGCACGCGCGGCACGACCTCGCTGCCGTAGCGCTCGATGCTCCCCATCATCGCCTCGTGCGGCAGGGTGCCGTTCGAGTACTTGAGGTCGAAGCGCACGGCGCCGATGGTGCGCATCGCGCTCGCGATCTTGCGTGCGACGGTCTCGGGCGAGCCGGCGTAGAGCGCGCCGTGCTCCGAGGCCTCGGATTCGAAGTGCTCGCGGGTGACGGCACCCCAGCCGCGCTCGCGGCCGATGCGGTCGATGATCACCTGGTAGTGGGGCCACAGCGTGTCGAGGGCCGCCTCGTCGGTGTCGGCGATGAATCCCGGCGAGTGGATCGCCACCGGCTGCACCGGCTTGCCGAACTGCGCGAGCGCCTTCCGGTAGAGCTCGGCGAGCGGCGCGAAGCGCGCCGGGCTGCCGCCGATGATCGCCAGCACGAGCGGCAGTCCGTAGTGCGCGGCGCGCACGACCGACTCGGGGCTGCCGCCGACGCCGACCCAGGTCTTCAGATGCCCGTGCTCGACCGGCGGGAAGACGAGCTGGTTCTCGAGCGGCGGGCGGAGTTCGCCGGTCCACGTCATCGGCTCCTGTTCGAGCAGGGCGGCGAAGAGGTTCAACTTCTCCTCGAAGAGCTCCTGGTACTGGCTGAGCTCGAAGCCGAACAGCGGGAACGACTCGATGAACGACCCCCGCCCGAGGATGACCTCCGCGCGCCCTCCGGAGAGGCCGTCGAGGGTCGCGAAACGCTGGAACACCCGCACGGGGTCGTCGGAGCTCAGCACCGTCACGGCCGAGCCGAGGTGGATGCGCTCGGTGCGCCCGGCGATCGCGCCGAGCACGACCTCGGGGGCCGACACGGCGAACTCGTGCCGGTGGTGCTCGCCGATGCCGAAGAAGTCGAGGCCGAGCCGGTCGGCGAGCACCGCCTCCTCGACGACGTTCCGCAGCACCTGGGCGTGCGGCAGCGCAGTGCCGTCGGGGCCCGCCGTGACATCCCCGAAGGTGTCGAGTCCGAATTCGTAGCGCTCGGTCATGCCGGCCCTTCTCTCCGCGTCTGCATGCGTATGCATGCTTCTTGGCGAAACCCGTGACGCCACGAGACTATTCCCCCGCTCGCCCCGGCGGCCAGCACCCGAACGGGAATGCCCGCCCTGCCGCCGGCGTTGGCATTCCATGTCGACGCATCAATCTCGTGGTCGCGCGTCGGGAATGGGAGCATGGAACGGTGACGGAACGTCCGGTGATCGGCATCTTCGGAGCGGGCAAGGTGGGCACCGCCCTCGCCCGGCTGCTCGTCGACGCCGGCTACCGCGTGCTCATGTCGGGTTCGCCCCGGCAGACCGCACTCGAGCTGCTCGTCGGCGTGGTCGCCCCCGGCGCCGAGGTCGTCGCACCCGACGTGCTCGCCGCCGAGGCGCGCATCATCATCGTCGCCGTGCCGTTCGGCAAGGCCGGCACCGTGCCGTGGCCCGCGTTCGACGGCCGCATCGTGGTCGACGCCATGAACTACTGGCCCCCGGTCGACGGCAACATCGCCGAGGTCGACGACGACCCCCGCACGACGAGCGAGCAGAACGCCGCCCGCAACCCGCGCGCCCGAGTCGTGAAGTCGCTCAACCACCTCGGATACCACGAGATGGAGGACGACAGCCTGCCCGCCGGCGACCCGCTGCGCCGCGCGCTCGCGGTCGTGGGCGACGACGGCGAGGCACGGGCCGAGGTCGCCGCACTCATCGACGCGATCGGCTTCGACCCCGTCGACGGCGGCGCACTCGCGCACGGCGTCGCCCTCGAACCCGGCCACCCGGCCTTCGGCCGCGAGCTCTCCGCCGCCGAACTCGCCGCGCTGCTCACGCCCGTCGCCCACCTCGCCGCCTGATCCCCCTACGCTGTTCCCCGACGGCACGAACCGGGGGGCGAGCATGGACGCTGCGGAGCTGATCGGCCGACTCGAGGCGATGGCGAGCGAGACCGAGCGGGTGAAGTACCGGCGGTACTTCCCCGACGACGACGCCGCGCCGTTCATCGGCGTGCGCATGGGCGCCGTCTTCGACCTCGCGAAGACCGCGCTGGACCTGCCAGAGCGCGAACTCGAGCTGCTGCTCGAGGAGCCGACGCACGAGGTGCGCGCCCTCGCCTGCAGCATCATGGGCAAGTCCGCCGCGCACCGGACGAGCGACGAGACCCGCCGCACCGCGCTGTACGGGCTCTACCTCCGCCGCCACGACCGCATCGACCAGTGGGATCTCGTCGACCTCGCCGCCCGCGACGTCATCGGGGCGCACCTCCTCGAACGCGATCGCGCGCCGCTCGACCGGCTCGCGGCATCCGATTTCTGGCCCGAACGGCGCACCGCGCTCGTCGCGACCTTCGCGTTCCTGAAGCACGGTCAGACCGACGATGCCTTCGCCCTCGGCGAGCGCCTCGCGCTCGACGAGGCGCCGTTCGTCCAGAAGGCGGTCGGCTGGGTGCTGCGGGCGGCGGGCGACCTCGACGAGGCGCGGCTCGTCGCGCTCGTCGAGCGCCACGCGGCGAGGATGCCCCGGGTCGCCCTCCGCGCCGCGATCGAGCACCTTCCGAAGGAGGAGCGGACGCGCGTGCTCGCGATCCGCTGAGCGCGCTCAGCCCTCGTCGGATGCCTCGCCGCCGAGCGGACGGCGCTCCCGACGCCGGGCGCCGAGGTCGGCCACGCCGATCGCGAACGCGATCGCGACGAACACGGCGACCGCGAGCATTCCGACCGCGTACGCGTCGTGGTAGACGACGAGATCGGGATCACCGTCGGCCTCGCGGAAGATCGTCGAGTAGAAGAGGGAGAGCGTCACCGCCGTGCCGATCGCGGTGCCGATGCGCTGGCCAAGCTGACCGACCGAGCCCGCGAGGCCGCCCTGCTTCACCGGGATGTCCATGAGCGTGAGCGTCTGGTTCGGCGAGACGACGAGCCCGCCGCCCGCGCCGCCGATGATCATGGCCCCCGCCATCGCCCACGGCGTCAGCTCGGGAGGGGTCACGATGGCCAGGAGCACGAGCAGCCCGATGCCGATGAGCAGCAGCACGAGCCCCCAGACGACCAGCGGTCGCCCGATGCGGTTCACGAGGTTGCCGCCGAGCCAGGAGCCGACGGCGCTCATGAGCGCGAACCCGATGCCCACCATGCCCGCGTAGACCGCCTCGAGGCCGAGACCGTGCTGCAGGTAGAGCGTCGTCAGCAGGAACATCGACGGCATCGCCGCGAAGTAGACGGCGGCGAGCGCGGTGCCGTTGCGGAACGAGCTCACGGCGAAGAGGTTGAGCGGCACGAGCGGATGGCGCCCCGAGGCCGCGTAGTGGCGCTCCCACGCGATGAACGCCGTCGCGGCGAACACGAACACCACGAGCACCCACCAGCGCGCCGGATCGTCGTCGGGCGAGCCGGTCGTGAAGAGGAACGGCCACATCAGCGAGATCACCGTGACCGCGAAGAGGCCGAGCCCGATGGGGTCGAGCGAGAGCGGCTTGCCGGACGGATGACGCGTCTGCGGGAGCAGCCAGACGGCCAGCGCGATCGCGGCGAGCGCGAGCGGGACGTTGATCCAGAAGATGCCGCGCCAGCCGTCCTCGGGGCCGCCGATCGCGATCATGAGGCCGCCGAGCGTCGGGCCGAACGCGGTCGCGAGCCCGATCGTCGCACCGAAGAGGCCGAAGGCCTTGCCCCGCTCCTTGCCGTGGAAGAGCTCCTGGATGATGCCGAGCACCTGCGGCATCTGGATGCCCGCGGCGACGCCCTGGAGGAGTCGGGCCACGAGCAGGACCGTGGCGTTCGGCGCGAGGGCCGCGACGAGGCTCGTGAGCGTGAACAGGCTGAGGCCGATCACGAACAGGGTCTTGCGCGATCGCTGGTCGCCGATGCGCCCAGCCGGTACGAGCGTGAGGCCGAACGTCAGGACGTAGCCCGCGACGATGAGCTGCAGCTCGGTCGAACCGGCGTCGAACGCGTCCTCGATGGCGGGCAGGCCGACGTTGACCTTCGAGAGATCGAGGATGGTGAGCGCCGCGACCGCGACGCAGACCCAGTACGCACGCCAGCGGTGCTGCTCCGAAAGCGGGATGGAACGGGTGACGGGAGGCACGGACATCCGTTCCAGCCTATGCCCGGGGGCACGGTCACCCGCGCAGCGGGCCGCCTCGCTCCTGTCGACGCGCGATCGGCGGCAGGGTCGCGAGCGCGATCACCGCGATCGACTGGACCGCGAGGGCGGGGCGCAGCATCGTCCAGAGCTCGCCCGGATCGCTGAGGATCACCACGAGCTGCGTCACCGGCGTCAGTGCGGCGACCAGCACGACCCACCAGAGCGCGCGGGAGCCGAGCATCCCGCGGCGCGAGGGAGCCAAGCCGTCTGCACGCCCCGCGGAGAGCGCGAGGACGAGCGCGCCGGCCACGATCGACCCGCTCGCGAGCCAGGCGCTCGCGGCCGGGGCGACCGCCGCGGCGAGGCCTGCTCCTGCGAGCATCGGCGCGAGCGCGATGAGCGCGATGCCGGCGAACGCGCCGAGGTCGGGCCGCACGGGATCTCCGCGTTCGATCCGTGGGTCTGCCGAGCGTCCGCCCCGCGCCCTCCAGTCCTGGGCGCGCGCGATCTCGGAGAACGCGACGAGGCCGAGCACCATCATGCACTGCACGCCGAAGAACCAGCCGACGTACTCCGACGCTGCGCCGGGGTCGGCGAACGCGATCGCGAGCAGGAGCACGGGCGAGAGGGCGCCGAGGGCCGCGGTCCAGCGCAGGGCGACGGGGCTCAGCCGGCCGATGCGCCGGGGCGCGTTCGCGACGCCGCGGCCCGCCGTGACCGCGAGCACGAGCTCGCCCGCGAGCAGGAGGACGGTCGAGACGGCGTCGCCGATGGCGCGGTCGAGCCCGACGAGTGCGGCGACGACGACGGTGACGGGGGCGAGTGCCACGAGCGCGACGCCGACCACCGCCCCCGGATCGGCCGGCCGGTCTTCGACGACGCGCGTCGGCAGGGCCGTCGGCCGCGCACTGCCACGCGGGCGCGGCACGGTCGCCGCGGCCTCGCCCACGGGCGCCGCCGCGGCGGCGTCGGCGAGCTGCGAGGTGAGCACCCCCCGACGCACGAGCACGTCGAGCGCCGTGCGGCGGTCATCGGCGGCCGTGGTGTCCACCACGCCCAGCGCCGGGGCGCGGCCCCCGCGCCGGGCCCTCCCGGCGCCCGGTGCCGCGTCGCGCTGGATCGCGTCGAGTTCGACGAGGATGTCTCGCGGGTCGCGCCCGCCGGGCGTCTGCTTCGCCCACCGCTGCAGGTCGATCACGGCGTTCGCCCGTCCGGTGCCCATGCGAACGTGCTCACGATCGCATCGCTCAGGATGAGGCACGACTCGAGCAGTTCTTCGTCGACGGGCTCGGTGCCGTCGCGCAGCACGGCCGTCGAGATGAGCACCGCCTCCCGACGCGACGTACCCGGCACCGGAACGAGGTAGTTGACCTGCTCGTTGACCGCACCCTCGAACCCCTCGAGCTTCGTGATCGTGCGCCGCCAGCGCACGATCGTGCGGTCGTCGCCGAGGAAGTCGGCCTCGTGGCTCCGAAACAGGTCGGCGACGCGGCCGTCGAGCGAGGCACCGCCCGGCTCGGTGAAGCGCGTCGCGGTGATCGACATGGGGACGAGCGTGGTGCCCTCGGCGCCGCTCGGCAGGTAGATCGCGATGCCCGAGCGCTCACGCAGCTCGCGGAACGCGGACTTGACCGTCATCGTGAGCTCGAACTCGAGGTCGGGGCGCGCGTACGCGCGCATCTTCGCCCGCATCCGGTCGAGGAGTTCGCGCTCGGACTCGGTCGACGGATCGTGCCGCACCCATCCCGGCGGGAAGAGCATGCGGAACGACGGGACGACCGGGGTGAGGGGGCTCATGCGCGCTCCAGGACGATCGAGTCGACGAGTGCCCACAGCTCGGGCGCCATCAGCCCGATCGAGTCGGCGTCGCCGCTGCGGGCGATCACCGCGACGCGGGCCCCCGGCGGGGTGAACACGTAGCCGAGCTCGGCGACCGTCGGACCGTCCTCGTCGTCGCCGACGATGCGCGAGTACCCCACGCCCGCTCCGAGGCCCGCGGCGCGCACCTCGAGCGGGCGCACGGCGACGAAGCTCGGCAGGGCCGCGATCTCCTCAGCGGGGCTGAGCAGGTCGTCGTCGGCGCGCTCGGTGATGAAGAGCTGCGCGACGCCCGCGGCCGGCAGGCCGTACGGGCAGTACCACAGCGCACCGGAGCGCCCCGGGTCGAGACCGTAGACCTGCGCCGCGAGCAGTTCGGGCAGCTGCGCCGCGAGCGGCGAGTCGACCCAGGCGGCCGAGATGTTCGACGTGGCCGCGGTGCTCCGCGCCCACTCCTCGAGACCGAGCCCCTCGGGCGTCGGGAACGCCGCCGGCACCGGCAGCCACCACTTGCTTTCGTAGTCGAGCGAGTAGGTCAGCACCGCTCCAGCATACGGATGCCCCGCGCCGGTCACCGGCCGGACCGTGCCAGCTCGCCGGCCCAGCGGTCGGCGTCGGCCGCGTCGCCGGCGTCGCCGATCATGCCGTCGATGTCGTTGTACGCGCCGTAGCCCGGCTTCGGAACGCTGTCGATGACGTTGAGCGCGATGTCGACCGCGCCGTTGCCGTGCTGCGCACCGTCGAGCACCGTGCCCGCGAGAGCGCCGTTCACGCGGTTGGTGACCGCGGGGCCGGCACCCGAGAAGACGTCGGTCAGGACGTTCGAGATCGGCGCCGACGAGCCGCCGGTGATGCGCGACCAGCCCGCGAGGCCCGTGTACGAGATGCCGTCGACCGAGTTGCGCACCGAGGCGATCTGCTCGAGGATGCCGCGGCTCTGGGTCAGGTTGCCCGCAGAGTTCGTGACCGGTCCGTGCAGGAAGTTCTGCAGCCCGCGCAGTGCCCGCAGCTCGCGGAACGCGGAGATGCCCACGAGGTCGCTGCCGAACCCCTTCGCGAAGGTGCCGAACCGCGACGCGAACGTGCCGGCGCCCTTGAAGAGCGTGCCGAGCTTCGCGAGCCTCCCGAACGGGAACACGCCGATCGCGGCGATCAGGATGTCCTGCCAACCGCCGCGCCCGGCCGCCACCTTCCAGACCGTGAGCGCGAGCGCGGCGAGTCCGACGATTGCGGCCGCGAGCAGGATGAACGGCCCGCCGATCACGATCGCGGCGATCGCGAGGGCGACGCCGACGAAGGTGAGCACGGTGAGGATCACCTCGATCGCCGGGAGCGCGTTGTCCCAGAAGCTGTCCTCCACGCCGCGGTCGTTGGCGTCCTCGAGCCCGTTGAGGGCCCGGTCGTACGCCTCGTCCCAGGTGTCGTAGGGATCGTCGTACTTGCGCGCCTCCGCCTCCCACGCGTCGTACGCCGCGTCGCGCGAGCCGCGCAGCTCGTCGAGCTCCTGCTCGCGCTGGGTGGTCTGCGTCGCCGTCTCGTCGGCCGGGGGCACCTGCGTGCTGGCGTCGCCGAACGAGCCGTTCGCCGACTCGTAGGCGCTCCAGAGCTCGATGCAGTTGTCGACGATGGTGTCGATCCGCGGCTGGACGCTCGACATCGCCTCGCCGTACTGGCGGATCACGCGGCCGCTCGGCTCGTAGCGCTCGCCGGCCTTCGCGAGGTCGGCGTGCACCTCTCCGGCGGTCTCCTTCAGGCTGTCGATCGAGTAGCCCTTGCCCTTCGCGCCGTCGACGATGGCCCGGAGCAGCGCAGCCGACTCGCGCATCTGCAGGCCGAGCGACTCCATCTCGCTGCCCCGCCTGGTGATGGTGCCGCCGTCGCCGGCGATCTTGCGGATCTCGTGCCCTCGGGGGGAGTTGTGCATGCTCACGCCTTCCTCGGCAGGTTCTTCGCTTCGTCCTGATCGACCGAGAGCGAGAGTGCGGCCTCCTGGTCCCAGTCCTTCCACCCCTTGCCGACGTCCTCGACGTGCTGCTGGAGCTCCGCGATGTCCTGCTTGAGGGTCTCGCGCTTGTCGTTCCAGGCGCCTTCGAATCGGTCGACCTGGTCGCGGAGCGCCCCGCGGCCGAGCGGGCGGCCGATGGCCGACTCGAGCGAGTTCGTGCGCGAGCCCGCCTTGTCGAACTCGACGATGATCTGCTTCAACGACCCGTTGAGCTCGTTGAGCACCTCGTACGGGATCTCGACGTCGGCACTCATACCACTCCTTCTCGCAGGTCCACTGGCCCAGCCCTCGGGCTCGCTTCAGACTAGAGGCCTCGCACGCGCCGCCGGAATGGGGAGAACTCACCATGTCGCGGACGGCCGATGCCGACGGCTGGAGATGCACGAAGGGCTCCCGCGATGCGGGAGCCCTTCGACTCGGTGGACCCAGGGGGATTCGAACCCCCGACCTTCTCATTGCGAACGAGACGCGCTACCAACTGCGCCATGGGCCCGAGCGAGAAAGAGCCTATCACCCTTCAGGGGGTGGTTCTGACCACGGCCGCCCCGTTGGGCGTCAGCCCGCAGCCCGGCGCCGCCGGAGCACCGCGTCGAGGTCCTCGAAGCCCGGACGCGAGTCGTCGACGATGCCCATGCTCGCGTACGGGCTCGCCGCGGACGGCCGGTCGGCCCGACGCGTGTCGGGCGCGGCTGCGGCTGCGGATGCCGCGGGGGTGATCGACGGCACGGGAGGAGCGAGGCGCTCGGCGCGCCGCGCCACGGCGGCCTCCGACTCGGCGCGCTTGAGCTCGGCGGCGGCCTCGATCGACGCCATCGCGGTCGCGGCGATGGTGCCGCGCGAGAGGTGCAGCGGGCGGGGCAGCGGCTGCGGCGTCCAGCCGGCAGGCTCGGCGACGGTGTCGGGGAGCTCGATGGGCTCGAACTCGGGCGCCGCGGTCCTGACGGGCTGCGCGACGCTCGACGCCTGGCGCGGCGGACGCACCCGCGCGAGCGCGACGAGCCCGCCGAACGAGGCGAGGAAGACGATGCCTGCGACGCCGGCGATGAGGAGCGACGCGCCGAAGACGGTCGCCACGAGTCCGCCGATGACGGTGAGCAGGGCCGCGAACGCCGTCAGCGAGCAGGCGGCGCGCTTGCGGCGCAGGGCGAGCCGGGCGGCGCGCCCTGCGGAGTCGGGCGCGCTCGTGGGCAGCGCGATGGGCTCGGTGACGGGGGCGCGAGCGGCCAGCGCGGCGTCGGCGCGTGCGCGCGCGGCATCCGCGACCTCTTCGGCTTCGCGCCGCTCGGCGATCGCGATCTGCTCGGCCGCCTCGGCGGCGAGTCTCGCGGTCTCCTCGTGCTCGTGGAGGATGCGCTGCTGGGTCGCGACCTCGCGGGCCGTCGCCTCGACCACGACCGGCTCGGGCGTCTCGGCGGTCTCGGCGAGGATGCGCAGCGTCTGCTGGAGGCGGACGGCGTTCCGCTCGGTCGCGAGGTACTGCCGACGACGCAGCCAGTTCGGCAGCAGGTACGCGATCCACAGGGCGGCGGCCACCGCCACCAGGACTCCCCCGCCGATCACATCCATGGCGACAACATTAAGTCACCGGGCGTCGCTGCCCCGACCAGACTCGGGCGTGTTCAGCGATCTGTCAGGGGAAGTGGTCGTTCGCTCGCGGCCAGGTCCGCTGCGGCGACCCGTGCGGCCCCGCTCGGCACCCGCCCGTCGCGCCACCTCCGGAGCACGCCGCCGGGCACTTCCTCCGCGACGAGGGCGAACGAGAAGTGGTCGCGCCAGTGCCCGTCGATGTGGATGAATCGACGCCGGAGCCCTTCGTAGCGGAAGCCGAGCTTCTCGACCACGCGCAGGGACGGGCCGTTCTCGGGGCGGATGCAGATCTCCATGCGGTGGAGGCGCAGCACCCCGAAGCAGTAGTCGGTCGCGAGCGCGACGGCCGTGGGGGTGATGCCGCGCCCGGCGACCTCCTCGGAGACCCAGTAGCCGATCGTCGCCGAGGAGAGCGAGCCGTAGCTGATCGACGAGACGTTCAGCTGGCCGACGAGCTGCCCGTCGACCTCGACCACGAACGGCAGCCCGTGCCCGCTGCGCGCGTGCGCGAGGAGATTGCGGATCGACGCTCGCGCGTCGATGAACGAGCCGCCGCCGGGATAGGTCGCCTCCCACTGGCGCAGCCAGCTGCGATTGGCGAGCAGCACGCGCTCGAGCGCCTTCGCATCGCGGACGCGGATGGGCCGGAGCGTGACCTCGCCGTCACGGAGCGTGGGCAGGGCGACCGCGGCCATCGTCAGTCGGTTTCGAGGTCTGCGGTGTAGTCGACGAGCCAGGACCGGAGCTCGGCACCGAGGTCGTCACGATCGACCGCGAGCTGGATCACGGCCTTGATGTAGTCCAGCTTGTCGCCCGTGTCGTACCGGCGACCCCGGAACACGACCCCGTACACCCCGCCCGTGCCCTG
>NZ_JBHVIK010000004.1:0-447725 GCF_042799635.1 Agromyces sp. NPDC057679 | reverse complement strand
TTCCACGACTGGATGTCGTTCGACAGCGGCACCTTCTCGGGCAGCCAGAAGTTGTTCACCAGGCGGTTCCAGACCTCGAGGTCCTTGTCGTCCTGGATGCGGTTCCAGTTGATGGGGTGGGTGAGCGCGGACGTCATGCGGTGGTGGTTCCTTACTGGGTGGGGGCGATGTTGCTGGTGACGACGATCGAGGCGACCACCTTCACGGTTGCGGGCTTCTTGTTCGGACGGACCCAGACGTTGCCGATCGCGGCGTACTCCTCGTCTACGTGGGCGGCGCCGAGCTCGAAGTCGTCTGGCACGAAGAGGAGCGCAGAGCTTCGGGCCTCGTCGAACGCGTCGGCGAGTGCGTGTCTGCGGAGCTCCTTCGCTGCCTTCTTCGACACGCGGACGGCCGGGTGCGCTTCTTCGATCGAGTACCCGACCGTCATGAGCCGGTGACCGAGGCCTCGAAGGTGGCCGGCCTTCGTCTTGAACTCTCCGGACGTGCGGTTGACGCTCTTGACCTTCACGTGCGCGTAGGTGTCCGCCCAGTCGGCGAACGCCTTGGCGGCGGGGCCGGCAAGGGTGAAGGTCACGGTGGCGTTATTCGGAAGCTCGATGACCTTCGAGATCGTCGCGGTCGTGGTCACAGTGGTGGTGCTCATGGGGCCCTTTCGCCTCAGAAATGTCTGAGACGTACATGCGCGGAATCGGCTGGCGTCAGCTCAGGAAAGGTGCCGGCCGGAAGCGAGCAGCAGCGCCCATGCGGCGAGCGTCACCCCGCATGTGATCGTGCCGGAGGTGACCAGAGTGGTCAGGGTGTGGTCGTTCACCCAGAGGTGGCTGGCGCCGGACTTCGGCTCCCGGTAGAGGGTGTCTTCGCCAGGCTGCGCTTCGAAGAGCCAGACAGCAGCCTGCGTGTCCAGCAGGCCGGGCTCAGGTCGGAACGACCCCACCCTCACCGGGTTCGGGAGGACGAGGCAGTTGATCTCCTCGACGAGCTCACGCTCCGCTTCCGCTGCGGACAGGTCTGCCGCCCATCCGCGCGGGAACTCGAGCGAATCGACCCCCGTGGCTGGTCGATACTGCCGAACGAGCCCGTAGAAGTTCATGCCGCGGCCGACGGCGCGCGGAATGGCGACGACGCCGAGCCCGGTGCCGGCGTGCACGGTGGTGACGGTGTCCTCCTGGCCGTCCGGCCGGATGAACGGAGTCTCCAGCAACTGCACCTTCGTGTTCTCGTAGGTGAGCTTCCGGTCGCCGTTCTGGGTGAACATGTCCGAACCTGTCATGGCCTGCCTTCCAGGGGTTCGCAGCGGCGTGCTGCAGGTGGAAGACATGCGGCGACGCGTATCGCGTGCTCTCAGGCGACCTTGTTTCGGCCGGAGGAGAGAAGCAGCCCCCACGCGGCGATCGTGTGCGCGCACGTGATCTTCCCGCTGTTGATCATCCCGATGATCTCCCCCGGGCTCAGCCACCGGTGCGTCGCTCCGGACTCCGGTTCGGCGAACAGCTCGTCCTCGCTCGGCTGGGCGTGGAACAGCCACACGGCGCACTGGTTGGTGAGGAACCCGGTGTCGGCGTGGATGACGCCGAGGAGAACCGGGTCGCCTGAGACCGCGCAGTTGGTCTCCTCCTGCAGCTCGCGGCGCGCTTCTTCAGCGCTGAGGTCCTGGGTGCCGCCGCGGGGGAACTCGATCGTCACCTCGTCGATCGGGAACCGGTGCTGCTCCACGACGCAGTAGTAGGTGAATCCGCGTGCGATAGCCCGTGTGATGGCGACGCCGCCGAAGCCTGAGCCGACGGTTGCGGTGACGTACGACCCTGCGGATCCGTCGGGCGTCGTCACCGGCGTTTCGTCGAGTCGGACGAATCGGTTCTCGAGCTTCACATGTGGTTCCGCTGCCCTGGTGTACTTCGCGTGTTGCATCCTCTTGCCTTTCGGTGCCTACTCACACATGTGCGCGGCAGCGCAATCAGGACCGCATTCGAATCGCGGTGCTCCTCACACATGGCCGGCGAGGTGCCTCTGGTGCTCATCGTGCAGTGCGGTGCGCTCGGCGATCCGGCAGCGGAGGTCACTGAGGACCTGGTTCCTGTGGGTCCAAGTCCACCGGAAGCGGAGGAGCTGCTTTGAGCCCTTCATCCCGAGAAGCAGGCCGAAGACGGAGAAGCCCGCGAGGAACGGGTTGTCGAGCACGATGGAGGACGCGACCGCGGCGACGAGCACCGTGACGCCAGCGACGATGACCGCCCAGGCGTTCCGAGCGACAGCTCGCGGGTCCACCGTGTCGTAGAACTCGATGGTCGCAGCGAGGGCATGATGCAGCCACTGGATTTCGCGGGTGTCGTCCCCGGTGTCCTCGCCGGCCGTGAAGACGCGGTCGTGCATGTTCGTCATGGTGGTGCCATGCGCGGCCGGCGCCAGGGACGACGAAGGCGCGGCGCCTGACCATCTCGGGTCGGGCGCCGCGCCTGTCGGTGGCCCTCAGATCAGAGCGCGCAGGAGACGCACATCTCCAGCTCGGTGCCTTCGAGCGCCATCTGCCGGATGCGGATGTAGTAGATCGTCTTGATCCCCGCCTTCCAAGCCTTGATGTACGCCTTGTTCAGGTCGCGGGTGGTGGCGTCGTCCTTGAAGAACAGGGTGAGCGAGAGGCCCTGGTCGACGTGCTGCGTCGCCGCGGCGTACGTGTCGATGACCTTCTCGTAGCCGATCTCGTACGCGTCCTGGTAGTACTCCAGGTTCTCGTTCGTCATGAACGGCGCCGGGAAGTAGACGCGGCCGAGCTTGCCCTCCTTGCGGATCTCGATCTTCGAGGCGATCGGGTGGATCGACGCCGTCGAGTTGTTGATGTACGAGATCGAGCCGGTCGGCGGGACCGCCTGCAGGTTCTGGTTGTAGATGCCGTGCTTCTGCACCTTCGCCTTCAGCTCCAGCCAGTCTTCCTGGGTGGGGACGGCGACGCCGGCTGCTTCGAAAAGGTCGGCGACCTTCTTCGTGGCCGGGGCCCACACCTGCTCGGTGTACTTGTCGAAGAACTCGCCGGACGCGTACTTCGAGTCGGCGAACCCTTCGAACGTCGCCTTCTTCTCCTTCGCGATCTTGTTCGACGCGGAGAGCGCGTGGAACAGCACCGTGTAGAAGTAGATGTTCGTGAAGTCGACACCCTCCTCCGAGCCGTAGAAAATGCGCTCGCGGGCGAGGTAGCCGTGCAGGTTCATCTGCCCGAGGCCGATCGCGTGGGATCGGTCGTTGCCGCTCGCCACCGACGGCACGGACTGGATGTTCGACAGGTCGGACACCGCAGTGAGGCCTCGGATCGCGGTCTCCACGGTCTTCCCGAGGTTGCCGCCGTCCATCGCGAGGGCGATGTTCAGCGACCCGAGGTTGCAGCTGATGTCCTTGCCGATCTCCGCGTACGAGAGGTCCTCGTTGTACGTCGACGGGGTGTTCACCTGCAGGATCTCGCTGCACAGATTCGACATGTTGATGCGGCCCTTGATCGGGTTCGCCTTGTTCACCGTGTCCTCGAACACGAGGTACGGGTAGCCCGACTCGAACTGCAGCTCGGCGATCGTCTGGAAGAACTCGCGCGCGTTGATCTTCGTCTTCTTGATGCGGGCGTCGTCGACCATCTCGCGGTAGTGCTCGCTGATCGGGAGGTCGGCGAACGGGACGCCGTAGACCTTCTCGACGTCGTACGGCGAGAACAGGTACATGTCCTCGTTGTTCCGGGCGAGCTCGAAGGTGACGTCGGGCACAACGACGCCGAGCGACAGCGTCTTGATGCGGATCTTCTCGTCGGCGTTCTCACGCTTCGTGTCGAGGAACCGCATGATGTCGGGGTGGTGCGCGTTCAGGTACACCGCGCCGGCGCCCTGGCGGGCACCGAGCTGGTTGGCGTAGCTGAACGAGTCCTCGAGCAGCTTCATGATCGGGATGACACCCGACGACTGGTTCTCGATCTGCTTGATCGGGGCGCCGTGCTCACGGATGTTCGAGAGGAGGAGAGCGACGCCGCCGCCGCGCTTCGAGAGCTGCAGCGCCGAGTTGATGCCGCGGGCGATCGACTCCATGTTGTCCTCGATGCGGAGGAGGAAGCAGGAGACGAGCTCGCCGCGCTGCGCCTTGCCGGCGTTCAGGAACGTCGGGGTGGCCGGCTGGAAGCGGCCGCCGATGATCTCCTCCATGAGCGCCTCGGCGAGCTTCTTGTCGCCGCGCGCGAGGAGGAGTGAGGCCATGACGACCCGGTCCTCGAAGCGCTCGAGGTAGCGGCTGCCGTCGAAGGTCTTCAGCGTGTAGCTCGTGTAGTACTTGAACGCGCCGAGGAAGGTCTCGAACCGGAACTTCTTCGCGTACGCCCTCTTCGTGAGCTCCTTGACGAACGGGACGCCGTACGTGTCGAACAGCTCGGGCTCGTAGTACTGCTTCTCGAGGAGGTACTCCACGCGCTCTTCGAACGAGTGGAAGAAGACCGTGTTTTGGTTGACGTGCTGCAGAAAGTACTCCCGCGCCGCCTCACGGTCCTTCTCGAACTGGATGTTGCCGGCGTCGTCGTAGAGATTTAGCATCGCGTTCAGCGCGTGGTAGTCGTACTGGGCGGTTCGGTCTGGAGCGCCGATCACTGTGCTTTCCAAAAGGAGTCCAATCCTTCATCGACGACGCGGACGTCGTCTGGGGTTCCGAATAGTTCGAACCGGTAGAGCAGCGGGATGCCGCACTTCCGGGCCACGACGTCGCCTGCTTTGCAGTAGGCGTCGCCGAAGTTGGTGTTGCCCGCGGCGATGACGCCGCGGATCAAGGCCCGGTTCTCTGGGTCGTTCAGGAACCGGATGACTTGCTTCGGGACGGCTCCGCCTTCTGCGCCGCCGCCGTACGTTGGCAGCAGTAAGACATACGGCGAAACCGGGGTGACCGGCGTGTCGCCGGCACGGAGAGGGAGCCTGGCAGCAGGGCGGCCGAGGTTCTCAGCGAACCGGTGCGTGTTCCCGGACACGCTGGAGAAGTAGATGAGCTCGACCACCGGTTCAGCGCACCTCGAAGGGCGCAGTTCCGGAGGGTGCCGAGGTCGCCATCATGCGATGTAGGTGTGCGGCCAGTCGGGTCGGCATTCGGCTCCAGTGGGCTGTCGGGCGGACCACATACATGCGCGGAAAGTGGCCCGGCCGACGTCTCCGGTCAGGCGTCTTTAGCAGCGAACCGAAGCTCGGCGATCCGGTCAGGCCACTCTTCGGTGATGTCCGACCCGAACGCATCGCGGACGGTGAGTCCGGCGAGAGGCCGGCGGGCTTCGACTGCGGAGACGATCGCGGTGTGAAGCTCCGCCCAGTCAGACGGGTTCGTCTGCCGTGCGGTCCGCTGAGTCGGGAGAGTCACGGTCACCGACTTCTGGTGGTCCTCCCAGAGAGATGCGTCACCGTAGTCTTCGATGAACCGGAGACGGCGGGCCTCCCACTCGCGGGCAAGCCAGGCGTCCTCGATCTCCTTGAACAGCTGGGACACCTTGCTGCGCAGCGAACGCACGTGGTCGTCCACGGTCCCCCACGCCTCGGCGTCCGCGCGCACGCGCTCGACCGCATCGACATCCGCCCAGACGAGCCGATGCCGCTTGATGTCCTGCTCCCAGGGTGCCTGCATGCCGGTCGGGACTGGCTCGTCGTTCCGGAATCTCCGGTTCGCGCGCCGCCAGTTCTCGACACTCTCGTAGCGGTGGCGCCCGAAGTCGCCGGGCTTCTCAGCCCAGATCTCGAACGACTTGGTCTGGAAGCTGGCGTCGTGCTTCCCGGTGAGCTCCGCGCCCTCGGTGGCGAGGGTGGCCGTGGTGCCGTCGACGTAGTGGACTGCTCCGTGGATCGCGGCGTACCGGAACTTGTCCTCACCGAGGATGACGCTGATCGGCGTCCACCCCATCTTGCCAGCGTACTCGAGTGCCTTCTCGATGACCTCGTCGATTTCCGGGTCGGTGAGGTGGTCCTGACGCGACCCCGTCAGGTCCCATCCAGCCCATGCCTCGTCCTCCCAGAGGATCTCCCACCTGGCGATCGAAGCGCGGGTGAGGTGCTGCCAGTCGCGGATCTCCGAGACCTTCCCGGACGGCTTCACGATGATCAGCCGGACGAAGAGCGTCTCCGTCGCAACCTTCGTGTTCCACTTCGGGTCGCTGCACTGCCACTTCCGGATGATCCGCTGAACAGCGACGTAGTCGTTCGTGCGGCGCGCGACAGCGAGCAGGTCGCTGTAGGTGTCGCGGAGCTGCGCGATGATCTGTTCGTCACCGCCGACGGACGCTGCCTTCGCACGGCGTGCGGCTTCCCGGAGGATGACGCGGGCGGCTTTCGTTTCCGCGTCCTGGTCGCCGTTCAGGGCCCGGTTCCACTTGTTCGCGGTCTTCCACCAGCGGACGAGCTCGTCAGTGCGGTCCTCCGCTTCCAACTCGCCGATCGGGTGCTTCTTCTGCAGCTCAGCGGTGAGGAGCGCCCGGAACGGAGCCTCTTCTTCACGCTCTCGAATCAGGAGCTCGAGCGCTGCACGCAGGGCAGGGAACATCTTCAGGTAGGCGCGGCGTTCGCTTCGCGACTCGAGGTAGTAGCGGAGCTCCTCCTCAGTGACGAAGTCGATCGGGACGACCGTGTTATCGTGCCCCATGATCGTGAACGACGCCCGCGTCTTCGCAGGCCGGAGCCCGTAGTCGGTCCACACCTCGTCGGTGCGCGCGTAGGTGAACACCGGGCAGCCGTCGGAGTCCATCCGGGTGATGGTGTGCACCTGCAGCGACTCCGGACTTCTGGCCGTCGTCGGGGAGATGTTGTCGATCTGACCTCGACCGTTCCAGTCTCGGCTGGTGACGGGGCGGTAGAACCCGACAACCCGGATGCCCGGGCGGACGAGCTTCATCTTCTCCGAAAGCCATGCGTCGAAGCTCGGCCGTCCGGAGTCGATCGCGTTCTCACCATCAGTGATGACGCGGACGTGCCCGGCGTCGTAGGAGGACTGCTCGATGACGGAGACGCCTTCCGGCAGCGGCCGGAGGTAGGCGGTGCGGTCGACGAGCCCCTGGACCGTCAACGCGATCTTCATGTAGTGGCGGGTCTTCGCGTTCGCGTGTTTCTCCGCCTTCACCCACTCATCGGTGCCGGGCTTCAGCGGCTCCGAGGCGCCGTCGCGGCCGCGGGTGAGGAACAGGGAAGTGAACTCGTCCGACTTCGGGACGAGACGCTCCCCGACGGTGAACTCCTCGGAGATGTTGATGCGGTACAGGTTCTCCCCGTTCCGGATCAGAAGCCAAGAGAGGTGATTCAACTTGTTCCTGGCGTCGTCCTCCCAGGGGTCCCCGGTGAACACGTCGGACCGCCGCGCGATCGCCGCGACGATGCTCTTCGGCTCCGGGACGACCTGGTCGAGGTGACGCGGGTCGGCGAGCAGCCACGCGTCGAACTCCTCCACGTCGGAGTATTCGATGCCGCCGGCTTCGGCGTTCAACGCGCTCTCCTCGTCGAACGCGACGACGGTCTGCCGGATGATGAGCGGTTCGGTGGCCGGCGCCGGGACGCCTTCGCGGATGGTGTGCACCCACTCGTCACGGCCGAGATACAGGTTCAGCGCTTCGATGCCTTCGGCGGCGATCTTCGCCTGCTCGATCATCGGTTCGAGCGTCGCCATGATCTCCTGCTCGCGGCGTCGTGCTTCGGCGAGCATCGCCTCGGCCGCCTTACGGGCGGTCTCGATCTCGTCGCGGACCTTCGCCCGCATCTCGAGCGCGGACTTCTGCGCGTTCATCGCGGTGCGTGCCTGCAGCGCCATCCGCTCCTTCCGAGCAAGTGCGGTGTCGACTCCGGTGACGGCGATCGCGGTGCCCTGGACGGCGTCGCCTTGCTCTGCGGCGGCCGCAACCGTGCGGCCGAGCTCGTCGAGGGCGGCGTCGACGCCGTCGAAGTTCACGGGCTGGTTCTGATTCATGTCCCGACCATGCGCGGGCTGGTCAGCTGAACATGTCAGCCCCGGTGAGCCATCCTTCGAACTTCGCTGGCTCCGGTTTCTTCCTCGATTTCGTTGCGCTCTGGACGGGAGCCGGTGGTTCCTCGAAGATCTCCCGCACACTCGAGCCGAAAACGGACTGGAGGATCGGCAGCAGCATCTCGTCCGATGTCATCGCCAGGTGGTGGTTCTCGCGCTGTCTGAGCGTCCACTCGAGGGCAGAACGCAGCGCGGAAGCATCGGTCGGGTCAGCGACCAGGACGTTGTCGCATGGGTACCCGGGCCGGCTCCGCAGGGCGAGCACGCGAAGCCGGCCAGGCACTTCGTTCGTGGCGTCCACGGGCCGGACGAGGAACGACAGGTCGAGCGACTGCTTCGCAGCTTTCAGCAGGTCGAGGTCACCGTCCTGCATCGGGCCGAAGATCGGAAGGGGGACGCTCACGAAGCCTCTTTGGGGAGTCTGGAGTCGTGACCCGGCCCGTGATCGTACGGGCGCTGGCACGGCTCCCACACCCATTCGTCGGGGCGAACCCTGCGAGGCACAAGCTCACCACAGGTCTCAGGAAGGCTTGCTCTCCTGGCTTTGCGGCGCTGGATCCGTGCTTCGAGGACCAGCGAGTCGAAACGTCTGCCGCCGGGCACACCGGTGAGGATCTCACCGCGGGCCTCCTCGAACCTCATTGCTGCCGTGGAAGCCTCGAGCACGGTTACACGCTCGGAAGTCTTCGACGGGTGCTCCAGCCACCACGAGTTCCTCCTCGCGTAACGGACGACGCGGCCGCCGTCCGGGTGCGTGGCATGGACGGTGTAGAGATCGTTCATCGGCCGGCCGACTCCGCTTCGGCGGCGTCGTGGGCCACCTGGGCGAGGGTGACCTTGCCGTGGTCGATGTGTGCTCGGATCTTCTCCGGGTGGTTGACGAGAGCGAGGACGTCGTCCTGGAAGACTCGCGTCTCGAACACGTCGACGAGCGGGGTGTACTTCGTGGCGAGGTTCAGCACCATCTGCGGGCGCTGACCGACGGTATACCCGAGGCTGAACGCGTTGTCGACGAAGTCGGACAGCTTCACCATCGCGACCTTCGGGTCGGTGATCGTGTCGGCGACGTGCTCGCGGTAGAGCTCGTGCTTGCGTGCGCGTGTCGCGCCCTGCGGCATCGGCGGGTTCGTGACCGCAGCGACGAGCCGTGCGGTTTCGGCGCCGAACATCCGGGCGACGACGTCGATCGCGGTGTCCACGCCGAGGTTGGGGCCGAACTTCTCGGCGATCTCCGTCGGATGATCTTCGACGGTGTCGTGGAGGATGCCGGCGAGGATGATGTCGAGGTCGGTGACGCCGTACCTGATGAGGCGGACGGCGACCCGGAGCGGGTGCGTGATGTACGGGTCGCGCGGCAGCGGTCCGCGCTGCGCTCGGGTGTCGTTCCGGTGCACGTACGACGCGAACGCGATCGCCCCGCGGAGCGTCTGCTCAGCGGAGGGGTCGGGGAACTCGTGGACGATGGTGTCCGCGAGAAGCGACGGGTCCATCTCCTTCAGCGAGAGCTGCGATCGGAAGTCGTGCACAAGGTTCATCATGCACTGCCCATGCGCGGGCCCAGCCCGCTACGCGGCAAGCGCGTACCGGAGCAGATGCGCCGGCGGTCTGCCGAGCGCGAGCAGGTCGTCGGTGTGAGGCACCGGGAACGGGAGCTCTTCGTCGTCGAGGATCGAAGTGACCGCGTAACCGTTGCTGCGGTTCGCTCCGATCAGCTCGTGGGCTGCCGCGATCGTCGTGGCGGGCAGGCCGCCGGCTGCGACGAGCGCCGCATGAAGTGCGGACACTTCAGCGGCGGTCGCGGCGTCGAGCGTCCCGCCTCCCCAGATCAGGTCGGAGAGGTCGACGTTGGTCATCGCGTCGCGGGCACCCCGGCAAGGTCGACGCCGGACGTGAGGATCTTCCCGGCGCCGGTCGCGACCGCCCAGCCGCCTTCGACGTGACGGACGAGGCGGATCATGCCGTGACGGGTGGCGATCTTCTTCTCCTTCAGGAACTCGCGGGCGACGTCGTCAGTGAGCTCGAGGCCGTGGCGCTCGAACATGTAGTCGCTGAGTTCCGTGGTGCGGACCTGATCGATTGCCCGCAGCTGGAGGGCGTTGTAGACGATGACACCGCCGAACGCGAGGCCGGCGAGGAGAAACACCACGAACCCGATCCATCCGGCGACTGGGCTGCTGTTCGCGAACCCTCCGAACAGGATGATGGTGGACACGAACGACGCGACGGCCATCACGATGGACGGGATGAGGAACCGGAGGTCGAGGTCTCGCTCGGTCAGCTCGAGGTTGTCGTGGGTGCGCTCAGACATGGGGGGTGCTCCTTCTTCCGGGCGCGGAGGTAACCCGGTGAAGTTCACATGCGCGGAACAGGAGCTGACCGCAGGTTCGGCATGCGGTCAGCTCCTGTGAAGCCGATCAGATGTGCTCGGGGAGCGCTGTAACGATCTTCTCTGCAGCGTCACGGCAGGACGGGCAGATGAACGTGTAGCCGACGTCGTCGCTCTCGGCCTCGAGGTTGAGGAGGTCGGCTTCGCGGAGATCCCATGCGACCTCTCGTCCGCAGAGCGCCTTGGTGTCGGCTCCCCCGCCGGTCTTCATCCCCTGCTCGGAGAGTTCACGGATGTGGTTCGGGGTGGTGGGACCTGCGGTGGCCGTCTCACAGTACGTGTACACCGGTGCGCTCTTCTCGGGCATGGTTTCTCTCCTTCGTCGGAGACCTCATGCGCGGGGGTTCAACGGAACCGGCGGTCTCGGCGGATTGCGGCGAGAACGAGCGTACCGCCGGCGAACAGAAGCAGACCTGTCGCAGCGATGAACGAGGCGGTGATCGCGAAGATCGGGGCGCCGGAGGTCTCCCTGAACGTCGACGTATACGCGGTGACCGGGCCGACAGACCCGATCATGCCGCCGTCCGCGGTCACGAATTCCGCTTTCACGTTCTGGCTGCCGGGGTCGGTGTTGGTGAGCGGTGAGCTCGGGCCTCGGATGTCCGGGCGGGTGAGGGTGTCCGGTTTCGGGGTGGGTGCCGGAGGTGGTGGCGGCGCCGGGGGCTCCGCTGCAGCGGTTTCGTTCTCCACGTCGTCTGGGCTCGACGGCTCAGGGGCCGGGTCAGGTGCAGGTTCCGGATTCGGCGCGGGTTCCGGCGCCGGCGGTGCCGTGTCGGACGGGTAGCCGGCGAAGATCTGAACCCATTCGTACCCGCCCTGGTCGAACGCGATCCCGACGCGGGTGTACACCGGCTGGAGGATGTTCTGACGGTGACCGGGTGAAGCCATCCAGGCTTCCATCACGGAACCTGCAGTACCGAACCCTTCGGCGATGTTCTCACCGTTGGTCTGCCACCCGCCGGGGATCCGCGCGGCTCTCCAGTCGTTGCTGGAGTGGTCGAAGTTCCCGGTCCTGGTCATGTACTCCGCCCACTCCCGGGCGACAGCGTCCAGGGTGGGGTCTCTGATGAGGTTTCGGAGGCCGGCGTTCGCGCGGTGCTGGTTGACGATGGAGAACACCTCGTCCTCCTTGGTGCCGGCTTGCGTCACCGTTGGGGTGATGAGCAGCGCAGCGAGAACGATCGCCAGGAACGCGGTTGCACGTCGCCGCATCTGCACCTCCAAGCTTCGGCTGTTGCTTGAAGATGTGTGCGGTCACGCAAACCGGTGTCAGGGTGTGACGTCGTCGTGCACGTTCACCCTCGACAGCTCGAGCGACCCGTCTGGCAGTTTCCAGAAGTGGAGGCGGCGTGCGGACGCCGTGTTCTTCTCCACGTACGCACGCATGCATACGGCGCCGTCGTCCCTCATGACGGGCAGGTCGTTGCCGCCTCGGCCGGTGCGAAGCGGGTGGATGCCGCGGGTGCCGAGCCTTCCGGTGAGGACGTCGACCGCGCAGCGGAGCGCTTTCTGCTGTACGGCGGGGTCGTGACTGCGCAGCGACTCGGCGAAGTCGTGCCCGATACCGAACGCCGGCAAAGGGAACTCAGCTTTGTCCTGTGCTGGGACGCGGTTCACCCAGGCGGCGTAGAGAGCGAACCGGACCGCTTCTCCAGGGTCGAGGAACGCGTCCCAGGGCACCTCCGCGGCGGGCGGTTCGGTGGGGGTGACGTTCTTCCGCGCAGTCTTCCCGTTCCCGCGGGCGGCGAGTTTCGCGCGGAGGTCGTTGGAGGTCTGGATTTCGGAGCGGATCTCGCCAGCATGTTCGCGTCGCATCTGCTCAAGCCTCGAGCGGAGCGTTTCGTTCGATTGGCGTAGAGCTTCGAGCTCCGTGGTCGCGACCGTTGATTCGGTGGCGTGGTGCGCTTCGGTGCGCGCCGAAGCGGTCTGCGTTGAGTAAGAGTAATGGGTTCTCGTGACGCCGTCTCGGGCTTCTATGGCCGCTTGTATCAGCCCCGGCAGTCGACGTTCGCCTTCCTCTTGGTCATACGCGAGCACCAGTCGACCGGCGTGCATCGGCAGGGGCGGGGCCGGGTAGACCCGGGCGGCACCTCCGTAGACGCGGAGGTTGTCGGGCACGAGATCGGTGAACTGGAACGACAGGGCCCCAGCGGGGATGACGTAGACGTCGGCGAATTCGGCGACCGCAGCGGCGATGTGGGCAGCGTTGAAGTGGGGCTGGTTGTGCTCGTTGCTCGGGGTGCTGATCAGCACGAACACACGCCCGCGTTGCGGGTTGGTCAGCGCGTACGCGAGCGCGCGGACGTCGAGTTCGTCACGGACGATGCAAGGTTCTGCCGGCGATGTGGTCATCATTGCGCCCGACAATACCTGTCATGCGGGCCGAAGTGACTTCGCCGGATACGGTTCCGGCCGGCGGCCGGGGATCGACACGAGACAGGTCCCCTGATGAAAGGCCAGAATTTCGCCGTAGAGGCTCCCGACCTTCACCTTCATCCCAACGTCGAGGGTTGCCGGGTTCGCGTCGATCCAGGCTCGCGCGAGGTTCGCGAGGATCGTGGGGGTCGACCCGGACTCCGCGTCGAGGGTCGTCACGTGGATGCCGTCGGTGGTCCCCCAGTGCTCTTGGCGCTGCTCGAGGACCCGGAACTCGCGGCCGTCGATGTGGATGATGGTGTAGTCCGAGCCGTTGTGCTCGAAGGTGCTTGCGTACATGCTCAGTCCCCTTGAGATGGTTCGGGAAGGGTGTCCGGCTCGGGTGCCGGATCGTCGAATTCCTCCCAGGTTTCGATGACGGGGATTCCCGCCTTCTTCGCTCGTCGGATGCAGTCCCGGGTGCCGCTGTTCTTCTCGCCGCGCTTCAGGAACGCGAGGCAGATGTCGGCGCCGGCGTCGACCATTCGTTGGTTGCGGGTGAAGCCAGCGAGCGGGTCCTTCTCGCCGTTCGGGAGCCGCCAGTTCGCCGGGTGCACCTCTTCGGTGAGCCGGTCCCTGTTCTGCTTCGCGATCTGGCCTGCGAGCCGGTCGGCTCCTCGAGCTGCACCGTGGCGGATGACCATCGGCTGCCGGCCGGCGTTCACCCATGTCTCCTTGATGGCGTCGGCGATCGTCTCTCGGTGCTTGATCTCACGGCTGCCGGTGATGAGGATCGTGTAGACCATCAGGCCACCCCGAGAAGTTCGGTTGCCATGGTGAGGAGACGCTCTTTGACCGCCTGGTCTCGGCGGTGTGCGGCGAGCTCGAGCAGGTTGAAGATCCGCTTCTGCTTGGCGTTCTCCATCTGGGCGATGGACCCGGCGAGCACCGCCCTGGTCTGGAAGTCGAGCTGGTCGAGTTCGGGCAGTGCGAGGACGACGGTTTCGAAGCTTGCGACGAGGTCCTGGTCGGTGAGGCGTTGCTCGGTTGCGAGCACATGGAGGTCCGTCATGCGGCCTCCCGCCCGAGCAGGAAGCTCTCGAACAGGCCGGCAGGTGCCTCGTCATCGATCGAGGGCGCGTCGACGCGCGCGGACTTCCGCACCTCGGTGATGACGGTCGCCGGCACCCCTCGAGGCGAGTCGACGAGTTCGTCGTTGCGCCATGCGAAGCGGCCTTCGTCGATTCGGACCACGGAGTGAAGCCCCGGGTACTGACGGAAGGAGAGCGGAACGTCCGTGTTCGTCACGAAACGGACGAGCTCGTGGTGGTCGTGCCCGACTCCGGCGACGATGACGGCTGGGCCCTCTTCACCTGTGAGCGGTACGTCGTACACCTCGAACCGGGTTGCGGCGCGGTCGCGGAGGTCGTCGCCGGTCACGGTGGGTCGGATGAGGCCGCCGAGCTGAGCGCGCCCGGTCATCGGGCGCCGCCGGATGATCTGGTTGTCCCGGTGCCGGAGGCTGTTGGCGTTCGTCGCATGCTGTCTTCCTGTTCGCCCGCGATTTCTGCGGGAGTTCATCAGCGACATGCGCGGGATCGCGGTTCAACGCAGGAGCGCGACGAGCTCCGGGCGGAACCAGAACGAAGCTGCAAGACCTGCCGGAGCCCCGGCGGTGATGAGTATCGCGATCGGCGGTGATGCTTCGACGCTGCGATGCCGAAGCCACAGCCGGGCGGAGGAGGCAGCGTTCACGGCGATCACCGCGGCCGCGCACAGCAGAGCCGTCAGCAGGTCAACCGATCCCGCGGCAGAGAGCACCAGTGACACCAATACGACATCAGCGGGACCGGCGGCGCCACCTGCAGCCAGGACTGACATCACCGCTGCGACAATGACGAACACCGCGGCGGCAGCCAGTAGCGACCCGCCCGGGGTGGACGTCACACCGCCGATGATCGCGACGACAGCGAAGACGACGAACAGCACCGCCTGCCAGGCTTCCACGCGGCCATGCCGATTCACCGCCTGGCAGAACCATGCGGACAGGACCCCGACCACGGTGAACGTACCCTGGAACGCGAACCCTGCCGGCGCAGACGCGATCGCCGACGACAGCCCGACCGCGCCGATGAACATCCAAGGTCCCGGTTTCCGGAACGTCAGATCTTGCAGGTCACCAGCGAGGGCTGCCGCTGTCACCCCGCGTAGCCGGCGACTGCCGGTGCGACCGCGAACAGCGGCAGGATCGCCGCGACGACGATGAGAATCGCCGCCGAGTACGTCGCGAACATCCCGAACGGCTCGACGGTCCGAGCGAAGGTCTCCAGCTGCTCGTCCGACGCGGCACGCATCTTCGATGCGGCGCGGTCAGCGACCACGGCGCTTCTCTGGTCGAGCTCGCGGCCGTGCAGCAGCGCGCGCACTTCCTCGGGGAGGAGTCGGAGCTCGTCGAGGCAGACCGGTGCGACCTCCCCGGACTGCACCTTCGCCGCGAGACGGTACGCGTCAGCCCGGTACGAGTCGTACCCGGCAGCGTCGCCGGCCGCTGCGATCGCGACCTCCGGCGAGGCTCCGGATCTGAGGAGTTGGCCGAGCACCGTCAGGAAGCTGGCTGCCCCGTCGAGCTTCACAGCCTGACCGAGTGCCGGCACGAGGAACAGGGCGCGCTGCGTGACGTTCCGGAACGCGGCGAACAGGTTGCCGACGTTCAGGATCAGCGCGGCGCCGAGGAGGAAGAGCGCAGCCGCGGCTGCAGCTGGCTGTGCGGCCGCGGCAATGTCGAGGACGGTTCCGGCCGCACTGGGAACGTCGGAGTTCAGCTTCTCGAACGTCTTCACGTACTCCGGGACGATGAAGGTTGCGTCGATCCAGAGCAGCGCGGCTGCGGCGACCAGCATGGTGACGCCTGGCACGGCGAACCCGTTGAGCCTCCGCTCGAGCGGACGACGGGTCTGGATTCGCCCGGCGGCTCCCGCGAGGATCTCCGCAACGGAGGTCTCGTTGTCGTACTCGACGAGCCGGCGCACCGACATCGGGATGACCGGTTCCGCGGCGAGGACCTGTCGAAGTGTCATCGTGCCGAGCTCAAGGCCTGCGGCCGCACGCGCGAAGGAGCGGCCGATGTCGTATCGGTTGAACCGCGCTGCTGCTGCCGTCAGCGCTGCGTGGTCGTTCTCGACGAGCAGGAGAGTGGAGAGGTAGTCGAGCGCTTCAGCGATGACGTTCTCGCTAGCTCGTCGGCCGCGAAGCATTTCCGTCTCATACGGGTTGGATGCGAGCGCGTCGGTCATGTGTCCTCCTGCTGGGTTGCGCGGGCCAGGGCATTCGAGGTGTTGACATGCGGCGACCCGGGCTTCACGCTGCCTGCGCTGAAGCGTGACCGCATGAGCTGTGTCCCGACATCCGCCTCCTGAATTTCTCGATCGAGGCGCGATGCGACGCCGATACCTCCGGGGTCCAGTCGCGGTCGCGGATCACCTCGGCGAGCAGGGAGCTCTCCCAGTGGCGGGGGCGGGCGCCGAGGACGGCGTTCGCGGCGGCGAGGATCTCCCGTCGGCAGTATCCGAGCTCGAGCAGATCAGGGTCTTTCGCTGCGGCTGAGTGCAGATGGGAGAGGTTCCGGTCGCCGCGTTCAGCGAAGTAGGAGACGAGCCCGCGGAGGCGTACAGCTGTCATGCCGGCGTGCGGGGCGAGGAACATGGTGACCTGATCGACTGCCTCATCGACCGAGGTGAGTGGTGACTCGGGCGGAGGCTGTTCGCACACCCCGGTGAGGTCTCCGCCGACGTCGACGCGGAAGAACCCGCCGAGCTGTTTGCTGAGCTCGCGGCGGATCATCGCGTACAGGTAGGTCCACTGTTCGTACGCGTTCTTCAGCCCGGCGAGCGAGGTCGGCCGGGCGAGGATGTCGACAGCGGTGTTCGACACGTCGTACGGGTCGCACGGCGTCCCGAACCGTCGTCTCAGCCAAGAGGAGATCGGAACCCCGAAGCTGTCCGCGATCCGCTCGTACAGCCATCGGCCGTCTTCACTGGACCACCACGCACCGTACTGGTCGCGGTCTTCGGGGATGGAGCGGATGCACGCTCGAAGCTTCTCTCCTTCGTCAGCGTCGATGGCCAGCTCCTTGCCCGGGTTCTGTAGGCGCAAGGTGCGCGCTCACAGAGGGGAGGCATGCGGCGAGCTACCAGTCGCGCGGCCGGGTTGATCCGATCAGGCAGGTTCCGTAGTGGGTGGCTTCGATCGCCTGGGAGGTGAACTTCCCGTGGCCGACGTCGCCGATGACGCAGCGGTCTTCCCATCGGACTGAGAACTGCACGGTCTCGGCTTCGTAGCCGACCGGGGTGCGCGTCTCGGTGACTTCGATCAGCTCGCCAGGCACGCCGGCGGCAACGAAAGCTGCGGCGTAGACGGCACCGTCCATCGAGCCGGTCGCAGCCACCTGCCCTGCGACGTCGTCGAAGAACAGCTTCGCGGCCGCGTCTGTGGTCGTCTCTCCGTAGGACGGCGGCGGCGCCGGTTCGAAGTTCGGGTCGTTGGTCTCCACGGCTGCCGGAGGCGCTTTCGGTGGAACGGGCGCCGGGGCTTGGATGACGAACGACCAGAGGATCGCTGCCACGCCGAGGGTGCCGGCGACCGCGGTTGCGAGGGCGAGGTTCGTGCGGGTGCTCACCAGTGGACTCCTTGATCCGCTTCGATGTCGAGTAGCGGTTGGACGTCGGCGGGCGCCGGCTCAGATCGTGGTGTGAACGACACGAATGACGAGTACGCAACGACACGTTCGGTGGCGACGTACCTGGGGTTGCAGGAGATCAGGGTGAGCAGGTGGTCGAACCCGATGTTCTCCGTGTCAGGCCAGTCGTTCAGGACGGACACGTGGGACGGGTCGACGTAGACGGAGTTCCGGTACCGGTACTGGTACCAGCCGTCGACGGTTTCGACGTAGATGGGGTCGCCGATGCGGAGTTCGGCGAGGTTCCAGAACGGAGATCCGTACGCGGACCTGTGCGCCGTGATCACCGAGTTGCCGGCGCCGCCGAGCATGGCGGTCTGCTGGTACCGTCCTGCGGATCCGGTGTCGAGGATCTTCTCCTTGTTGGTGCCCTCGAGGATCGTCACTTTGAATTCGTCGCCGAGCCGGGGTGCGTAGAGGACACCGACGATCGAGCCGAACTCGGCCGGTTCGGAGTCCAGGTCACGGTGGGCCTGTTCGGCGATCGCGCTGATGTCGATGTCGGCCGTCTTGCGCGACAGGGAGGCGTACTCAGTCGCCCATTCGGTGCTCTTCTCGGTCGCGTGCGCGATCTGGGCGGGATGCGATGGTGGGCCGGGGGTGAGTTTCCAGCCGAGGTACCCGCAGGTGAGGAGCCCTGCGGTGAGGAGGAGCTCGAGCGCGACGGTGACCGGGTCGACGTGTCGTCTCGGTGATCGGTGTCGGCTCACAGCTGCCTCCTCCCCTGCATGGTGGTCTTCAGAATGTGCGCGGCAGCCCGAAGGCTGCAGGTCACGCGGCCTGCTTCCGCTCCCACTCCCACTTCTCGCGGAGCGGGTAGACGATCTCCCGCCAGTTCCGAGGGTCCGTCATGCGAGGCCCGGGGCTCTGCTGGTTGTACGGGTCGTCCCACACGACATGCGTCCAGACCGGCTGGAACCGGCCGGTGATCTTCGGCTTGTCATCGATGAGGACGTCGGCGTCGAGGATCGTCTTGTCCTGCAGGATGACGGCGCGGTGGGCGGCGTCCGAACCCCAGTTGTCGTTCAGCCAAATCAGCTTGTCGGACGCGCAGGTGGGGTTGTCGAGCGCGCTGGCGGTGCCGATGAACACCTCGATGCCTTCGTCGAGCATCTCGAAGAACGCCTGACGGGTGCCTTCCACCTCGGTGAGGTCCTTGTACACCCCGGGGGTGTTCATGGTGCGGGTGATCGCTTCCAGCTCGTCCGGCTCGAGGAAGCTGGGGAGCTCCCAGCGCAGGTGCTCCTCTTTCGGGCGGATCCGGATGCCGGGGTTGTCGGCGCGGGTCTTCCGGATGATGTCGTCGTACCAGTGCACGATCGGTTCGTCCATGTCCCAGACGACGGTGAACGGACGCTGCTCTCGGCTGCGGAAGTCGTTCCGCGGGGTTCGGCGGATCGGGTCGATCTGGTTCCGCCATGTCTGCCAGTTGCGGAGTCGCGGGCCCGGGGTGTTCTGGTTGTACGCGGAGTCGTAGACCACGTGCTCCCACGTCGGGGTGTGGGCGCCGTGGATCTCGTGCTTGTCGTCGACGAGCGCGTCACCGAGGATGATCGTCTTGTCGAAAGTGAGGACGCTCCGCTCGGTCACCTGCCGGCCGCCGCGCTGGTCGAGCCAGGCGAGCTTGTCGGACGCGCAGGTGGGATTCTCGAGCGACGGGGTGCTGCAGATGAACGCTTCGTCGCCGGCGTCGAGCATGTCTTGGAACGCGTCGAACGACCCGTCGACCGCGTTCAGCGTCCGGTACAGGCCGGGCTGCTTCATGGCGTCGTGCATTGCGGAGCGTTCCGGCTCCGCGGTCGTCTTCAGGAAGTAGTAGTCAGTGCGGGTGCCGGCGTCGGCGATGTCGACGTCGGGGTGGAGTTTCCTGGCGAGGTCGACGACGCCTTCCTCCCAGGAGGCCATCGGCCGGTCCATGTCGAAAAGGGTCGTGAATTGGGGTCGCATGTGAACCCCATGCGCGGATTACGCGGCTTGCGCCTGTTCGAGGTGTCCGTCGTACCCGCCGGTGAGGAGCCACAGTTGGGCTCGGTGCACGCCTCGGCCGATGATCGGTTCGACGAGCGCTGCGATGACCGGGCCGTTCAGCCCGGGGTCGTCGTCGAGGGTTGCGAGGAATGCGGCTGCGGCTGGGTCCGCGGCGATCGCCGCTTCTTTCGACTTCCGCAGCCAGTACCGGTAGTCGATGGTGGCGAGCGAGTTCGCGGAGATGGTCGCGCGGTCGTTCTCGGTGAGGCTCGAGAGGTAGGTCTTGACGGTTTCGGCTGCGGGGTAGTCGAGGTGGAGCATGTCTTGAAGGCATGCGGCGGACACGAAGAAGGCCTCCACGTTCCCTACCCGGTGTGGAGGCCTTCTTCGTCTGATCCCTCGTTCGGCCAACCCGAAATGAAACACCGAACGCAGAGTGTCCTTGTGCGGCACGGCCCAACGTGCCCGGACTCAGGAAGCGTATGCGATTCGAGGGGGTCTTCGAGGCGGAAACCGTCGCTCCTGGCTGGGTAAAAGCTGGGAGTGATTCAGGGTGAATCTGGTTTCAGTTCGGGTGTTGATTCAGCCCGGGTTCAGGCGACGCCGGTGTGCCCGCCGCCACCGATCCCGCGCTCCGAGTCCGACAGCTCGTCGGTCTCCGTGAACACGGGGACGAGGTATCGCTGGAACATCATCTGCGCGATCCGGTCGCCCGGTTCGACGGAGAACGGGTGGCGGCCGGCGTTGTGGAGGACGACCATGATCTCGCCGCGGTAGCCGGCGTCGACGAGGCCGGGCGCGTTCAGCACCTGGATGGAGTGCTTGAGCGCGAGGCCGGAACGCGAGCAGATCTGAGCGACCGTGTCGTACGGCATCTCGATCGCGAACCCGGTCTTCACGAGGACGGTATCGCCGGGCTCGAGGTGATAGGGCTCGACGGATCGGAGGTCGACGCCGGCGTCGCCGAACGTCGCCTGCTTCGGGATCTGCGCGTCGTCGTGGAGGCGGAGGAACTTGACGTTGATGTGCTCGATCTCGAGCTCAGCGATGGTGGTCATAGGTCTCACCCATGCGCGGACGCAGGCCCGATCGTCACGTCCTGCGGGTCGATGATCGAGTCGATCCACGGGAACCCCCAGGCGAACAGCGCAAACACGGCGGCCGCGGCGAGGAGGACGAGCAGGAGGATGCGAAGCCAGAGCGGCCCGGGGAGGATGCGAAGCAGTGCTGCGTACACGTTGGTCCTTACTGGTTGAGAAGAGGGGCGACTTCTGCCGGCGGCTTGTCGAGCGAAGCGAAGGACTCGAACTCCCCGTACGCCACCCAACGCTCATCCGATGAGTACAGGGGGTGGCAGGTGATCAGAGTGATGGTGCGTTTCGTCGGTTCGGCGTCCGGCTGACGGGGAACTGGGAGCACCACTTCGACCTCGGTCGGCTCGACCAGCTCTGAGCTGCGGAAACGGTACGTGTACCAGCCATCGGCGGTCTGCACGATGATCGGGTCGCCCGGCTGCAGCTTGTCGATCCAGTGCATCGCACCGCCGTACGCGGAGCGGTGACCTGCGACAGCGAAGTTCCCGAGCTCGCCCGGCATCTGGGTGCCCGGGTAGTGGCCGATGCCGAGATCGAAGCTGTTCAGCACCTGGTCGCCGAACCCTTCGGCGATGTTCCTGCGGTAGTCGTCACCGAACCTGGGGACGTAGAGGACGGCGAAACCGGTGCCGGCGGCGGGTGCCACCCCGACAGGAGGGTTGTACCGGTCCGGAGGCACGGCCGGTTTCCGGTGGTCGTAGTCGTCGATCCACTCTTTCGACTGGCTTGACGCAGCGGCAGTCTGCTGGTTCGCGGCGACGGAATCCTGCCACCACAGCTTCCAGCCGAGGAAGAGCAGGACGAGCACTCCGGCTGTGAGGAGCAGCTCGCTGACGATCGTGAGGATCCGGTTGCGGAGCATGACTTCTACATGCGCGGTCTTTCCGCGCATGTGTATGTCGGCGTCCGGACCCTGCGAATCTGCTCGGTTTTGCGGCGAGTGATGCATGTGCAAGCAGCGGGGTCCCCTGAACAGGGGCGCTCCTACGGCGACCGTGTGCATTACAAGCAGCTGCTGACGGCCGCCGTGAACCACAGCAATTCATGACAAGGAATCACATGAAGAAGAGCACTACCCGGATCGGCGCGCTCGCGCTGACCGGCGCCATCGTCGGATCGGGTCTGGCGGGAGCGTTCGTCGCCCCGGCATTCGCGGCCGAGCAGGGGCCGAAGCCAGAAACCCTGGTAAAGGCGGCAGTCACTGAGGTCACCGGACCGGCGGACTGTGCGGCCGGCACCACTCCGATCCGTGAGGTCACCGAGATCCACCAGGACTGGCTGTGGGATGAGAACGCAGACGACGGCCAGGGCGGCATCGGCGCATGGGTCGCCGACCCGGCCGGACCGACCGGTGGCGTGGAGACGTTCACGACCCGGGCTTCGACGACCGCTGAGCGTGCGGAGGCCGAATGCGGCCCTGGCGACACGCCCCAGCCAGCGCGCGTGACCACGAAGGCCGCATACACGGGCGCCGAGTCGCTCGACTGCGAGCGAAACGAGGTCACGTGGACCAACTACGGCGCCGAGTGGTACGACTTCGTCTGGGACGTGAACCAGCAGAAGTTCGTCGCAGGCGAGACCCAGTTCGACGCAACTACCTCTGGTTCGCGCCCGGCGACCGCTGAGGAGTGCGACGACACCGAGAACCCCGGCGGCGGCGAGGGTGAGAACCCTGGCGGCGGCGAGGGTGAGAACCCTGGCGGCGGCGAGGGTGAGAACCCTGGCGGCGGCGAGGGTGAGAACCCTGGTGGCGAGAACCCCGGTGGCGAGAACCCCGGTGGCGAGAACCCCGGTGGCGAGAACCCCGGTGGCGAGAACCCCGGTGGCGAGAACCCCGGCGGTGCTGAAGAGCCGAAGAACGACGTCAAGCAGAGCGACGCAGTCGCCGGCGAGGACTTCCGAGTCACCGGCTCCGGCTTCAAGCCGAACGAGGTCGTGAAGATCTACCTGCACTCGGACCCGATCTTCCTCGGCACGCTGACCGCTGACGCCGCTGGCAAGATCGACGGCTTCGTGAAGATCCCGGCCAACGCACCGGCCGGCGAGCACCACATCGTCATCGTCGACACCGCAGGCGTCGAGTACACCTCCGGCACCATCACCGTCAAGGCTGCCCCTGCTGCCCCGGCCGCAGTCAAGGCCGAGGTGAAGGAAGAGTCGCACCCCGACACCGGGTTCGGCCTCCTCGCACCGCTGAGCGGGGCGCTGACGCTCCTCGCCGCCGGTGGTGCGGCGTTCGTGGCGCGTAAGCGCCTCGGCGCAACCGCGTAGGTCCAGCGCGTAACCAGAAGCCCCGCCGCTCGAGTCTGAGCGGCGGGGCTTCTGCATGCCCGTCGAGCGTTTTGCCGAAAGCCGACGTGGAGGTACCCTGAACCGCTGCGTCACGCCTCCGGCGCCCACCGGAACCAGGGCGCGCAGCCACAACCCCGCAGCCCCCGCGGGAACCCGAAAGAGAGGCCCGCCGAACACCCCGTCGGCGGGCCCTCACTCATTCAGCCGAACTCAGGCGAACCCGAGCGCCGCAAGGTCGGCGCCGGTCTCAGCCATCGCGATCAGCATGCTGTCGCGAGTGGTCACTATTCGGGGCTGGTACCTGAGCGGCATCCCAGCCTCGAGCGGTGTCCGGTCGGCCTTCAAGTTGTTGCATGCCTTGCACGAGGCGACCGTGTTCATCCACTGGTTCGGGTTCCTGGTGCACCGCGACTTCGGCATGATGTGGTCGATCGTCGACGCTCCCCCGCGCCCGCAGTACGCGCAGATCCGCCCGTCTCGCTCGAGCACGCCGCGGCGGGACCACGGCTGCACACCCCACCGGTACGGGACCCTCACCATCTCGCGGAACTGCACGACCCGAGGGATCGGGATCTCACCGGTCGCCGACCGGTAGGACGCACCGGGAACCGCTTCGACGATGACTGCTCGCTCGCGGACAAGGAACGTCAACGCGCGGTGCAGCGGCACCACGGCGAGAGGTTCGAAGCTGGCGTTCAGCACGACAACGGCGGTCACGGTCTCTTCCTTTCATCGGTTCTTCGGCAGGTGTTCAAGTCGGGGTGTTGCAGGGTCTCCACAGCGAATGAAGGAACTGGAGGCGGCTACGGGATTCGAACCCGTGTGTACGGTTTTGCAGACCGTCCCCTGGCCTCTCGGGCAAGCCGCCGGGGTGAGCTCGGTGGTGCTGAGCTCATGGATTGGACATGCGGCCAAGAGCCGCTGTAGACATGCGCGTATGGAAGAGCAGACGAGCCCGGACGCCGGCGAGGTCGTGGCGGAGTACGAATCCCGGATGTGGGATGCCGCCGCCGAGGTGGCTGCCGCCAGGCGTCTGCTCGACGAAGCAGATCGCAGGCTGCAGTTGGCACGGGATGCGGTAGCTCCGGCGATCCGCCGCTACGGCGCCGCGCTTGGGCTCGACGATCGGAAGGTCGACCGGGAGGTCATCAGGGCTCTGTACTGGGACCACCCGGACATCCGCGCGAAGGACATCTCCGACGCGTTTGCGATCCATGGCGGGCCCGGCGCGGTGCACCTGCTGACCGGTGCTTCCGAGGCGCAGGTGCCGTGCGTCGACGGGTGCGGAACCATGATGCGGATCACGAACCGCAGCTCCTGGTCACAGGCGCGTCTCTGCGGCCCCTGCAAGGCCGCTCGGACCGACAGGGCTCAGCAGCGCTACGAGGAGGGCTACGCCCGCCACGAGGCCAACAGAGCCCGTGAGGAAGCCGAGGACCGTGCGTGGGTGCGTGAGCAGCTCGAGGCGGGCCTCACCCCTCAGCAGATGCTGAAGTCGTGGCAGCCTGAGGTGACGAGCTCGCTTGCCCGTGCGATCTTCGCTGAGCGGATGATCGCGGAGCTGTCCGCAGACCCCAGCTGACCGGTCAGGGCAACGTGTCGAGCCACGCCTCGATCGTCGCACGGGGCACCGGGGTGAAGTCGTGTGCGTCGACGCCGACGTGGAACTCACGTGATCCGGGTCGGGTTGCTTCGGTCGAGTGGGTGTGTCCGTGGATGAGCGGCAGCCCGGTGTCGACTGGGCGGTGCTCCCGGTACCGTTCGACGTCCTTCCGAGAGTCACCACGGTACGGGTAATGGCTGGCGAGCACACGGCGGCCGCCGATCGTCAGTTCGACGACCTCGTCGAGGATCGTCCAGCCGGCGGCTTCGTACACCGGGCGGAACTTCTCGATGTAGGCGGGCTTGTTCGTCGCCTTCGAGAGCCGGTCGTGGTTGCCGGGCAGGAGGTACCGGTCGCCGTTGAGGGCGGAAGTCAACATCACCCCGTTCTCGAACGACCCGAGTTTCAGGTCGCCATGGTGGAGAACCTTGTGCCACGGCTTCACATTCCGGTTCCACCTGGCGATATGTTCGCCGTTCATGTGGCCGGTAGAAGAGAACGGACGGTCGCAGAAGGGGATGATCCGATCGTGGTCGAAGTGGTGGTCCGAGGTGAAGAAGTCGAACTCGGTGTCGAGCTTTGGGTACTGCACGTCACTCCTCCCGCGTGCCCGGTCGAAGCCGAGCCTTGCTGTCGACGAACTCCGCGATCCCGCGCTCGGGGGCGTCACCGAACACCGGCTTCAGCCGGTTGAACTCGGCAGTCCCGGTCTCCCCGGTTTTCGTGTTGGTGAACTCGGACACCCCCGAGGTCATCTCGAGGTACAGGTGCCGGCCGTGCCGGAATCCGTGAGGGGTGAAGTCGGGGTCCTCTCCGATCGCACCGATCAGCGCACGCCTGTGGGGAACGCTGATGCGGTCGAGGCGTTTGTGCGAGTACCAGACCCCGGCGGTCATCGTCATCGAGTTCGCCCATCCGACCTGCTGGCGCCATCGGAAGTACCGGCCGGCCTCGTCAGGGTGGATGTTGAACGCGCGGCCGTCGAAGACTGCCATGTGGTCGCCGTCGTCGAGGATCCGCTGCGCGTTGAACGCGGTCGACGCGACCGAAGCACAGATCGACGCGAGCTTCTGGACACCGCCGCCGTACGGCAGGTCACCGGTCTCGGACGGGCGGATGAGGACGTTCACCTCGTCGGACTGCACGAACACGTACTCGACCTGCGGGATCTGCTTCGCGATCGCTTTCGCCGCGGCGTTCATCGCTTCGATGAACGACTCGTCGGCGGGTGCCTGCAGGTGGCGGGTGTACGTCGAGAAGCGTACTCCGTCGACGCGGACGATCACCGGCAGTGTGCCGTCAAGGCGGGTTTTCGCCGCGGACTCTCGTTCGCCGAACAGCGACGATGAACTCTGCGTGGTGGGGTCTTGGTCGCGGCTCACGGTCCGCCTCCTTCCGGTTCACTGACCACATGCGCGGTGCGGACGGAGGTGTGATGTTCAGTTTCTGCGCGGGTTCAGGGGAACTGAACGTCGACGGAAACTGAACGCGCGGACTTCGCGGATCACATGTGCGGTGCCGACGGGATGGCGTTTCAGTCTCTGTTGGTTTTCGCGAAGACGAAAACCGCACGGAGAGTGAAAAGGCCCGGGTTCAGAACGGCCGGTCGGCGTTCTCCTCGAGCGCTGTGCGGCCGGCGGCGGTGAGGAGCACCTGGGTGCCGTGCATGTTCGGGGCGCCCTTCCGGATGAGACCCTCGGCTTCGAGCCACACGAACACCGACTGCCGAGGCGTCTGCCAGACTCCGGCGTGCCGGTACCCGGCCTCCGAGTCCTTCATGCCCTTCAGCTTCATGCGGTGTTCGATGACGCCGGTGTCGACGTCACGGAGGACGCGGAGACGGGCTTCGGTGAGCTTCACAGTGGGCACGGTGGCGATCCTCTCATCAGGCGTGGTGGGACAAAAGTCGGGATGACAGGATTCGAACCTGCGACTTCTCGCTCCCAAAGCGAGCGCTCTACCAAGCTGAGCTACATCCCGGGATCGCAGGCCTAATGAACCCGTTCGGCGCTGCGAGAGTCCGGACATCCCGGACACGAGCCCCTGCAGGGAATTGAACCCTGGACCTCTCCCTTACCAAGGGAGTGCTCTACCACTGAGCTACAAGGGCGTATCCGGGCTCTTCACCCGGTACGTGTACTACATGCGCGGGAACCCCGTGCATCGCTCCCCCACCTGGGTTCGAACCAGGGCTCCCGCCTCCAAAGGGCGTTGTGCTGCCGCTACACCAAAGGGGACCATGCTCCGGCCAGCCGGGACCTGCGTCACCGACTGGCCGGGTTGCGGGACGAATCCGTCCCGCTTGCGCACTCCATGCGCGGAAGACCGCCTAGCCGGCCGCGAAGTACACCGGGCCTCCGAGCACGGCATGCTCGACACCCCAGACGCCGGGCTTGTCCGCCGGAACCTGCAAGATGACCGTCCCCATCGTCGAAGTACCTTCCGGCACCTCAACGACGTCTGCCAGCTGTCCGTCGAACACGACGAACGCACGGCTGGACACCGTCCCGTCAGACGCACGGAACGTGAACTTCAGCTCTGCCGGGTCGCCGGTCTTCCCGCCGAGGAACTTCATCGAGACTGGGACTGCGGCATACACGTACCCGGGCTCCGGGACGGGGTTCTCCCATGCGGCTTCGGCGACCTGGTCGGTGACGTTCACGGTCGGGGTTCCGATCGCGACCTCCCACACCGCCTCCTCGGGAGTGTCGACGGTCACAGTGGTCCCGAACTTCACCGGCTTCTTCGGGTCGCCATGCTCAGCGCCGGCAGGTGCCGGCCCTGGCTGGTTCAGCGCATCGCCGTAGAGGTCGAACGGAGCGGGCTCCTGAGTCCCGGAAGCAGGCGTTCCTGTCGGCTTGGATGTGCCGGTCAGAACGACCGTCGCAACGACGATCGCCGCGACCAGGAGCGCTGCGGACCCGATGAGGATCGGGACGGTGGGAGGCTTCCGCTTCGCGGGCTTGGCCGAGCTCGAGCGCGGTTGTGGTTGTGCGGCCGGCGCCGCCTGGTCAGATGCAGTGGGGCGAGGAGCCGCTCCCGGCGGCCGCGGGAAACGTGGAGACATGCACAGTACATGCGCGGGAACCGGCCGCCCCGGTCGGCGGCCGGTGTGCTGAGCTCAGCGGATCCGCTCGGTCGCGGTCGGGTCCAGCGACATCCCCCAGGGCCCGCATTCGACGTACGGGCCGCGGGCATCCCACATCGACGTCCACACGCCGAGCGGCGCGAAGCCAGGTTCTCCCCAGCCGGATTCCTGACGGTAGGTCGCGGCGCCGTGACGGTCCATCACCCAGGTGCCGACCGGCGGCTCGTTACTGCGCGAGATCGCGGCGGGCGCTGGACCGAGGTACTGGAAGTCGTCGGAGGTCATGGTGTTGGCCTTCTGGTCGTAGGTCTGGTTGCTTCGGCACGGCCATGCGCGGCTGGGCTCGAGCCTGTCGAACTCAGCCGCGCACCGCGGGGTCTGCGAGCGGAGTGTCTGTGTGCCGGCTTCAGCCCGGCGTGGCTCACTGAGCCTGCAGCTCCTCTCGGCCGTCGACGAGGAGTTCGTAGTGGCCTTCCTCGTTGATGCCGGTGGTGAGCCATATGGTTTCGCCGTTGACTTCGACGGCGATGGGTCGGTGTGTCCTGGTGAGGCTCACGGCTTGGAAATATGTCAGTTCGACGCCGTGCTGCTTTGCGTTGTCGACGATCTCCCAATGCGGGCCTTGATATGCCCAGCAGAGGGAGAAGAGGAACGCACCGATCGCGAAGATCGCGATCATGGACGCAAAGATCTCCTCGAGGTTGTACTTCGGCGGTGTGACGTGCCTGGGGCCGTGCTCGGTGTCGTTCCACTTGGTGGTGACCCGCGGCGCCGGTGCACTCCGTTTGGCGGCGACCGCGGCAGCACCTGCGGCGACCGCAAGGGTCGCGGCTCCGGCGATGACGGCGGTCTTGGTCTTGGTGCGCATGCAGGTCACATGCGCGGACGACCTTGGGTCAGCGGGTGGGAAGCTCCTCGGTTCCGTTGTTCCAGAACAGACGCCGTTCACCGTGCTGGTCGGTGGCTCCGGTGATCGCGACGAGATCACCTTCGATGCTGACGGCGACGGCGCTGCTGGTGTACAGGAGCGTGCGGGCAGCATTGTCGGTCAGCTTGATGCCGTAGGTGTCCTGGGCCTCGTCCGTGAACTCGGAGATCTTGGCGTCCCGTTGGATGAAGACGCAGATGACTGCGATCCCGGCGCACACCACTAGGACGCCGAGGAGAGACACTGCGATCGAGTAGGGGTTGATGAGGAACTCCCAGCTCCGAATTGCCTCCCACCCGCGACGCAAGGGCCCGGCGGGCGCGGGCAGTGGGGTGTCGGGGGTCTCGGAGGACTCCTTCGAGGGAGCATCGCTTTGGGCTGACGACTCCTCTGCAGCTCCAGCGGCTTCGGCGATGACAGGGGTCTTGGTCTTGGTTCGCATGTTGAGCACATGCGCGGCGGTGCCCCAGATCGGGTTCGAACCGATGACCGGCCGTTTAGAAGACGGCTGCTCTATCCGCTGAGCTACTGGGGCGGGGTTCCTATTCGCCGGCGCCGTACCAGTCCCCGACCTGGTACTCGTCGTAGGTGGACTGAGGGACGTACACCCAGCCGGTCTGATCGCCGTCTTCGAGGTTGAACCGGTACCGGTCCTCGACGTGGTTCTGCTGCGGCATCTGAATCTTGCAGATCCCGTTCTTGTCGTACTGGACGCACGAGTACGTGGTGTACGTGTGCTCCGGTTCGAACTTCTTCGCGGTGATCTCTCCGGCGTCGATGGTCGAGCAGGCGGTCAGGGCGATCGCGGCGGCGGCGATGAGTGCGGCGGTGATGATCTTCTTCATGGAACTTCCATGCGCGGAGTCCGTGTGAGATCGGTGATTGTCAGAGCCCCGGGCCGGATTCGAACCGGCGGTGTGGGATACCTGCTTACAAGGCAGGTGCTTTCGGCCGCTTAGCTACCGGGGCGTGGTGCTCGAGCGTGCTCGAGCGGGGTGGCGGTCAGCCCAACCAGGGGTCGGGCTCTGCCAGGGTGTTTCGGGTTTCGTTCATGCGTTCGCCGACATGCCAGATGACGAGTGCGATGAACACAAGAGTGCCGCCGGTGAGGGCGACAAGGTTGGCGATCTTGGAGTCGGCGCCGACAAGGTCCGCGACGACTGAAGCGATGGCGCCGAGAAGTCCTGCGGCGCCGAGGGCGATCGCGATCGGGGTGGTCGGGTTCTTCATGACTTCCCCATGCGCGGGTCCTGCCGGCGCCGAGCGTGTGCCAGGCGCCGGCAGGAGGTCATCGGAGCACGCCGCCGGTTTCGATCAGCTCCGCGAGGGCGCGGAGCTGCGCCGGAACGTCGCCTTCGATGAGGCAGTCTTCGCCCCAGAAGCTCAGGTCGACGTCGTTGACGGATGCGTTCAGGGTGAACGGGTTGTCGGGGTATTCGACTCGGTCCTCGTTGTCGATCGTGACGACCATCTTGAACGGGGTGTCCGCTCGGATGGTCAGCTTGTCACCGTCGAACTGGACGTCCTCGGGCGCGGTCACGCTGCACGCACCTTACGGGCGAACTCTGCGAGGTCGACGTACTGGCTTTCGACCTCCGAGTAACCGGATGAGTGACCGTCTTCCCATGCCCTCTCGAAGATGATGGGGGCGACAGCCTCGGGGAGGTCTTCGGCGTAGGCGTCGCGGAGGTCGTCCGCGAAGTGGAGCTTGATGTTCGCCTCGCTCTGCCGGTATGCGTCCCGGTCCTTCGGGTTGTACGGGGTGTCGTCGATCGCCGCCTGTGCGATCTCGGTCGGGGTGTTGAACAGGAACTTGGTCATGAGGTGTGTTCTCCTTCTTCTCGGAACACCCATGCGCGGTGGGGTGGCTGACGGGGCTCGAACCCGCGACCTCCGGGTCCACAACCCGGCGCTCTAACCAACTGAGCTACAACCACCATGTACAGCCCGTATCGTGGGCAACCCGGCTGCACTTCCCTGCAGCTCTGGCACCGGATCCCCCGGTGCTAAGAGACCAGGATGGCAATCCTGTTCCAGCTCGTTCATGCGCGGGAACTGTCGGTTCCAGCCTTCGCCGAGTCAGCGAGGCTTGCTCAGGCTGGGAAGTCGTAAATGAGCGAGCTGCCGGTGTCTCGGCTGGGCCGGTAGTTCTCCATCAGGGTGACGCGGTCCATGGACTTCGACATCGCTACAGCTACCCTCCAGGCGTCGAGACTGAGCTCGATGTCCTTACCCTGCCTGTCGTAGACGCGACCCCACCCGACGCCTTCCCCTGCGAAGTACTCGACCTCGTACCCGGCGTAGTCGTCTACGTCATTCGCGAGGCTTTCGCCGATCCATTGAATCAGTAGGCTGAGGCCTCCGGCGCTCATCCTCTGCGGTGCCTGACCGGCCTCTGCGGTGAGCGAAACCGTTGGTGCGCTCTGCTGCTTGTCGCGGAACTGGCCGGCGTTGCTTGCTTGGCCGCGGGGGTGCTCGGTCTCAGTGAAGGAAGAACTCATGCAACGAATGTGTGCGGCGGCCGCAGCAACGTCCGCTGCGGCCGCCGAGCCGGTGTCCTCCTCGGAGCGCTACCGGTCGTGCTTCATGAGGTACCTCCGGCTGATCGCCTTCCAGCTCGCTCGGACGTAGTACTCGCCTGCCTTCACCGTCGAGGTGTCGGTCGCGCGCCACACGACGCCTTCAGCGGCCCGGTCTGGTGCGACCAATGACTTCAGGCCCTCCACCTGGGCGAGCGCCTCAGCGACGGTCTCCGGGTACGGGAAGTCGTACACCGGAACCGACAGGGCGGCGATCTCGGCCGGCCACTCCCCGCGCGGGATCTCCTTCCCGTCGACCTGCACGGTGAACGCAGCGAATCGCGGCTCGTTCAGTTTCAGCGGGTTCACCGGAGCCCCGGCGCCGAAGAACTCACCTTGGACCGCGGCACGCTTCGCGTCCGGGTAGGCGTCTCGGAGGATGTCGAACAGGCCGAGCTTGAGCGCGAGCTTCCACATCGGGTTCTTCTCGTCGAACTCGAGGTCCCAGGTGCGACCGGCGACGCCGTCGTACGGCTCCTGGCCGTCGACGTCGGAGTCGCGATAGACCGTCATGGAGGTGCCGTCGATCTTCTCGGTGGCGACCCATCGGTGATCGCGGGCCTGGAGGACGTGGTCGAGGTTCTCGATCCGCTCCTCGTCGGTCGGTGAGACTCCGGACGGGAACCCGCCACGGGCGACCCCGGCCATTTCAGCGGGGATTGCCGGTTCCCACTTGATGATGCCGAGCTCGTCGGTGACGTCGGCGCCGACCTCGAAGCCGGCGAGCTCCGGGAACTGCTCGAGCGGGAACACGATCCCCTGCGAGTACTGGCCGCGGAGCTTCGCGGTCTTCAGCACGTGGCCGGTTACGCCGTCGTCGTTGGTGCGGACGCCGCGCGGTGCGAGGAACTCGAACCGCGGGTCCGTGACGTTGAGGAGGGAGTCCACCTCGATGTACAGGCACCGGTCGCCGGGGCGGAACGCGTCGTCTTTCTTCACGACGACATCCCAGCCGCGGACGCGGACGCGCTCGATGGCGTCCGCGTCGGGGATGGGTGCGATGTCGACGACCTCTGCGATCGTCGCGAGAGCTCTGGTGCGTGTGGCGGTGGTCGTGCTCATCGGGAGCGCTCCTTGGTTCGGGACGGTTTCAGGTGCTTCCTGATCGCGGTCGCCGCCTGCGAGAGGTGCCGGCGTCGAGTTCGGTCGTCCGCGAAGGAAGACCGAGCATCGGTGTCGACGTCGATCACGGTGACGGATGGAAGCTCGGGCGGGTACGCAACTGCACGGAACCGGCTCATGGAGAGTCGTGCGAACCCGACGATCTCGTCGTTCCAGATCGCGTCATACGTTTCGGAAGCACCTGCGGTGCGTCGCCGGAACGTGAAGCCGCGACAGACGATCGGGTCAGGGTGGTTCGGTGCTGTCACACGCTCTACATGCGCGGATCTGCTTGTGGCAGAGGGTCACTCGTACCATTCGGCCGGGCGGTTCGCCTCGGCCTTCTTGCGGAGGCGCGCGCGGATCGCCCAAGCCACGTTGACGGTGACGATCGTCACGATCACGACGGCGATCAGGATGAGGAGTGCAATTCGCTCGTGGGTCAGATACTCGTTCATGTCTGCGACATGCGCGGGCGCAAGGCGGGCGAATCACTCGATGTCGATGGCATCCAGTACGGTCGCGGCATGGCCGATACGAAGCAGACGAAGACGATCGGTGAGCATTACGCCGCCGCCGAGCTCGCGCGCCGCGGCTGGGCGCCGGCGTTCACTCGTGACGGGCTCGCGCGAACCGACATCCTCGCGGTGATGACCGAAGGCGTCGACCGCCGGCTTGTTGAGATCCAGGTGAAGGCGACTCGGCATGTGGTCGGCGGCCGGATCTCGTGGATGCTCGGTGAGAAGGCGCAGATGCCGAGTCTTCACGACCGGGAGTTCTTCGTCCTGGTCGCTGTTCCGTTGCAGGCTGACGTGCCGCCGAGGTTCTTCGTGGTTCCCAGGACTCATCTGGCGGCGGCCGCGTGGATCCAGCACATGGCGTGGCTGACCGACCCGTCGATCCCTGCCGGTGCACGGAACGCTTCGGTCAACCAGGCACGGGTGAGCGTGGACGTGTTCACCGCCTACGAGTCCCGTTGGGATTTCCTGATGCTGGACGACCCTGACGTGCCGGTCCTGCTTCCCCGGCATATGCGAGGGTGGGCGCTGGAGGATCGGGTTGGGCTTCCGCCCGGACATCCGTGGGCGGAGCACCTTCCGGATTGGTGACCGTCCTGCGCTCAAGGTGCGATGTTACGAAATCCGCACGTCGGCACGATGTTACGTTTTCCGCACTTCAGCCCGGGGTGATCTCCCCGAGTGACGACATCGCGCTGAAGAAGCTCGCCAAGGCGAGCACGGTGATCCCGATCGAGATCCCGAGCCCCGTCCCTGCGAGCCCTCGCCCGTCTCCTCCGGGCGGGATGCTCTTCAACTCCTTCGAGCAGATGACGATCGCCGCGATGGAGATCGGCACGCAGATGATCGGCCAGACGAACGTCACGGCGCCGGCCAGCGCGAACACGAACCCTGCCGCCCCGCTTGGACGTTTCCCGGTCGGTTCGGTGCTGGGCGGTTCAGCCCAGTGCGGTTCCTGGTCGGCAGCCCAGTGCGGCGTCTGGACGGGGCGGGCGGCCGGCGGTGGATAGGTCGGCGGCGGGAGGGTCGCTGCAGGCGGCGGAAGCCGCTGCTGGAGGACTGGTGGCGGGAGCTGCGTCGCCGGTTGTGCTGGCACTCTGTACGTCACGAGCCAAGCGCTGTACGCGTTCTCGAGACGCGTCTGGTCTGCGGCAACCCACGCTGCTTGCTCGTCGTCCATGCTGATCCCGAGCGTGCGTCTGGCGGCCGGGTTCAGGATCGAATTGCGGAACTGCTCGAGCGTCGTCCCGGCCATCCTGATCTCCACCTCTCCACACCGCGGGCGCGGCGATCGTCCATCGATCATTCCGCTCCGGACTCGGTGATGTCGAGCGCCGCAGGCACTTCTGGCAGGTTCGTCCCCGAATTGGGGTGGTCATGGAGCCCCTGGCCGGGATCGAACCGGCATCCTCCCGATTACGAAACGGGCGCTCGTCCTGTTGAGCTTCAGGGGCAGGTGTGGACTCCTCAGCCGTCGCCATCACCGCGGCCGGCACCGGCCATGATGTCGTGCACGATCGGGAGGTACTTCCCTTCGGGGATCCAGTCGATCGGCTGCTCCGAGCGCGGGTCTCCGGTCCGTTGCCGGGCGAGCTCGTAGAGGCCCAGCTGCCGGATCGGTGTTCGCGGCGTCCGGCGTAGCGTGCCGGCGGGTGGTGTGGCGGTGTTCGGCATTCACGTCCTCGGTGTTGCGGTGGTGACGTTCATGCGCGGTTTGGTGCCCCTGGAGAGATTCGAACTCCCGACGCCCGGTTCCGAAGACCGGCGCTCTTCCACTGAGCTACAGAGGCATGGTTCTGGTCGGGGTAACAGGATTCGAACCTGCGACTTCTCGCTCCCAAAGCGAGCGCTCTACCAAGCTGAGCTATACCCCGGAATCGCGGCTGATATGTACACCTCGTGCCGCGAGAAGTCCGGACATCCCGAACCTCGAGCGGACGACGGGGATCGAACCCGCGACCTCCACCTTGGCAAGGTGGCGCTCTACCAGTTGAGCTACGTCCGCACAGGGCCGCGTGAGCGACCTTGGAGCGGATGACGGGGATCGAACCCGCAACCTTCGCCGTGGGAGGGCGACGCTCTACCAGTTGAGCTACATCCGCAAGGGGCGCCAGAGCGCGGTGCCCTCGAGAGGGCTGCACCGTGGCGCCGAAGACTACATGCGCGGAAACTCCGCGCGCCGAACATTCCCGACCGTCGCTGGGTCCTGCCAGACTGACCGGATGCCCGATTTTCCCTACTTCATGGCGAACCTCACCAGCATCCTGCGAGGCGAACCCACCGAACTGAAGGAGTGGTTCAAGACGTCGTTCCCGAACACGAAGCAGCTCGAGAAGCGGCTCGTCGCGGGATCCGGTCCGCTTCTCGTCGACGCCGCCACGACCCGAACCGGAACGGTCGGAACCGCGTTCGACGTGATGGTCAGGCTGCTCGTCGACGATGGTCACCACCCGATCCAGGTGCACGTCACCCAGTTCTGGACCGAGAAGCACGAGGCCGCCACTGAGGAGCTCACGGCAGCAGCGCAGGACGCACGCCGTGCAGGCGATGACGGCCGCTTCTACCGTGCGGTGTGGGCGATCGCGCTTCTCACCGAGGTGACCCGATCGATGCACGTGTGGGCGTCCTCGCAGCTCAGCGCGGACATCTACAACGACGAATTCTCCGTCGACGCGGCCATCGGGCTCGCCCCTGCTGATGCTGTCGAGCAGCTGGCCGAGCTGCGCCGTCTCGCCGAAGAACGACTGTTCCCTGTGCTGGGCGGTGAGATGCATCTCAGCCCGAAGTTCTGCTCATGGGGGTACCTGAAAGCGGAAGCGGACATCGTCGCGGACGGCACCCTGGTCGACATGAAGACGACCCTCGGTGTGCAGCGGAAAGCCGGCCGGGTCGACACGATCTCCCCCGGTTCGCTGCTGCAGGTGATCGGGTACACGCTCCTCGACTTCGAGGACGAGTACAAGATCCGGAACGCCGGCATCTACTCTTCTCGGTATGGGAACCTCGCGGTCCTCCCTGTCGAGGAGCTGCTCGAGCTCGCGGCCGGCAAGCCGATGACGGTGCAGCGGGCGCGCGACCAGGTGGCTTCGATCATCGGATACGAACCGCGAATCTGACGGATGGTTGGTGTGGAGGGGATAACCGGATTCGAACCGGCGTTGGTGCGGTGGAAGCGCACAGTCCTAAGCCGCTAGACGATATCCCCGAGGTGGCAGGGCGGACCTGCCGACAGCACGCTGCCGCGCTGTGGTGCACCGGGCAGGGCTCGAACCTGCAACCCCCTGTGTGTAAGACAGGTGCTCTGCCAATTGAGCTACCGGTGCGTGCGCCCGCAGGCGCGCGTGGCCGCTAGGCGGCGGCCTTGGTCTGCAACGCGTCGAGGAGTGCGCGAAGCGCATCGTCGACCGGGTAGGTGATCGTCCCGTTCTCGTGGACGGCTTTGACCTGGCTGTCGAGCGCCGCGTTCGCAGCTTCGATGAGCTCGGGAAGGAGGACCGGGACCATCCGTTCGACGAAGGACTCCTCGGGGACGAGCTTGCCGGCTCGGATCACGTCGGCGTGCGCGCCCGGCTCGCCTCCTCTCCACACCACTTCCCAGGTGATCGTCACCTCGGGGTGGGCGGCACTGAGCTCATACAGAGCGGCCTCCAACTTGTCGGTGAACGAGCTGCGGCCGCCGATCGTGAGATCGCCGCCTCTTACTCTCGAGTCGTCCGAGTACATCTCGTCGAGCGGCCCTCGCGGGCCAAGAACGGGCCAGCGCTCGAAGATCCTGCTGATGGTGAGATCAGCGGTCGCGTCTTCGATGGTGATGTCGTTCCAGGCGCTCAATGTCGTCTCCGCTCTGCTCTTCTTCGGGTGGGCCCCGTCGGGCTCGAACCGACGACCCGCGACTTAAAAGGACGCTGCTCTACCAACTGAGCTAGAGGCCCGTGCACCATCTCGGTGCAGGTCGTACATGCGCGGAGGGGTTACTCGGCCGGCGTGAGGATCTCCGCGATCCTGCGTGCCTCGTCGTGAACGTACGCGATCGCCTGGGCACCTTTCCAGTTCCCGTCGTGCCACTGCTCGGCGGGGACGATCTCCGCGACGGCGCTTCGCTTTTTCGAGCGGAGCTGCAGTTCCATCGTCCATCGATCAACCCAGGCGTCCTGGTGATGCCAGCCTTCGACGTCGACGATCCTGCCGTCCGGTGCTTGGACGCCAGCGTGCACCCAGCCGACAGGCCCTGCAGGGCCGTCTGCGACGAGGACGACCGGCCATCCGGTTCGGGCGGCGAGCTCGGTCGCGAGGACGTCGCAGTCCCCTTCGGTGAACGTCTCGGCTTCCTCGTTGGTGATCTTCTCGAGCAGCTCGGCTTCGGCCGGCACCCGGTAGCCGGGCGCTGTCGGGAGGTCCTGGAGGATGAGGCCGGCAATCCGGGCGGCATCCGTTCCGAGCTCGGCCGTCACCTGCTCATCTTCCCAGTCGCCGCTGTTCCAGGCTGCCGCGTCGATGATGTCGACCTGGTCGGGGTCGTAGCCGTCGTGGTCTTCGCCGTACGCGTCGACCATGGCCGCCCACCGCTCCAGCCAGTCGTCGGCGTCGTGTTCCCCTTCGACGTCGACGATCCGGCCTGCGGGTGTGCGGACCCCGGCGTGCACCCAGCCTGTCGGCCCTGCAGGGCCGTCCGCGATGAGGACTACCGGCCAGCCGGTGCGGGCGGCGAGCTCGGCCGCGAGCGCCCCGCAGGAGCCGCCGGTGAACCGGTCGACGTCCTGACCGGTGATCAAGTCGTGAAGGGCGACGTCCGAGTCGGTGTGAACCTTGAACGTCGCCTGCCCGTTCTCGGCGCGGTTCGTTCCGATCGTCGGGTCGTAGTGGCCGGTCATGCCTGCGTTCGTGTGCGGCGGCCGGTCGCGGCCGGCGAGGTTCCGACCTGCCCGGACCTTCTGTTCACAGGGGCGCCCCCGGCGGGTATTACCGGCGTGCCCGCTCAGTCCTGCGATGCGCTGGCCCGCTGTCGTCTCGCCGCATGCAGGGGCGGCACGGCTCGTGCTTCTTGTGTTCGGCGCACACCATGTCGGCGTACACGTCGCGGCCGTCTTTGTCGACGAGGACGACATCGCGCGGCATGGTGACGTGATCGCCCCCGCACGAGCAGTCGCGGATGAGGGTCGCCGGCGGCTTCACGGTCCGGTCGATCGGCCAGAGGCCGCCCTCGGTGAGCCACCTGATGGTGCTCGGGTGGATCTGTTCGGATTTCGGGACCGGTCGGAGCTGCCGCAGCAGACGAGTGAACACGTCCGCGAACTGCTCCTGATCGAGCGTTCCTGCGTAGCCTTCACCGGTGACTGAGGAGATATCCGCTGAGCGGGTCACGATCTCGGGGTGGTAGCCCACGTCTGATGCCTTCTGCGGGCGGTTCCCCACCCTGTGACACATCATCGCCTTCTGGAAGCGACGCTCCTTCTCGTCTTCCGGGTCGACCCGGGCGTACCGGATCTCATCGATCTCGCGGAACTGAACGTTCTGCTGCGTCACCCGGAGAGCGCGGGCTTCGTCGAGCAGCGGGTCGACAGGGCCGACGATGAGGCGGGCATAGTCTCCCCGGAACCGGAAGTAGAACCGGTCTTCACCGAGCCACCCGTACGCCTGCACCGGGAAGCTTCCGAACCGGTTGTCGGCGAAACGGAGGCCGAGTGAGGCGTGCTGCTGTTCGAGCGCGGAAACGTCCATGACGTTCCCATGCGCGGGATGGTGCTGGTGACCCGTCCGGGGTTCGAACCCGAGCGACCAGGTTGAGAACCTGGCAGGCTTCCGATTACCTCAACGGGCCGGAGCCGACCGGCTCACCGGGCAGGGATGCTGCCGGCGGTGAGCTGGTCGGTTCGGGCGATGATCTGCTGTCTCGGCAGACCGGTGTGATCGGCCAGGAACCCGTCGAGCATGAGCGTCAGCTCGAAAGCGGACGCTTCGTCGAACGGGCGGTACTCACCGACGATGCATTCGGTGCACCCGCACTTCGGCGGGTCGATTGCAAGCAACCTGTTCCCCATGTCGGGGCTCCTGTCTGTCAGTCCCAGTACCCGCCGCGGTGCGGGGTGTGGCGGTGCTGCCCGGACGGCGAGTCGACGTCCTCGAGGAGGTCACCGGCCCGGTGCTCCTTCACGAGGTTGTGGAGGGTGTCGCGGACGTTCGCGCGTTCGGGTCGCCAGTAGTCGACGTGCCGGTCGGCGCGGCGGTTCCGGTAGCTGCGGTAGTGGGTGCGCTCGACGTGCCAGGGGACGTACCAGCCGCAGCGGGCGCCTCGGGTGGTGGCGGTCGGCTGGCTGGTGCCGGCGTCGCAGTGGTTGTTCGACCAGCGGTAGTGGCAGGCGTGGTCGATGTGGATCTGGTGCTCCTGGCGGAGCTGCAGCACCCACAGCGGGGTGTGCACGGTGGTGCGGGACATGTTGCCTCCTCGCACCGTCGCGGCCTGCCGGTCGGCGGGCGGTTACGCGACGGCGGCTAACAGAGGCTGCGCGGGTCGCACATTCCACTCCTTCGATGTTGGGTTCGGTCCCCTGTCGGGGCTTGACGGCATCACCATGCGCGGGATGCCGGCAATGCGGCTTCCTGCCGCTGAGATCATCCGTTCGCGTTCTGCTTGCGACGCTCCGCGGCCGCCAGGCGGCGCGCCTTCGCGGCTTCCTTCTCCCGCGCCCAGAACGCGGTCGCCCTCTCGTCGTGGATGGTGACCGAGCTGTAGTAGCTCTCGTCGAAGTAGTCGACCATGCTGTTCGTCCGGGACCGGTTGTACTGCTTGGTGATCCGTTCGAGGCGGTCCTTCATCTTCCCGACCAGCTCGGTGTACCGACGCTCCCCGGGGTAGCGCGGGTCTTCGGTGTAGATCTCCGCGTCGGTGAGCCCGTCCACGGTGACGTTGATCGACTGCCCTCCGGAGTACTTCTCCGAGCGGACGGAGATCGTGAGGTGCGGCGGGAAGACGCCGGCGCGACGGGCGAGCTCGAAGTCCTTCCGGAGGTCCTTCGAGATCTCCGTGACGGACCTCCACTCGGTGTACTTCGCGCCGAACCGGGTCGGGTACATGCCGTCCGGGTCTTCGGTTGGGCGGCCGCCGCCCGGGAACACCTCGTAGAAGGTGCCGTCCACCCACCATTCCTCGGATCCGTCCGGGTAGATGACGGCGGGGTCGCCAGCGCGGTGGTACGAACCGTCCTTCATGAAGGTGGTCTTCCCGTCGGGTTCGACGAGCGCGTCGTAGTCGAGGCCGTCTTCGTCGGTGTACCGCCAGAACTGGTTCCCGTCGGTGACGTGGAGAAGCTGGAAGCGTGAGTCGTCGCCTGGGACGCCGACATGGTCGCCGTTCAGCGCGTGGTAGCTGTCGCCGCTCTTGAAGACGATCGCGGGGCCGTCTTCGCGGTGCGGTGCGCCGGCCTTCATGTACCTGGTGGTGCCGTACTCGTCGACGATGACTTCGTCGTACCCGCCGAGGTCTGGGGCGGCGTGCAGGGAGAGTTCCGCCGGGGTTTGGGTCTTGTTCGCCCACTGGCCGGTCTTCTGGTGACCGCGGCCAGTCTGGTCGATGGTCTTCGCGTTGAGGTACTCAGGGCTCATGCGGTTGTGAGTGTGCGGCGAACCCCGCCCGAGCGTGTTGGCTGCTCGGGCGGGGTTCGTTCAGTCCGCCCACCATCCGTTGATGTTGTGGCGACGCTGCCGGCCGACGAGGTTCCCGTCATCGATGTCCTGGCCGCCGCGATGCTGCTTCCGGAACTCGGTGAGCTCGACGCGGACGTCGTTGCGGTCTCCGCCGAGACGGGAGCGGCCGTTGTACCGGCGGCGCTTCCAGCCCCAGCAGCCGGTGTACGTCCACCCGAGGTCGTGATGCAGGACCGGCCGGCAGATCGAGTAGAGGTTGACGGGGCTGTCTTCCGCGTCGCAGCGGAACTCGTAGTAGATCCCGTTGATCGTCGCGCTGCCGCAGTTGTGTCGGATGTAGCGAATGTTCTCCGGGCGGCTGATCGCCACCCAGATCGGTTCGTCCTTCTTTGTGCGAGCCATTCGGCTCCTCGCTTCCAGACCGTCATGCCCCGCGGATACGGGGTCTCGGCTGACGGTCCCTAGCCGTCAGGGGCGGGAAGCAGGTGACGGGTGTGGCGCATCGGTCAGTATCCCCCGACGTTGACGGGGTGACCGAAGAACGGGGCGATCAGGATGGCGGCGAACCCGAGGACCAGGAGCCCGAAGAGGCAGAGCCAGGCGATGAACGATCGCTTCGTGTTTGCGGAGCCGGTGTCGAACAGGATCTCGAACGCAGCGGAGAGGAAAGCTCCGAACCAGCCGGCAACCTCCTCGCCTGTCGTTTCGTCCTCTTCCCGTCTCGCCTCGGCTCGGACGACCACGCCCGAGTCGGTGACTGCCGTGATCTCGACGAATGCGGAGGCGCGCTCGAACTGCACCTCGATCATCGGGATCGACTCCGGGTGCTCCTGCTCGAGGTGAGCGATCGCAGCGCCCGCGGTCAGCCGTGCGGGTGCGTCCTGGGCGCCGCCTTCGATGAGGGTGAACGTCCCGGATTCCGAAGCGGTGAGGAAGTTCCCGAGCGGGTACTCGAGGTCGTCGCGGGTGACGAGCACGGTGTCGGGGTCGAGTTCCCGTAGGCGGTCGATGGCCTGCCGGTTGGTGAAGGCAGCGGAGGTGGCCGTGTCGATCATGTGTGGTTCCTTCGGTTCGGCGTCAGGGGGGGCGGGAAGTTCGCCGGAGGTCGTGCGTGGATCAGTGGTGTAGGTCGAACGGGTGACCGAAGAGCGGTCCCGCGAGAATCACGATTGGAAACACGATGATGAGACTGAGGACGGCGATCTCGGTCCAGTTGAGGGTGACATCGACTGCGTCGGACCCCAGCTTCTCTTTGCGGGTGAGCGGCTTGCCGGTGGGTGATCCCGTGCGAACGAACGTCCCGATGTCCGTGACCTCGGTGATGAACTCGTCTCGGGCGACGGAGTCCGCTCCGACAACTTCGATCGTGGGGGTGGAATCTTGGTCGCAACGCTCGAGCAGCTCGATGGCGGCCGACGCGGTCAACGGCTCCGAGCGAGCACCTGGCTCGGGGACCTCGACGAGGCTGAAAGTCGCATCCTCGGATGCGGTGAGGAAGCTGCCGCTGGTGTTCTCCGGGTCGGTGAACACCAAGATCATGGTGTCCGGGTGAAGCTCGCGCAGAAGTTCGATGACTTCCTGGCTGGTGAGGGCGCTCGACGTGGCGGTGATGGTCATGTGCTGTTCCTCCTGCTTCACCTGGGACGGTGAGTGACCCCAACGGGATTCGAACCCGTGTCGTCGCCGTGAAAGGGCGATGTCCTAGGCCTCTAGACGATGGGGCCGTCTTGCTTGCAGCACACATGCGCGGAAACCGCCGAGTTCGACATCAGGGTAGTCAGCCTGTCGTCTACCTGCGCGCCAGGCCTCCAGACATGGACGGCGGGACGATCCTCGAAGCGGACACCACCCAGATCGCTCCGGTGTCGACCGATCGGACCTTCACCACGCCGCCGGCATGGCGGGCGTCACCGATCTGCTCCGGTTCACGGTCAGCGGTGACGGTCACCCCTGAACCGACCAGCTGGTACTCGATCGGGAAGGCGCCCGGTTCGACCGGCGCGGTGTCCTGCATGTTCACTCCTCAGGGTTCCAAGGGCACATGCGCGGGCGCGGATCAGCGCCGGAGCGACCACCTGTCGTCCGCGATCGCCTCGAGATGGTTGTCGAGATGTTCGGAGTAGCCGATCTCCTCAAGCATCCAGAGGTACGGATTCGCGGCCTCCTTGAACTGTTGAGGCAGTCGGGCGGGGTCTCCGTTCGGGTACGCCGCGGCCACGTTGACCCTCACGATCGTGCCGCCGGTTTCCATGTCGTTCCAGTTGCTGTCCACTACTTGGACCTTCGTGGCACCGGGCGCGTAGGTGTCGACCAGTGCGAGGATCGCTTCGGAGGCCAGCGCGGATTCTGTCTTGCGGAGCTTCTTCAGGGCGGCCTCGGTCTCGGCTCGGCGCTGCTCGAGCGCGTCCCACGCCGCGGAGGCGTGAGTTGGTGCGAGGGTCACTTCGGCTGCAGTCTTTGCCGCAGTCGAGAACTTCCCAGGGTTTGAAGGGTTCCCGCCGCGCGGGTGCTTTGCCGGGTCGAACATGGTCATGCTGTCATTCCTTCGCTGGCTGGTCGTTGAGCCAGCTGTATGTATGCGGCGTGTACCGCCGTGGCCTCCTGGTCGTCCTTGGTCGCTCTGGCTGGTCTCGATCCAGCGACATCCGGCTTATGAGGCCGGTGCTCTACCAACTGAGCTACAGAACGTGGTGGTGCTCGCGCGGATATCTCGCATCCGAAATATCCGTGCGCGCGGTGGTGCCCAGCCCGAGGTTCGAACTCGGAACCTCCCCGTGTTGAGTGGGGCGCCTCTGCCGATTGGGCTAGCCGGGCTCGGCTGGTGGGTGCCCGCCCCGGGACTCGAACCCGGACACCGCTTTCGCGGTACCGGCTCCTCGGGCCGGCGCGTCTACCTGAATTCCGCCAGGCGGGCGAGACCCGCGATGGCGGGTCAGATCGTGAAGCCGTAGACGCGGAAGCCGTCACGGTTGGTGCGGATGAACGCCTCGATCCCGAAGCTGTCGAGGACGCTCACGTAGTCGTACACCTCTTCGGCGTACCCGTCAGCGTCGGTGCCGAGCCGGGAGTACAGCCGGCGGCCGTCCTTGTCGGTGACGGCGAGGACCTGGATCCGGTCTGAGTCGTTCACGTACCCGAGCTCGACGTCGGTCGCTTCAGGCCAGCGGCGCAGGGTGACTGCGGCGACGCCTTGCCGGCTGAGGTTGTGCTCGAGCATGAGGAGCCGGTTGATCTGCTCGCCGATGGAGTTGAGGTCCGCGGCGATGCTCTGCTCGTCTCGTCGGATCTCACCGGCGATCGGGTCGATCTGCCCGGCGGCCCGGCGGGCGTCGACGTACGCGCGGAGCTCTTCGTCGTCATCCTCGAAAGTGAGGGTGTACGGGCCGTCCCAGCGGTCGAGGACGCTGCGGTGGAACGCTTCTTCGACCAGCCAGTCGTAGTCGTCACCGACGTTGATCCGGCCGAGCGGCTGGGTGTCGAGGAGCGGCCGGATGTCGAAGATGACGATGCCGGTTTCGACCGCGTTGTCGTTCACCCAGGTCTCCTTGCGGAGTTTCGCGGTGATCGGTTCGACGGTCTCGACGGTATTCTGCATGTTCGCTCCTCGCGGGTTCTCTTCTCAGAGAGTTCATGCGCGGAGCGGAGGGGTTGCTCCCCGACCTGGAATCGAACCAGGGCACCCTTGCGGGCACGTGTTCCAGAGACACGCCGGCCATGCCATCAGACCATCGGGGATCAGCCGCACGAGGGCGGCCGTGTGCGCTCGAGCGTTGCTCGGGTGCGTGGCGGAGGCTGAGGGATTTGAACCCGTCGAGGGGCGGTGAACCCCAACTGCCTTAGCAGGGCAGCGCAATCGGCCAGACTATGCGAAGCCTCCAGTGGTGCCGACCTGTCAGAGACGGATCCTGAGCGTCGGCATGGTTTGGGATGACCCGGTGTTCTTCCCGTCGAGGCTGACCACGACGGTCTTGATCGACGCGGTGTACACCGTTCCCGGGTTCAGCCCGGTGAACGTGCGGTTCAGCGTCGTCGTGTTCAGGTTGCGGGTGGTCCCGTCGTTCCCGCGGAGCCGGACCTCGTAGCGGACGATCTTCCCCTGCAGCCTGGTGGGAAGCCCCCACGACACCTGCACGCTGGTGCTGTTCGTCTTCACGATCTTCGTGCTGGCCGGGTTCGACACGTATGCGACCGTGCGTGGGTCCTTCAGGGACCGGCCGCAGAGACCGCCGGACAGGCTGGCGGTAGTCACTCCCGACGAGGCTCGCGAGGTGAGGGTGGTCATGTAGGTGCTGTCCGGCTTGAGTCCGGTCAGTGTGTACGTGTGCACGGACGCTGGAAGGAGCCCTGAGCTCACCCGCTTCCCGTCCACGAAGGTGCTGACCTCGTAACCGGTGATCTGACCGACGACGCGCGGGGTTCCCCAGGTCAGTGTGATCGAGGTTGGAGTGGCGGCGGTGATCTGCCGGGCGGGGACGGTGAGCACCTGCGCTCGAGGTGGGGCGGGCGCCGCGGACGTCGACGGCTTCGGCGCCGGTGCCTCCGTTCGAGCCGGCGTCGCGGATGGTGCCTGCTTCGGGACCGGTGTTGCCGTTGGAGCCGACTTCATGGCTGGGGTCTCCGCAGGCGCCGGCGTCGGGGCAGGGGTGGCGCTCGAGCTCGGCTCTTCGATTGGCGCCGGGGACGGAAGCTCTTCCGCTCCTGCTGGCGCGGCCGCGCCGATCGTTGCCGCCGCGACGAGCGATGCGGTCGCTGCGAGGGTGAGAAGTCTGCGCACGGTGAGTCCTTCGGGTCTGGGCGTGGGTGGTGCGATCACTTCCCAGATGGACTGTTTGCCGCAGTTTCGGCGCGTTTCAGCCCCGAACTGGGGCCATACGAGTGTGGTTGGCGGAGCCGGCGGGATTCGAACCCGCGGGACGAGGTTGAGCTCGTCCACAGCCTTTCCAAGACTGCGCGATAGGCCGGGCTCTGCCACGGCTCCGGGGTGCGCCCGTTTCTGGGCGCGACGGCAGGCTAGACGCCTGCCTGATGGAACGTCTCGGTGAGCGCGTCGACGTCCGTCGCGGTGAGCTGGTCACGGAACCGGTCGGCGAGCACAGCCCAGCGCGCTGCGGCGCTGGCGCGGTCGCGTCCGCCGAGGAACCCGACCGCCTCCATGCGGGCGTGAAGGTCCGCGGAGACGCCGGCGGATGCTGCGGCGAACCCGTCGAGGCGGGACAGCTTGATGCGGGCTGCGATGAACGCGGCGCTCTTGCCCTGGCGGGCGGCTGCGGCGCCGGCGGCGGCGAGCTGCTCGAAGTCGGTGTCGGTGAGGTTGTCGATGCGGGGTGCGGTCAGGGTGGTCATGATCGCTCCTTTCGTGGTTGGCGCCCTGTGTGGGCGTGTGCGGATGCCTTCCGAACCGTGGTTCGGGTCGGCGTTCTTGGCGCGGCGAGGGGGAGATTTGAACTCCCGGAACAGCTCTCACTGTTCGGCTGCTTTCGAAGCAGCTGCACTAGGCCGGACTATGCGACCTCGCCGTGCACGATTCCCCTTGACGTCGTGCCGTCCACATGGTGAGCCGTCCGCTGTACCGGCGGACGGGAGGGTGGGTTGGCCCACGGTGCCGAGAAAACCGATTCCGTGGCTCTGCAGCCGGTACCGGGTGATCATCCCGGGCTAGCCGCACCTCGCGTGACCGGCGGTGCCTCGAGGGGCGGTGCCGGACAGTGGCGAGGGGTGTTGTGTGGATCTGACGCGATTCGAACGCGCAACATCCTCCTTGCAAAAGAGGCGCTCTACCGTTGGAGCTACAGACCCGTGGTGCACGGAGGATGACTGACGCCGTGCCGTCTGACGCCCGGGTGGTGACGGTGACCTGCCGTCCCCGGGTGGCAACGCACCTCCCCTTGTCGGAGATGATGCGTAGTCGGGGTGGATCCTGGGAGGTTCGAACTCCCGACCTCGTCGCTGCCAGCGACGCGCTCTTCCAGCTGAGCTAAAGACCCGATTCCATGTGGAGTTGTTTGCAACCGCTTGGTTGCTCAAGTGGAGACGCCGGGGGTCGAACCCGGGTCCGTCGACGTGTGTCGAAGCCTTCTACGTGCGTAGTTCATCGTCGGCTGTTTCTCGGCCCTGGCCGCTGTGATGAACAACGCGACCGCCTGGCCTATCCACTTCTTGTTCGCCGGAGAAGCAGTGGCAGCGCTCCGGCTCAGGTTGACGTTTGCTGACGTCGACCGCCCTGGGTGTCAACCGTGGATCCGGTTGGGCGGTGCGACGGACTCGCCGTGAGTCTCGCTGCGATCAAGCAGCGAGGGCGTAGTCGGACTGGGTGCGGTTGGCATCCATTGGTTGCAGCGTCTTTTGGCGAGGTGACCCTGCGATCCTCGGCACGCTTCTCTTCGAAGCATCCGGCGACGTCGAAACCAATACGTCCCCTTGGTGAGGCGGGGTGCGCTTCGCAGCGTTCCCCGCCTCGAGAAGTACATGCGCGGGTGACCCCACGGAAGCACTTTGTTGCTGACGCAGGTCCTGACGGCCCGGTCGGAACCGTCCGCCAGAACTGGTTCTGCGCCTTAGGTGCGCGGCCGCCGCTGAGGTGACCACGAAGGCAGGAAGCGTGCCTGATTCGCATCACGCTGGCTCAGACGGGCCTCGATAGCACGACCCGGGTCGGACGAGCGCTTCCTGTCGCTCTCCCCGGACGTGTCTGGTGGCCGGCAGGTGCCGTAGCAGTACAAATTGCCGGCCCGATCGCCGACCCGAAGCGAACTTCAGAGCGGTGATCGTTGGCTCCCCCGCCAGGACTCGAACCTGGAACCTACCGGTTAACAGCCGGTCGCTCTGCCAATTGAGCTACAGGGGATCATGCCCGGAGAAGGGTCTTCCGGGGCTGGTTTCTGGACATGCGGCGGAATGCCGCAGGCTGCGGGGCGACCGGGGAACTGGCCGCCCCGCGAAGCCGTTACGCGGCGAGGGCGAACTGGTACGCCTTCGCGGGCGCCTTCGCCTTCACCGACACCACGTCGACGGTGCCGACGACCTTCACGACGCGGTCCGCGTCGACGGGGCGGGCGACCTTCACGAGGTCCGAGTTGCCGTCCTTGCCGACGACGGCGCGGATGCGGAGGTCGGTGTACGACGTCTCGCCGCTGTTCACCAGCTCGACCGCGGCGCGCTTCGCCTCGGTCGCCTTCGCGAAGCCGTCGGCGACGGGCTTGGCGACGCCGGGCTCGTACACCGCGAACGTCTTCGTCGCCTTGCCGGTCGCAGCGACCGACGTGGCACGGCGAAGCTTCACCGGCGCGAACTCGATCGTGTCGACCTCGACGGTCTTCCCGGCGAACTTCTCCTTGACGGCGGCGATGACCTCGGCCTTCACCTGCTCGTCACCACCGGCGAACTTCACGGCCTTCGCCTCGGGGAGCTCGACGGTGAACCGCGAGTTCTTCCGGGTGACGTGCGAGTCGGCGGGGATGACGGTGACGTCGGCGCCGGCTGCGATCTGCTCGAGCGCGACCGCGATGGCCTGCTCGGGGCTCTGGACCTGCTCGTCGACGGGGACGATGATTGCTGCGCTGCTACCCAACAGGGTGCTCTCTTTCTCTCTGGTCACGTCTCGCGGGGCCGCGCCCGGGGTCGGGGCGGTCGAGGCGCAGAGAGTACATGCGCGGAAAGTGCCGCGACCGAGGTCAGTGGCCGAAGTAAGCGGTGACCAACCACCCGACGATCCGGGGGTTCTGCTTCACGGTGCGGACATCGACAGTGCCGGTGATCGTCACGAGGCGGTCGGGATCAGCAGGCCGACCGATGGTCGCGAGCGCCTTGCTTCCCTCCCTGGTGACGCGGGCTTCTACCTCGAGCTTCGTGAACCCGGGGTGTGCGTTCATGAGGTCGACGCCAGCCTGCTTCGCTTCGGCGATCGAGGCGTACCCGGTGCCGACGGTCTGCGGGTGGTGGAACTGGTTGCCGGCAGTGAGGAGGTCGTACGTGGTGACGAGCTTCCCGGCGGTCGCTTTCGCCTGCGGCTTCTTCGGCTTCGGGAGGTTGAACTTGAAGGTGTTGATGTCGAGGAACTTGCCGGGGAACAACCCGGTGATCCTGTCCTCGAGGCCGTCGACGTCCCACACACGTCCCGCGGCGAGCAGGATGACGTCCGGTTCGCTGAGTTCGACGGTGAATCGCTTGTTGGCGGTCGTGACATCGGAGTCAGCGGCGATCGGCTCGATGAGGCCGACCGAGGTGTCGTCCAGGTCGGTCTCGAAGTGCTTCATCGGGCGAGGCGGGGCGACGTCGAAGTCGAAGCTGCGGATGTAGCCGTCCTCGTCGATCCTGATGAGGTCGACGCCTTTGTCCCAGATCGCCTTCATGCTCGGGAAGTCCTGAGTGGCGTTGACGATGGCGGATGCGCAGTGGCCCATGATGTTCTCCTTCTTCTCGGAGAGGCCATGCGCGGGGGTGCCCGTCGCGGGAGTCGAACCCGCATGCCCTTTCGGGCGCTGGAACCTAAATCCAGTGCGTCTGCCATTTCCGCCAGACGGGCGTGCAGGGCCGCGCGCACCGTCGGCCGTCGTCTGCCGGTGCGCCGCTGCTTCTCCGGGTGCCGGCCGGAGCGCTGAAGCCTTGGAGTAGCTCGCCCGCACACTCACATCGTCAGGAAGCGGGTGCACCTGGAGGTAGCGGTGAACGTTGGCAGACGAGCGGTGGTGGACGGCCGAGAGGTCGTCATCGCAGACGACGGGTCCGTCCGTGGAGGGAGAGGTTCGAACGGCGGTCGGATCACGGTGAACACAGCACCCGAGGTCATCATCGCCGTCCACTCCCCAGACGAGCTTGTCGCTCGCGCCGTAGAAGAGCACGGCTGGTGGGACGCTGACCACGAGACCCACCTCATCCCCATCGAAGCGATCGGCGTCCAGGGAGGCGGACCGTCCGAGCAGGCGGACGCCACCCAGCTGCTCGAGCTGCACGACGCCGGGGTGATCGGCTTCGGAGAAGCGATCGACATGCCGATCGACCGGATCGACGGCACCGTGCAGGGCGAGCTGCGCGCCGACGCGCTGACCTGGTACCTGAACCGCGACCCGTCATCCGACCTCACCTGGGACGACGAGGTGTCGTTCTACGGCGCGGACGGGCCGCTCGCGATCGAAACCCACGACGGCCGCCTGGTGATCCTTGACGGATGCCACTGGTACGTTGCAGCGAAGCTTCGATGCGATGAGACGATTCGAGTGCAGGTGCTGCGACGTCCTGCGGTGTGATGTGGTCGATCCCAGACTTGAACTGGGGACCCCCGCCTTATCAGGGCGGTGCTCTGACCTGCTGAGCTAATCGACCGTGGTCGGCCGCGCTATCCGAGCCCGCGCGACCGGCGCCGGCACCTTCTCGGAAAGGTTGTGCAGAAGCCGGCGAAGTTTCTCAAGCGGAGCGAGCGAGATTCGAACTCGCGAGACGTTTCCGTCCACCTGTTTTCAAGACAGGAGCCCTCGGCCACTAGGCGACCGCTCCAGGGGAGGTGGGTGAGGTTCACTACAAGCCGCATGGCCTAAGCACCTCTCCCGGTCTTGGTACGCGTACGCGCCCGTCGCCGGATACTGCCGCCCACCACGACAGGCCCCCGATATGACGCATCTCCGCCCTCGGAATGGGCATGAGCGGAGCATCTTCTGTCAGACGTTCATCGGCCGCCGAAGCCTTGCCGTCTGACGTGTCGACCGTCGAAACGGCCGCGGCTGAACCCGGCATTCCTGCCGGGTTTCGCTCCCCCGCCTGGGCTCGAACCAGGGACCTACGCATTAACAGTGCGCCGCTCTGCCAACTGAGCTACAGGGGACCACAGGGGGTTGGTGGACCGGTCAGGCGCGCTTTCCTTCCCGGATCCCGGCTCCGATGCACAGCACTGGAACCTGCCGCCAACCGCGGCACTCCCGAACAACATGTCGTCCGCGTTCTCGGAAGAACGAACACGGGCTATAGGCAGCAACTTGGCTCGGATTCACCAGGCGGGCCACCGCTGTATACCGCTCAGCCGACCTACTCAGACCGGGTTCGGTATCGGCAAACGAACTCCGGAAATTGGGGTGCACGGCGGTCATCCAAACCGCACCGGTGGCCTGCCGGTATCTCGATCGTTCGTGCTCCGTGCCTCCGGCTGGTTTTGATCCAGCGACCCCTCGCTTTTCAAGCGAGTGCTCTCCCAGCTGAGCTACAGAGGCGGGCGGCAGTTCGGGCGTGATCACTATGGCGTGCGCTGCGTGACGACCGCCAACTCGCTTCACCACGTCCCCTTGCGGAGACGCCGGGTGCCAGCAGTTCCCGGGATTCCCTAACTGCCTAGCCGGGCGGACGCCTCCACCGGGCTTTGCGGCCCTGACGGGATTTGAACCCGCGCTCTCCACCGTGACAGGGTGGCGGGGACGGCCTAGCTCCCCTACAGGGCCTTGTTGGTGCGTCGATCCGCTCGGTGACTCCGGTCTCGCCTGGCGGCGGCCGAATGCAGTATCGGTGCGGTGCACTTCGGGTCAGGTTCCTGCCTGACCCTGGGATATCCGTCGACGCGCGGACCTCCCGAAGGCTTCATGCGCGGGATGTGCCCGCGTCGCGGTCTGCCTGTTCGGCGACCGATCGCGCCTTGGAGGCGCTGCGGGTGCGTGCCCGCTTGGTGCGCCGATCCTCGTGCGGACTGGCGGCGCTGGACTTGCGGAGCTCGCGCATCGCTTGGGCGAGCTCCGGGTTGGTGTGCTTCATCGCGGTGACCTCCTTCCTGGGTCTGTCCTGCTGCGATGTACTCCTCCTGTCGGCATCGCGGCCATGGCTGGGGTTGAACCTGCGCCATCTCGCGAGAGTGCCGGTGGAGTGGAGGGCTAAGGTGGACGCCTCTAATCGCAATCTCTACGTCCTTGACGCGGCGTACTGGCACGACGCGATTTCTCTGACCCTTGCGGGCCATGCCAGCCTTTCCGCCTCACTCCCCCATGTCATGCATGAGGTGGGTGCTCCCCCGGGGACTTGAACCCCGAACCCCCTGATTAAGAGTCAGGTGCTCTGCCAATTGAGCTAGAGGAGCGAAGCACCCGAAGTCGGGTGCGCGGCGCGTGTGTCGGGGCGCCAGGTCGCCACGTCTCTGTCACTACGTGGAGCGTGCTCCTTTCAGCGGTCAACCGATCCCACCTCCCTACGGGCACCGAGGCGGGCTTGCGGCCCGGTTCTCGGCTGGTGGATCTGTTCGGTGTACAGCCCGTCTGGCTTTGCGGGCTGACGGGTCCCGTATTCGAGTGGATGGTGCGAGATTCGAACTCACGAGGTCATAGACGCCTGATTTACAGTCAGGTCCCTTCGGCCGCTTGGGTAACCATCCGAGTCCCCGAGCGCAGCCGCGGCTTCTGCCGGCGTGCGTTACGCAGCGGCCGGGTGCGCGGCTGCGCTCGAGGGGTTGCCGGAGCTTGGCTCCGGACGCTGGTGCGTCCGGTCTCCGGCTGTTTCTTCATTCGCTGTGGAGTTCTCAATGGGCCTTGCGGGGCCCTTCAATCCCGTCCCCTACATCAGAGGAGGATCGCGGCAGGGGTGACAGGGTTCGAACCTGCGACATCCGGTTTTGGAGACCGGCGCTCTGGCCATCTGAGCTACACCCCTAGGTGTTTGGTGCGTGTGGAGTTGTGGGTTAAACGACTGAGGGAGCCACCTGGCTTTCGCCTCTGGTGACTCCCTCGAAGATTCCGAGTGTGGCTATGCCACTACGTGTGAGTCACCTGTCCGGCGTCGTCCGACTTCAGCTGGTAGCCGAAGGTCGACGTGGGCCATCCGAGGCTGGAGGCGCGACGAATCGCGGCGGCGCCGTGATTCTCGTGCTGGAACATGGTGTGTGCCACGTTCGCTCCTTCGTTCGGTGGCCTGCTGGCCTTGGTGTGCTCGGGCGGTGTTGCCGGAGCATTTGTACCATGCGCGGAACCGGTGCGGTTTCGCGTTTCGGTGGTGTGTCGGGGCGTTTCCGTTCCGACAGGTGTCTCATGCGCGGGTTGCCCCGCCAGTACGGTTTCCCGTCCGGGATGGTACAGCGGACTATCCTTGCAGGATATTCCCAGCAATTGCAAGGATTTTCTTTACCCCTGATCGTTGCCGCTTTTCTGCACCATTCCCGGCACGTCTGACGGTGACGGTCGCATTCTTCGGGACGAGGAGCTCACCGAGTTCCGTGTCGGCGGACATCGCTGCGGGGCGGTGCGGGGACGGGTGGACGCGGTGCACGATGAGTTCGGCACCGGTTGCGGTGATGAGCCGGTCGCCGTTCCGGAGGTCGGCGCCGACGACCTGGTGAAGGGTGCCGATCGCGCCGGTGTCGGTGACGCGGCCGCCGCTGAAGTACCGGTCTGGGTTGCTCATCGTGCGCCTCCGAATCGGCGGGTGATTTCGTACGCCTCGCGGGCGTTGAGCGCGCCCGGGATGCGGCCGGCGCGGATCGCGGCGCGGCGGCGGTCGTGATGGATGACCCGCTCGAGCGCGATGCCGGCGCGGGCGGCGCCGGCGACGTCGACGGTTCCGTCACCGCGCGAGAACGCCTGATGCACTGAGCGGGCGTCGGGCGCAGAGGAGTCGGCCAGCTTCCGCTGCAGGAAGCTGCCGCGCCACTGGTGGACGGTGAGGAACCCGAGGGAGGTGCTGGTGACGGTGCCGGGCGCGTACTCCTCAATGAGGATGGTGAGCCGGTGCGCGGCGCTCATCAGGCGGCCTCGCTACTCTTCCCGACGACGCGGGAGTATCGGGTGAGCACTTCGCGGGCGTGACGGTGCTCCTCATGGGTGAGGTCTCGCCAGTCGTGGACGTCGCCGTTGTCGATGTAGTCGATGTAGAAGTCGGCGTTCACGGTGCGGTATCGCATCGTGGTGCGGCGGAACTCCTTGAGAATCCGATTTCCGGGGTTGTGGAGCGGCCGGTCGAATTCGGTGCGCGGGTCGAAGATGACGCTCCGCCAGTCGTTGACGTATCCACCGTCGGGAAGTCGTTCCGCGTTCGAGGTGCGGGCGGACTCGTCGAAGACGAACCTCCACGGTTCATGGTCGACGGTGAGCTTCTGGTGCCGGCCGGATGAAAACGCCACTGTGGTCCTCTCGCCTTGGGCCGGGTCGCCCCGGCGGGGTTGCTCTCTTCGCCGAGTCCATGCGCGGATCGGACGGACGTCAGCTAGCTGCGCGGGCTTCCATCGCCTCGATCCGCTCCAGGCGGGAGATGACCTTCCGGGCGTGCGCGACGGACGCATCGGCATCCCAGTACTCGTCGTAGAACCCTGCCCTCACAGCCTCCTCGAATGCGCGCCTGACCTTCCTCCAGGGGCGATGGTCGTCGGCGAAGATCGGCATGTTCCGGTACAGACGTGCGTCGTGCAGCGCCCAGTTCTTCGGGCTTCCAGGTCGGTCGTCGCGCAGTCCGGACGTGAACGCCATGAGGGTCCTCTCGCGTGCGCCGGCTTGTTCCGGCGTGGTGTCTTCGTGGCACTCATGCGCGGCGCCTGCAGACAGCGACGCCCCGCAACCCATTCAGGCTGCGGGGCGTCGGATCAAGCCGGTCAGCGGGCGTTCGCCCACGCCTTCAGCGCGGCGATCTCCGCCTCGAGCGCGCCGTGGCGATCCGGGTGCTGCTGGACACGTTCGATGCTCCCGCGGAACGCGTACCGGTCCGCGTACCCGGTCGCAGGGAGCTCTGCGAGCTCACCCACCATCCAGGACAGCCGGAGCCCGTGCGCGCGCTTCGCGATCGCGGCCGCGGTGAGGTCGTCGATGAGTTCGCCGTCGCGGAGCCCGTTCAGGGTGGCGGCGACCTGCTCGTCGGTGACGTTCCCGACTTCGGCGCCCCACGCGTCGGAGAACACCTGCCGGTCGAGGTGCTCCTGCATCTTGCGGGTGAGGTTCTCCGACCCGGCGGTGCCGTCGTCCATTTCGTTCCACAGGCGGACGAGCTCGGTTTCGTCCCAGAGGCGCTGGTAGACGCGGTCCTCGGTCATCGTGCCGGACTTGTCGTTGAGGGTGGCTGTGAAGTCGACCACCGTGTTCTCGTCGTTCGATGCGCCTTCGACGCCGTACTCGTTCTCGATGAACTTGAGGATCGCGGCGCGACGCTTCTCGACCCACGCGGCCTCTTCGCGGGTGCCATCCGGGGCGAACCAGGCGAGGTCGACCATCTGCTGGGCTTCGAGCACCCAACTGTTGTGGCTCTTGGTGACGAGGACGACCTGAAGCGGGGTGTCGGCAGCGACCGGTCCGATCTGCATGTCGTCGCCGACCTCGAGGTCGATGGTGTCAGCGAGCTTGACGTCGGCTCGGGACACCTGCTTGGTGCCGAACGTGCCGGGACGGTTCACGTTGCCGTGACGGTCTGGGGTGCGCCCATCGGCGCGACTCTGGGTGGTCATGACCTTCTATGTGCGCGGCAGCTGCGCACTTGCGGCGGCCGCGGTTCGGATGTCCTCGGAGTCGCTGTCGTTGACGTCCCAGTCAGTGAGCTCGTCGGCGAACGCTTCGGTAGGCTTCCCGTCGGCGAAGTCGATGTTGTACATCGGCCCGACCTCGTCGGCGTCGTAGCTGGCGGGGTTCAGTTTGCTGACAACAGTCACGCGTTCGCCGTTGTACTGGCGGTACGAAGTGTCGTGGGTCTTGAAGGTGGCTGTGGCCATGCTCGGTGCTCCTTTGGTCAGCACCGTCATGCGCGGCGTCATGCCGCCTTCGCGCGCCCCTTCCGTCGCGGCTGCAGCTGACGGCCGAGGCGTCGGGTGATCACCTTCGCGGTGAGCCGTTCGAGGTCGGCTGCGTCGTCCCAGAACCAGCCGAGCAACTCCGGGAAGGACCTGGCGAACATCATCAGGTCTCGGGACAGCGCGGCGGCTCGTTCGACATCTTCGAGGGGCCCGTCGACGAGCTCTTCGATGTGACGGATCAGGGTGCCGGCGCTCTCGGCTGCAGCGGCTACGCCGTGCTTGAACCCGTCGATGAGGGCGCCGAAAGCTGGGCTGTCGGTGTCGACGGGGACGGTGACGGCCTGCCAGAGGTTGACGCCGTCGACCTTCCAGCCGCGGGCGATGCCGAACCGTTCGTAGATGCCCGCGAGCTTGCAGAGCGCCGAGTACCGGGACGTGAGTGACGACACTGGCAGCGGTTCGACGCCGTCTCGGCCGGCGAGCCGTTCCTCGGCGAGGCTCCCCCACGCGGCGATCGCGAGCCCGAGGACGGACGGGTCCGGCGCGCCGAGGTCGGCGAACACGGGCCGGAGCTTTCCGCGGTCCACGTCGAGCCCGTCCGGGGTGCGGCCCGCGGCGGCTTCGGTGCCGGCGCGTACGATCTTCCGGTCGGCGGTGAGGCCTGCACCGGTGAGAGTGTGGACGTGGCCGCCGTCGGTGAGGCCGAACCGTCCTGCGCGGCCGGCGATCTGCGCGGCTTCCCAGGTGAGGAGCGGGCGGACTTCGCTGCCGTCGAACTTCGTCGTCTCGGCGAACACGACATGCTCGGCGGGCGTGTTGATGCCGTGCCCGACGACGTCGGTCGTGACGAGAACGTCCACTTCACCGGCGATGAACGCGTCAATTTGGCCAGCCCTCGTGTCGGGTGGCAGCGCCCCGTACAGTACGCCGACGCGGCGGCCGGCACGGGTGAGACGGCCTGCGAGGTCGAGGACGGTGCGGCGGGAGAACGCGACGAGGAGCGACCGGTCGGGGATCCCGGCGAGGGTGACGTCACCGGCGTACGCGAGCGGCGCGAGCCGGTCGTGATGTTCGACGGTGAGGTCGGCGACGTCGGCGAGCACGGCACGGAGGAACGGCTCCGCTCCTCGGTTCGCGGCGACCTCGATGAGGTCGTAGTCCCCGCCGAGGAGGAGCCTGGTCCACGCGTACCCACGGTCCGGGTCGGCCGCCCAGTGGGCTTCGTCGACGACGAGGGTGTCACCGGCCATCGGCGCCATCTCCACGGTGCAGCAGATGATCGGCGCGTCCGGGTTGATGGACTCCTCGCCGGTGATGAGCCCGACCCCGTCTTCGCCGACGAGGGCGACGAGCTTCACGTACGCTTCCCGGGCGAGCATCCGAAGCGGTGCCGCGTACGTGCCGGTGCGGGAGCCTGCGAGACGCTGCAACGCCTGGTACGTCTTCCCGGAGTTCGTCGGGCCGAGGTGCAGGATTGCGGTGGCCGGTTTCTGTCGGCGGTCGCGGACGTGGACGGTGACCTGCTCGGCGGCATGGTCGGCGAGCACCTTCGCCTGCTTCTTCGACAGCGGTGGGCCGTCGCGGAGCGCCGATCGGATCGACGGGACGTGGCGAGCGTCAATCAGGATGGCGCCGTCTCGCCGGACGATGTGGGCGTTCACCGCGCGTGCGCTGGTGAAGATGTCCGTGTGGTTGGTGCCGAGGTCGGCTGCGAGTTCGTGGACGTCGACAAGTGCCATGCCATGAACATGCGCGGGCGGGGCTGGTCAGCCGCGCCGGCGCTGCTGCTTCCGGAACTGCCGGTCGTTCCTCGGCGGCTGCGCGAACCGTTCCGGGTTTGCGGCGGCTGCCTGTGCGACCGTCTCGACCGAGTCGGCCATCAGGTGCTCTGCGATCTCCGGGGTGATGTTCCGGTGACTCGCGACCGCTGAACGCACCTGCCAGGACGGGTCGAGCTTCGCGTAGTCGAGGACGATCGCCGGGGTTTCCGGGTGCGCGACGAACAGCGGCCGGTACTCCGGCGGGGCTTCGTTCGACAGGTACGCGCGCCGGAGCACGTACTCGGACGTGTTCGGGTGGTATCCGACCGCTCGGGCGACGCCGGGGGCGTCACGGGACTGCTCCCAGACGGTGTTGATCACCTCGACCGGAGAGTGGGCGTTGCTGGCGAGGTACGGGTGCAGGTCCGGGTTCGCGGCAAGCTCGCGCAGTCGTTCGATGTCAGCGGAGAACTGCGCGAGCTCCTCGTCGGTGAACGTGGAAGCCTGGAGAATCCCAGCGATCACTTCGCCGTCCGTTGCCGACTGCGAGCCTGGACGGAACGCGCCGCGGTTGAACGTCGCGCGCATCCCGGCGCGAGACCTGACGGTGTTGCCTCTGCTTGGGCCCATGTCGTGTAGGTATGCGGCGGGGCTGCCCGGTCAGGCGAAGTGGAGCTTGCCGTCGTCGCCGGTGTAGAGGTCGGCGCTGCCGCTGGCGTGCGACATGTCGGTGAGGTCGGTTCCGAGCTCGCCGAGACCGCGGTCCCAGAACCCTGCGCCGTGGCGGTTGCGGGTGAGGTTGAGGTCGTTTCCGAGCTGCGACCAGTCGTTGCCGGCTTCGAGGTAGCGGTCGACGAGGCCGCGGTTCGACCGGACGAACCCGTCGAGCTCTTCGGTGACCGTCTTGACGGTCTCGGGGTCGAAGTCGTCGACATCGAAGGTGCTGTCGAGCGGTTCGCCGTCCTCATCCGTGCCGCTCCAGAGGGCGGTGACGAGGTACCCGCGGACGAACTCCTCCATGTCGTCATCGTCGGCGCTCTGCTCGGTGAGCCCGTTGTCGACGGCGCGGTCGTACGCTTCTGCTGCGGCTTCCTGCAGCTGGTCTGCCGTTGCCGTCTCGGGGGCAGAGAACTGGACGTTGGCGCCGAATGTCTGGAGGACGAACTCGCCGGCCTCGCCGGCGGAAACGATCGTGGCGCGACCGGCTTCTTCGTGGTCGAATCGTGCGTACACGCCGTCGCTGTCCGGGGTTGCGCCAGCGGTCAGAAGACCTGCCGGGGCTGCGCTCTGCGGCTTCTCCGAGAAGAGGCCCTTGCGGTCGTGGTGGTTGCCTTTGAGGTCGATGTTCGCCATGACCCTTTACGTGTGCGGCGGCAAACCGATCCGCGCCCGGTGGACGGTTCGGGCGATCGCAGCGATCTCCGGGTCGGTCGACCACCTGGCGTCGACGATGACGGCGAACGGGGCGTTGCCGTGCTCGAGCACACCGACCGGCGGCCCGTCGCCGGTCAGCCAGATGTGCCTGAGCGCATCCGCTGGGGTGTCCGGGTTCGCGATGAGCGCGTCGTGGTTTGCGGGGTTCCGTGCGAGCCGTCGGAGCTCGTCAAGGTCGGTGATGGTCGCTGCATCGGGCGTTGATTCTGGTTCGTCGATGATCACCGGCGCGGGTTCAGGATGCCGGCGCCGCTGGATCCAGGAACGCACCGAGCTCATGCCTTGTAGGCATGCGGCGGCCGCGCATGTGCTCATCGTGATGAACCGGCCCACGCTGCAGACAGTGCACCCCGAACACGATCGCGAAGTGACGATCGACGACGTCATCGACTACATGGAGGCGACCGACGCCGAATCGTGGTGCGTCGACGTCGTCCGAACCGAGGACGGCGCCGGCAACTGCTTCTTCGGTCACCTGTTCGGCATGGGCCGAGACCAGCAGGAGTCGAACCTGCTATGGGAATGGTTCGAGGAGTGCTGGTCGACGACGTACGCCGTCTACCCGGTGAACGACGGGAAGAACCCCGAGTATCAGCAGCCGAACCCTCGAGACCGAGTGGTTGCGTACCTCCGCGCGCTCCGGGACGGCGACGAGCTGACGACTCCGGAGTCGATGGAGCGGGACTACCTGGCGTCGATCGCCGCCTGACCCGACACCGGCGGGTCTCGGCGAAACTTCCTCCGCTGGTACTTTCGGCCGGTGGGAGCCGACATCCGCTGTCGCGCTGGTGGATTCTGGGCTTCTCGCGGCTGTTCGGCGACGCCGCACCGTCGTACACTCGAAACTATCTTCGAAACTTGGAGGTGGTGAGCAGTGCTTGTCGACATCCGGCCGATCAGCGACACTCAGCTCGCCAGGCTCCGCACGATCTTCGTCGCACCCATCGCGGTGCCGGCAGGCTTTCCGAGCCCTGCCCAGGACTACTACAACGGCCCGATCGACCTGAACGAGCACCTCATCGTCGATCCGACCGCCACGTTCATCGTCCGGGTCGCTGGGGACTCGATGATCGGCGCCGGCATCTACGACGGCGACGAAGTGATCGTCGACAGGTCGCTCACCGCAGGTGACGGGTCGGTTGTCGTCGCGATCCTCGACGGGGAGCTCACCTTGAAACGGATCCGCCGCGGCCGTGACGGACGGGTGCGGCTGCAGTCCGAGAACCCCGCCTACCCGGACATCGAGATCCCCGAGTTCGCGAGCCTCGAAGTGTGGGGCGTCGTCACCCGGTGCCTTCACCATGTCGTCTGAGCAGGGCAGGATCAGAGCATGACGCGCACCTTCACCCGCACTCTCCTCGCCGCCGGCGCCGCGATCGCTGCAACATCAGGAATCACCGGATGTTCGGCCAGCGAAGCAGCAGCACCCGAGCGGGAGCAGTTCGACGTCGTCGGGATGATCACCGGCCCGTCGGACTGGACGGAGGACGCGAATTGCACCATCACTCTTGGAGGGCACGGGCCGACGCTCGGCAACGGCGCTGAGCCTGCCGTCTTCTACTACAAGTCGCAGACGGTCGGTGTGATGACCTTCGGCGCGTTCGCCCCGGACGGCACTTGCCAGATCAAGTACTCAGTCACCGGCGTCCCGATCCAAGGAGCCAAGAGCTACTACCTGCATTTCGACGACGAGCTCGTAGTTGGGCTCAACCCGAGCAGGGACGCAGTGAACGGGGTCATCAAGCTCGACTTCACCGTCGACGAACTCGGGTTCCTCGAGGAGGTTCAGTGACCGTCCACTCCCCCGGCCGCGGAAGATGACGGCGAAGTCGCCGCGCCGAGTGCTGCTCGTCGACGTCAACAACTGCTTCGTCTCCTGCGAACGTGTGTTCGACCCGAAGCTCCGCGAAGTCCCTGCGGTCGTCCTGTCGAACAACGACGGCTGCGTGGTCGCCCGCTCCCCCGAAGCGAAAGCGCTCGGCGTCCAGATGGGAGACCCCTGGTTCAAGCTCGAGAACCAGGCACGGGTGTGGGGCATGGTCGCCCGCAGTTCGAACTACGAGCTCTACGGGTCGTTGTCGGCGAAGGTCATGGCCATCCTGGGGCGGTTCATGGCGGAGTTGTCGATCTACAGCATCGATGAGGCGTTCGGCGTGCTCCGCGGCACCACCGAAGAGCTCACCGAGACCGCCAGGACGATCAAAGAGACCATCCTGAAGCATGTCGGCCTGCCCGTCTGCGTCGGGATCGCGAGCACGAAGACCCTCGCGAAGATCGCAAACCACGGGGCGAAGAAGCACCCGCAGCTCGGCGGCGTCTGCCACTGGGACGCGTACCCGGAGGAGCAGCAGGACCGGATCCTGGAATCGCTCGAGGTGGACGAGGTGTGGGGCGTCGCCGGCAGAACGAAGAAGCGTCTCGCGATGCTCGACATCCACACCGTCCGCGACCTGAAGTACGCCGACCCGCAACTCATCAGGAAGAAGTTCTCCGTCGTCCTGCAACGCACCGTGTACGAACTCCGCGGGACGCCGGCAGTCCCGGACGACGTCGAACGGAAGACGAAGGAGCAGTTGATCTTCAGCCGGATGCTCGGCGCCCCGGCGACCACCACCGCGGAAGTTGAGCAGGTCCTGTCCGTCTACACGCAACGCGCCGCGTACCGGCTCCGGAAGCAAGGATCCGTCGCGAAGCATCTGCAGGTGTTCGCGTCCACGTCGGCGTTCGCGGACGGGCCCCGTTCAGCGCCGTACGTCTCCGTGTCCCTCACCCAGCCGACCGATGACCCGATCACGCTCACGAAATCGGCGATCGCTGCGCTCAGCCCGCACATCGAACCGGGGATGAAGTACAACCGTGCCGGGATCATCCTCACCGGCATCACTCAGAAAACCTCCCACCAGTACCTCGATCCGTTCGTCGCCCCGTTCGAGCATCGCGGGCTCGGGGACACGATCGACCGGGTGAACCGGAGGCACGGCGATCGGGCGCTCGGGCTCGGTCTTGCCGGGCTGAAGGACGGGCCGGTGTGGCAGATGCGCCGGGCGATGCTGTCGCCGCGCGTGACGACGCACTGGGATGAGCTGGCGGTCGTGAAAGCAAGCTGACGCGGCTGCCAGCAGAACTCCTGCTGTTTGCCGCATGTCTGGGGAACATGAAGCCTGCGTGGCAGTCAGCAGCTCGAGCGTCACTCTGTGCACTCCTGGTCGTCACCGCATCGGTCATGGGGGCAACATCAGCTTCAGCGGCCACTGCACCGAAACCCGGGCCCGCCATCTCCATCGGCGCCACCACCCTCGCGAAACCGGCACCCGGCGGCCGGTACGTGTACGTGGCGGCCAACGGGACGAACAAGACCGCGAACGGCACCGACCGCAGGTACTGCATCGACAGCGGATGGCTGGTGTCGAAGCCGGCGTACTGCCCGGCGCCTGACATCTCGCACCCGCTCGCCACCGTCGACTACGGGGTGAAGGTCGCCCAACCAGGAGACGTCATCGTCATCCGCGGCGGCGCCTACAAGGGAAGTGCCGGATACGCAGCAAGGGCTGGCACAGCGAGCAAACCGATCGTCCTCCAGGCTGCGCCGAAGGAGACGGTCACGTTCGCCGGCCAGTTCGCGCTGAAGTCAGCCGACTACTGGACGATCACCGGCATCCACTTCAAGTACGACAAGACCCACACCACCGGCAAGCAGGTCGTGGCGATGTACGGCGGCCGCAACTGGAAGTTCATCGGCAACGAGATCTCCGGCACCACCGGATACGCGAACCTGATGATCCGCGAGAACGACGCGAAGGTCGGCAAGGGATCCACGGCGGAACGAACCGCCGCAGCCCCGCAGTCGTACCTGGTCGCAAGGAACTGCATCCGCGACAACATCGGCAAGAAGGCCGGTGAGCACAACATGTACCACGACATCTACCTGCAGCCCACCCTGTACTCGAAGGGCGGGATCGTGGAACGGAACCTGCTTTCCGGTGCTCCGGAAGGCGCGAACCTGAAGGTCAGCGGGTCCACCGTCACCGGCAGCGCGAACGACGTGATCGTCCGGCACAACACGATGGCGTACGGCGCCACCGGAATCGTCACCGGACTGTCGTCCCAGAACATCAACTCGTACGGGAACGCGATCATCGCCCAGCGCGGCGGCGTGAAGACGGACGCCGCCATGAAGACGTACGACGCCGCCAAATCGAAGAACATCGTGTTCAACAACAACCTGGTCAGCGGCTACGCCAAGACGACGATCCAGTCGCCGAAAGACCGGCCGATGACCGTGAAGAACACAACCGTGAAGACGGTGAAGACCACCGGGACAGGCTGCTCGCTTCGGTTGGCCGACCCGGCTGTGGCTGCGAAGTTCGGAATGCAGGCGGCCGGGTAGCTCCGCGAAACTGGCGCCGCGCCATCTGGGCAGGTTCAGTGGCGGCGGAAGAGGCGGCTGAACCAGCCGGACTGTTCACGGTGCGCGGCTGCCTCAGGTTCGTCTGCCGGCTGCTGGGCCGCCGACTCGGTGACTTCCGCAGCTCGGCGCTCCCGGTATCGGCGATCAAGCTCGGCGTACGCTTCCGCGAACAGCTCGTCGGTGTCCTCCTCCGACCATCGGCACGGCGCAGCGAGGTACGCGTCGTCTTCGTCGAGGTCGGGGTTCGCGGCTGCGGTCTTCGCGACGGAAGCTTCAGTCACCAGTTCGAGCAGGTGGAGCGCCTGCCGCATGTGCATCCTGCCGTGCTCTTGCCGCCGCAGCTCTTCTTCGGTCTTGGCGCCGTCGTATTCGAACGTCGCCTCGACGATCGCCGCGGCTCGGATGATCCTGGCGGATGCACGACGGACAGCCTCGAAGGTTTCGTCGGCGATCGCTTCCACATCCCCGGGCTCGCCGGGCTGCAGCGAACCGCCGAGCTCCCACCAGGCATCCGATACGTCGGTCGGGTCGTCAGCCGAGTCGAGCTTCGCGAGGGCGTCCGCAAGCGAGGGCCCGAGAACTGCCCGCCGCTGTGAAGCCTTCCGGCAGTCAGGTGTCCCGAAGCGATGCCACGCTCGCGGGCACTCAGGGTTGCGGCACGCCACAGATCCGCGCGGGATGCTAGGGCTGGCGCTGACGTTTGGGTTCACAGGAGACAAGTATGCGGCGCGCGCACGCACACGTGTTCGGCGAGGGCATGTAAGCCCTTGACTAGGCCGCGCTGATCGTCCCGCCGCCCGCTTCGATGATCTCGCGGAGGACTTCCGTGAAGTCGAAGTCTTCCGCGGCGATCGAGATTGATCGGGTGCTCGAGCCGATGTAGACCCGCGCGGTCGGCGGCACCGCTTGTGAGCAGTAGCATTCAGGGTCCCTTCCGCCGCAGCAGGCGTACCCTTCGTCGTACTCGAACTCGACGGTGACGGTCGACACGTCGACGGTCACGATCGACTCATCGAAGTCGTCGCGGGCCCAGTACTTCTGGATCCGCTTCGCGCCCCAGGCACGGAGCGCGTCCTCGTAGGGAATCGGTGTCGGTGTCGCGGCCGGCGGTTCTGCAGAGACGGGTTCCACGATGTCGACTTGGTCGGCGACCGGCTCCATCACGGCGGCGATCTCCTCGCGGGGCGGCCACATGGTCGCATAGGCCCAGCTTCCTTTGATTCGGTTCGCTTTCGTGAGACGAAGCGTCCACCCGTTCGGGGTGGCAACCCCACGGTCGTAGTCGTCGTCTGTGAAGACCGGAAGCTCTCTGTCCGCGGACTCCAGCGTGCCAAGCAGGATGAGCACCCTGTCGGAGGGCTTGCCGGCAGCGACTCGGTTGACGCTGATCTTCTTCGATTCGGCGCTGACACCCTCCTGGTACCCGCCAACGTTGACGACGATGCACGGACGAAGGGGTCGCGCTGAGAGCTGGAACGCGTAGAGCTCTCCGGCTTCCAGATCGTTGATGTTCATGGGGCACCTGGGGGCTTTCCGGCGCCGGGCTCTTCGCCGGCGTCTGCTTCTTGCTCAACCCATGCGCGGGCGGTCTCGCGTCAGTTGCGATCCCATCCGCGGTGCAGCGTGTATCCGTTGGATCCCCAGCCGCCGAGCAGCTGCTCGCTCGTGCAGTCGATGAAGTCGTCGTTGTCGGCGAGCGGGATCCAGCGGTCGCCCATGCGCATGATCGGCGATGCCCACCCCTTTTCGTCGACGGACACGATCACCGTGTAGCGCGGCAACGAGTCGACTTCGGCGGCAGTCGTGAGGACGGCGCCGGGGTCACGCGGATCCCAGGCGACGGAGATGTGCCGGCGGTCACGGACCGCGGCGATCAGCCAGAGGCGTTCGTGCGGGTAGGTGCGGTCGTCCGGTTCCTCGGGGTTCAGGAGGCTCCAGTTCCCGAGGCTCAGCTGGTAGACCGATTTCCGGACGATCCACCCGGTTTGCGACCAGAGCACGCAGATGGTGCCGTCTTCGAGGCCCTCGAAGATCTCCTTCGAGATGATCTTGTCGGTGGCGTCCTGGTCGAGTTCTGTGGTGTCGCTCATGCGGTCTTCATGCGCGGATTCCCGGTCAGTCGTGTGCGCGCTTCGGCTTCGTCCAGTCGACGTCGAGGAGGATTCTGCCGGCGACTGCGACCGTCCAGATGCTAGCCGCCACGATGCCTACCGGCCGCCAGTCAGCGGCGACGACAAGCCAGATTGCGCCCGCAGAGAGCACGCCGGAGACGTGGACCACGATCGCGGCAGCACGGCGCTTCCGGGCGTCCTTTCGGAGCGACCAGTTGGCCATCCTGATCGTGGCGAAGAGGTTCACGGCGAGCAGGGCGCCGTAGACGGCGATGAGCGAGATCGTGTAGGCGGGGTTCACGGGGAGGTCATGCGCGGGCCCGGGGTCCAGCCGGACAAACGAAACGCGGCCACCCTCGTGATGAGAGCGGCCGCGATGCGGTGGGACTGTTCGACGATCAGGCGGTGCGACGCGCTCGGATGACCGTCACCGCGAAGATCGCGGCGATGACCACGGTGAACATGATCGCGTAAAGCTCGGTGCCGCGGTCGAAGGCGATGACCTTCACCCACTGGGCGATGATGCTGACCGGCAGCGCGGCGATCAGGGCGACCTTCAGGTTGCGCTTCGTCTTCGAGCCGTCCTCAGCGCGGGTGCCGAGGAAGTAGAGCACCGCGGGAACGCCGATGGTGATGAGCGCGAACGCGCTGTCGATGAGGATGTTCATGATCTCTTCCATGAAAGATACATGCGCGGAACCTACCTAAAAGCGCCGTTTCGCTCGGATCACCGTGATGTCGCCGTGCGGGAATCGATGCGGAGGCTGAGGCTTCCTGGCGTGGATTCCCTCTTCGACCCATGGTTCAAGGTCCGTCATTCGTGCAGCGTTCAGTTCGGCGCCGTCGCTCGCGATGACGATCTCGTCCACCTCGAACGCGTACAGGCTCGCGGAGACGAACTTCGCCGCCCTGTCGAGCCCGAGTGTCGGGTACCGCCACAGGGTCAGGTCGTCGAGCTCGATCTCCTGATGTTTCCACCAGGCGTGAGCGCCGTCTTGAGCTGGGCCGGCGGCCATGACCGCTTGGCCCTCGTCGGTGAGCATGTGATGCGGGAAGAGGTTCACCCACTCTCCACCGGTGTTCGCCCACACCTCGCAGTCCGCTGCTCGGTACCCGGTGATCTCGTCGAACCCGAGCTCGACCGCGGCAGCGGCGACAAGTCCGGACCGGTGCCGGTACGGTTCGTCGGGCCGGTGGATCTTGGAGGTGGCGACCGCGAACGCTTTCGGCATCGGGTTTTCTCGGAGCGCCTGGACGGTGACCTCGAGCGCATCCCGCGTGCGGGCCTCCCCTTCCAGATGGGCGTAGTTCACCGCGCCGTCCAGAACGGCAATCGTCCGATCCGTGACGACGGTCCGGTCGAACGACTCGGCCTCCGGGTTCACCGGCTCTTCCCAGGCGGTGATGTCCCAGTATTCGAGCTGATGGGCGGTTCTGGTGAGCGCACCGCACCCGACATCCGTGGTGGCGTTCAGCATGAGACTGCCGTTCCGTCGGGGATCGCTGCGGTCAGGGCTTGCTTACAGTCCGGGCAGATCTTCGAGGTGCCGAGGTCATCCCAGCCGACGGCGAGCGGGCCCTCGAGTTCGGTGGGTTCCGTTTCGTACTGCATGGGAACGTACGCTTCATCACCGCACCCGCTACAACTGGCCCGCATCATCTTCTTTCATTCGGTTGTGCGGGGTGTTCGCTCGCGGTGTATCTGCGAGAGGCTTCTTGCTTACCCATGCCGCCGACACCGCAATTGCGAGCTGGCGGCAGTGAGGGTCAGAGTTCGATCGCGGCCGCGGCGACGAGATTCACCGTCATCCCTGCGAGGGTGACCTTGCAAAGGTCAGCGCCGCCGACTGGGCCGGTCTCTGATCGCGCGTCTGCGAGGAGGCTGGTGAGCGCCTCCAGGTTGTAGAGGCCGTCCACGACGTCTCCATCCCGGGTGGCATTGCCGTCCTCGTCGATTTGGACGATGACGTCGCCGTTCCCGTCAGTGATCGAGACAGGGTCATACCCGAGCTCCGTCGGGTAGGCGTGGAGGGTCGCACCGTCGGGTACGGCGCGGAGGACCTGGCCGGCAAGCTTCTTCGCCGCCGCGGCCTGGATCCTGGACGACGCTTCGTACCGCGCGGTCAACGCATCGTTGAGTTCAAGATCGACGTCAACCTTGGACGTTCCGCCGGTCGCGAGGTTGAGGAGCTTCGCGTAGACCGTCTTCTCCTGCGCGGCGTTGGTCTCGTAGTTACTGACGAGGCTGCTCGTGCGGACGAGGGCGACCTTAGCCCAACTGGATGCCAGGGCTCGGTCGACGGCCGACCAGTCGGGGCAGTCAGCGTCATCGGTGTAGTGGAGGTCGTACAGGCTGCAGTGCGGTCCGTCGTTCTCGTCGCCGCTGATCCAGAAGCTGTCGGCACCGCTGGTGATGGTGAGCATCGGCTCACCGTCGTCGTCGTAGTCCCATTCGACGACCGGTTCCGGAAGCGTCGCCGGCCATTCGGGAAGCTCGGGCAGGTAGTCGAGGCGGAGTTCGTACTTTCCGACCCTCGCTGTGACAGGCGTGGCGGGTGTCGCGGTGAGCGATACTTCTGCGCTGCTCAGCTGCTTCTCCGAGAACCGGCCAGGGTTCGTGTGGTGGCCGCGCGGGTGGAGGGATTCGTCGAACGAGTTCATGTGGTCTTGAGTGTGCGGGCGATGCCGCTCAGCCGATGCTCGACCCCATCGCAGCCATGAACGGTTGCGGGTCGATGAGGTTCCCGTTCTGGTACACCTCGAAGTGAAGGTGGCAGCCGTCGGAAGCTCCGGTCGTGCCGCTGATGGCGACCTGCTGCCCGGTGCTCACCTGCTGGCCCGGGTAGACGAGGAACCCGCCCGGGGCGATGTGCGCATACCCGGTCTGCAGGCCGTCGCCGTGGTCGATGAGGACGAAGTTGCCGTGGGTGCCGTCGTAATCGGCGTACACGACGGTGCCGCGGCGGGCGGCAAGGATCGGTGCGTCGCAGCCGGTGGCGACGTCGGTGCCGCGATGGAACGGCGACGAGCAACCCTCGTCGGAGCAGATGATCTCCCGAGGGCCGAACACGTCGCTAATGCGGCCCTTGCCGGGGTTCTGCCATCGGGCGGCTTCGATCGCGGCGAGACGGGCGGCTTCCTCAGCCTGCTTCCGCGTCTTCTGCTCGACGAGGCGTGTGGCCGCTTCGCTGGCTACACGGTGCGCGGCGTCGTCGACGGATCGTTGGAAGTACGAGGGGTCCTGACCGTCGACGGCGAGGAAGCGGATCTGAGCGAGCACCTGGGCTGCTTCGACCTGCGCTGTCGCGTACTCCTGCTCGGCGGTCTGCTGCGTCTCGGCGGCGAGCTTGACGCGCTCTTCCGGGGTGACCGCCTCGGCCGTTTCACCGGCTGTCGTGCCGTGGTTGGTATCGGCTGTCGCCACCGTCGAGGTCAGCATTCCAGTGCTGGGCCCGCCGATGTTCACTGCGGGGGTGCCGGCGATCGTGTCGAGCTTCTCGGCAGCTGAGGCGGACCTCGAGGCCTCGTCGAGCGCTCCCGGGTCGGGAAGCTCGTAGACGGCGTCGACGAGCGCAGCTGTGGCTGCGTTCGCAACTGCCCGTGCCTCTTCCGCTTTCACGGAGAGCTTGTCGGCGGCGGCCTTCAGCGCGTCGACCTGCTGAGCCTTGATCTCAGGCTGGCCTTTCAGTGCTTCGATCTGCGACCAGGTCGGGCTCTCCTGGACGGTGAAAGCGGTCGTGACCGATTGGGGTGCAGCAGCGGTCAGCGTGAGGGCTGCGGCGGTGACTGCGGTGATCGCGCAGAGCTTCTTGGCGGGGGTGTTCAGTGCGTTGTGGTTCGGTTTCACCTAGACCACATGCGCGGGCCCATCGTGCCGGGGGGCGGAAAGGCGCCCGGGAGGTGGTCCACGGGCGCCTTTCGGGAGCAGATTCATCGGCGGCCGCACGCTGTGCTCGAGGAGGTCCGACGCACTGTTGGGAACTGCTCCGAGCGTGGGTCTTCTGGCCTCGCAGTGATGTGCGGTGCTGGCCGTTCCCGGCCCTTCCTGGCCGTGAGGCGAGGATCACCGGGGAGGCATGCGGCAGGTCAGCGGAGCTTGTCCGCGATCCGTTCGATCGCGGGGAGGATCTCCTCGTCGAACAGTGCGGTGATCTGCTCCGGGGTGAGGTCCCCGAGACCGTTCACGCCGCGGCGCCGGCCGACGTTCTCGAGGATGCCGGGCATAATGTGCTCGAGGTTCGCCGCCTTCGCAGTGCGCTTGACGGCGACGCGTTCCTCGAGCAGGTCGAGGACGTCGTCGTGTGCTGGTTCGTGCTGCGGGATGTCGAGCAAGAAACGACCGGTGGGTGTCTCCGACAGCTCTGGGCGTCGCCGTGCGCCGTCGTATCCGGTGATCAGGTCTGGCTCGAACTCGTCAAGCTCGCCCATACCCAAGCTGACTCGCTCGCCGTCTGCGTCGAACGCACGGAACACCCTCATCCCGGCGCCGTGAGGGTCGAGCTGCACGCTCGTCACGTTCGGGTAGGCGTCCCGCACTGCCGCGCGGAAGCGCGCGATTTGGAACGACTGCGCGCGCTCCTCCGCATCGTTGAACTCGTCGTAGGCGTCGTCGAGGAGGCCCTGGTAGCGGTCGAGGAGGTCGGGCTGTTCGGTGAGGATGCCGGCCTCCGCCGGCGTCTGCCCCTTGTCCTGGAACTGGCCGGTTGTGGTGGAGTGATGGTTGCCTGCGGCGTCGGTGGTGAAAGTCATGCGGTTCTGTGTGTGCGGCGCCGCATGTCTTCCAGGTATGCCCCCGCAAGCTGTCACCGCGAAGGATGTCCTCACCGCTGTCCGCAGGAAACACGCGAAGGATGCGGTCGTCCGTGAGGTCGTTGTCGACGACCCGTTCCATCAGGCGATCCTGAACCGGTGGCGGCTCACTGGCTCGTCCGCGGAGTACTGGGAGTCGCGGATCGACCCGGCTGAGGTGGCGCCGTCGATCCCTGACGGGTGGACTCCGGTGGATGCTGTGCCGCAGCGGAGGATCGACGCGCTCATCGTGACGTCGAGGATGCTCACCGCGGTGGAGATCAAGGTCACGAGGGCTGACTTCCGCAGGGACACCGACGAGAAGCGCAGGGCGTGGCAGCTGTTCAGCCACCGGTTCGTGTATGCCGTCCCGAAGGGTCTTGTCACACCGGATGAGGTGCCGGCGTCGTGCGGGCTGTGGGAGTTCGACCCGGAGTTGTTCGACCCGCGCCGCCCGAAACAGCACGGGCTGACGACGACGAAGAAGGCGGTGATGAACCGGGCCCCGGCACCGCTCCCAGACCAGGTGTTCATCTCCCTCGCGCACCGGGTGTCGCGGTACGAGACGAAAGAGGAACGCCGCGCGGCGTAACCGAGACGTCACCGGCCCTCCTGCCTCGGCAGCACCACCTTCTCCGCGACGATGATCAGCGACGCGGCGACTGGGATCGCGACGAGCGCGCCGAGGATCCCGCCGAGGGTGCCGCCGGCAACCGCGGCGACCACGACGACCGCGCCGGGCACAGCGACCGCTTTCCCCATGATCTTCGGGCTCAGCAGGTACGCGTCGACCTGCGCGTACACGAGGAAGAACACCCCGGCGGCGATCGCGGTTGCAGGTGACGCGAACAGGCACACGACCGTGGCGATGCCCGCCCCGGTGATCGTCCCGACTAGCGGGATGAGCGCGCACACCGCGAAGATCGCCGCGAGAAGGACCGGTTCCGGCGCACCGATCATGCTGAGGAATGCGAGAGCGGCGATGCCGCCGATGACAGCGAGGCTGACCTGGCCGGCGACGTACCGGCCGACAGCGCCGGTCACCTCTTCGGTGACTTCGAGGTAGGTGGTGCGCGCGGACGCCGGGACGAACCGGGCCGCGTACCGCTTCATCTGGTCGATGGACGCGAGGAAGTACAAGGTGAGGATGAGGACGATGATCGCGCCGGTGAACCCGCCGGCGATGCCGGCGCCGATGGAGAAGATTCCGCCGCCGATCGAAGTGAGCGTCTTCGGGTCGGCGAGCATCTGCCCGGCCGTTTCGAGGGTGTCACGGATCGCGTGGTCGCCGCCGAGACCTGACGCCCACCTGACGAGCTCGGAGTCGCGGACCCCTTCGACGATCTTCGGCCAGTCTTCGACGGACTGGATGAGAACAGGGACGACGGTGGCGATCAGGGCGACGAACACTCCGACCGCGGCGCCGAACACGATGAGGATCGCGACGGGGCGTTTGAGGTTCCGCCGTTGCAGCCAGCTGACGGCGGGGTCGAGGCCGAGCGCGAGGAACAGAGCGAGCGACACGTAGACGAACACGGTGCCGAGCTGGGTGACCATGCCGCCGAGCATGATGGCGAGGAGGACTCCGATCGCGCCGGTGAACCCGATCCGGAAGGCGTTGACCTTCAGCTCGAGCGGTTCGTTCTGCTCTCCGGCAGGGCGGGTTCGGAGTGGGCGGAAGCTGACGATGACGGGCTCCTTCGTTCGCGGGCTCGTCAATGAGGCATGCGGCAGCCGATCCCAGGTCCCGCGCATGTGGCGGATGACACCGATCGGAAGGAACCGAACATGCACATCCTGGTCTCCGCCAAGGGCGAGAAGGACAGCGACTTCAGCTGGACGAACGACCGCGAGCTCGTCTTCCCCGTGTTCTCCTGCGGCAACTGCCTCCGAGACCCTGAGGCCGGCTGCGGGTGCGGTCGAAGCTTCATGGGAATCGAGTCGGGAAAGTTGACGACCACCGCTGTCATCGTCGACTCGCCGATCACCGAGGACCTCGTGACCGCGGAGTTCGTGCAGGAAGCCGCGAAGCGCGGCTGGCCGGCCCGGATCGCGACGGAGTGGGCGGAGGAGATGCTTTCGGCGGCCGCCCGGTTCGCCGTGGGCGATGTCGTCGAGCGCCGCCTGGACGTGATCTCGACCCGCGAGCTCGTCGGCTGAACAAGCCACGCACGAAAGAGGCCAGACCCTGTGGGTCTGGCCTCTTCTGGTTTCCGGTCCCGCGCTCAGCCGCGCAGGTCGAGGTAGAAGATCTCGTCATTGCCGCCGAACCCTGGATGCCCGAGCTGACGCTCGAACGGCGGGTTCTTGAAGTCGGCTTCCCGTTCGAGCAGGTGTCCGAGCGCGTTCGCGGTGAACGACGTCGTGATGGTGTTCCCGTGCTCGTCGAGGAGCGCTTCCGCGCCACGGTGGTCCGGGTCGAACTCGTTGGCGCCGACAACCAGGGTCGCCGCGTCCGGGTAGCGTTCGCGGAGCTCGGCGCGGAGCTGCGCGATGCGGAGAGCACGTGCGACCCGTGCGGCCTCGGCGGCCCGGACGTCCGCGTTGTCGGCGAGCTTCGCCAGGCGCGCGCTGGACATCGTCTCGGTGCTCATCCTTCGCGCTCCAGTGCGACCATCGCCATGTTGGACGAGTCGCCGTCGATGCAGGTCTGGAACAGCAGGTCGTAGCCGCGGGGTACGTCGCTGATCGAGTCGGTGTGCACGTTCAGGTAGGCGGGGATGCCGACGACACGGTAGAAGCCTTCGAACTGGCCGGTGAAGTGGACGAGGGTGCCGGTCTCCCGCGGGAAGCTGGCGCCGCCGCAGGACCAGTGCTCGGCGACGGTTGCGGTGCCGTACCACTCGGTGATGTCGACGCTGTCGGAGCACGCGTCGATGGCGTCCTGCCAGCCTGCGGTGCGGACGTGCTCGACGTACGCGTTGTCGCGCTCGCGCTGCTTCTCCCAGGCTGCGACGGCCGCGTCGACCTGCTGCTTCGGGGTGTCGAGCGCCGCGACGACGCTCGAGAGCGTGCCGGGGTCCGGGAGGGTCTCCGCTTCGACCTTCTTGGCTGCCGCGCGGAGGTTGTCGGCGTGCTCGAAGAATGAGTCGTCCACCTCGATCGCCTTCGCGACGTCGACGACGGCGCCGGCGTCCTTCTCGACCTCGTCGACGGCGGCACGGGCGGCGGTGATCGCGTCCTGCAGCGTCATTCGTGCTTCCTCGTCGAGGGTTCGGCCCTGCGACTCAGCGAGCTTCTGCTCGGCGTCGGCGAGCTTCGGGAGGACGACGTCACTCGCGGAAGCGGCGACTCGGTCGGCTTCAGCTTCGAGTGCCTGGGTGGCCTGCTTCAGCTCGGCCGACGCAGCGGTGATCTCGGCGTTGTGCTGCTCGAGGTACTGTGCCCCTCCGTAGCAGACGCCGCCTGCAGCGAGCAGGGCGATCGCGCCGGTAGCGGTCCACACGATGGTTCGCCGCTTCGTCGACGATCGAGTGTTGTTCAAGGTGTTCCTCCGGTGTCGTGGTCTTGTCGATCACGACATGCGCGGAGACGCACCTGGTGGTGCCCACCCAGGGAAAGGTCACCAGTCGATCGCGCGGGCCCAGTCGAACAGCCTGGTCAGCGAGAGGCGGATCTTCGCGGCCGGCGTGATGAACTCGTCGGCGTTGAGTTCCTGCTCGAGGTGCGTGGATTGCGGGTCAACTGTCACAGGCTGTTTACTCGAGCCGTGAGAGCGTCCGACCAGCGTTCCGGGAACGTCTGCTTCGTATCCTCGACGAACGGGTGCTCATGCATCCACGAGATGAGGTTGTCGAGGTTGTCGGACCAGTAGTCGTCATGCGGCGGGACGACCTTCTCGATGCAGACGTTGTCCCACCCCTGGCTGCGGTCGGTGACCTTCCAACCTGGGGCGATCTCTGCGAGGGCCGCACCGACCTTCGCGGCGTTGTCGTCGAAGGATCCGGCGAGCTCCTGCTCGAGGTGGGAGAGGTCCTCCCACCGGTAGGCGGTGACGATGACCCCGTCTGCAGAGTTCGGGTCGTCGGGGTTGTCGGCCCCGGTGATGTCGAACCCGTCGACGTGGAGGTCTGCGGTGTCGAAGTCTCCGTTTGCGTGGGAGACCGTGACGATGTCGTTGCTGCTGAGTTCGTCGATGCGGCGCGCGCAGTCGGAGCAGGTGTCCGAGCCCTCAGCTTTGTCCTGCTCGGAGCACATGGTGCAGACCTTCCGGTCTGCGCAGTCGCCGCAGAGGCCGTTCCAGCCCTGTCCGTCGGAGAGGTCGGCCCCGCAGTCGTCGCACATCTCACCACGGCAGTAGTCGCAGTACGGGACACCTTCGAACGCAGTGTCGGACGTCTCGCCGCAGTTGGAGCATTCGGCATCGTCCATGTCGAGTGAGGCTTCCGCTGGGGTGTTCACCTTCCCGGCGAACGCGCCGGCGTTCTGGATGGGGTGACCGTTCGGTCCGGTGACGATGTTCCCGCGGAGCTGGTTGATGTCGTTCATGCCGGAGTATGTGAGCGGCGCCCAGGCTGGGAGGTTGCCTGGGCGCCGCTGGTTCGTGATGGACCTCAGTCGGAGATCTCGTAGATGATGTCGAGCCCGTCGTCGGGGTGGTACGACCAGGAGGCTTCCACCTCGACGTCGCCGTCTTCCCAGGAGTCGGACTGGCGGCCGTCGAGGCTGCGGGTCTCGTACATGAGCTGCTGGGTGGCTGCCGGGGTGCCGGTGGCGCCGATCAGGCAGTCGAGCAGGGCGAGGCTGACGTCACCGGATCCTGCGTCTTCGCCTTCACCGTCGACGATCATCGTCCTGCCGTCGTCTTCGACGCGGACCATCGACTTCGCCTTGCATTCGGCGGCGATGTCGTCGAAGTAGGTCGCTGCGGACGCTTCGGCTGCGCCTGACGATGCGCCGGCGCCGATCGGGATGCCAACGGCGATGCCGACAAGGAGCGCGCCTGCTCCGACCGCGGCGGGCAGGAACCACGGCTGCTTCCACAGCGGGGTAGCAGGCGTCTGCGAGGCCGCAGGACCGGCTTCGGGAGCGGCTCCCGGGTCGGCCGTGACGGGCGCAGCCTGGCCAGCCTCCGTCGGGAGGCTGCTCTCCTGCGGCGCAACTGTCTCTGGGTGTTCCGGCTGCTCAGGTGTGTCGGTCATGAGGCTCCGTTCGGGTGCACGAAACCCCGATGCTATCTACCGGTGGACGCTTGTGGGATTCCCAGATCGGGGGACGTCAGCCGATCGTCGCGATAGACGTCACCTTGCTCGCGCGCCTCGGTGACGGGCCGTCCGGCGTGCCGAGCACCATCTCGAGCGCTTCACCGACGGTGCAGTTGCCGAGCTCGAGGAGCGGCAGCTCTTCACGGTCGCCGAACAGGCCGAGGATCCGGGATCTGGGCTTGCGCTTCACGGTGCCGCGGTCGAGGTCGAGAAGGTACTTCGACCCGGTCTCGGTTGTGACCAGTGCTGTGCCGCCTGAGGTGCGTTCGAGTGTGTCCATGCACCCGTCCATGCGCGGAACTCAGGCGGTCGCGGATCCCAACGTCTCGAACGACCCGTCAGGGCGCTGGATTTGGATGAGTTCGCCGTGCACGATGTACTGCGCTTCGCCGTCTCCGAACAGGATCGCCGGGCCTTCATCGGAGTGCGGGAGTCCTTCGTCGTCGAAGTGGACGGTGGTGCCGTCCTCGAGCTCCTTGCGGAGGAGGGTGCCGCGGTCGTACCAGGACTGTGCGATGTCGGTGTCGAGCGCCGGCCCGTCCTCACGGTGGAGGCGTCCTTCGTCGTCGAACCATCCGACACCGGCCGGGGTCGGCTGCGGGACGGATGTGGAGACGGGTTCGAGGGTCACCTCCGCTGCGGTGTGATGAGCCGTGCCGAACCGTCCGCTGGTGTCGCGTCGGGCTTCGAGCGCGGCGAGGTCTTCGGGGCTGAGGCGCCCGCCGGGTGTCGAAGGGGTGTTCATGCTTCTTGGGTGTGCGGCTGGAAACGCAGAACGCCCCAGCACACCGTCGTGCTGGGGCGTTCGTCCTGCGTCAGTAGGAGACGTCTGGCTGGTTCCCGGGCGACCACGGGTTCTTCGTGATGTAGTAGCCGGCGACGTTCACCCGCCCGTAGCCTGCGGTGATCATCCATTCGATGTCGGAGCCGTCGCCGTCGTAGTCCTCGAATTCGTCGTCGCCGTCGTCATGATGGAGGGTCCAGACGTTCTCCGCCGGGGTGCCGGCGGGGATCTCGCTGAGGAGCTCGTACCGGACCATGTCGCCGTGCTCGTTGGTGGCAGGCTCGAATTCCTCCTCCCACCTGCGGGTGGAGTACACGCCGTCCCAGCGGACTCCGTTCCCATTCACCCATCGGAGAAGGTCGACGGAGAACTCCCCGGATCCGTCGAGCGCGTTGTAGACGTAGTCCGCTTCGTCGGAGGCGACGATCTCGCGCGCCAGGGCGGCCGGTTCGGTTTCGGTGACTGGGAAGGTGACGGTGAAGGTCTGGTTGTCCCACTCGTCACCGGTCATGGTGATGTTCTTCGAGGTGAGGAACTCGTCGATGACGGACCGGTTCTCGAGCAGCCACCGCAGGGTGCGCTGGACGTCGGTGTCCCTGTTGGCGTAGTTCGCTTCAGCGGCCATCGCGATGAAGTCGATCTCGTTCCAGGTGACCTTTCCCCTGCCGTCGTCGGCAGTGATCTCGGAAGCGCACAGCATCCCTCTGGCGAGCTGCATGGGTGATGACGCGACAACTGGGCCGCTGCCCTTGGCGAACTTGAACTGGTTGTTGTGGGAGGCGATGCTGACGTCGGCGGGGGTCTGCAGCTTCTCGCCGAACTCACCGTCGGTGCGGCGCGCTTGGTTCTTCCAGCCGTCGTGGCCGTTGTTGGTGTTGGTCATGAGGTCCTTCGTGTGCGGCGCGGAAACGATAACAGGCCGCCTCCGGTTGGAGGCGGCCTGTCAGGTCAGTGCGCGATCAGCGGTTGCACGCCCAACGCCACTTCCCGTCGTGGAAGAGCGGGAACATCTCACGGCCGCGGCAGGGGCCGCACTCTTCGTCGGTCGGCCTCGGGCCGAGACCCGGGTACGACGGGGCCGCGGGTGCGGGAGCCGGGCTCTCAGCGGCCGGACCGGAGGGCGACTCGTCCGACCAGTCGTCGGAGTCGTCCTCCCACGATGCTGCCTCCTCAGCGGCGATCCGGGCTGCCTCCTCGGCTGCAGCCTGCTCAGCTGCGATCCGTGCGGCCTCCTCAGCGGCGGCCTTCCGGGCTGCGGTCAGCAGGGTGGACACATTGCTGCCCTCCGCCTCGATCGCTGCGGTCTGCGAGGTGAGCGCGTCGGCCGATGCGCCCTGGTCGGCTGCTTCGAGCAGCTTCGTCCGGGCGTCGGTGAGTGTGGCCAGCTGGTCGGCGGGCAGCTCGTCCGATGCGTCGTCGAGGATCACCTTCGCGGTGTCCGCTGCCGATCGGGCGAGGGCGGCTGCTGCCGTTGCGCGGAAGGCGGGGATGTCTGCGTCGACGGAGCCGATGCCGACGCGGCCGGCGTTCTCCTGGATCGCGAGCTCACGGGCTGCGAACTCCCCCGCCTGCGCGGACTCGGCGATGGTCGTGCCGCCGATCGTGGCGGCGAGGACGATGACGGCAGTCACCGCGAAGGCGCGGAAAAGCTTCCCTCTGCGCGGTGCGGCGACGGTCACCTCGTTCGCGGCGAGGAACGCGGGGACGTCGTTCGTCAGGATGTAGTCGGACTGTCGGTCGGTCACTTCGGCAACTCCTTGTGGATTTCGGTACAGGTCGGGCAGACGGGGTAGTCCTTTAGCTCTCGGACGGGGCGATCCTTCTTCCCGCACAGGGCGGTGATCTCCTTGCCTTCAAGCCATGCGGCGTCGATGTCGGCGCGGTCGAAGAAATGGGCGAAGCGATCGTGGTCACCCTGGTCGGTGGTGACGATCTCCTTCTCGAGTACTTCCTGGGCCATAGGGCTCCCTTCCGCCGACTACATGCGCGGAGCGTCGCGTTTCCGAGCTCGCAGCTTCGACTGCCGCGACGATCTGACGTCTTGTCGGCAGCTGATCGCCGCCGTCGTACCCGCCGACGTTGAGGATCAGCGAAGCGTGGAGGGTCAGCGTGGGAATCAGCTCGAACTCCGCTGCGGAGTGCCACGCGTCGTACGTCTGGAACAACCACGCCTCGAGCACAGCCCGGCGCCCGTCGTCGGGCGCGCGCCCGGAGGCGTCCGCGCAGCCGAGCAGGAGCCGGTCGAGCTCCACGAGCGCGGGTATGTCACCGAACCAATCCGCTGCCCCTTCGATGGGGACAGGGGCGGCAGTGAACCGTCCGGTGAGCGTGTTCCTGACGGGAATCCGAGGGCGTCGCCGCGGGGCCCGGTTCCGAAGCGTCACGTCAGCGGGCGGCCAGGTACCGTTCCGCGTCGAGCGCTGCCGCGGCTCCGGAGCCGGCGGCGGTGATCGCCTGACGGTAGTCCGGGTCGATGACGTCGCCGGCGGCGAACACTCCGGGGATGTTCGTTTTCGACGACCGGCCACGAACCGCGATCGTCCCCTCGGCGGTCAGGTCCAGCACGCCCTTCACGAGGTCGGTGCGCGGGGTGTTCCCGATCGCGATGAACAGTCCGTCGAGCTCGAGTTCGCGGGTGCTGCCGTCAAGACTGTCGGTGAGGGTGACCGATTCGACCTTCTTCTCGCCGTGGATCTCGGTGACCTGCTGATCCCAGAGGAACTCGATCTTCGGGTCTTCGAACGCGCGTTGCTGCATCACCTTCGACGCGTTCAAGGTCTTGGAGCGGTGGATGACGTACACCTTGTCCGCGAACCGGGTCATGAAGGTCGCCTCCTCCATCGCGGAGTCCCCTCCACCGACGACGGCGACGGTCTTCCCTCGGAAGAAGAACCCGTCACAGGTCGCGCACCACGAAACCCCGGCGCCCGACAGGCGGTCTTCGCCGGGAACGCCGAGGCGGCGGTACTCGGCGCCGGTGGCGATGATCACCGATCGAGTCTCTTCGACGTAGTCGGTGCCGAGGTGGACTCTCTTCACGTCACCGTCGAGCTCGACCTTCACGACGTCCTCGTAGCGGACCTCGGTGCCGAACCGTTCCGCCTGGATCTGCATCGCCCGCATCAGCTCAGGCCCCTGGACGCCGATGTCGAACCCCGGATAATTTTCAACTTCCGTGGTCTTCATGAGGTCCCCGCCGGCTTCGTTCAGCGAGGTGAACAGCAGCGGCTCCAGTTGTGCCCGGGCGGCGTAGATGGCGGCGGTGTATCCGGCCGGGCCGGATCCGATGATGATGACGTTGCGCAATGCAGGGCTTCCGTTTCAGAGTGCTGGATCTGTCGCGGTTCCTTCCGCGGCCACCCGGAAGGCATGCGGCGACCTTCCCGCGCATGTACGTGGTGCCAGAAAGGGGCACCCATGCTCGTCGTCACTCTCCTCATCGTGTTCGCCGGTGCCCTTGCGGCCGCTTTCGTGGTGATCGGCTGGCACGCGAACACGAATGGGCTGAAGGGGCGCGGGAAGCGTGCCGCCGAGTGGTTCCTCAACGTCACCGCACCGCCTGCAGCGCCCGTCATGTCGGACGCCGAGCTGGAGGAGCTCCTCCGGGAGGGGAACTGCGAAGTCGAGGAGCCTGAGTGGGTGCCCGCAGTGCAGCACCGGGTGAACGCGATCGTGAACTCGCCCGCGATCCGGGATGTCCGCCGGACGACCTCGCGGGCTGCGCTCGCCCTCGTCGACGGGGTCCGCCGTTGAGCGGGCCGCAGGTCACCACGGTGCTCGCTGAGGACCGGATGCGCGAGCTCGGGTTCACCGATCATCGCGAGACGCACTGGTATCTCTGCCGCCGGGTCGGTGACGCCACCACGTTGAACGTCTCGATCTCGAAGGCGAACGGCAGCTGGACTGAGGACGTCCTCGATGAGTACTTCGGTCAGCCTGCGTACTACGGGCGGATGCGCTCCCCGTACCGCGAGCAGGTCATCGCGAAGGTGAACGCCGAGATCGAACTCCTCCGCGATGCAGGGCTTGACGTGCGCATCGACCACCGCCTGTATGGAGTCGAGGAGAACTAGATCTCCGCACCGGCTCCGGCGCGGCTAGGCTCGCGCTCGTGGGATCGGTCACTTCGCTGGACGGGCGCTCCGCGGGCGCGGTCGCCGCTGCTCTGTTCGAGTGCGAGAACGTCGCCGTCCTTCAGGTGTCCGCGCTCCCCTGCCATCATCGCGACGAAACCCATGACGGTCTTCGCGCGGCTTCTGGAACGTACGAGCTGATCGCGTACCGGTGCGGGTTCCGGTGGTGGGCGCGACGGTTCGCGATCTTCGAGCTGCCGGCCGGCGCCCTGGCTGGGTTCGACGTCGCCGGCGCCGCACCGGTGGACGTCACAGGTCACGACGGCGCCGCAGCGACCGTCGCGGATGCCCTCGCGGACCTCCTCGAGCTCGGCTAGCTGTCCGGCTTGTCCCGGCGGAGGAACGCGGCGGCCGCGGCGAATGCGACACCGGCGGCGAACAGCCACACCCCGTCGATCGTGAACCCGGGCTCCTGCTTGACGGCGGTTGGCTGCGTCATCGGCGGTGCCGGCACCAGTTCTACGACCGCTTCGGCGTCGTCGGCGTACCTGGTGATCTCGTCAAGCACGGCCGGCTTCGGCGGGAGCGAAGTCGGGTCTCCTGGGTTCACCGGGCCCGGCTCATCCGGCACGTCCGGCCGTTCCGGCTCCTCGGTGTAGATCCCGGAGATCAGCCCGTCACGGTCGACATCGACCCACACCGTTGCGGTGACTGGCTCCCCGAGGGCAACAGCCTCCGCGGTGAACCGGTGCATGCCCGCGTTGAGCGCTCCGGTGGGAACCTCCTGGGCGATGTCCCCGGTGTCGGGAACGGTGATCTCGAGCACCGCCTTCCCGTCCGCTGCGATCGTGAACACGGTGCCCAGGTCGAGGAACGAACCGGACACCTGGAAGCTGGCGTCTGCGGTTGCCGTGCCGACCGTGAAGAGCGGCTCGAGCGTGACGAGGCCTGCCGGGTTCACCGTCACGATGAACTCCTGCGCGGTGCTCCCCCGCCGGTTCGACGCGACCACCGTGAACCGATGCTCGCCCGTGACGTCGAACGTGCCGGTGATCGTTCCGGCGTCCTGGTCGAACCGGGCACCGTCCGGGAGGAGCCCCTGAACGGCGTACTCGGCGGCGTCCGTAGCGGACAACGTGACCGTGAACTCCTCGCCGGCACGGGTAACGACCGTGTCCTCGGTGACCCACACCGGGGCTGGCAGCGGGTCCTGCACAGGGCTGTCCGTCGACACCTCGGCGATCTGCCCTGCGGTGTCGATCGAGTAGAACAGGGCCCACGACACCGGGGTGCCGTCCGCGGCGGCCGCCGTGAACGCTGCCCTGTACGCGCCGGCCCCGGGGGTCGGGACGGGAACCGAGGCGTTCAACGTGCCGAGCTCGTCGACGGTGACGTCGATCGAGGCGACCTCGCGGCCGTCCTGGTCGGTGACAGTGACCGCGGATGCGCCTGGGGTGAGCCCGGCGCCGTGGAACACGAACGACTGCCCGGCTGCAGGGGCGCCGGCGGTGAGGGTCGGAGCGGTGAAACGAGGCGTCCAGTCGAAGCGGATCACGAACCGTTTCGTGCTGCTCCCGCCCGCGTTGATCGCGGTGATGACGACCTCGAGTTCGGGCGTGCCAGGGGCTGCGGTTCCGGTGGCGCGGCAGTCGGCCGTGAACGTGAACCCGGCCGGCAGGGTCGACGACAGCACGCAGGTGTCCGCGCCGAAGACGAGGAACTGCACGTCGACAGGGTCGTACCCGGAGACGGTCACCGTCTCACCGTTCTGCCAGACCGGCGGCTGCGGGAGCACGGTGAAGGCGAACAACCGCACCTCCGCGCTGCCTGACGGGGAGAGCGCTGAGACCTGGAACGTGACGTCGGACGTGATCGTCCCGATAATCCGCTGCCCGTCGAACACGAGGCCGTCCGGGAGGCCGCTCACGAGGATCGACGACGCACCGGTGACCGGCACAGCCCACGAGACGGTGTCGCCGGCACGGAACGTCATGCCAGCGGGTTCACCCCACACGATCGCCGTCTCATCAGGTGCCTGTGATTCCGGTGCCGGAGGCTCAGTCGCGGGCGGCAGCTCTGCAGCGGACGCTGCGGCCGCCGGAGCGAACGCGAACGTGGACGCGGTCAGCAGCGCGGTGATCGTGGTGACAGCGCGGCGGTCCTGGCGCATGCGGCTCCTTCGTGCGAGGTTCCACCGATACATGCGCGGAACCTCGGCGGCCGCGAAGGTCAGGCGGCGAACGCCTGCACAGCGCTCCGGCCGGCATCGGTCGGGATGACCGCGTTCCCGGCGCCCGCGAAGTCGACGAACCCGTCGTTGAGGAGGGTGCCGAGGATGCGACGCTCGTCCCCAGCTCCGGAGGTGTCGAACTCGACCGGGTCGCCGCTCTGGTCGTACCGGTCGACGATCCTCGCGAGCAGGCGCACACGGCTGAGCGGTGCACGGTTCGCGCGGATGTGGGTGACGGTTGCGATCGAGGTCATCTCGGTCTCCTTCTCTGTTGCAGCATCCATGCGCGGGGAACGCTCACACCGAGCCGTTGCCGGGCTCCGAAACGGCATCGTCAGGGTGGACGGGCCCGAACACCGACCGCCACGGCCCAGTGAGGTGGTCGTAGTCCGCCTGCCCGAAACCGGGCGCCTTCCCGATGTGCGACCGCGACGCCACCGCCTCAGCGGCATCCGCCGCGGCGAGCAGCGCGAACGCACGATGCTGCAGGTCGGCACGGTTCGCGTCTCGAGTGACGACCCGCACACGGGACTCGTACAGCGCGCGGGCTTCATCGGATGCGGTGCTGTGCACGCGGACGGCGGCGAGGTCTCGGACGCCTCGAAGCGTCCGTTCTCGGGCGTGCATCCGCCCGTTCACGTTGATCCGGTTGATCTCGTCGGACAGCTTCCGCTGCTGGTCACCGGTGGTCTTGTCGAACACGGCGAAGATCTCGATCACCCGGTCGTACGCTTCCGCGTCGACAGCCGCGTGGGAGACAGTGAGCGTTGTCTCGGCTGGGGTGGGCGTGTGCGCGGCGAACCGGCCAGGGTTCGGGCCGGTGCCGGCACGGCGGATCTTCGTCTTGTCGAACGTCGTCATGCACACATTCGTGTGCGGCCGGCGGGCGCCGGCGAATGTCAGCGGCCGCCGCGCATCTTCTTCACGGTGTCGGCGACGATGACGAATGCGAGCTCGTTGACGATGTCGGCGTCGTCGGAGTCTTCGTCGAGCTCGAGCTCGGCGAACTCGGCGAACCGGGGGTGCCCGGAGCACGCAGACCCAAGCAGCTGACGCTGCTGGTCGGCTTCCCCGATCCCGGTCGCATGTAGCCAGTCGAACCCGTCGAACAGTTCGGGGTTCGCATCGGCTGACGAGTCGATGATGCCGTGCTCCTTGACGACGCGTGTGAACAGGTCGACGTCTTCGATCTCAACCGCCGAGACCGTCTGATCGGCCACCCACGCCGCTGAGCGCTCGTCGGCTTCCGCGTAATACGCCGGGTCGTGCGGCCAGGTGCCGGGCTCGCGGGTGTCGGTGCTCACCGGGCCAGCATAGAGCGGCGCGATCTCCGGCGGGGATTGCTCCCGGCCGGCGAACTGGCCGCCGCGGTCGTGAAGGTTGCCGTGATCGTCAGTGGAGAAGCTCATGCCTCGTTGGGTGTGCGGCTCAGCCGTGGACTCCGCAGTTGAACCCGCCGCGCAGTGACCAGGAGCAATAGAACGGGTTCACGTCCGGTGCATCGACGTCGGGGACGTCCACGCTGCCGCCGCCACCGCCAGTGCCGCCATCGGCCGGAACCGGGACGTACGCTTCCTGCTGAAGGTCGATCAGGACTGTGCTGATTGCGTCAGCGACCAGCATTTCGGAGTACTCGACACCGAGGCATCCGAGCTCGAAGACGATCTGCTTGGTGACGGTTCCGTCTGTGCCGTAGAGGTCGTACCAGCTGGCGCCCATGGAATCCCGGTCGGCGACGATGTCGTGGCCGTTCGCGGCCAGCCAGTCGCGGATGCCCGGCTTCAGCGCGTTCGCCGCGTCCCTCGCATTCGCATCCGGGTCGGGGATGATCGGGCAGGTTCCGACCTGCTGCGGGGTGGCCGGTGCGGTGACCAGTTCTCCGGCCTCCAACGCCTGAAAGCTTTCGAACATGGCAGCGCTGATCACCGGCGGGTAGTAGGGGTCCTCCGGGTCGCACTCCAGCATGCCGAGAAGCTCAGCAGACACTTCGTCGTTCGACATGTCGAAACGTTCGCTGAATCGGTCATCAGGGACTGCTTCGTACTTCACGAGGTACGCGTCGAGGTAGGGCCGGGCTGCTGCGACCCTAGCTTCCCTGTCGTCGTCGACGGTTTCAAGGACGCATCCGGCGTACGGGTCAGACGCACTCGAGCATCCGGTGAGCCCAACAGCCAGCAGAGCGCCGGTGACGACAATCGTCGCTGCCCCTATCCGCAATTCCAGTCCCCGCTCCATGTCGACAATGGGATACACCGTATCCGGGCGCGACGACATTCTGAAGCTCACCTACTCGCAGGCGACGCCGTCACCGTCACGGTCGAGCTTCCGGGTGTATCCCGGGTCGCCGGTGCGAATCGGCGCGGCGCCAGCCGCTCGGACGGCGTCGCAGTTCGCGTAGAACACTGCGCCTTGCTCAGTCGCGGGCTGCTCGACGACAGCGGGCGGCTGCGTTTCCACTGGCACCGGGGTTCCCGGGTCCACGGTGGCCGGGCTGCAGTCGGCGAGGATGCGAAGCATCGCGTCCTTCTCAGGCTGGGTGACCCAGAGGCGGTACTTCGCCTTCACCTGCACCTGCGCGGCGACGTACTCGCACCGGTACCCGCGCTGCGGCGGCAGCCAGGTGGCGGCGTCACCGTCGGACTTCTGCCCGTTCGTGGGACCGTCGACGGCGATGAGGTTCATCGGGTCGTTCGCCAGCTCGACACGCTGCTCGGCGGTCAGCTGCTGCGCGCCGGTCTGCCATGCGTTCGACAGGGCGACGCGGTGGTCGATCTGCACCGCCATGGAGGTGTCGTTCCCGCGGACGAAGCCGATCGTCTTCCCGGTGTACGGGTCGTGGATCGTGCCGGAGAGCACCTTGCACGGGCCAGAGGTGATTTCGTCGGCCATGTCGCGGGCGAGGATGTCGTTCCTCGCGTCGCAGCCGTTCCGGTCGGGGTCCTTCCACCCGTTCCCGAACTGGTCGCGGGAGTACCCGGTCTTCGGGGCGCGACCCTTCACCGGGAGGGTGTTGAGGAGGTCGACGACGCTGCTGGCCGCGGCATTCTCGGTCGCGGAAGGTGTGGGCGCAGCGGTCGTGGCCGGGGCAGGGCTCGTCGCGTCGACGGTGGATGCCGGGGTCGGCTCGGGTCGGGTGGCGCCGGTGGCGGCGCTCACGCATCCGGTGAGCGCGAGGACAGTGAGAGCGGCGGCGAGGAGTGGGTAGGTCTTCTTCACGGCACGCTCATGCGCGGAGTTCCGCGGATTCAGATGATCGCCCGCTCGACTCGCATGTCGTAGGACCACTCCTGATACCGGACGACGAACTCTCGGCCGAACAGATCCTCGAGCGACGCGCAGAACTCCGGGTCTTCGAGCGGCACCCCGAGGCTTTCACGGGTGGACTCGACGTTGCTGAACACGGCGTCGGAGAGGTCGAACACCTTCTTCTTCACCGGAGAGGTGAACGGGCCGAAGAGCGACTCGATGATGGAGTACAGCTTCCCCCGACGCGGTTCGGTGGCAGGGGCAACGACAGGGGCAGTGGCGGTGGTGCTCATCGAATCCATTCTTCGTCCAGTGGTGGTGTTTCCCCGCATCGGGGGCGGTCAACCGTCAAGCAGCAGTTGATGGTTCAGAGTTCGAGCGGGCCGTCCACGCTCTGGACTCGCGGTGTGCCGGCCGCGGTGATTGACGGGACCTGGAGCGCGGTCGCGATGTCTTCACGCCTGAGGGGGATGTCGAGGATACGGATGTCGTAGCTGCGGCGAAGGGATTCGATCACCACACGGCACCCAGCTGCGCCGTCGCGGGCGTTGTCGGAATCCCACGCTGCGGAGAGCGAGACGCCGTCCTCGTCGGAGGCGAACAGGAGGCGGACGGCGAACTCGTCGTCCTTGAAGGGCGGGAACGACACTGGGGTCTGCATCTCGGTGCGGAAGGACTCGTACACCTGGTCGAGCGGGATCGGCAGCTGGATCACCTTCAGGGCGTCGTAGTCGTACCGATGTGCGGCGGATCCCAGCGCTCGATCCCAGCCGTAGCGGTTCTCCATGATCATCGCGCTGTCCCACGCATCGATCAGCCGGAACGGGTGCTGCTCCTTCGGCGTTGCCGCCCAGATCATGTATGCCGTTTCCTCGGCCATACCAGGTCTCCATCGGTCGGTGTTCGCCCGGTGCGGGCGATTCTTCGAGAGGACCATGCGCGGGTCAGCGCCCTGTGCGCTCGAGCTGGCGCGCGAAGCGTGAACAGCCCCGGCCGCATCCGTTTGCTGGTGGAGTGCGGCCGGGGCTGTCAGATCATCGGTGCCCTTACGTCATGGAGACGGAGACCCGGCCTGCGATGAGCTTCGGCGGGCTGAACGTCTCGAGCAGCGCGTCGTAGTCCAGTTCGACCTTCACGACCCGGACGTTGTCGGCGCCGTACCCGTCGACGGCTTTCGCGAGGGTGGCTTCCCACTCCTCGATGTTCTCGAGTGCGCTGCCGGAGTCCCATGCGTCCTGGATCCAGACGCCGCCGTCCTCCTTGGCCCAGATCGTCCAGACCTCGAAGCCTTCGAGGGTGACGTCGCTGGTGTCGGCGGGCGTGGTGTTGAACGCCTCGGTGACGACGTCGAAGTCGATCGAGGTGGAGACAAAGTGGGTGTTGTCGCGGCCGTTCGACTTGCGGGCGCTCTCAACGAGCTCGTCCCAGCCGGACCTGTTGCTCGAGGTCATGTCGTCGTCGAAGGCGCCGACGAGCCAGGCGACGGAGTCGATGCCGTCTTCCTTGGCCCAGACCATCCAGATGTTCATCGAAGCCACGAGGGTCTCCTTCGTCATGCCGTTGTCGGCGGGGTTCTTGTCGAGCCCACCATGCGCGGGGACGCTACCGATTCTGCCGTTCAGGCGACGAGCTCGTATCCGAGGTCGGTGTGGAGGCTCTTCGCGATGAGGTCGCGGTACCGCTGCAGCTGCGGGCGGATCTTCCGGACCCCGTCGTAGTCGACGGCGTTGCGGCGGGCGCACATCTCGACGTTCGCGAGACGGTCGGCGGCGTTGTTCAGCTGGTGGTCGGCGTGACCGCGGACCCAGCGGATCTCGACGTCGCGGCCGGCGGATGCGGTGATGACGCGGGTTGCGAGCCGGACGGCGCGGTTCCGCTTCGGTGCTTTGGCGCCGCCGGCGACCTGCGCGATCGCGGAGATCGCGAGTCGGCAGTCGGTGAGGATGACGGCTCGTTCTGCTCGGGCGGCCGAGAGGTACTCGACGGCTTCCGCGAGGGCGGTGAGTTCGGCGATGACGGAGTCGCCGTTGCGAACTTCACCGGTGCGGTACCGGCCTCTCTCGCTGATCCAGGCGTAGGCGCCGTGACCGGTGCGGTGGTCGAAGCTGCCGTCCGCGGCGATCGTGAGCGGTGCGACGGTGTCGTCGAGCTCGGCGCCGAGGTGGATGTTCAGGACGTGGGTGTGCAGCGGCATGCCGTACTTCCGCTTCGCGGGAACCGTCTTGGTCTTCTTCACGAAGACGACATGCGCGGGCTCTCGCGGGAGCAGGCCTCATGCGCTCAGTTGGCACTCAACTAACACCCAATTTGCTCCCAAGTAACGCCCAGATTGCTCAGGCGACCCGGAGTTCCGAGATCGGCTCCCGCCGTGACGCGACGAACGCGGGGATGAGGCTGGCAGCGACTCCGACGAGCACGGCGAGGACGGCGACACCGGCCATGAACGCCGCTCCTGGGAGCGGGTCACCGGTCGCGAGGAGCACCCCGGCTGCGACGCCCGTGCCGAGCGTGGCGCCGAGCGCGGCGAGGAACGCGGTCTGAGTGAGGAGGAGCCCGATGATGAGGTTCTGGCTGGCGCCGAGCGCTCGGCGGCGGCCGTAGTCCTTCCGGCGCATCATCACGAACCCGTACAGGATCGCTGCGGTCAGTGCTGCGGTCAGCGCGAGCACTCCGAGTGTGATGCCGCGGCCGGCGGATCCGAGCTGACCTTCGATGATCGCGCGGAGCTTCGCGAGGTCTTCGCTGGTCTGCACGCTGACCTTCGACGGGTCGGCGGCCTGCAGCACGCTTTCGACGGCGGCGGACACTGGTGCGACGAGGTCCGGTCGTTCAGCGATCACGACCACCGTGCCGACAGGGTCGCCAGCAGCGTCGGATGCCTGCGGGGCGATCAGCATCGGCTCGAGGAACGCCAAGTGCGACGGGACGTTCGCCCTGCCGGCAACCGCGTATCCGGTGCCGTTCGCGGTGCTGATCCCGCCGACCGGGTCTGTGAGGCCGAGCTGGGTGAGCGCCTCACCGCTGGCGTAGGCGACGTCGCCGGCGCCGGGGAGATCGGCTGGGATGCCGAACTCTGCCCAGGAGTCACCGTACGCGAGCCTGAACGGCACCTTCGTCCCGCCGGGGAACGCGGCGTTACGGACGTCGACAGCGGGGCCGAACCCTGCAGCCCATTCGATCTCGTCGATCGTTGAGATCCGAGCCATCACGTCGCTCGTCACCCCTGAACCCGGCTCAGCGCGGACGATGATCGAACGGGTTCCCGCCGAGTCGATCGACCCGATCACGGCCTGCTCGGCGGCGACGGTCCGACCGGAGGTGAGGAGGACAGCGGCGCACATGCCGGCGATCATGACGACAGTGAGGATGGAAGCGACCGGGGTGGCGGCCGCTGACCGGATCGCTTCGCGGAGCACCGCGCGGGTGCGCACACTTGATCGGGTCGGGGCGGCGGGCGGCTTTGCCGGCGAAGCCGCCTCGGTGTCGCGTGCCTCTTCGGTCATCGTCACAGTTCGATCCTCCGGTCGCAGCGGGCGACGAGCGCCGGGTCGTGGGTGACGACGATCACCGCGGCACCCCTGGCGGCCTGCTGGTGCAGTGCATTCACGACGACGTCGGACGATTCCGGGTCGAGGTTTCCGGTGGGTTCGTCGGCGAGCAGCACCTGAGGGTCGCCGAGGAGGGCCCGGCACATCGCGATGCGTTGCGCTTGCCCGCCGGACACCTGTCCGGGCTTCGCGTTCGCGCGGAGACTCACCCCGAACTGTTCGAGAAGCTCTTCCGCCCGGCCGGTCGAAGCCTTCCGGTCGCCGCCGCGGTACAGCACCGTCTCGAGGACGTTGTCGAGCACGGTGCGGGACTGGTCGAGCGCGGCGTCCTGGAACACGAACCCGAAATTGTGCGCGCGAAGGTGCGCTCGAGCGCCGTCCGTGAGGCCGTGCACCGGGACGCCGTCGAGTCGAACCTCGCCAGCGCGGGGCTTCAGCATCAACCCGAGCAGATACAGCAAGGTCGATTTCCCGCGGCCTGATGGCCCGGTGACTCCGACCACCTCACCTGCACGGAACGACGCTGACCACTCTTCGACGAGAGGGGTGGCGGCGTCGTACCGGAACGTGAGGCCGGCAGCTTCGAGGCGGGGTGCGGTCACTGCTTCGCTGCCGTGGCCGACGGGATTCGAACCTTGAGGCCCGCGTCCGCGCCTTCGATGATCGACATGCCTCGAGCGGACGCGATGACGGTCACGTCGTGCGACTTCCCGGCGCTGTCGACGACGGTGACGCGGCCGTCCGCGCTCGACAGGAGCGACGCGGACGGGGCGAGCACCCCGGCGGTGACCGTCTGGGTGATGATCTCCGACGGCCAGAGGTTCTCTCCGGTGACGGGGACTTCGCCGCACTCCTTCCCGCAGATCGAACCGCCGTCCGTGCCGGTGAGGATGATGTCGATCTGGTCGTTGTTCTCTGTCGACGGGCGCTGCCCGGCCACGAGGGCGGTCCAGCTGCCGGTGTCGGTGCTGATCACGACCTCGGTGTCAGCGACGATCGCGGCCGCCTGCTCAGCGGTGACGGGGATCGTGAACGTCGGCTCCGGGTTCAGGCCGGACAGCACCTCTTCGCCGCCGTCGAGCGAAGCACCGCGGTACACCTTCTCGGTGTCGAGCGCGACTCGCGACGGGAGCTTCGTGATGAACAGGATGTCGCCTGCCTGCACGACACCGTCGTCCTCGAGGCCGAGGGAGTCCTGCCAGTCGCGAACCGCGTCCTCGGTCTCCCATCCGAACTCGCCGTCCTGTTCGCCCGCGTAGAACCCGAGAGCGGCGAGGAACGCTTGAAGCTGGCGGACGTCGGCACCTTCGGATTCCCGGGACAGCGAACGGAACGCCGGGGTGGCGCCTTCTGCAGCGACCACAGGGCGGAGGTTCACCTCGTAGAGAACCGTCCCAGCCTTCACCTCGGCGCCCGGTTCGACCTTCACTGCGGTCACCGTCCCGGACGCCTGGTTCGTGCCTGCCGGTGAGGCATCCCACTTGCTGACGGCGTTCAAGTTGATCGACGAGCCGACCTCACCGTCGACGAGCTCGACGAGGGTGAACGGGGTCTCGGCGAGGACATCCTGTGGAGGCTGGAAGACGACGCTTCCAGCCCACCCAGCCCCGGCACCGACCGCGACAAGGCATGCGCCGACAGCAGCGCGGCGCCACCAGACACCTGCATGGGCGTTGCGGGCAGGCTTGCTCAACGTCGTCTCCCTCATCGTGCGGTCGGTGGTTACAGCTGCCACGCAGGCGGCGGGCAAGCGATGAACGTCTCCTTGTAGACCTCTTCGTCCATCGTGTCGGGTCCAGCGCCGATCATCGCGAACCACTGCTTAGGCGTGCCGTACGTGTCGACGAACGTCTGCTCCGTCGGCGGTTCCGGCATCTGGTGTCCGCGGGCGACGAGGCATTCGCTGTTCTCGACCTCGGCGGCGTACAGGTCGCGGATCTCCTGGTCGGTGAGCGGGATGACTGGGTACGCGTCAGCGCACGTCACGTTGTCCTCGTTGAACTTCTCCATCTGTTCCGCCGGGATGTCGGAGACGTCAACGCCGCCATCCCACCCCACGACGAGGCCTTCCCAGCCGAGCTCGGTGAGGCAGCCGACCATCACTTCGGAGCGGTTGTCGTCAGCGGCCGGGGTGAACGCCATGCCGGCGTGGTCACCTCCGGTGCCGCCTGGCTGAGCGACGTCGGTGGCGGTGCACCCGGCAAGCAGGAGCGCTGCGGGGAGCAGCAGGAGGAGCTTCGTGGAGGTCTTCATCGAACCGTTTCTGTTGGCTTGCACAGCAAGCATTGGCGGGTGATGCGTTGCGTCTTCCTCGTGGAGACGCCCGATTTCCGAACGTATCCGAAACCATGCATGCGCGGAGAAATCCATATGCGCGACTCGGAATCTGATCTCAGAATCTTTTTCCAAACGGTCCCGGAACCCCAGTAACTTCCGAATCGGCTCACAGGGAGCCAACGGAAGGAACCAAGGATGAAAAGGAAGCTCTCGGCGGCACTCGGTGCCGCCGCGCTCGCTGCGGCACTCGTCGCCGGGTCCGCAGCGCCGGCAATGGCCGCGACGGCGCCGCACGGTGCTCGCACCTGCCCTGGCGGTGCCGCAGGCGGCCAGACGGTGGCGATCCACTCGACGGTGACGAACAACACCGGCCTGCCCACGATCCACCAGTGGGCGAAGACGGCGACCGCGGGGAAGGTCTCGGCGCCGTACCAGTACGGCAGCGGCTACAAGCGGTCGCTGACCCTCCTGAACTCCGCGAACTGGTGGGCGAACACCCAGGGCACCTGGACGGTGTACCCGTACACCACCTGCATTTAGCAGGCACACGAACCGGACCCGGGGTGGGATCAGCACCCCGGGTCCGGGCGCACACCAACAACTCTGCAACATCTCAACTAATTTCGCGCCTCTGGCGTCCGAAAGGGAACAATGAACAAGCGGATCTCGGCTGCACTCGGTGCCGCCGCACTCGTCGTCGCACTCGTCGCCGGGGCAGCATCGCCCGCGATGGCAGCAGCGGACTACTCGGGCAACAGGTCCTGCCCGGGCGCAGCAACCGTCGTGAAGATTAACGCGACGGTCACCGGTACGAACGCGGTCAACACGCTGCTGCTGTGGAACAGCAACCTCCAGACCGGCACCAAGAGTGGGTCGCAGGTCTTCTACGGGCCCGGGTACAAGGGTCTGACCACCGCGAGCTCGAACGTGCGGTGGGAGGTGACGACCGTCAACGGCGGCGGCTACTCGGGCACACCGTACGCCAGCTGCCTCTAGTAGGCAACCGAAAAGCCCGGGACGGATCACTCCGTCCCGGGCTTTTTCATGCCTGCGATGCGGCTCGCCGCACCCAATCCCATCCCGGCTTGGTTTCCAGTTCCGCGACCCGGTCTGGATTGAGTTGGTGGAGACGATGAAGCCGGCGCTGCCTCGCTGCCCACTGGCCGAGCAGGTAGCCGTCAGGGGCGACGTGCGTACTGATCACCCGCGCGGTTCCGTGGACGGCGAGGTGATGGTCGAGGCGATGCACCGCAGCGCGCCACCTGCCGTCACGGGAGGCAGTCCACAGCCAGCCAGGCCGTGAGGCGAGCTCAACGGCCCGGACCGGGTGCAGGAGGCCCGCCCTCTGGCGCTCCCGCTGCACCGCAGCCCACCGGCCAAGCGTGAAGCCGTCCGAGTGGATGTATCGGTTGCCCACCCAGGCTGTGCCGTGCTCCGCCACATGCTCGTCGAGGCGCGCCAGCGCCTTCCTCCACGACATCGATGTCGGGACCCATCCGTTCCATGCCCATCCGGATCGTGCTTCGAGGCTGGCGATCCGCTCCGGGCTGATGTTCCGCGTACCGCTCCAGTAGTTGCGGCGCTGGTCGTTCGCCCACTGCCCGAGCCGGTATCCGTCCTGGCAGACCAGAAGCGTCGGCACCCATGCGGTGCCGTTCTCGGCGGAGAACGCGTCAAGGTGCGCGATCGCGTTCGCCCATCGGTCGGCGTCAGGGTCCCATGACCAGCCTGCGCGCAGTTCGAGTGTCGCGGCCTTCTCGGGGGCGAGAGTGTCGATGCGGTACGACCGTCGCTGGTATCGCACCCAGCTGCCGAGTTCCATCCCGTCGGGCTCTTTGTGCTGAAGCGGGACGAGGGCGTTCCCCGTTCGGTCGATGTACTGGTCGAGCCGGTCGAGTTTCACCAGCCACTTTTCGTCGCGCAGGGTGACGGGGAGTGCGAACGTCGTCGGGGTTGGTGCGTATGCGGCTGTGGAGTTCTTCACGGCTCGCACATGCGCGGAAACGACCGCGAAGTGCGCGATTCTGGCCGCCACGGGGAGAGCAGAGCTTCGGCTGGAAGCAGCGAAGCCCGGCGCCGCACAGTTCGTGTCAGCGCCGGGCTTCTGTCGGCCATCCCCCGATCAGGTCTGGTCGACGATCTCCTCGAACTCCCCGCCGGTCATCACCTGGATGCCGAGCTGGTTCGCCTTCGCGAGCTTCGAGCCTGCGTTGTCCCCGGCGATCAGGATGTCAGTGTTCTTCGACACGCCGGACTGGACGTTCGCACCGAGACGCTTCGCTTCCGCCGCGGCCGCGGTGCGGGACAGCGACGGGAACGTGCCGGTGAGGACGACCGACTTCCCGGTGAGCAGGTTCTCGGTCGAAGTGACCTCCGCGACGCGAGGGATGACCCCTCGGGCGGTGAGCGCCTTCGCGAGCTCGGCGACCTTGTGCTGGTTCGCGATGAACGCAGCCGTCTTGATCGGGCCGAACTTCGACAGGCCCTCCAGCTCCGCCTCGGGAGCGGCGGCGATCGCTTCGAGCGTGCCGAACTGGTCGACGAGGACACCGCCGGAGGTCTTCGCCATGCGAGGGAGGCCGAGCGACGCGAACCACTCGACGGCGGTGGCGCCGCGGACAGCGTCGGCGATCGCGGCGACGACCGCCTTGCCGGAGCCTTCACCTTCGCCAGGGAACTGGGCGACGTCCTGCACGGTGACGTCCAGCATGTCCGGCAGCGAGTGGACGACGCCGCCGTCGATGAGCTTCTTCACGACGGACTCAGCGACACCCTTCACGCCGATCGTCGCGAGCCCGTACACGATCTGCTGCACCGGGTCGCGGTACCCGTCGACGATGAGGTTCACCCCGTCGCGGATCACCGGGTAGATGACCCCGTCAGCAGTCCACTCCTCCGGCAGGACGACCGGGTCGGCGCCACGCGGCGCCGTGTGGTCGCGGCCGAGGATGTACGGAATCACCTCACCGGAACGCTTCATCAGGAGGGTGTCCCCGACGCGGGGGTCGAGCTCTTCCAGCTTCTCCGCGTTGTGGCCGGTCGACTTCGTGTTCGTCCACCCGGGAACGTCCGGGGCGGTGTAGTTGATGACCGGGGTGAGCTTCCCGGTGCGGCCGATCTGCCACTCGACGCCCGTGACGGTGACCTTGTGCTCCGGGGAAGGATGCTTGACCGCGACCGCCCACTTCGGGGTGCTCGAACCCTCTCCGAGCAGGCGGCGCTCGACGCGGTCTTCGACCTTGATGACGACGCCGTCGGTCTGAAAGTCCAGCTCGTCTCGGAGTGCGTCGACCTTCTCCACCTCGGCGAGCAGATCGCGGGCGACGAGACCGGCGCTGCGAGCGACCTTGCCGGCGACGCGGGCGCCGAAGTGGTACCACGCGACCTTGAACCCCCAGTGGGAGAGCCGCTTGTTGTCGACGATGTCGCTGTCGTGGATGATGACGGAAAGGTGCTCCGCCTCGATGCCGTGCTGACGGCGGAGGATGCCGGCGGCAGCGTTGCGCGGGTTCGAGTACTTCCCGTCGAGCTCGGCGTTCAACTTCGCGAACGTCGAGATCGCGAACATCGCCTCCGCCTTCAGGATCAGCTTCGGAGGCGCACCGACGAGGGTGGTGGGAAGCGCGCCGGCTGCGGCGGCCAGGCCGATCGCGTAGTCGGCCGAGTCGCCGAACGTTCCGTTTCCTCGAGTGACAGCGGAGGTGAGCTTCCCGTCGATATAGGTGAGCGCGAGCGCTTGCCCGTCGTACTTCAGCTCGGCGACGTAGTTGAGCGCGTCGGTCTCGTACACCCACTTCGTGAGCGCTTCGTGGGCCTGCTCTTCCTCGCCGGGGTTGAGCTGGATCTTGTCCAGGCTCAGCATCCGTCGCTCATGCTTGATCTTGCCCTCGGGGACGTAGCCGTGGCCGACGGTCTGCTCGATGCCGGCAGCCGTGAGCTCGTCGGTGAGCGCGTCGAACTCGGCGTCGGACATGATCGCCTCGCCCTCGTAGTACGCGGTCGCGGCGGCATCTCGGAGGGAGATCAGGTCGGTCGTGTCAGTCAAGTTCAGCGCCTTTCATCGGTGTGGTTTTCACCTACAACATGCGCGGAGAAGGCGGTTCGAGGTGCCTTCCAATTGTCCCGCGGAGCTCGGACATTGCTTTCGCCGCATGTCTGACGGGCATGGCCAGAGCATCAGAAAGGCCTACGGGCCGGACCGGCATCAAGCGGACGATCTCCGCCTTCATCGGAATGATCGTCAGTGCGGCGATCGTCGGAGCCTCCGTCGGCCCGGCCGCCGCTGAAGACCTCCCCGAGTTCACCGGCAACCCAGCGGTTCCAGTTTCTGGAAGCCCGTGGGTCGGTCAGAACCTGACCGCAAGCCCAGCGGGGTGGGTGCCGACCCCGGTTGCCTACAGCTACCAGTGGCTTCGGGACAGCATCCCGATCCCCGGAGCCACCCTCCGAACGTTGAAGCTCTCGGCAGCTGACGTCGGCGCCGAGATCAAGGTCGAGGTGACGGGAACCAAGGTCGGTCTGAAGCCTCGCTCCGCGATCTCTGCTCCGACGATCCCGGCCGCCGCTCCGTTCTTCGCCGGGGATGACCTGCCGACGGTCTCCGGACTGCTCTCGGTGAACCAGACTCTTCAAGCAGACCCCGGGAATTGGACACCGCTCGCGTACTCGTACACGTACCAGTGGAACCGCGATGGAGTTGCGATCCCTGCCGCGACGAATCGTCGCTACGTCACGACAGCAGCTGACCGTGGGCACATCCTCACAGTCGACGTGACCGCCAACAGGACCGGGTACACGAGCCGAACATGGAAGACCGCGGAGTACCTCATCGAGGACTACCCGCCGATCATCGGCGGCGTCCTCCCGGTGGTTAGTGGAGAGGTCAAAGCAGGCCAGCAACTGAAGGTGACGATGGCGGCTGGGCTCACCCCGGTCCCGACCGGGTACACGTACCAGTGGAACGTCGACGGGCAAGCGGTAGCCGGCGCGACCGGGACCAGCTACAACATCCGCTCGTCGGACATCGGGACGATCATCACCGTCACAGTCACCGCAACACACCCCGACGCGCGACCCTATGTCGCGACCAGCGCACCTGCCGGCCCGGTCGCGGGGTTGTCTGAGTTCACCGGCGATGCGCTGCCCACCATTTCCGGTGTCCGAGCAACCGAGCAGCTGATCACAGCCACCAGCGGTGCAGGCTGGTCGCCAGCAGCAACGAAGATCACCTACCAATGGATTCGCGACGGTCAGCCGATCGTCGGGGCGACCGCGCGTACCTACACGCCGACCGCGGCGGACATCGGGACGAACACGGCCGTCTCGGTTACCTACGAGAAGGACGGATTCAACCCGCGTACCTGGGTGAGCTCCGACAGCATCATCACCGTGGACGCCCCAGAGTTCACCGGTGACGACTCTCCGGTGATCAAGGGGATTCGTCAGACCGGGCAGACGCTGACCGCCTCCCAGAACACCGGATGGCAGCCCACCCCGACCACCATCCGCTTCCAGTGGCTTCGCGACGGTCAGCTGATCGTCGGGGCGACCGCTGCGACCTTCCGACAGACTGCAGTCGATGTCGGCCACATGATCGACGTGCGGATCAACGGAACGAAGACCGGCTACCGTGAGCGTGCCTGGGTAACAGCAACCGACATCGAGACCGTCGGTCTCGACCAGTTCGCAGGTGAGGACCTCCCTCAGGTCACAGGTGAGCGACGGATCACGAAGACTTTGACGGTCACCCGGCCGACCTCTTGGTCTCCGCTGCCGGCAGCGGTGAAGTACCAGTGGCTTCGCGACGGTCAGCTGATCACCGGGGCTCGAGCGGCTACCTACACTCAGACTGTCGACGATGTCGGGCACGTCATCACCGTCGCAGTAACTGCGACGAAGGTCGGCGTCGCAGAGCGGACGTGGGAGTCGGCCGCCGCTGATGAGACACTCGGCGCGGCGTCCTTCACGGGCGACGATCCGGTGAAGCTTTCGGCGCCGCCTTTCGCAGGCGTGCCTGTCCGTGCCGTCAAGCCGGGCACGTGGTCGCCAGCTCCGACCACGTTCAAGTACCAGTGGTTCGCGGACGGCCAGCCGATCGCAGGGGCGATTCGTGACGCATACACCCCCACCGTGCAAGACATCGGGAAGGTGCTCACTGTCGCTGTCACCGGCTCGAAGGTCGGGTACCTGGATCGGATCTGGTCGAGCGGAAGCGGTGCAGACGCAACCGTGAAGGCTTCCAAGTTCATCTACTCGGGCGGGCCGAGCCTCACTGGGAAAGCGCAGGCGTCCTACACGCTGAACGTCACGGTTCCCGCGGGCGTGAAGCCGTCGCCATCTTCTTGGGGGTACCAGTGGTTCAGGGATGGCCAGCCGATCGACGGGGCAACGAAGAAGACCTACCTGCTCGCCGCCGCTGATGTCGGAACGATCATCAGCGTGAAGGTCACCGCGATCAAGTCGGGGTACGAGCCGGTGTCCTGGACTGTGAAGCTCGCGATCCCGATCGCGGACCTGTGGGACTTCGTCGGCGACGACCTCCCGTGGATCTCACTCGTCGATGGGGAGGACGACAGTCAGCAGTACGGAAACGGGAAGGACGAAACCGAGACCGGCAGCGGCGGAAAGTGGGAGAACGGGTCCTGGGTTCCCGGTTCCGGCAGCGGTTCCGGTGGGTCAGGTTCAGGGTCCGGGAGTGGCGGCGGTTCGAACAGCGACCCAGCGATCCCCGGAGCCGTGCTTGACCCGAACCTTGGGGTGAAGGGTGACTTCCAGGTCGGGTGGCGGATCTACGCTCGACCCGGCAACTGGACTCCACGGCCGACGAAGATGACGTACCAGTGGTACCGGGAAGGGGTGCCGATCGTCGGTGCGACGAGCACCTCGTACACCCCGACCGCGGAGGACCTCGGGAAGCAGCTTCAGGTCGCGATCACCGGCGTGAAGACCGGATACAAGCCGAAGACATGGGTGAGCGCGAAGACGCCGGCGATCAAGCCGATGCCGACCTTCGTCACCGAAAACCTACCGACCATCAAGGGTGACCTGATCGTCGGGGCGCGACTGACCGCAGCTCGTCCGGCAGGGGTGGCTCCGACTCCTTCGAAGGTGCAGTACCAGTGGCTACGGGATGGTCAGCCGATCGCCGGGAAGACAGCGGCTACTTATGCCCTCACTCCTGCCGATGTTGGGCACAAGATCAGCGTGAAGGCGACGATGGTGAGGACCGCGTATGTCGACAGGACTCTCGTGAGTGCGGAGACCGCCCCCGTTAAGGCGAAGTAGCGGGCCAGGCGCGTCAGCTCGGAACTCGGATGAAGCCGTAGAGCTCGTCGTCCGAGTCGCCTTGGATGACGCCTGATCCTTCGCAGTTCGGGCACGTCCCGGGCGAGGTGATGGACTCGTCGCTGCCGACAGGGATGTTCACCTGCCCGGTGCCTTCGCATTCGTTGCACTGGTACCAGTACTCGTCGTCATCGTCGTCCATGCCCACCATCATCTCTGATTGGCGAACCCAGGTGGAGAATGCCGGCGGCGGTCAGCTCCGCACGCCGTGACTGGCGAGAACGCTGCTGGCGACCGACGTGGCTGTAGCCCGGAAGTGCCAGTACTCGTCCGTCTCGAGCTCCGCCATGACGTTCGATGTGGTCGTCTCCACGATCCCGGCAGCATCGCCGACACCGTTGATGTTCACCGTCCAGACGAGCTTCACTTCAGACCAGGGCTGGTCACCGGAGAACTCTGCAGCGAGCTTGCCGCCGAACTCCCTCGTGAGGGCGTCCGCGACTTCCCGTTCGATGGTCTCCCGCTCCGCTGCTGTAAACCGGTCGGCTTCGCCGGCGAGACCATCCTCGGCCAGCTGCTGGGCGTATTCGATCGTGATGTTGCCCGCATCGTTCGCCACGACGAGCGTCGCCTGGTCGTTGTACGGCTCCTCCGGGTGAAGGAGTCCGAACTCCTCCGGCGCCACCGCGATGAAACCGCCGTCGACGAGCGTGAGGTAGTAGTTGTGCGCACGGTCGGAGCTCGGGGCCTCGACGACCTCGACGCCGTGCTGCTGACCTCCCCACGACCATGCTGGAGCTGCGACAAGGAACACCTCGGACGGGGTGATCTCGTTGGCGAACTGGCCGTTCGAGTGGCGGGTGCGGAAGGCGACGTCAGTGGTCATGCCGGCGTATGTGCGCGGCGAGCAGCTGGGTGCGCGCGGCGAGCCTGCCGGCGCCGCCACCGGTCGCGACCGATCCGGAACACAGCGGCCGCAGCGAGGATGCACCCGACCGTGTCGCCGAGCGCCGCCACCCAGGAACCGGCGGCGAGGTAGGTGGCTACCCAGAACCCGGTCCCGGCGACCGCTGATGCTTTCACGGCGAGCCGGTCGGGGAACGACTGCCCGATCGCGGTGATGGTGACGGACGCCACGGGGAACCACCAGGCGATCCCTGACGGTGCCCCGGCGGTCGCCACGTACACGCCGACGGCGACGGCTGCGAAGGTGACGCCGGTGAGGATCTGCTGCGCCCTGGTCATCCGGTCGGAGCCGAGGTGGACCATGTTCCTGATGACGGAGATCAGCCCGACCGCGGCGATCGCCCAGAGCCCAAGGCAGAGCAGCGAGAGGATCTGGAATGCGGCGCCGAGCGCTGATGCGGCGAGCGTTCGTGTGCGTGACTTCTGCCAGTGCCCGAACATCCGGATCGGGTAGCCGATGCCGGCGAACACCTGGCTGGTGATCCAGAGGGCTGAGCCGATCTCAGGCATGAACGACCGACGGTGCGTGTCTCATGCCTCGGAGGCATGCGGCGACGGTCAGCCGGCGGCTGCGATTCGGATGTCGGCTGCGCGTCGGATGCCGAGCGCCCGGTCGAGCTGAGAGGCGTCCTCGGTGAGCTTCTGCATGTTACCGGCCGTGATCGGTTCGACGAGGATCGCCTGGATGCGCCCGGCGGTCTCTGCCGCGCTGCGTCGGTTGTCGGGCTCGGTGAGCGAGGCGTACGCGGCGGCTTCCGCGCGGATCCGAAGCGCGAGCCGTTCGAAGGTCGAGGCGATCGCTTCCGCGGTGTCCGCCGCGTTCCGGGCACGGTCGGAGATCATCGTCTCGAGTGCGTCGTCCATGTTCGGGTGTTCCTTTCGTCGTCGGGATCATGCGCGGAGCCGCGCATGTACAGGGAGGAAGGGAGTCGAGTGCCGAACCACGACATCATCCGCGAGACAGCGATCCTCGGTCTGCTCGAGGAGCTCGGCATCTCCGACGACCACCTCACCTTGGTGAAGCAGTTCAACCCGTCCGCGGCGCTCCCGTTCCACGGGTTCCAGCACCTCGTCACCGTCGCGCTGAACGCCGGCGCCGCGGCCCTCCATGAACGACTGCCGGACGATCAGGTCAGAGCCGCGGTCATCGCAGGGCTCTGGCACGACTTCGACCACCAAGGTGACCCGGACGACCGGGTGAACATCGGAGCGGCTATCTCCGGATACCGGAACCTCTCCCCCGACGTCGTCGACCCGCTGGTCGTCGCGGCGATCGAAGCGACTCTCTTCCCGCACACGCCTCCCGCGTCGACGCTGGCGGCGGTGATGCAGGACGCGGACGCGCTCCAGACGTTGGAGCCGGACGGCGCCCGGTTCATGGTCGCGCTCGAGCGGGAGCTCGGGGTTCTAGCGTTGCCGCCGGCGGAGTTCCTGGCGGCAGTCCCCTTGCACACGACGTGGGCGAAGGAGAAGGCCGCCGGGGTGCTCGGCAGGTAGCCCTCAGGGGCAGTAGGTCCAGGTGCCGCCCTTCAAGCGGTCCCCGATGTACCGGTTCGGGAGTCGTCCCAGCTGGTACTCGGTGCGCTCGACGATCGGAGCGCCCTCGTCTCCGAGCTCGCCCTTGAGGATGTAGACGGTGGCGATGCCGAGGATCTTCGCGGCCGCGCAGAAGTGGCCGTCCGGAGTGGAGTCGTCGACGTACTGATTTGTCGGAGTATCGCTGGCCTTCACGATGTCAGCGAGCGTGCTCGACGTGGTGGTCGTGGTGGGCGCGGTCTTCTTCATGGTCCACTCATGCGCGGGCGAGGATGTCCGTGCAGCAAGCCGATGCAGTTGAGGCTACGCCGACGGCGTGAACCGCCACACCTTCGGGCGGCGGCCGCCGCGTGATGCGCCGAGCTCACCGGTCGCCTCCACCCATCCGAGGTTCGTCAGGGTGCGGGCGAGGTTCGCGAGGCTGAGCGGTTCGCCGACAGGTTCCGCGGCCGCGGCGAGCTGCTGCTGCGCGGTGAACGCGTGGACCGTGTCGAACTCCGGGCCGAGGAGCGCTTCGGCGACCTCACGGTCGGTGAACAGCTTCTCGTAGACGCGACGGGCGGCCATCGCGATGATGACGTCGTGGTCGAACGGGAGACCGCTGACCTCGGCGATCGGGACGGCTTCGGCGGTGGCGCCGACGGTGTCAGTGTCGATGATCGCGAAGCGGGTGATCGAGAGCGTCGGCCCGCGAGGGTCACGCCCCGGTGTGTCGAACACCCCGACCTCACCGGCGGTGGCGATGTCTCGCGGGGCGAGCCCGGCTTTGGTGTTGAGCGCCCTACCGACTGCTTCCCCGAGCCGTTCCTGGGCGAGGAGGAGGACGCCGGGAAGAGCGAGCGATCCGATGCTCGGCTCGAACTGACGGCGGCCGAGGATCACCTCGAGCGCGTCGGCGGCCCGGTTGTACCGGAACGGGACGACGTCGATGGAGACGAGCGGCTGATTCATGCGGGGGCTCCTCCTCTCCGTGCGTGGTCCATGAGCTCTTCAAGTTCGACGAGCTCTTTACCGTGAACGGTGTGGAACAGCGACCACACATCCTCGTGGAAGAGTGCCCACCGCTCTCCGTTGTAGACGCCGGTGTCGACGCACACCTTGTCGAACTGAGAGTCTCTCCCGAAGTACCCCCACCCGAACCCTTCGATCTTGTCTCCTGGGCGGATGTGCGGCGCTGTGGCGATTTCGTCTGCGAGGTCGGGCATGCGGTCCATTTTCCTGGTTTCGTTCTGATTCACGCTGCGAGCTCGCGGGTGAGCCAGCCGAGCTGTTCCCCGATCCCGAGGCCCTTCATCGGCACCTCGAAGGGGAGGTCGGTGAGGCGGAGGATCGTGCGGTACTGCTCGCCGGCGAGGACGAGAAGGTGCGGGTCGTCGACGTCGGCGAGAGTGTCATTGAGCTGCTCGGTGACGTTCTTCGCCCAGCCCCAGACGGGCGGGCCGGTCTTCACATCGCCGAGGCGAACGTTATACGGCTCGAGGACGGTGTCGGGATGTACGAGGCCGTGCTTGGCGCTGAGGATGTACCAGGCGTCGCAGTGCCGTTCGACGTACGCGGACGTCTTCCGGAACAGCTGCGACACGTAGAGGTCACGTGCCGGCGCCGGGCGTTGAAGCTTCTGGCCGGCGCAGCCGACGAGTCCGATCGTGGTCATAGTCTGTCTCCTTCGCCGCCCTCATGCGCGGAGAAGCCGGCGGCCCCGCTTGAGGGCCGCCGGCCGGTTTGCTACCTGCCGGTGCGAGCGGCGCGCGCGGCGCGCTCGGCGCGGAGGGTGCTGCGGACGTCCTCGAACGACTGGATGACGACGAATGCACCGTCACGCCAGACCGGCTGGAGGAGGCTCGCTGCTTCCTGCTCCGGGGTGGCCTGCTGGATCATGACGATCTCGCCGGTCTCGTCGCGGGTCAGGGCGAGGCGGCCCTTGGCGCTCTTCTTGCTCTCCCCGGTGATGGGGTCGCGGCCGGTTGCCGGGTCCTTCTGGATGTCGACCGGCGCGGCGTCGACCTCAGCCCAGGTCGCCTTCACGGCAGAACCGAGGGAGTCGCGGGTCTGGCGCTGGTACGTGAACGAGCCGATGCCGAGCACCACGTTCGTCGACGCCCAGCCCTTCGCCTCGAGACGCTCGAAGATCCGCTTGGCGCGGTCGAGGGTGATGCTGTCGCCGTAGATCAGGCCGATGTGCGGGTCGAGCACCTTGTAGCCGGCTTCGTTCACCGTGTAGCCGAAGACGTCACCGAGGATCTCGATCGCGCCGAGCTGTTCGTTGCTGAGGCGGCCGGCGGCCTTCTCCGAGTCGTAGTGGGCGCGGACGGATGCACGCTGCGCGTCGAGCTGCGGCTGACCGATGTTGTCGACGGAGGGGTCGTACTCGCCGCAGATGATGTCGACGGGGTCGCCGGAGTCGGGTCGGATGACGAGCTTCCCGTCGCGGGCCATGATCTGGTCCTTCAGCGTCGGGAGGGTGCCGGTGAGGACGCCGAAGAAGTCGAACCCGTCGCTGACCGCCGAAACGATGCCGGCCGGGTAGAGGTTCAGGAGGTGCTTGAACGTGTCGAGTTCGCCGTCCTTGCCGCGCAGGCACATCACGGAGTGCTCGGTCGCGGGAACCGATGCTGCCACCCAGCCGTTGTCGCCCGGGTAGTACCGGTCGATGAAGCGGATCGACGGAAGTGTGTCGGTGCCGAGGAACGAGGTCAGGTGGCCGGCACCGGACGCTGCAGCCGAGGTGATGCTCGTCTGTCCGCGCATCGAGAAGTCGTGCGCCTGGAAGTCGACGGCGGCGAGGTCACCGCCGGTGCGCTTCGCCCACTCCTCGAACAGCTCACGGAAGAGGAGCGCGATCGTCGCGGTGGTCGCGGGGTGCCAGATCGATGCGGACAGGGCGGTCTCGATGTAGTTCGGCAGCCAGAAGAACTCCGGGTCGGTGTTCTCGATGGTGAGCGCTGCGACACCGAACGGGAGGAGCGTGCCCTCGGGGACGGCGCGGACTTCGAGCGGCAGGTAGCCGAGACGGTGGAGCGCGCGGACGTGGTCCGATCCGATGTTGTTCGGGCCGAGGTACGCGCCGAGCACTCGCTCGTACTCGTTCGCGACGAGGTCCTCGTCGGCTGCGAAGAACGGCGCCCACGCCTCGGTGAGGTAGGACTGGCAGAACGCCTGCAGGCCGAACGCGACGGCGTGCTTGGCTTCAGGCAGGTGCTTGTTCGAGCGGTTGGTCCAGTTGATGAGGATCTTCGTGACATCGTCGCCGTAGGCGCGGCGGTGGTCGAGCTTGTAGCCGTCAGCCTCGAGGAGCGCATCGATCGGCGATGCGGTGGTGAGACGTGGGGCGATGGTGGGGGCGGCGGTGGTCATGGGTCAAGCTCCGATCATGAGGTTGGGGAGGACGGGGACGACGCGGGCGGCGACGTCGGGGTTGTGGGCGCCGGGGTGCGAGTCGGTGGTGATGATCTCGCTGTAGTACTCGTTGAGGCGCGCGGCGTTGCCGCTGAAGATGCCGTGGCTGACGTAGAGGCCGAGCTGGTCGCGGTGGAGGCCGGTGGCCTGGGCGAGCGAGGTGAATGTCCAACCGCCGTCGCAGATGTCGTCCACCACGAGGTAGGTGCCGTCTTCGGGGAGCGGTTCGCAGGTCAGCCCGATGATCTCGCCGCTGTCGAAGTCGCGGTCCTTGTCGGCCTGGTAGAGCGGGAGGTGGAGCGCGGCTGCGGCTGCCTTCGCGCGGTGGGCTGCGCCCTTGTCCGGGGCGATGACGCCGGTGTATCGGCTCGTGCCGAGAACTCGGTTCTGCACGGCCTGGCGGATGAGTGCGGCACTGCCGACGACGGTGAGGTTGTCGATGAATGCCGGCATGACGTCCGAGTGCGGGTCGAAGCAGACGACGCGGTCGGCACCGATGCTGTTGATGAGGTCGGCGTAGTCCTTCGCGCCGAACGGGGTGCCGCGGTCTGCTCTGGCGGCGGGGAGGTACGGGATGTAGACCGTGAGCTCCTCGGTGGTCTCGATCTCACGTGATGCCTCGACCCACATGCGTGCGGTGAGGAGGTCGTTGGCGTCGGCGCCGCGGACGACGGCGAAGCTCTGGACTTCGTGCGTGGGGGTGCCGGTCTTGAGGTGGCACTCACCGCCGGGGAACTTGAACGGCTGGATGGTCGAGCGGATGTGGAATCCCTTGGCCCGTGCGTGGAGGGTGATCACTTGATGCTCCTAACTTGTCATCCTCATGATGACAAGTATGACATGCGCGGGATCCCCCGTATTCCCACATTCCCGAAAATTCGCATGCAACAACGAAGAAGGGGCCGCCCTGGAACGAATCCAGAACGGCCCCGAGTGGCTGCCAGTCAGCCGGCGATGCCGAGCGAGTCCTTCACCTGCTCGTAGAGGCTTGGAACCTCGGTTCCGTCAGCGGCGATCTCCGGCTCGAAGCGGTGCGTTTTGAAACGTGCCGGGTCGATGCTGAAGAACAGCAGCTGGTTCTGAACTCGGGCTTCGGCGACCGCGTATCCGGCGAGGCGGTTCTGCTCCTCGAGCGCCGCCGCCTGTCGCTCGAGCACGACGGTCTGGCGGTCGATCGCCGCGGTCTGCCGGTCCGTGGCCGCTGCCTGCTCCAGTGTCGCCCAAAGCTGCGCGGACGCGCGCTGGGCCTCGCTCACGGCGTACCGTTTTCCGTTCGAGAGCCGTGCGATCGCGCGGCCGCGAGGGCTGTCGATCTCCGCCTCGTCTGTGAGCCAGTCGACGGGCTCGGGGACGTGCTCGTCCGCCAGGGGCTCCACGAGTGTTTGGAAGGTGTCGTGCTCGGCCATCTGGCTGGGCTCCTCGTTGATGTGGCGGATCGGGGATCGGGTGTCTGGCACTCCGAACTCCCGCTCGAAGTCGGTTGCGTATGAGGTCACTGTGCACCTTCGAAGTAGTGGCGGGGGTTTGTGGTCGCGGTTCGCACGCCGTCGGTGTTCTTCTGGCGGCGGGAAGCCTTCTGCTCCTTGCGGAGTCGCTGGATCTCGTCGTCTGCGTCGGGGTCGACGAACGCGAACAGGATCAGCACCTCGGTGGCGAGGAACGCGAGGAGCGGGATCGAGGAGGAGAACAGGACGCCGATGATGGCCTGGTAGCTCGTGAGGTCGTCGTGCCAGAAGTCGAGCGTGTGGGTGCCGTTCGCGACGACGGAGAACATGGTCGAGACCAGCAAGCCGAGCCTGACGAGGTTCACCGCCTTTACGTTCACGGTGATCCGGGCGCGAAGGGCTGCATGGATCGCGGTGTATCCGATGATCGCGGAGTCGAGGAACACAGCCGGAAGCCAGCGAAGTTCCGGGTTCGGCGCCATCCACCCGCTCATCGCGACGATGGCGTTGAACGACCAGATGATCGATGCGGTGAGCACGCAGAGGACGATGATCATGCTGCTGATCACGTACCAGAGACGGTCCGTGCTCAGTTGGACGAACCGTCCGCCGTGCACGCGGTTCTCGTGGGGCGGAGCACCCTCGACGAGGGGCGGCTCGGGTGCCGGCACCTGAGACGGTTCCGGGTTCGCCTGCGGGTGTTCGGTCGGCCCTGTCTCACCTGTTGAAGGCGTGATCAGCACCGGTGCAGGTGCACGCAGCGCAGTTCGACCGAACAGGTCGGGAACGTTGTCGCGTGGCGCTTCGAGCGCACGCGGAAGAGTCCTTGGCGGCGTCGTCAACGTGTCAGTCATGTCATCTCCTCTGTGGGCGGCCGAACAAACCATGCGCGGGGAGCCGCAACACAGCCGATTTCTGCGAAGCCGCACAGGGATGGGTATGGACACTTTCCAGGAACCCCTCGAATGGTCGGCCGCCCCGCTGCCGGAATTCGACTGGGCTGCCCCGATCACCCCCGAGATGCAGATGAAGATCGCCGAACTCGGCGACAACGACATGCGAGAGCGGCTCGCAGCGCACCCCGCGATCGTTCAGCGGGCCGCTCGGGAGCTCGTCATCGTCGCGCGCCAGGAGACCATCGAGATTCTTCGCCAGAACCCGGAAGTGCCTTCGGAGTGGTTGTCGTTCAAGCAGCCTCGCGGCGCCGGGAAGATTCGACGCGCGAACCGGGCCCCGGTTTCGCGGAAGGGGATGCAGGATGCGTGAGCGCACTCTGGTCGCCGCGACGACTCCCCCGGACAGCACGCTGACGGCGTGCTGCAACGCCGAGCTCGACGGGGAGCTCTGCTTCGATTGCGAGACGGTTCCCCCGGCGCGCACCGAGTTCTCCTGCTCCTGCGGCACCTCTGTCGTGAACCTCGGGCACGGGTGGCTGGAATGCGTCGGCTGCGGCGCACGCTGGGGTGCTGACGCCGACCTCGGGTCAAAGCCGACGAGCTGGGATCCTGCACGGGCCGATCACGTGCTCAGCGACCCGGAGCCTCGTCTGCACGACCCGATCCTCCGGGTTCCGCTGACGTGGGACGACTTGTTCGCGAAGGTGGAGGCGGACCTGTGACCGCCTCCGTCGGCGTGGCGATCGCCCTGGTCGACGGGGCGTTGAACGATGAGCTCGAGGTCACGCTGTCGAAAGCGCTGGACGTGTTCCCCGCCGACGAGGTGGTGGAGTCCTGCTTCCTGTTCGCTGCGAACGTCGCGATGAACGCGGACGATTCGTACCGGTTCGGGCCGAACGAAGCGCCGGTGTCGCTGATGCTGGAGACCATTCGTCGAGGTGCCGGCTGGTCGCCGGCTCATCCTGACCCGGGCTACGTCGACGCGGCGCAGGGCGCATTCCGGCAGACCGGTCAGGCGGTGCTCGACCGGGTGTTTGCGATGACGAGCGGTCACCGTGAGCCGACCGGGAAGATCCGGCTCGCCCTCGGCCGTCACAGCGCCTCGGCCGCTGGCGCCGCGTGGCTGGCTGTGGAGACCCTGCTCACGCAGGCGGTCTCAGTGAAGCGTCCCGCCGTGGATGTGCTTGCGGAGTACCGGTCGAGCTTGTCGGCCGCGACCCACTGATTGGGGGTCGGAATCAGTTCTCCGAAGCACCCATCGGATCGATAGGCTCGCGAGCATGAGTGCTCCCGCTGGCTGGTACCCGGACCCTGAAAACCCCTCGCAGCAGCGGTGGTGGGACGGTCAGCAGTGGGGTCAGCCTGCTGTCGCGCAGGCGCCGGTCGTGACGGCATCCGCACCGCAGCCGGTCGGTTACGCCGACCTCGCCGGTCAGGTGCAGCAGGGCGGCCAGCCGGGGAAGCCGTCGCAGAATCGCGGCCTGGCGATCAGTGCCCTCATCCTCGGCATCATCGCGCTCGCACTCTCGTGGGTGCCGTTCGTCGGGCTGATCCTCGGCATCGCCGCCCTCGTGTTCGGCTTCCTTGCGCTGAAGCAGAGCAAGCCGATGGCGATCACCGGCCTCGCCGCCGGTGCGTTCGCCATCATCCTCTTCGTCATCATGATCGCCGTCGTCGCCAGCAACCCTTCCTCGAGCAACTCGACCTCCGGTGAGAGCCCCGCCGCCGTGGACTCAGCCGAGGAAGCGCCCGCCGATGAGGAGCCTGCCGCGGAGCCCGCTGAAGAGCCCGCCGCGGCTCCCGCCGGGGCTCCCGGGATCGGCGACACCGTGACCGCCGAGAACGGAGTCGCCTTCACTGTCACCGGCATGGAATGCGGCGCCACCACGGTCGGTGAAGGGTTCGACGAAGCCACCGCGAAGGGGCAGTTCTGCGTCGTGAACATCACCCTCGCGAACAACGGCAGCGAACCGCAGACCATCTGGGTGCAGGACATCACCGGCCTGATCGGCGGCTCGTCGTTCGAAGCGGACTCCATGGCGTCGAAGTTCGGTGAGGACTACTGGACCGCCGACCTGAACCCCGGTCTGACCAGCGAAGGGACGCTCGTGTTCGACGTCCCCGCCGGGCAGAAGCTCGACACTGTCGAGCTCGACACCGGATGGTTCGACCAGGCGGTCGCCGTCTCCGTCCAGTGACTGGGAGCCGCACACGAACGCGGCCATGAGCGACCGATACCGCACGAAGCCCGGCACGACACTCCTCAACGGGTCAGACCCGAAGCCGCAGACCGCGGCCGACGTCGTGCTGTCCGCGCATGACGGTGCCGTGAAGAAGACCATGCAGACGGCCGAGCCGTTGAAGCACACCACGATGCAGGCGATGAACCGTCGCGCCGCCGGTTTCGTCCAGGACGCCAGCAGCGGCTACCTGCAAGTCGACCCGCCGTATCAGCGGCCTTCCGTCTGGACGGAGGACCAGCGCCGAAATCTGATCCGCAGCTGGATGCTCGGGCTTTCCGTGCCGGCGATCATCGTCTCTGATCGCGCCCGTTGGAACGGAATCACCGCCGACGAGCCGTGGACCGCGCTCGTCGACGGCCGCCAGCGGGTGGAGACCGCGATCCGATGGTTCGAAGGCGACCTCGCGGTACCGGCTTCCTGGTTCCAGCCGGATCATGTCCTAGAGACCGAGGACACCGACGACGGCCCGTACGTCCGGTTCACCGGTCTGACGGTCGTTGCGCGACGGCTCCTTGACACCCGTGCGATGCTCCCCTCGATCGAAATCGAGGTGAAGAGCGTCGAGGAAGAAGCCGAGATCTTCCTCCTCGTGAACACCGGAGGCACCGCGCAGACCGACGACGACCTCGAGCGGGCCCGGCAGGTCGCCGTCAGCTGATCCGCCGCCGCATGTCTTTCTGGCATGCCCCTCGACGCGATCGACCTGCCGTTCAACGAGCAGGTCCGTGCTGAACTGTCCCGTATGCCGGGGTCTGCTCCGGCGCCGGGTGAGCTGTGGGGCGCCGGCCGGGACGGGCAGGTGCAGGCGATCCTGCTGGTGACCGCTGACGTGAACGGGTTCTACCTGGCGGTGCCGGTGATCCCGATTTCGGGGTGGGCGACCGACCGGGAGCTGGTGCTGCCGGCAGATGTGCTCGGCATGGAAGCAACCGTCGTCCTGCAAGCAGAATCCGGGGTTCCCGGGCATCTCCTCCATCGGAGGTTCGCCGCCCCGTTCACCGCCGACGAGATGGTGGAGATCCGGGCGAGCGTGCACGACCCCGGCCGCCTGCTGCCGGCACCTCGAGGTGAGATGCCGGACACGGACGACAGCCAGGAGTGGCGGGAGACCGTCGCCGGGCTGATCCGCGAGCTCGCGTTCGGCTGATCGAGCCGCCGCTGCCGCGCATGACCAGGGCATGAATGAGCAGCTGACCGTCACCGGGACCCGCCACCGTTACGGCACCGCCGAGGTGTACGTCGAGGGCGGCGAACCGATCACCGCACCGTCCCGTGAGAGCCGGAACCCGACCACCATCGTCCCCACGACGTACTACGTCGAAGATGAGGACGACTACGGGTTCCGAAGCATCATCACCGCGTCCGGCCACCTCGTCAAGAAAGACGGCACGGTCGGCGCACGTCGCATCCGCGTGATCCCCGGCAACTCCGCCGTCCCCGACGCTGTCTGGGAGGCGCTCCGCACGATGCGACCCGACCTCAAGCCGCGCATGACAGATGCATGAGCGAGCAGAAGAAGTTCCGAATCCCGACCGCAGACGGCCGGATGATGTACCTGTTCCCGAACCGCGAGGCGTTCGGCAGCGGTTGGGACAACCCCAGGTGGGTCACCGAAGGCGTCGAACTGCGCTACCACCGCGATCACCGCGGCATCATCGGCGCGATCCTCATCACGCCCGCAGGCGTCGACAAGGTCGAGCACAAGACCCAGGACCGATCGGCAGCGGTAACGACCTACGTCAAGGTCACCGACAACCCGCTCCTGCCGGAAACCGTCTCCGAAGACGACTGGGAGAAGTTCGCCTATCCGTTCGGCACGGATGAATGGGAGGACTACGCCGCCCGAGCCTGGTACCGCAAGGAGGTCAGCGGGGCGGTCGACGTCATCGAGACGATCGACCTGTCCGACTTCGAGGACTTCCCCGCCGACGTCCTGGACCCCGCTTCCGTCGAGGACCCGGCACCCGGATTCGAGTGGCGACCCTCCCCCGCGTACCTCGTCTTCGGTGAGGAGTTCGGGAACGCAGTCCCCGGCACTCTGACCGGATTCTCGGAGCGGCTGCTGAAGGACGTTGAGTCCCGGCTCTCCAAGGCGAAGGTGTGGACGCACGAGCACGCGAAAGGTGTGGTCCGCGGATACCGGAAGCTGAAGTACGAGGACCGCCGCACCTTCCCGCTGCACCGCCCCGACAAGCGGAAGCGTCAGGAGTACGGGATCTCCACGAAGCAGTTCGACTTCGAGATCCCCTTCACGAAGAACCTGTCGGCGGCGTCGAAGGTGCAGGCGATGAAGAAGTACCAGTCGCTCGTCGACTCGATCGTCGAGCAGATCGACAACCGCGAGGTCGACGTGTGCGCCCACTGTTCCGGCGCCGGCATCGTCGAAGTCTGACCCGACTCAACCCATCGGGGCGGCCGCGCAATCGTGGCCGCCCCATTTCTGCTCGAAAGAAGCGATCCATGCCAATCTACGAAGTCACCTATAGCGCGAGCAGCGAAGCAGGCCCGCCGCGAGAAGCCGCCGAGCAGGCGGCAGCCGACCTCGTCGAGGAAGCCGGTCACAGCGTCTATGGAGTCGAGTGGACCGACGATCACGGCTCCACGATCGAGGTGACCGTCGATCTGGAAGCCGACGAGGAGGACGACCCGGAGACGTTCCGGCGCACCGAACCCGCCCCGAACCCGCTCGCCGGGCTCCTCCGCGCATGAAGGCATCATGACCGGGATCACTTTCATGCACACAGGCGACGAGCACATCGACTCGGACGCCCACGGCACCCTCAACCCGCTCACCGGGCGGAACACCGCATGGGAGTCGAACTACCGGGTGCTGAGGCACCTCGCCGAGCAGGCCGTCGAACGCGGAGTGGACTTCTTCCTCTCCGCCGGCGACAACTTCAAGACCGGCCGCCCCTCCCAGGAGGCGCTGCTGATGTTCGTCGAAGCGCTCACCCCGCTCGCCGACGCGAAGATCCCGGTCGTCCTGCTCGACGGGAACCACCACCTCACCGGTGTCCCCGCCGACCACCGCACCGTCATCCACGTCGTCGCTGAGATGCTGCGCGCCAAGGGCGGCACCGTCATCATCGCGTCGAACCCGCGCCTCATCCGCCTCGACAACGGCGCACAGATCGCCGCGCTGCCGTGGCTGTCGAAGAACCGCGTCCTGAACGAGCTCGGCGCTACCACGTCGTCCGCAGCGGACGGTGACCGTCTGGTCGCCGAGTACGGCATCCGCAAGCTCGAGGAGCTCGCGAACGAAGCCGACCCCGGCGCTCCGCTGATCATGGCGTCCCACGTCACCGTCGACCACCTCCGCATCGACGCGGTCACCGAAGGGTTCCGTCGCGGCTCCGAGCTCGACCTCGCCCACCTGTTCTCCGAGCCGGTGCTCCCTGTCGCGGAACTCGAGCAGCTGCCGTTCCAGTACGGGGCGCTCGGGCACATCCACACCCCGCAGCACTTCGGTGACCGGTACTGGTATGCCGGCTCCCCGAATCGGCTCACGTTCACCGACATGCGTGACGAGAAGGCAGGGAACCTCGTGACCCTGTCGACCGCCGGCGACCTCCTCGTGGAGAAGGTCATCACCCCGGCCCGCCGGATGGTGTCGATCGACCTTGAGGATGACGGCTGGGAGCAAGTGCTCGACACGGTCGCCGAGAAGGACCTCGTCCAGGTTCGCCTGGTCACCGGCGCCCCTGAGGTGCCGCGCGAGGTGCGGAAGGCGATCGCGGAGGCCGGCGCGACGCTCGCGGACACGAAGGCTCGCCCGAAGCCTCGCGAAGAGGTGAAGAAGGTTTCGCTGCCCGACAAGGTGGACCCGATGACCGCGCTTCGCCGTTGGGCGGAGCTGAACGCCCCGGAGGGCGTCGACCCGGCCACCCTGATCCACGCTGCAGAGCAGCTGGACGCGGCCGCGTAGCCTGCCGTGCCGATCTTCCTCATCATCGCGGGGGCGCTCGGCCTGCTCGCCGCGTTCGAACTCTCGGTCGAGAAGGTCCTCACGCTGATGGACCCGGCCCATGTGCCGAACTGCAACGTGGGCGTGCTCGTCGGCTGCAGCACGAACCTCGAATCATGGCAGGGTGCCGTGTTCGGGTTCCCGAACCCGTTCATCGGCCTCATGGCGTGGCCCGTCGTGATCACGATCGGCGTGGCGATCCTCGCCGGCGCGACGTTCTCGCGCTGGTTCTGGGTGGCCTTCAACGTCGGCGTCGCCGGCGCGCTCGTGTTCGTCGGCTGGCTCATCTACCAGAGCGTCTACGTGCTCGACGTGCTCTGCCCCTCGTGCATGCTGACCTGGGCGGTCACGATCCCGACGTTCTGGGTCGTGACGCTCCACAACCTCCGCAAGGGGCACCTGCCATCATCCGAACGGGCCCGCCGGGTCGCCGGCAGCCTGATGAACTGGGTGCCGCTCATCACGGTCGTCTCGTACGCCACCGTGATTCTCCTGGCACAAGCGCAGATGAACGCGATCCCTCGCGTCATGATCGACATGCAGAACCTCTAGCCGAAGGAACCCCACACCGATGTCCGACCTCGTCCAGCCGATCATCGTCCGCGTCGACGAGAACGCCACCCATGAGGACGCCGTCCTCGCCGCGGCGACCGCGTCCGTGCGCGCCTGGCAGGCCGACCGAGGTCACCCGGCATGGAACGAGTGGCTGTCCGGCGCGTTCACAAAGGTGGCGCGACGCGCGAAACCTGCCGTCTTCGAAGCACTCGCCGACGGGTTCGTTGAGCACGGCACCGGTCAGGCGGTCGCGTACCCGCCGATGCTGCCGGCTGAGCTGCCGAAGAATATCTCCAAGCTGCAGGTGGCAGGCACCGACCTTCCCCGCGCCGGAAGCAGCCTTGATCTCACCGCAGACGCGGTGATCGTCGTGAACGCCGGTCTCGACATGACCACCGGGAAGACGAGCGCGCAGGCCGCGCACGCCCTGTTCGCGCTGTCGCTCCACCACCCCTGCTGGTCCTTCAAGCGCGCGGAGCTGCTCGAGGTGCCCGCTTCGGAGTTCGCAGTGATGCTCGAATCGAAGCCGTTCATCGTGCCGATCGTCGACGCCGGCCGCACGGAGACGGAGCCGGGGACGACGACATGCTTCGCGTACCGGCGAGCGTGAACCGGCGCCGGTAGGTCAGACTTCGCCGAGGCGGCGTCGTCCCGGCCACCCCAGCCCACTCTTGAGGATCTTCCGACCGAGCTCGGGGAATCCGTCAACGGCGAGGTCTGCGACGTCGCGGATCGTGACGTCGTGGTTGCCGGCTTCGACGAGGTCCGCCATCCTCCGGACACGCTCCTTGTCTTCCGGTGCGAGCTTTCGCGGGTTCATGTTGTTGATCGAGAACGGCTCCCCTTCCGCCTCCCGGCGCATCGCGCGGGCAATGGTCTCCCGTGCAGCCCACACGTTGGGAGAGCTGTCGTTGAACTCGAAGGATTTCGCCCACGCATACGCACCGTCACCGACAGCCCAGGTGTAAATCGTGTGGAACCCCATCTGTTCGTACTCGGCTTCCGCAGCCCGGTTGAACTCGGTGGCGAACCCCTTCCCCTGATGTTCTTCGGCGAGGTGCAGGTCGGCATGGCAGACGGTCCCGTCCTCGAGGAATGACCGTTCGAAGGTGCCGACCTGATTTCCGGCAGCGTCTCGGATCACTCCTTTCCAGAGCCACGGTGGCTCATCTCCCCCGGCGTCGCCGGCTTGGTAGACCTCTCCGTCCACCGTCAGAGCCGTGCCACCAAACGGGCCCGCCATCCGTTCGGCCATGCCCCTGAGCATCGTCTCCGGGGTCTGGTAGTCACCGAACGCTGCCGGGTCGAGCACCGGGACCGGGTCCCGGAGCGCCGCATGCCGCGGGTCGTCGACGAACTGCCCTGTGCGGGTGGAGTACAGCTGACCGGCGCTGTTCCGTCTCGTTGCCATACCGGTATAGGTGGGCGGCGCACCACGGGGTTTCCGCGCATGACATGGGTATGCAGATCACGTCGATTGAGCTGGAAGGCTTCTGGTCCTACCGCGACCCGCAGCAGATCAACCTCGAAGGCCACCCGCTGGTCGTCGGTGTAGGTGAGAACGGTGCCGGGAAATCGGCGATCCTCGTCCACGCCGTCGCCGTCGCGTTCTACGGGAAGTTCCCCAAAGCGACGATCGACGAGAACATCTCCACCGGTGCCCCGCAGGGCCGTGTCAGCGTCGAGTTCGCGATCGACGACGTCCGCTACCGGGTGTCCCGCGTCTACCCCCGCACTGGCTCCCCAACCGGCCAGGTGCTGATCGCCGACCCGTCAACCCGTTCAGGGTGGCGTCCGGTCACCGAGAAGGGCATCCGTGAGGTGTCCGCGTACATGCAGGACCTTCTCGGCATGCCGTACGAGACCGCGCAGATGACGTGGCTCGCCGAGCAGGGCCAGTACGGGAAGTTCGCGTCCGCGCAGCCTGCCGAGCGGTTCAAGCTGCTGTCCACGATCTTCGACCTGGACATCTACGCGCAGAAAGCATCCGCAGCGTCGGCCGCCGCGCGAGCCGCGGACGCGGAGGTCACGAAGATCGACGGCCGCATCGCCGAGGTCACCGGCACCATGGAGCAGCAGGACACCGTCGACCACGGGTTCACTGCCATGTCGGACAAGCAGGTGACGCAGAACGCCGCTGACGCCGCCGAGGAACTCGACCGGTACACGCAGCAGCTCGCGGAGCTGAACTCCGCCGACCCTGCACGTCAGACCGTGGAGATCCGTCAGGCGTACGAGCTGGTCCGCCAGGAGCGGGTCGGCCGCCTGAACGCCGCCCTCGCGAAGAAGGACCGTTCCGAGCTCACATCCGGGCAGACGAAGCAGCGAGCGAACGCGCAGCGCCAGCAGGCCACCGCACGGCTCGAGCAGGACCTCGCCGCCGCGTCCAAGCGTGCCGAGGAGCAGAAGACCCGCGCGACGAACGACCGACGGAACGCCGGTGAGCGCCTCCTCGAGATCGTCGCCGCGGAACGCGACATCACCGCTGTGGAGCAGGAAGCCGCAGGCAAGCGTGAGGCCGCTGACCAGCACCGCCGCGCCGCCGCGGACCTGCAGGCCGAGGCCGGCCGGCAGATCGGCGAGTACACGAACCTGAAGGCGGAGTTCGTGAAGATCCGCGAGGAGCTGATCCCAGACGCGGAGGCTCGCATCGCGAACCTCGAGCGCACCGCTGACGGGCATGCGGACTGCTTCACCTGCGGTCAGCACCTCAGCCGTGAGGACGCCGCCGCCCTGATCGACGCGCAGCGCGCCCAGATCAACGGGTGGATCGGTGAGATGGAGGACTTCAAGGCGCGCGCGATCGCTGCGAAGGACGCCTCCGAGCAGACCTCGGTGCGAGCCGACCAGGAGCTCGACGCTGCCCGACGTGAGGACGCCGCAGCGGCGCAGATTGCAGCCCGCGTGGCGCGTCTCGCCGCGCTCGTCGCATCTCGCCCGCAGGTGGAGCAAGCGAAGGCTGACGCCGACCAGCTGCTGTCCCGATCGGGCCGTGACGAGGAGCAGTGGCGGAAGCAGGTCGGTGAAGCACACCACGCCCAGGTGAAGGAGATCGACGAGCACGAGGCTTCCGCGGTCGCGGCCGCCGAAGCCGACCTCGCGCAGGCGGTGGAGGAGATCGCGGAGACGGAGACGCCGTCCGCTCGTGAGGCCGCTCTGGCCGATGACCTCGCCGTCGCTGAGCGCGCCGTCGCTGCTGAGGCGGCCGGGTTCCAGGAGCGCCGTCAGGACCTCGAGCAGAAGCGTGACGACGCGAAGACCCGCTCCTCCTCGCTGGCCGCAGAGAGCACCCGACGTCATCACGCCGCGACCGCCCGTGCCGAGCAGGAGTCCCGCCTGAAGGGTCTCCGGTCGTCGAAGGAGGAAGCGGAGCAGAAGCGGAACACGCTGCAGACGCTGCACAAGGCGTTCTCCCCGGCCGGCATCCCGGCGATGATCCTGAACAACGTCGTCGACGAGCTAAACGAGGCGATGAACGTGTCGTTGGAGCGGCTGTCCCGCGGTGAACTGCGGGTCGAGCTTCGCACATCACGTGAGACGACGAAGGGCGGCTCGGACAACAAGATCACCGTGTATGTGGAGACCCCGACCGGGGTGCGCCCGTACGACCTGTTGTCCGGCGGTCAGCGCTTCCGTGTCGACCTCGCGATCCGCGCCGGCCTCGCCGCGGCGATCTCTCGCGGCACCGGCACCCCGATCCGCTCCTTCATCCTCGACGAGGGTTGGGGGACGCTGGACGAGAAGGGCATCCTGTCGACGATCGAGACGCTGTTCCGCCTGTCGGAGGACACAAACGTCATCACCGTGTCGCACATCGCCTCCGTCCGTGATGCGTTCCCCGCCCGGGTGGAGGTCCGCATGGACGGCGGCACCTCCGCTGCAGAGCTGGCCGCATGACGGCCGCGATCCGGAGTTTCTCCGGTGAACACCGCTTCCTCTCGAACTTCCACGTCGAGAAGGACGGGTTGACGGTCGAGCATCGCTTCGCCGCAGCGAAGACCCTCTCCCCGGAGGAGCGTGCAGCGATCATGGCAGCGCACTCCCCCGGGGCCGCGAAACGGCTCGGCCGCCGAGCGGCGCTCCGCCCCGACTGGGAGGACGTGAAGGTCGGCATCATGCTCGAGCTCCTCCAGCAGAAGTTCACCGACCCGGAACTACGCACAAGCCTCGCCGCGACCGGCGACGCCGAGCTGGTCGAAGGGAACACCTGGAGTGACCGGTTCTGGGGCGTCGACCTCAGAACCGGCGCCGGCAGGAACGTGCTCGGGCGCACGCTGATGCTGGTCCGCGCGACGCTCCCCTGAACCTTCACCTTCGAGTCGAAGGTTCACAGCCACGGGATTGGCTTCTGCCAGCACCCCAGACCTACGATCGAATAGAAGCGCGGCACCGGCCCCAATCCGGTGCCGCGCTTCACCAGTTCCCCGGATGCGGGTGTCGCCGCATGCCTCCCGGCGTGACCAACGATCACGGCCGCAGGCTTCAGGGGACGTCGTCCGATGTCTGTCACAACGCTCGCGACGAACGCCTCCACAGGCTCCTCGACGACCTGGATCAGGCCGCCCTGGCGCTTGTGGAGGCCGAACAGACAGTACTCGATGAAGGCGACCATCTCTCCGGGATCGCCGCCGGCGAAGCGAAAGCCGCCGTCGATGAAGCGGCAGCACGGGTCACCGAGCTCGAGCAGGAGATCGTCTCGCTCACCGGTTCGCCGGCGGGCTTCCATGTCGGCCGCGCATGAGAGCATCGACCGAACGAACGAATGGAGTCGATGGCAGAGCGTGAAGCCCAGGCGGGCCGCTGAATTGCTGCGCAGCAGAGAGCTGCGCCACGAACAGGAGATCCGCCATGCCCGCGACCACCGACACCCCCTACACCCCTATCGACCTCGCCCAGGTTGAACAGGCTCACGCCCGGTTCGAAGCGACGAACGAGTTCGGACGGGCGCTGGACGCGCTCGCGTTCCTGCCGCTCCTCGTCGCAGAAGTCCGTCAGCTTCGATCGGCGCGCCAGGCTGTGCTGGACCTCTACCACGCACGCACGGCCGAGACCGCGGCGTCATGCACCGAAGCTGAGGACATGTTCCTCGCGGACCTCTCCGGCATCCTCAGAGGGTAGGCCGAACGCTGCCGGCAGCGGGTGCACCTGGCTGCCGGCAGCGCTGTACTGCTAGTCCGAAGGGTCCGACTCCCAGAGCTCCCAGGCCAATTCCACGCTCCCGCACCTCCAGCACTGAGGAGGCTGCTTGTCAGTGTTGCCGAGGTGCACGCCGAGCTCAGTCCCGCAGTTCGTGCAGTACCAGGACCATGCGACCCCGTCGACGTTCAGCGAGAACTCCGCGTGGGTGAACGCGTCGTGGTGAAGCTTCAGGTACCCGTCCCGAGCCCAGACAGCGTCGACGAGCGCGTTGTGGTTCAGCCCGTCCTTCGGTAGACGCGCGCCGAGCCGGCGCGCTTCCTGCTTCAGGTCGTTGCAGTGCTTCGGCCAGCCGGCGGGGATGTCCAATAGCCTCCCGTACAGCTGGCAGAGCGCCACCCAGTCGTACGCTGCGACGTACGCCCAGAACTCCGGTCGCTCGCCGGCGAACTCGACGATCTCCTGAGCGATGACCTGTCTCGGCTTCACGGGCCCGGTGAGGTGTGGGAAGACGTTCTCGATCACCCAGGCGGACGCGCGCGACCGGTCGGTTTCCGCGGGCTCCGCGTAGTAGGTGGCGCCGTCCTCCCGGACGATCCCGATGGACAGCAGGTCGATCGTGCGGCCGTCCTCGATGAATTCGGTGTCGAAGAACACCTTCATCGGGCGAGGGCCTTCTTTCGCTCGATCGCTGCGAGGCCGGCTTCGGTGATGCGCACGGTGCGGCCGTGCGTGACGCCGCCTCGGCGGTAGGGTTCTGGGATCTCCCCGTGGTCGCCGAGAGTGACGAGGCGGGCCTGCTCGAGCGCGCCGATTGTGGTGTCGCGAAGCCAGTCGAACGACTCCCAGCCGCCGTACATCGTCGGGACGATCATCAGCTGCAGGTCGCGGCGCTTACCGTCTCCGAGCCAGCACACGGTCCGGTCGCCGGTTTCGCAGGCTGCACGGAAGCGGAGGATGCGGAGGATGTCTCGTTGACGTGCTGTGAGCTTGATCATGCTGGGGTCTCCTGTGGTGTGGTGATGGTCTGCCAGGGGCTCACGGTGTGGACGTGGGCGGCGGTGAACAGCTTGGGCGCGTCCGAGATCAGCTTCAGCGCATGGTCAGCGTCCATTGCCGGCCGCCACTCGTTGGAGACGCGGACGAGCACCTCCCACTGCTCGCTGACCGGTACCTCTGGTGAGCCGGGTTCATCGGCGGCGCGGTCCCATTCGCGGACGTCGAAGGTGTACGGACCCTCGGACGACCAGGACTCCTCTTCGTCGAGCTTTTGGACGCACAAGACTGTGCTGATCCCGATCGCGGTGATCTTCACAGTTCGGCCACGTTCGACTCGACGTCCATCTCGGATGATCGAGTGCCCGTACAGAACGGAGCCGACTCGGAGACGCTCGCGTGCGGCGAACTGGGCTGGGGTCTCTGTTTGAAGCTGCCTCACTTGGCGCTTCCCTTCCGGTAGGGGCGGATGAGGGCCTTCCAGACACGGTCGACGCTCTTGTGCCGGTTGACGAGGAACGTGCGGGACTTCCCGCCGAACAGCCGCACGTGGGCGACGATCTTGTACGGCTCCTCGGACTCCATGCCGTCCCAGGTCAGGTGCTCCGGCCGGGGGTCGGCGCCGTCTTCCCGCCATGAAGCCGTCCACGCGGCGATCGCGACGGAACGGATCAGGTCGACGTCTGCGAACTTGTCCAGCGCCAGCGTCGTGCCGTCTAGGTTGAACCGTTGGACTTCACGTACGGCACCGTGCCGGATGAGCTCCTCGTTGAACGCGTCGGTGAACACCTGCAGGCGTCGCATGTCGCGGTCGTCGATGCTCTCGGTCACGCCGTCTCCTTCGCTGCGGGCGCCGGGTACGGCGGCTGGGTGAGCGCCCACAGCTTCTTCGCTTCGTCGAGCGGGATGCGGAGCCGTTGCGTCTCGGTGATGAACGACACCCGGGCGTCGTGGACGTCGCGGTCAGCCACGGCGACCCGCTCGCGCGTCCGCGGCCGCGATGACGGACCTGACGAGAGCCCGATCGAGTTCGCGGAGCGGCTCGAGGTCTTGCGTTCCGAGCAGCAACTTCGCGGTGTCCTCGCTGATCTCGATGTTGTTCAGGACTGACCAGCCGTCTTCCGGGTCGATGATGTCGAGGAGGTAGCACCGGCTCGACTCGTCGCAGTCGTGGTCATGCGGAGGGATCTTGGCGAGGTTCGCGTCCCGGTGTACCTCATCGTCGAATACGGCGGTGCCGAGCGTGTAGAACTCGTTGTCGTCGTGGTTCGCTTCGACGATGTTGATCGTGTGCTGAGGCATGAGCTCCTGTCCGATTCGGTCTGCTGATTCGCGAAGACCATGCGCGGATCCGCCCGGCACCCCGGACACCAGCTTTCCCGCGCATGTGTTCGTCATGACCCGACGCCAGATCCTCGACCGGATCCTCACGGAGCAGTACGCCAACGAACGTGTCAGCCGGTCGATGCTCGACCCGCTGATCGCGAAGATCGACGAGCAGTGGGACGATTTCGCCGCCGCGGAAGCCGCCGGCGGCCGCACCGTCGAAGATCAGCTCGCCCGCATCATCTGGGCGCGTCTCGTGAAGATGGACAAGGCGACCTCAGCGGCCGCCGCGATCTGCGCCGCCATGGAGGAGAGCCCGGAGGTGCTGATCACCGCTGAAGCGTTCGAGGCGTTCTGCACCACTGTCGGCGAGGACTTCTGGACGGTCGACGTCCTGAAAGCGTCCGACGACGAGTTCATCTCCGGCGCTCTCGTCTCCGCGAACCACCGGAAGCGGATCTTCGACGCCGTCGCAGCCCACATCGCCGGGAAACCGGCCACCTCCACCCCGATGACGCTCGCCGTCGCAACCGCCTGACCAGAAGGAACCCCATGACGAAGCTGATCCACCGCACCGGAGACCTGTTCACCACCGACGCGCCTGCCATCGGGCACGGCGTCAACGTCGACCCCGGCGTCATGGGTTCAGGGATTGCCGTCCTCTTCCGCGACCGGTTCCCGGCGATGCACGCCGCATACAAGGTGCTCTGCTCCCGCGGTGACTTCCCCGTCGGCACGGTCATGATCTGGGAGTCCAGCACCCCGACGGTGTACAACATCGCCTCCCAGGACCGCCCTGGGAAGAACGCCCAGCTCGAGTGGCTCCGCACAGGCGTCGAAGCAGCCCTCCAGGACACCGACGCCCGCGGCTACGACCGTCTCGCGCTGCCCCGCATCGGGTGCGGCATTGGCGGCCTCAACTGGGACGAGGTCGAACCAGTCCTCGCCGAACTTGCCGCCGCGCACACCACCGACCTCGAAATCTGGTCGCTGTAGCTTGGCGGCCAGCCGGAAGAGCCCCGGGGACGTCCACTGGACGCTCCCCGGGAAGAAGCGCCCGTTCGCGTACAGCACCCGCGCGACCAGCGACCTGGTCTCCGTGCTCGCCGGCGACGGGCACACCGTCGACTCGGCCGCCCAGGCGGTCAACTACGACCCGGAAGCGAAAGCGATCCTCCACACCATGTCCGGCGCTGGATACGGCGGGACGGTGCTGTCAGAACTCGTTCGTTGAGTCCGGCGTGAATCCGAATGCGTCACCGATGTCGCCGCTGACGATTTCTGCGCGAAGCTCGAGCATCCCGTTCACTGGAGCGAGGTGGAGTGCCGCGCCGTCCGGAAGGGTCGCTCGCACACCCGTCGCGGTGTGGACCGTGAGGTGGCCGGTGGACGATGCGACGACAACTCGGCGCAGCAGTCGATGGTGACGCAGGCCGACGATCAGCTCGCCACCGTGGAACTCGAGCACAGGCCGGTTCGAGCGTTCGGGGATCTCGGCACCGCTCCGGCCGGACGGGCTGAGTGAACCAGAGGTGAGATCGACTCCTTGCCACCATGCCTGATCCGCCCCGGTGATCCGGAGTGAACCGATCGCGGAGGCCCGCCGAGTCAGGGACGCAGCCGGGTTCGCCGGCGTGAGCTCGGTAACTCCGAGTGCCACGGGGGATGATGCGACGAGGAACTGTTCGGCGGACGCTGACGCTGGCGCCTGAGGCGACTGGGACAGGTTCAGGAACGACCCTGCAGGTGCCGAATCGGCGACTGCGGCCTGCTCGCCAGGCTTCAGCCGGCGACGGAGGAAGGCGACGTCCGGCCGCGGGGTTCGCATGTCGATCACAGGTTGATCCCGAACGCAGCTGACGCGCCTGCAACACCGTCGGTGAACCCTTCGCCGAGGGCACGGAACTTCCAAGACCCCTGGTACGCGTACAGCTCACCGAACAGCATCGCGTTCACTGAGTCACTGTTTCGGGGAACGTCGAACCTGATGATCTCGTGATCCTCGCGATCGGCGATCCGGATGTACGCGTCGCGGATCGAGTCGAAGGTTCCGGGCTGGCGGAGGTCAGGGTCGACGTAAACGATGAAGGCGATCTTCTTGACGGTGCCCGGGATCGCTGCAAGGTTCACGTCGATCTGTTCTACGTCGCCTCCGGTGACATACCGGACGGCGCCGGACGCCGCTTCCAGCTGGTTGAAGAACACCATGGCGTCCTGGTCGACAGCTGATCCGGTGGCGTCGCAGACGATCGCAGCGGGGACGAGGTCCGGCATCGGCGCGTTCGACTGGACGACGGACCAACCGAACCCGACGACGATGTCGGTCATGAGCGGGTTCCCCGCGTTCACGGGCGCGTTCGCTCCGGACTGCAAGCGGATCGGTTCGCTCATTTTCAACTCCCGGGGTGGCGGTACTTCATGTCGATGAAGATGGCCTGCGCTGCAAGGGCAGTGAACGAGTCGTCCTCGATTCGGGTGGCCATTGTCTTAGTGGCGGATTCCACTTTCACGAGCTGCTCCTGCAGCATCCGGTCTCCGCGACCTTCGTCGAGACGTTCATGCGCGGGCAGGCGGAGGAAGAGCTCCACCGATGTCGGTGCGTAATCGGTGATGATCGCCATGATCTCCGCCTCCCGCTCAGGGAGGATCGGGTTCTCCTGAGCGTGAGCGATCACCGGTCGCAGGTGGTCCGCGATACGCCGGAGCGACGAGTACGCCGCAGGTGACAGCGACGCTGCCGCCCTGCGCGAGGATACCTGGAACCGTTCGAGGGAAGCGGTGGCTTGTTCGGCGAACGACGCCGGCAACGGCGCCGCCGTCGCGGCCAGCCCGTCAGGCTGCCGGGCGAACAGGTTGTCGAACCAACTCATCGCTTCCCTCGATTCGGATCAGGCGGAGATCGCGGCCTGCTGGCCGCTGGTGTCCAGCGCGCGGGCGCGCTCGAGCTGCGGGCGGGCGCGCTCAAGCTGCGCGGACAGCTGACCGATGGACTGCGCCATGTTCGCGTTCGCCTTGACCTTGAACGTCTCGATCTCGTCGAGCGTCGCGAACAGGTTGTCGAACGACCGCTGCAGCGTCTCCACGGACAGCGCAGGGCTTGCCGCCTGCTCGTGGATCCGCGCGGTCTGCTGACGCATCATCTCAGCGGTGGCGAGGATCGTCTTCTCGGTGGTCTGCTTGACGGCGTCCAGCTGGTCGAGGACGAGCTTCTGGTTGCTGAGCGCCTCAGCGACGATGATCGCGGTGCGCAGCGCGGTGATCGTGGTGGTACGGGCCCGGTCGACGCCCTTGACGAGCTCGACGTTGTTCTTCCGGACCATCTCCATCGCCATGTAGCCCTGGATCGCGACGGCGAGCTGGGTGAGCAGGTCCTGCTGACGCTGACGGACGGCGAACAGCATGTCAGCCTCCATCACCTCGGCGGCCTGCACGTTGCCGGCGCCGCGAAGCGCGGCGATCTGGCTGACGAGCTCACGGTCGATCGACTCGGCGAGGAGGATGTACTCGTTCAGCTGACCCATCGAGTCCCACAGCTTCTGCTTCTCCAGCTGCAGCGAGGCGTTGTCCTTCTGGAGTTGGTCCTGGCCGGCGAGCAGGGACTTGATGATCCCGTCGAGCTGCTGCTGGGCGCTCTCGTACCGCTGGAAGTACTTCCGGACGCGGTTCCCGCCGATCAGGCCGAGGAACTTCTGGCCCTTCGTGAGGTCGGCGGCGTTCGGGGTGAGGTCGGAGACGGTGGCGCGGAGGTCCGCGAGGCTCGCCACGACCGTCGAGGTGGTGTCCTTGCCTGCGCGCTTCGCGCCAGCGACCGAGGTGGTCGAACGCTCGAGCATGCGGGAAGCGCCTTCGCCGGTTGCGCTGACTTCGGCGGCCGCGAGGTTCTGGATGTCGGCCAGACGCGATGCGAACTCCGGTGAGTTCGGGTTGAACTTCACGAGGTCGGTCACGAAGCCCTTCGCCTGCGCGCCGATCTCGAGCTTCCGGCCGTCGTCGACGGGCTTCAGCATGGACTGGGCCGAGGTGGGCTGCACGTCTTCCACCGGCTCGGGGACGTTCAGGACGAGGGCCGCGCCGGGCTCTTCGTTGGGGGCGAGCAGGGTCATGGTGACCTTTCGTTCGTGGTTGGTGGGATATGGCGCGGGGCCGAGCGTGTGCTCGGCCCCGCGGTGGTGAGGTTGGGTCAGATGCTGACGCCGAAGTCGCGGGCGACGCCGCCGAGGCCGTCGGTGTAGCCCTGACCGATCGCCTTGAACTTCCACTCGCCGTTGTAGCGGTAGAGCTCGGCGAAGATGGCGGAGTTCTCGGTGGACAGCTCCTCGCCGAGGTCGTAGCGGACGATCTCGGCGCCGCTGACGGAGTTCTCGATGCGGACGTACGAGTTGCGGACCTGGCCGAAGTTCTGGCCGTTCTGCGGGGTGCCGTACATGGACACGGCGATCGCGATGCGCTCGACGTCGGCGGGGACCTTGGTGAGGTCGACGATGATCTGCTCGTCGTCACCGTCTCCGTCGCCGGTGCGGTTGTCGCCCTGGTAGACGACCGACTGCGCGGCGTCGGCCGGCTGGTTGTAGAAGATGAAGTCCGCGTCCGAGCGGACCTTGCCGTTCGCGCCGAGCATGAGCGCCGAGGCATCCAGGTCGAACGCGTCGCCGTGCGTGGTCCGTGCGTCCCAGCCGAGGCCGATGAGCGCCTTCTGGAGGCCCGGGTCGGTCTTGGTGAGGGAGATGTTCCCGCCCTTTTCGAGGGTGAGGGTCATGGTGGTCGTTCCTTTCGAGGTTGGTGTGGTGCGGGGTTAGGTCAGGCGGCCTTGGCCGCGGGGATGAGGTCCTTGGCGACACGACCATGCGCGGGCGTGCCGAGAGCGGTGATCGACCATCCGGCGCCGGCGCGGCTGATCTTGGCGATGACGACGCCGGTGAGAGTGCCGGTGTCGGCGAGGTCGTAGCGGACGACCTCGGCTCCGCGGCCGCCGGTGCTGTCGACGACGCGGGCGAAGACGTTGGCGACCTTGTCGAAGGTCTGGCCGCGGTAGCTGGTGACGACCAGCACGATCGAGTCGACGTCGGCAGGGACCTTGGTGAGGTCGGCGCGGATCTGCTCGTCGTCACCGTCTCCGTCGCCGGTGAGGTTGTCGCCGGTGTGGCGGATCGACCCGTCGCGGGAGTTCAGCTGGCTGAACGAGACGATGTCGACGACCTGCTTGTCGGCGGCGAGGAGGATTGCCGAGGCGTCCAGGTCGATCGAGCCACCGCCGAACAGGCCGCGGCGCGCGGCGTCCCAGCCGAGGCCGAGGGTGACGTTGGTGAGGGTGGAACCGTCCGCCTTGGTGAGGCTGATGGTCTGGTTCTTCGTGAGGCTGAGGGCGCTCATGTTGTCCGTTCTGGTTGGTGTGGATGTGGCGGGGTGGGCGGGACTGCACCGGGCAGCCCCGCCCGTGTGGTGCTAGACGGCTGCGGGCTCGAGGACCTCGTCTGCGGCCGTCTCCGGGGTGTTCTTCGCCTCACGACGGTTGCGGATGATCGACGTGACGAATGCCGCGCCGATGAACGCGATGCCGATGAGGCCGGTGAGCACCTCGGGGATCTTGAAGCCGATGCTGACCAGGAGGATGCCCGCGAGGGCGCCGATCGCCCAGTGCGCGCCGTGGTCGAGGTACACGTAGTCGTTCAGGGTGCCCTGGCGGACGAGGTAGATCGTGATCGAGCGGACGAACATCGCACCGATCAGGCCGAGACCGAGAGCGATGATGATCGGGTCCGACGTGATCGCGAAGGCGCCGACGACGCCGTCGAAGGAGAACGAAGCGTCGAGCACCTCGAGGTAGAGGAACGAGAAGAACGCAGCCTTGCCGACCAGCTTCGCGGTGTTGGACGGGCCCGTCTTCGCGGTCGCCCGGACGATGTCCTCGGACGACCCGTGGATGCCCGGGTTGTCGTCCTCATCGGAGTTCTCGAAGAACGAACCGAGCGCGTTCACGGCGAGGTAGGTGACGAGGCCGAGGGCGCCGGCAATGAGGACATCCTGCGGGCGGGGTGCCAGCGCCGAAGCGCCGACGAGGGTGATGAGCGCGACGACGAACGAGAGCGACTCCAGCTGACCGATCTTCGCGAGCGGACGCTCGATCCAGCTGAGCCACTTGATCTCACGGTCCTCGAACACGAAGTCGAGGAACAGCATCAGGAGGAACATGCCGCCGAACGCTGCGATCTGAGGGTGCGCCTCGTGGAGGTAGTGCCCGTAGGTTCCGGCCACCTCGGGGTCGCCCTTCTCGAGCGCGAGGGTGACGACGTCGGGGATGTTCAGGCCGGTCGTGGCGGCGACGAGGACGAGGGGCATGACCAGGCGCATGCCGAACACGGCGATGACGATGCCGACGGTGAGGAAGATCTTCTGCCAGAACTCGCTCATCTTCTCGAGGATGCGCGCGTTCACGACTGCGTTGTCGAAGGAGAGGGTCACCTCCATCACGCCGAGGATGGCGGTGAGGGCGACAGCGGCCCAGCCGCCGTAGAAGTAGGCGGCGACCATGGCGGCCGCGGTGATGATCAAGGACCAGCTGAAGGTCCGGAGGAATGTCGTCATGGGTTGGGCGGCCCGGAGGCCGGCTCCTTTCTTCGTGGCGGTTGGGGTCTGGTTGACCTCTTCGGCTCACCCATGCGCGGATAGTCGTCCGTTTTCGTCGTTTTCGGTCGATTCCGTTCGCTTTCTTGTCCGCGCATGGGTGTTCCATGCCAATCACGAAGATCCGCCCCTCCGGCGCGCGCACCTCACATCAGGGCGCCAAGTACGTCATGGGAGCGCTTGGAATGTCGTTCTCATCCGCCCCGCAGCCGTTGTCGTTCGACGCGGTCACCGGTATCGCTCTGCGCCGCAACCCGCGACGCGCACACCTGCTCACGTCGAAGCTGCTCGGGAAGCACTACCCGCAGTCCCCTGAGCTGATCGAAGCCGCCGCTGAGGTGCTCGCAGCGAAGGTGTGGGCGACGGTCGCCGACGCGGACGACACCGTCCCGGACGCGTACGCGTACCGCCTGGCGGAAGCGCTCGACGGTCACGGGCTGGCGGAGAAGCCCGCCCAGGATCTCCGAGTGTTCGCTGAGTCGTTCGCGGTGCTCGGTTTCGCCGAGGCGGCCACGGGGCTTGGAGCATGCGTCGCTTCAGCGCTCGGGACCTACTACGTCAGCACCACCCGCTACCCGGCCCGAGGCCGCGCGGAGTACGGGTCGTTCCAGGAGGAGCACTCCCACGCGCCTTCGCACTACCTGACCCCCGCGGACACCGCCGCTCTCCGCGACGGTGAGCGCGCGCTGCTCCTCGTCGACGACGAGCTCACCACCGGCCGGACGGCGATGAACACGATCCGGATGATGCACGCTCAGACCCAGAGGTCGCGGTACATCATCGCGACGCTCGCCGACCTCCGCGACGGTGCGTCGCGCGCCGCTCTCCCCCGGTTCGCCGAGGAGCTCGGCATCGAACTCGACGTGGTGTCGCTGTTCAGCGGCGAGCTCGTCGTCCCCGACGGCGCGGTGCCGGAGGCGCAGCAGATCATCGCGGAGATCGAGGACGCCGCCTCCGCTCCCACCCATGTCCGTGTGACGCCGGCATCGGTTGCAGTGACCCGACACCACATCGGCGCCGCTCACCCGCGGGACGGGGTCGCGGATCTCACCGCGCTCGACGACTTCGCTGCGAGTGTCGCAGCGTCGATCGCCCCGTCCATCCCCGCCGGCCCCGTCCTGGTGCTCGGCATCGAGGAGGACATGTACGCACCCCTTCGCGCTGCGGTGCACCTGTCGAAGACCCATCACGGTGTGGTTCATTTCGGCGCGACGACACGCTCACCTGCGGTCGCGCTCGACCACCCCGACTACGGCATCCGCGACGTGATCAGCTACGAGGTCCCCGCCGAGAGCGGCGATACCGAAGCCCGATTCCTCTACAACATCGGCGACCGGTACGACTCGGTGATCATCCTCACCGGCAACGCAGCAGCGACCGACTCCCTCACTTCCCCCGCGAACAGCCTGCTTTCCAAGCTCAGCTCCCGAACCGACAGGATCCACATCATCGAAACCCAGACCGCCCGTACTGCTCCCACCCCGCTGGTCGGCCCCGCGTTCGGCAGCTACCCCGCCGACGACGTCACCTGGCTCCTGAAGGACCTCTCCGATGTCGCGCTCGAGGTGACCGCCGAAGACCGCGAAGAGGCCGTCCAGAACGGAGGGATGCACTACGCCGAAGCGCTCCCCGTCGAGTACGTTCCCACCGCGGCGTACCAGAAGCTGTTCGACAGCACCCTCGCGAGCACCAAGCGGAAGGTGGCGCTCCATGTCGCCGTCACCGCGGAGCGAATCTTCGCCGCCCGGTCGGGGCGTCCGGTGCTGGTCTCCCTGGCCCGCGCCGGCACCCCGGTCGGGGTGCTCATCCGCAGGTACCTGAAGCAGGTGCACAACGTCGACGCCGCGCACTATGCCGTCTCGATCGTCCGCGGGAAGGGGATCGACTCGAACGCGCTCGCGTACATCGCGTCGCGTCACGACTCACGTGATGTCGTGTTCGTGGACGGATGGACCGGGAAGGGTGCGATCTCACGCGAGCTCGCCGACGCAGTCGCCGGTTTCAACGCTCGGACGGGCGAGCGTTTCTCCGCAGAACTCGCCGTCCTCGCCGACCCCGGCCGTTGCGCCGCGATCGCCGGCACCCGTGAGGACTACCTGATCCCTTCGGCAGCCCTGAACTCGACGGTCTCCGGGCTCGTCTCCCGAACCGTTCTCCGGGACGACTTGATCGGGCCGGACGACTTCCACGGCGCGAAGTTCTACCGCGAGCTCCGCGACTCGGACGTGTCCTCGACGTTCGTCGACACCATCTCGTCGGAGTTCGACACGGTGTTGATCGCGGTCGCTCAGGTGACGGCCGAGGAGCGCGCGAAGGTTCCGAACTGGACCGGATGGAAGACCGTCCAGCGGCTCTCCGACGAGTACGGCATCGGCAGCGTGAACCTCGTGAAGCCCGGTGTCGGTGAAACCACCCGGGTGCTGCTCCGCCGTGTGCCGTGGAAGGTGCTCGTGCGTGACGTCAACGCTCCGGAGGTCGCCCACATCATCCTGCTTGCCGAGGACCGCGGCGTCCCGGTCGAAGAGGTCGGTGACCTTCCGTTCACCGCGGTCGGGCTCATCCACCCGAAGTTCACCCGCGGAGCCACCGGTTTCGACGGGAAGGCAGCGTGATGCGGCCCGCATTCTTCGCCGATCTCGACGGAACCACGATCTTCTCCGCCCGTCAGGTCGGCCTGGAGGAGCGCGGGTTCACCGGCACCACGGTGGTGGAGACGTTCCGTGGGGAGCCCGCGTCGTTCATGTCGTTCTCCGCGGTCACCACGCTGAAGCGGATCGCCGACCGGTGCGAGTTCGTCCCCACCACGACCCGCGATTTCGTGCAGTACGCACGGGTCGGGATCCCTGGCATCACCCCGCGGTTCGCGATCGTGGCGAACGGCGGGCAGATCATCGTCGACGGCGTGCAGGACGAAGCTTGGACGGAGCAGGTGAACGCGCGGATCGCTGACCTGATGAGTCCCGCTGAGGTGTTCGACCGTGTCAGCCGGTTCGCGCACGACGCATCGTGGCTCCGCACAGTGAAGCTCGCCGCCGGTCTGTTCGTGTACGTGGTCCCGAACAGTGGCGCCACCCCGCCCCCGGAGTTCATCGACTGCGTCCGGTCGTTCGCTGCGGAGGCCGGGTATCAGGTCTCAGTCCAGGGCCGGGGGAAGGTGTACCTCATCCCGAACGGTGTCACGAAGGAGGCGGCCGCGAACGAGGTCGCCACCCGTGTCGGTTCGACGTTCACGATCGCGGCGGGTGACTCGGCGACGGACATCGGGATGATGCGATGGGCTGACCACGCGATCCGGCCTGCCCACGGCGAGCTTCAGCACGTCCCCGGGTTGTCGATCCCGGTCACTGTGCGCTCCGGAATCCTCGCCGGCGAGGACATCCTCACCCAGGTGGAACGTCACATCGCCTACCCTGGCCGACCTCCGCGCATGTGAGTTCCGGCGTCTCGACCCCGCGGCGCCCACCCCGACAGGAAGGACCCCGACTTGGGTCTGTTCAGAAACAAGCAGAATGCAGCCCCCGCCCCCGCCGCGAGTCCGGCGCCGCCAGCGACCCCGGCGCCAGCGAAGATCGACCTCGGCAAGCGCTCCGGTCAGATCAGCCTCGAGAAGGGCGCGGTCGTCACGATCGAGAAGTCGCCGCTGGTGACCGCGACGGTGTCGTGGTCGTCGGACACCGACTACGACATCTACGCCCTCGTGGAGCTCCGCGACGGACGCGTCCTCACCGCCGCGACGTTCGGCAGTGCCGACGAGAAGGTCCCGACCCCATCGGTGCTGAACGGAGCGGTCCGCCATCTCGGTGACGTCGGCCGAGGCATGAAGGGTCGCGCTCAGGAGAAGATCGAGATCCGGATGACGGACGAGATCGCCGCGGTGTACCCGGTGGCGTACTCGGCTCAGTCGAACGGGTCCGGGTCGTTCCGTCGCTACAAGGTCAGCCTCGAGCTGTCGAACGGTGCCGGCTCCGATGTCACCATCGACGCGAAGAACGCGAACAACAACGACAAGATCTACTCGGTCGCGATCGGCGCGATCCGGAACACCGCGGACGGCATCCAGGTGGAGGCGCTCGAGCTGTACTCGAAGCCGGGTTCGGAGAACCGCCCGGTGATCAAGGCCGGGAAGATCGTCATGGACGCCGGCGCCCGGAACCTCTTCAAGTAGGCTCCGGCGACCAGAATTGAGGGCTCGGACAGTCACCTGTCCGGGCCCTCTGTCGCATCCGCCAACGAGCCGAAAGAGGGCTGGTCGAGCGGTCCTCCGCCCCTGCTCCCCGCGCATGTCTCATGCATGACAGAAGAGACAATGCTGGTCCTCGTGGACACGGTCGCGAACTCGAACAAGTACTACAAGATCGCTTATGACCCCTCGAGCGGACGTGTCGACAAGGAGTACGGCCGGGTCGGCGCGACCGGCACAAAGCTGCACGACTTCACAGGCCGGAGCGGGTACGAGAACACCATCCGCCAGAAGATGCGGAAGGGGTACAAGAAGGTCACCATCGCGCAGGAGCCGGCGCCGACTGCGACCCGCGGTTCGAACGCGGCGATGACGTCGATCGCGAAGTCCGCGCTCACCACGGGGAAGGCTCGCACCGACACCCGGGTCGCTGAACTCATCGAGCGAATCTGCCGGGTGAACGCGCACGATGTCGCGATGATCTCGGGCGGCCGGATCACGGTCGACCTGTCGGGTCGTGTCCGCACTCCGCTCGGCCTGGTGACGCTCCCTTCGATTGCTGAGGCAGGAAGGCTTCTGGACCGGTTCGCGGTTGAGCCGGAAAGCTCGATCCGCCGGCGGCTGCTCGAGGAGTACCTGACGCTCGTCCCGCAGAACGTGGGCCGCACCGCCGGGTGGGACGCGAAGTTCTCGACGGAGCGCGAGATCGGCCGTCAGCGTGACTTCCTGGCAAGCCTCCGCGATTCGGTGTCGTTCTTCGACGCGCAGGTCGCCGCGCAGGCGCAGGCTTCCGCGGACAACGTCGACGATGACGACCTGTCGAAGCTGTTCAAGTACCGAGTGAAGGCGGTCCCTGACGGCGGAGCCGTGTTCGCTCGAATCTCGGCTCTGTTCGAGTCGACGAAGAACTCGATCCACACGTCCTCCGCGCTCAAGGTGAAGCACGTGTTCGAGCTCGTCGACCCGGTCGGGGCGAAGGCGTACAAGGACATCGCCGAGAAGATCCGGAACGAGAAGCAGATGTGGCACGGCACCCGCGCCGCGAACCTGCTGTCGATCCTGCAGAAGGGGCTGTACGTCCCGCCGGTCCGAGGCACGACGATCCAGACCGCCGGCCGCATGTTCGGCGACGGCGTGTACCTCAGCCTCGACTCCACGAAGTCGCTGAACTACGCGCAGGGGTACTGGCACGGCGCCCGCGAGGACAACTGCTTCATGCTCCTCGCCGACGTCGCGATGGGGTCTGAGTACCGTCCGGAGCGCCACTCGGACTGGCGGAAGGCGCACTCCACAGTGAACAAGTTCGGGAACCCATGGAACTCCATCAACGTGAAGCCGGGGACGGCGAACGTCCGGAACCACGAGGCGATCGTGTGGAACACCGATCAGATTCGCGTCCGGTATCTCGTCGAGTTCGACCGCTGACCGGGACTGCGGCCGCCGGCAGTGATGTCGGCGGCCGCAGTCCCGCGCATGGGTGTCGTATGGAAAACGACATCGTCAGCGACACAGACTTTCGCCGCGACGTTCTCACGAAGCAACTCGAGTCACTCAACCGCGAATTGAAGTTCCGTGAGCTCGAGCGCGACAGGAACAGACTGCGGAATCGGATGCTCATCACGGTGAGCGTGCTCACAGCTGCAGTTGGCTTCTGCGCTGTCGCCGGTGTCGTGGTCACCGGCATGACCCCGTTCCTGCATGCGGTGATCCCGTGTGCGCTTCTCGCGGGTGTGATGCTCTCTGTCTCAGTCGCGGCTCACACGATCGCGACGTTTGGAGGCCGCTGGATCAGGCACGTCACCGAAATGATCAACCAGACCAACGCCGAGTACGCCGAGCTCCCCGAGGTGGACTCCGTCCAGAACTGACCGTCCCGACCGTGTTCCGCGCATGGGTAGTCCATGACGACCTCCCCCGCCGACCAGCCTCCTCGTCCTGACCTACTGCGGAAGCTCCGCCTGAAGGAGGAGATCGCAGTCCTGGCCGTGGAAGCGCGAGCGCTCGAGTCGAAGCGGCAGTTCGGATGGTGGCAGTCGTACGGGATCCTCGCCGTCTCCGCGCTTGTCGCGCTGGCCTCCGGGGTCGCGCTGTCCGGCATCGCCTTCGCTGGCGTTCCACTCCTGATCGTCTCTGGGATCCTCATCGCGATCGCCACGACGGCGTACGCGTCGTTCTCCGACATCCCGGCCCGCATCACCCAGATCGCCGCCGACCTGAACGCCAAGCGGGACGAGTACAACTCGCTCCGCACCCCCGAAATGCCTGTGGAGGTGAGCGCCTGATGGGTGCTGAGACGACCGAAGAAACCCCCGACCTCGAGGACTCGCTCGAGGACGGCGTTGAACGGAACCAGATGGACGCAGTCGGCCTGTGGTCGTCGTTCTCTGAGATGAACCGTCTCCGCTGGTATCTCTGGGCGATGCTGGTCACCGCGCTCGGCGCAATCGCCTGGAGTATCGCCTCGTACCCGGAGGCCGACAGTGTGTTCAGCCCGTTGTACCTCGCGTTCGGCTTCACCGTCATGATGGCGGCCATCAGCGCGTTCGGGCTGCTCGAGGTGAAGGGCGCAGCGCGATCCGAACCGGACACCGCTCAGCTCGTCGGGTCTTGGCGATTCTGGATGCGGTCTTCGGAACAGAGTGAGATCCGAGACCGGGTGCGCGAAGCGTACGACGCTGAACTGTCGACCCTGACGTTCCGTCAGACCCTTGGCCGTGCGGCCACTGCGGAGCTCGGCATCATCATCGCCCTCGTTCTCCTCGTCGCAATCCGCGCTGTGTTCGGCGTCGACAGCGGCGGCGATCTGCTCGCCCCTGCGATCTTCACCACCCTCGTCCTGTACAAGATCACCTCCCACCTGATCTCCTGGCGCTTCGCCCGTCCCCGAGCCGTGGCAGCCGTCCAGTGACGCTGTCGTTCGTCGCGATCGATTTCGAGACGGCGAACCCGAACCGCGGTTCGGTGTGCCAGATCGGAGTGACGAAGGTCATCGACGGTGAGGTGGTGAAAACCGCATCGGTGTTCATCACCCCGCCGGTCGGCCGGGCCTGGTTCGCGCCGGCGAACGTCGCAGTGCACGGGATCCGCGAGCACGACGTCCGCGGCGCTCCGGAGTGGCCTGCTGTGATGCAACGCCTGGTGAAGTTCACCCGGGAGGGCGAGCTGCCTCTGGTCGCGCATAACGCTTCGTTCGAGCGTTCCTGCATCGACCGAGCGTCGGAGGCTGCCGGTGTCGCCGTGCCGCCATTCAGGTACTTCTGCACCCTGCAGCAGGCTCGCCGGTCGTTCCGCCTCGCGGACAGCCACAAGCTCGACCAGGTCGCCAGGAGCCTGGGTCTGCCGGCGTTCAAGCATCACGACGCCGGCGAAGATGCACTGGTGGGCGCCCGCGTCGCGCTCGGCCTCGCAGCGAAGGAGCGTGCTTCGTCGCTCGAGGCGATGTCCGGCGGTTGGCTGCGCCCGAAACGCTGACCCTGGAAACCGGAAACGGCCCGCTTCCTGCAATGCAGGGCGGGCCGTTTCCGTTCGTGCTGACAGCCGGTCAGTCCTCCGACTTCGAGAACATCGCGTGGATCAGCTGCGATCGACGTGCGGGGTCGGCGACGGTGAGGATCTTCTCCCGGAGATTCGTCTCGCGGACCTGCACGTTGACCGACTCGTCGAGGAGGAACGCGACACCGTCCACCTTGATGGCGGTGAGGATCCCGAACACTGCAGTGTCGAGCGCTTCCAGCTTCCCGCCGGTGAGGACCCCGCCGACCGAAAAGGTGATGTCGTCGCCGACGTGCTCGTCGGTCAGCTGGTTCGAGGGGATCTCCACCATCCCGGCCGTCTGCTCCTGCTCGACCGCCGCGGCCTGCATCTTGGCGATCGGGCCGGTCGTCGGGGTGAGGAGCGCATCAGTGACGGACGGTCGGTCCGGACGTGAGCGCTGCAGGGAAGGGATTGGGGTTCGCATGTGACCTCCGCGGGGGTGAGTGGACTTTCCACCCATGCGCGGAACCTTCCCGAGGTGAAGGTTCAGATGCCTGTTCAGTCGTGCGGCCCTGAGGAGGCTCAGCATGACCCGGCCCCGCACACCGGCGCGGGACATCCGCTCTGGGGTGGGCTGCCGGCGGCGATGAGCATCAACTTCACGGGGCACGGGGTCTGCAGTTCGGTCTCGACCATGCCTTGAAGCCATGCGGCGACCCGTTTCGCCGCATGGCTTCTACACGCCTGCGGGCTCGCTCCTCACCGAGGCGGCGAGGCAGGGCGCCCCCTACGGCGCAGAGGCAACTCAGCAGTAAGGTCCAGCAACGCTTTGAATCGCCAAGAACGCAACCGCATGGTTGTCGACAACCTTCCGCTCGTCGGATACCTCGTCAACCGGGTCATGGTCGGCGCAACACATCTGTCCAGGGACGATCTCGCCCAAGCCGGTTCGCTGGCGCTCATCCAAGCTGCGGACGCGTTCGACGTCGACCGCGGCATCCCGTTCGGGTCGTTCGCCCGGGAACGGATCATCGGCGGTATCCGCGATGAGATGCGGGCATTCGACTGGGCGAAGAGGTCCACCCGGAAGCAGATCAAGGACACCACCTCGACGGTGGAGTCCCTGTCCGCGGAGCTCGGCCGGAAACCTACCGTCGGCGAGGTCGCCGGCGCGCTCGGGATCACGACCGACAAAGCCCGCGAAGGCCTCGACCTGTCGAACCGGACGGTGACAACGCTCGACGCGACGTTCAGCGAGCAGCTTGCCGCAGACATCGCACTCCCCGGCACCGACCTTCTGGTCGCTGAACGCCTCGAGTACCTCGGCGTCGCAGTGCAGTCGCTCCCGGAACGCCTGAAGTACATCGTGGAGACCATCTACCTCGAGGGCCGCGCAGTCGGTGAGGTCGCCGCCGAGCTCGGCGTCACCCACTCCGCAGTGTCGCAGCAGCGCTCGGAAGCGTTGCGCCTCCTCCGGGAAGGGATGGAGATCCACTACGGCGACGGCGAACGTCCGGCGCCGCCCGCCTGGGAGTCGAAACCCGCTACCCCTCGCCGGCAGCAGTACCTCGCCCGGTTCGCCGACCAGGTGGATTCGATCGGTGTCCGGGGAGAGATCGCGTCGACTGCGTGAGCGGATTTCCGGCGAAGGCTAACGATCAGGCTGCCGCAGCCGATGGTGCAGTTGTCGGCCCACGGATGGGCTGATCTCCCGATCGATCAAGGAAGAAACACCAATGGGTACCCAGATCAACACCAACGTGGCGGCGCTGAACGCGCACCGCAACCTCAACAACACGCAGAACGCGCTGTCGAAGTCGCTCGAGAAGCTCTCGTCGGGTCTTCGCATCAACCGCGCCGCGGACGACGCAGCCGGCCTCGCGATCTCGGAGGGTCTGCGTTCGCAGATCTCCGGCATCAAGGTCGCCCAGCGCAACGCGCAGGACGGCATCTCGGTCATCCAGACCGCGGAAGGTGCGCTCACCGAAGTGCACAACATCCTCCACCGCATGCGTGACCTCGCCGTGCAGGGTGGTAACGACTCGAACAACGCCGACTCGCGCGCAGCGATCACCGGCGAGGCGGACGCCCTCTCGGCCGAGCTCGCTCGTGTCGTGGCCGGCTCCAACTTCAACGGCATCAACCTGCTCGACGGCTCGGCCGGCGCTGCCGGTGTCGTGACGTTCCAGGTGGGCGCAGGCTCCACCGCGAACGACTCGATCGACGTCACGCTCGCCGACACGGGGGCCTCGCTCGGCGGCCTCGACGCTGCCGGTGCGTTCGACGTCACCGACAACGCCGCATCGAAGACCACGATCGGCACGATCGACACCGCGATCACCGCGATCTCGACCGCTCGCGCCGACCTCGGTGCGCAGCAGAACCGCTTCGAGTCGACGATCAACTCGCTCGCCGTCGCCGGTGAGAACCTCGCCGCCGCCGAGAGCCGCATCCGCGACACCGACATGGCCGCGGAGATGGTCAACTTCACCCGCTCGAACATCCTGTCGCAGGCCGGCACCGCGATGCTCGCGCAGGCGAACCAGGCGAACCAGGGCGTGCTGAAGCTGCTCGGCTAAGCCGACAGCCAGCGGAGAGCCTGGCGGATGATCGCGGAAGGAACTGGACCTCCATCCCCGTGAAGCCGTCAGGCTCTCGCTCATTCACCCAACACCAAACCTCGAGAGAAGGAACCCGTGGGCATCTCCCTTCCAGGTCTCGCATCTGGCCTCAACAGCGCAGACCTCATCGCGCAGATGATGAAGGTCGAGGCAATCCCGCAGATCCTCCTCAAGAACAAGGTCGCCAACCGGCAGACGGCGATCACCGACTTCCAATCCCTTAACTCCAAGATCCAAGCGCTCGTCGACGCGGCGAAGAGCATCGGGAAGACCGGTGCGATCCGCGCGTTCACCACGACCAGCAGCAACGACTCCATCACCGTGAAGGCCGGCGCCACCGCAGCCTCCGGCCAGCTCGACGTCCAGGTGACGAAGCTCGCGAAGACGCACACGCTCGTCTCCGGGCAGATGGCCGAATGGCCGGAGTCACCGGCGACGATGACGTTCGTCGACAAGGACGGGGTCCGCACAGAGGTAACAGCGGCGTCAGGGTCGATCGACGACGTCGTCCGTGCCGTGAACAATCACGACCTCGGGATCCGCGCTACGAAGATCGCCTCCGGCTCCGACGCGTCCGGAAACCCGCTCTACCGTATCCAGTTCTCGGCGTCGAAGCCCGGCGAGGACGCCGCGTTCGAGGTCTACCAGGGATCCTCCGCGGACATCGATGCGGGCACGGCCAGCAACGTGCTCGCAGGGCCCGGTGCAGCCCTCATCAGCGCCGGCACGGACGCTGAGCTCGTGCTTTACGCCGGCACCGCAGCCGAGGAGCGCATCACGAGCTCCTCGAACACCTTCGCCGAGGTGCTTCCCGGCGTCGAGGTCACCGTCTCGAAACTGACCAGCGAACCGGCTACCCTCACCGTCGACGACGACCCGAAGAAGAGCGCGGAAACAGTTAAAGCGTTCGTCGACCAGGTCGCCGCGATCTTCTCGCTCATCGCTTCGAAGTCCGCAGTGAAGACGACCACCGGCGCGGACGGGAAATCGTCCACCGCGGGCGGGCCGTTCACGGGCGACTCTACGATCCGGAACCTCCGCCAGCAGCTCGCAACGTCGGTGCAGGCGCCTGTGGACGGTGTGTCTCCATCGACGATCGGGATCAGCTTCGACAAGGACGGCGTCCTGAAGTTCGACGCTGAGAAGTTCCAAGCTGCGCTCACCGAGAACCCGTCCAAGGTGCAGGAGCTGTTCACCGCGGTTGCCGGCCGGGTCGAAGGCGCGTCCAAGGCGATCTCGGACAAGTACGACGGGCTGCTCACGAAGAAGGTTCAAGGCGAGGAATCCACCGTCAAGGACCTCACCACACAGATCGAGAAGTGGGACAAACGCCTCGAGACCAGGCAGGCGAACCTCGAGCGGATGTACGCCGCGCTCGAGGTGAACATGTCGCGCCTGAACTCCCAGTCGACCTACCTGGCCGGGCAGTTGAACAACCTGCCGAAGTGGTCTTCGGGCGACTCGAAGTAGTCCCGGCACCATCCAGAGATCAAGGAACCATCTGAGTTGAACCCCGCACAGAAGCTCGCCGCGTACCAGCGCAACGTCGTGCTGTCCGCACCACCGGAGCAGCTGCTCACCATGCTGTACGACCGTCTCCTCCTCGACCTCGAACGCGCGAAGGTCGCCCAGGCATCGTCCGACTGGGCTGAAGCATCGAAGCAGCTCATCCACGCGCAGGACATCGTCTTCGAGCTGCAGTCCACCCTGAACGTCGACGCGTGGAGCGGCGGGAAGTCCCTGTACGCCCTCTACGACTACGTCCACCGGACCCTCGTGAACGCGAACACGTCACGGAACGTGGACCGCACCGATGAGGCGATCCGACTGCTCGAACCGATCCGTCAGGCATGGCATCAGGCGCTCGCGCAGATGCCGGCAACGCATGTGCGAGGCGCAGATGCGTGACGCGACCACATGGGATGAGCTGCTCGGGCAGATGGAAGCGGACTACGAGTTCGCCTCCGCCGGCGGCGTCCTCACCCAGCCGCTCTGGACAGCACCCGAAGGGCTCGGTCCGATCCCGGAGGAGCTCAAACCCCGAGCCCAGCAGCTCCTCGAACTGCAACGCGCACACCTCGCCGAGCTCGAGGAGAAGCGCCGCAACGTGAAGAAGGAACTCCGCGGCGTGAAGCAGGTTCCGGTCATCGACCGGCCGCCCGTGTACCTCGACGCTGAAGGCTAGCTCACGGGGCTATCGGGTCGCGCAGAGACCCGGGCCCAGGAGGTCCCCAGTTGTCGATCGCTGACAAGGACGACTTGTCAGAACGGATCCCCCACGAGCCACCGAACCCGTACCAGGGCTGCGCCTGAGCGTTGAGGACCTTCATTGTGGACCACGGCGCCCACTGACGGCCAACTCCCGTGCGGTCGAAGCCACCCTCACCTTGAAGGATGCAGGAGTTGCGGTACTCGCTTCCTGCTGCGCTGCTCGAGTCAGGGAACGAGGCGTGGCCGCCGAGCGCGGAGTAGACACGGAAGTGCGCGTTGTCAGGGGCTGCGCCTGCCGGAAGCGCCGGGTCGAGCGTCCCGATGTCTCGGACGTCCGGTTCGCAGTAGTGCTGGTAGAAGCCTGCAGTGCTTGCGATGTTCCCGTCGTCGAGGTGGACGACGACTCGCTCCCAGTCGCCTTCATGGACCTCATGGATGGGGCCGGCGTTCCAAGCGTTGTACGCGTAGAACAGCCAGTAGACGATGAAGTGCCCGCGGTTGTCGTCGATGTACTCGGCGAACATCGGGGCGCCCAGCGATCCGATCCTGTCGCCAGGGCCGAGTTTCAGCGCATACCCGTACGGCTTGTCGCGGGTGACGGCGATTTCTGCTGGGTTCCCGTTCACTGCCGGGAAGGTGCATTTCTTCCCCGTCGCCCGGTAGGGGTTCGTTGCCCGTTCTCCGATCCGACCCAGTGTCGGGTTGTCGGTGATCAGTTGCGCTGCGCATCCGGGCACCATCTTCTTGTCGTAGAACCGGAGTGTCGAGTCTCTGACGAACTTGGCGGGGTTCGACGGCAGGTACTTCTCGTTGGGATGGAGGACCACGGTCGGTGCGTAGTAGGTGACCGGGTCGACGAGGATGCTCGGGATTTCGTAGATTCCGCAGTCTGTTCCGTCGGCCGCGGTGACCTCGAGCGATGGCTCCGTCCATCCGTGGTACGCGTAGGTGACGTCAGTGGTCGCCTCACCGCCGACAGGCGCATCGACGCCGTGCACGTCGCCGAGCGACCCTGTGACCGTCGCTGTGACCGGCTGAGTGCCGTTCCCGACTTCCACCCGCCACCTCACTGTCCGGGACCTGTCTTCGTTGACGGTCGGCGGCAGCCACACTCCGTTCGCGGTGATGTCCGCCGGGCAGACCTCGTCCGGCGGGCATCCGTCATTGGCCGGGATGCCGGGGACTTCCGGGCACCGGTCGACGAGATCGTCGATCCCGTCGCTGTCCGTGTCGGTCGGCTCGTCGAGGTCGGGGCATCCTCCGTTCAGTGGTGTACCGCGCTCCTCGGGGCATATGTCGAGGTAGTCAGGGACGCTGTCCCCGTCGGTGTCCACGTCGGTGGAGTCAGGGCATCCGTTCGGGAGTGACCCCCACACGTTGCCGCACTGGTCGAGGTTGTCGTTGACGCCGTCGGCGTCGCTGTCAACCCGGGCTGCGGAAGTGAGGTGGTCGTACTCAGCGCAGTCGCTCACACTGTCGCCGTCGGTGTCGATGCTGGAGTCGCAGTTCGTGCGACGGAATGCGGCCGTTGCGGTCAGATCGACGCGGCTGTATGAGCCGTCATCACCGAACATGGTGACCCCGGAGAACCAGACACAGCTGACGACGAAGGACTGAACCGTCCACGGCACCATGGTGTCGTCCCCGCATGCGGCGTACGGCCAGGTGGGGGCGTCGAAGTCATACTCAGCCCGGTACGGCTCTCCGTTGCATGGGGTCTGATCGATCACCTGGTGAATCATGAACGGCGAATCTTCATAGGCGAACGCGCCGGCGTAAGTGCTGACGAGTTCGCCGCCGCTCAGGTTGATGTTGAACGAACCTGTCCCTGAACCATCACCAGTCTCGGTCGTCGTTGTGATGACGGAGGCCTCATCGCACCACAGGGCTGGAGAGGTGTCGACGATCACCTTCCGGTGCGACCCTTCGCGCGCGAACCCGCAACCGCCTTCCATACTGGCGGATGGGTCGGAGGAGAACGCGAACTGGCGTGTCTCGGCGACGTGTGTCTGCTCGATGGCATCCCACGATTCGTAACGCTCATCGCCGGTCATGAACCCGGTCCAGCCGCACTCCTCGTCCGGAATCGGGGTGGGTATCCGCGGTGCGGGATTGGTGATGTACCCGCCGTCGTCTCCGTTCGGGTCCGGGGCCCACGCATTCGCGGGCGACACGACCGTGAACGCCAAGATCAACGCAGCGATCGCCGAGACGACCGCGCGGAACTTCGTCTGTCGAGTGAGGGGTTTCATCTTCGATCCCCAAGACATGCCGGGCTGCTTCGTACCATCGCAGATCAAGCGATCCGACATCAGACCCACTCCGGGGGACAACCTCTAACACCCGGGATTCCACTGCCGACAGTGGACGTAGAGCACGGATCGCTCAACGTCCACCGGCCACGGATCGGCCATCACCACCCGGGAAAGAGACCAGTCGTGTTCGACTCCGTGACCGCTGTAGCGCTGGAAAGCGCGCTCGACGGGCTCGCCGGCCGGCAGCGCGCGATCGCCGACAACATCGCGAACGTGAACACCCCGGACTACCACGCGAAGCGAGTCCAGTTCGAAGACGCACTGGCCCAGTCGATCGCATCCGGGGACGGCCGCGTCGACGCGACCGTGAAGACCTCCCTCGAGCCGACGAAGCTGAACGGCAACAACGTGAGCCTCGACACGGAGACCCTGTCGAACATCGACACGGTCCTCCGGTTCCAGTTCGCCACGCAGGCGATGGACGGGAAGTTCTCCTCGATCCGCACCGCACTGAGGAGCAACTGATGACGTTCGACGCGATCGGGATCGCCGGTACCGCTCTCACCGTCCACCGGAAGTGGCTGGACGCTGTCTCCGACAACCTCGCGAACATCAACACCGCCGCCCCGACCGACGGTGCCGCGTTCCAGGCCCGCTACATCGAAGCGACCGCGGGCGACGGAGGCGGCGTGTACGTCCGTGCGACCCGGTTCGGCGACGCTGAAGGCCGTCTCGCGTACGACCCGGAGAACCCGCTCGCCGACGAGCAGGGGTACGTCCGGATGCCGGACATCGACATGTCGACGCAGATGAGCTCGCTGATCATGGCTCAGCGCGGATATGAAGCCAACACCGCGGTCGTCGACCGTGCGAAGACCACCTACGAGGCAGCCCTCCAGATCGGACGTAACTGAGCTGATGCCCATCGATCCCATCACTTCCGTCGCCCCGGTCTCCGGCACCGGGTACGTGCAGCCAGCAGAAATCCCGGGTGTCACCGGCACCGGGTTCGGTGACGTGTTCACCGGCGCCATCGACAACGCGCAGGCGCTGTCCGGGAAGTCGTCCGAGCTCGCCATGCAGGCGATCACCGGCGACCTGAACGACATCCACGCGGCGACGATCGCGTCCACCCGCGCCGCCGTCACCCTTGAGCTGACCGCGGCGATCCGCAACAAGGGCGTCGACGCGTTCAACGAGATCATCCGGATGCAGGCCTGATGCCCCAGCAGATCACCAACTTCTTCGGCAAGTTCCGCTCCGTCGTCGGCGGGTTCACCACCGCTCAGAAGACCCTCGCGATCATCGGTGTCGCCGTCATCGTCCTCGGCGGCGCCGCGGTCGCCGCGTTCGCGTCGAAGCCGACCCTGGCGCCGCTGTTCACCGGGCTCGGCGGAGAGGACGCGTCCGCGATCGTCGAGCAGCTGCAGGCGGACAACGTCCAGTACGAGCTCGCCGACGGCGGCGCGACCATCATGGTCCCGCAGGATGTCGTCTACGACCAGCGCCTGAAAGCCGCCGCTGAGGGCCTCCCCGGCGGCGACACCGGCGGGTACGCGCTCCTCGATAAGATGGGTGTCACCTCGAGCGAGTTCCAGCAGTCGGTGACGTACAAGCGCGCCCTGGAAGGCGAGCTCGAGAAGACGATCTCCGCGATGGACGGTGTGCAGGCCGCCCGCGTCCAGGTCGCCGTCCCCGAAGAGACGGTGTTCGCGAAGCAGAAGGAAGACCCGACCGCGTCGGTGTTCATCCGCACTCGCGCCGGCGCCACCCTCACCAGCGACCAGGTGAACGCGATCACCCACCTGACGAGCGCGTCGATCGAGGGGATGAACCCCGAGGACGTGTCGGTGATCGACTCGTCCGGTGCGGTGCTGTCCACCCTCGGTGACGGGGCTGCCGGTTCGGCGGACAAGCAGGCGTCCGACTTCGAGGACCGGACCCGCCAGAACGTCCAGCAGATGCTCGACCGGATCGTCGGGCCCGGCAACGCGACCGTCGCGGTCGCCGCGACCGTGTCGAAGGACACCGCGCAGGTGACCAGCGAGACGTTCACCGAAGCTGAGGACACTCCGCCGCTGTCGGAGTCCACCGAGCGTGAGGAGTACACCGGCGGTGCTGGCAACGCCACCGGGGTCCTCGGCCCGGACAACATCGCGGTCCCGAACGGTGAGAACGGGAACGGGAACTACACGTCGGAGAAGACCGTCCGGAACAACTCGGTGAACAAGGTCACCGAGAACCGGAACGTCCCGGCAGGCCAGATCTCCCGGCAGACCGTGTCGGTCGCGGTGAACGAAGCCGCTGTCGACGGCGTCACCCGCGGTGAGATCGAAGCGATCGTCGCGGCCGCTGCCGGCATCGACGACGAGCGCGGCGACGCGATCAGCGTCGAGCTGGTGTCCTTCAACGGTGACGCCTCCAAGCGTGCCGAGGACGCGTTGAACGAAGCCGACGCAGCCGAACGAGACGCGCAGACTTCCGACATCGTCCGCACTGCGATCATCGCCGGTGCTGTCGCGATCATCGCAGCGCTCGGGATGGTGCTGCTGTTCCGTCGCGGCCGCGACCGCCGCGAACCGATCGACCCGGAGACGCTGGACCTGTACCCCGAGGTGATCGTCCCGGAGCCGGCGCCGACTGTGGTGCTCCCCGAGCCGATTCTCGACGAGAGCGACGTTCCGGCCGCCCCGCCGACCATCGACATCGCCCGCGCACAGCTTTCCCGCCTGGCTGTGCATGACCCGAGCAAGATGGCCGCGCACCTGCGCTCCATCATGGAGGACAAGTGACCTTGACGAAGGATGCCCTGACCGGCACCCAGACGACCGCGATCGTCCTCATGAACCTCGAAGCGGACACCGCCGCTGACGTGCTCCGGCAGTTCACGGAGGAGGAAGCGCAGGAGATCGCCGCAGAGATCGTGAAGATGCGGAAGGTCGACCCGGACGTCGTGGAGCAGGCGCTGCTCGAGTACCACGAGATGGTTCTCGAAGGCCGCGTCGGATCCCGCGGCGGCCGCGACTTCGCTGAGGACCTTCTGGCGTCGTCGTTCGGTGCGGAGAAGGCCGCCGGGATGATGGGGAAGGTGAACTCGTCGATGGCCGGAAGGTCGTTCGAGTTCCTCGACGCCGCCGACCCGGCGCAGGTTTCTACCCTCCTCGAGGGTGAGATGCCTCAGTCGATCGCGACGGTCCTCGTTCACCTGCGCCCGGTGCACGCGTCGTCGGTCATGGCTCACCTGAAGCCTGTCCTTCGGACCAGCGTCGCTGAGTCGATCGCTCGGATGTCGTCCGCGACTCCGGAAGCGGTGGCGCTCCTGTCGACGTCCCTGAAAGCCCGTGCCGCTGCGGTCGTCTCGCCGCGCTCCGCGACCGAGGTGGTCGGCGGCATTCAGCCGCTCGTCGACATCATCAACCGGGCATCCGTGGACACGGAGAAGGCAGTGCTGGAAGGCCTCGAAGCCCGCGACCCCGAGCTCGCCGAAGAGGTCCGCAGCCGCCTGCTGACGTTCGAGGACATCGTCCGCCTGGAAGCCCGGGACGTGCAGCTGGTGCTCCGCGGCATCGAGATCGCGGTCCTCGCGGTCGCGATGAAGGGTTCCGCGGAACCGGTGCAGGAGAAGATCCGCACGAACCTGTCGGAGCGCAACCGCGACCTCCTCGAGGACGAGATCGCCACCATCGGTCAGGTCCGCACCTCCCAGGTGGAGGAAGCCCGAGCCGAGGTGGTCCGTGCGATCCGTTCGCTCGAGCAGGAAGGTCAGATCACGGTGCACCGCGCCGAGGAGGACGTGTTCGTTGGCTGAGGCTGTGTCGCTGCTCATCCCGGAGGTTCCGGCAGCGTCCGCAGGTGACCGGAACGCCGGCTTCGCTGCCGGGTACGCTTCTGGTTCCCGCGCAGCCGAAGAGGAGGGCGCCGCTCTCCGCCGTCGCCTTGAGGCGGAGCACGCTGCAGGGGAAGCCCGCCGCGACGCCTCCGTGCAGGAAGCCTGCCGGGTGCTCCGTGAAGCCGCGGCCGCGCTCAACATGGCTGCTGTCGCCGAAGCTGCCACCGCGACCGCTGCTGCCGCCGTTGCGGCCGCGGAGATCGCCCGCGCCGTCGTCGGCGCCGACCTGTCCGACCGCGGTCACGCCGCGCACGCCGCTCTCGCCCGTGCGCTCGACGCCGCGATCGACTACCCGGTGAAGACCGTCCACCTGCACCCGGACGACCTCACCGTGATCCCCGAAGACACCCTCCCTGACGGGGTTGACGTCGTTGCAGACGAGAGCCTCACCCGAGGTGACGCGACCGTCCACCTGCCCGCAGGGTACCTCGACGCGACCATCCGCACCGCGGTCGGCCGCGCCGTCGACGCACTCACCGGAGGCGCCGAATGATCCTCCGAACCCTCACCGACCGTGCTGTCGCCGCAGCAGCACCCGAGCAGGTCGGGACGATCGCTGCCGCGGTCGGTCTGTCCGTGGATGTTCACGGCTCCGGCGCCGCGGTCGGCTCCCTCCTCACCGTCGACGGCGGCCCCGAGCTCGAAGTCGTCGCCGTGGACGGCCCCACCGCACGGTGCATGCCGCTCACCGCCGAGGGCACCATCCGCACCGGCATGCAGGTCCGCCCGCTCCGCGACGGCGCTCGCATCCCCACCGGCCCCGCCTTGTTCGGCCGCGTCCTCGATGGGCTCGGCCGCCCGATCGACGGAAAGGGCCCGATCTCCGGCGTCCAGCTCGTCGACGCCGGCCACACCACCCCGAACTCCATGACCCGTGCCCGCATCGGAACCCCAGTTCAGACCGGCGTCCGAGTCATCGACACCCTCACCACAGTCGGCCAGGGGCAGCGGATCGGCCTGTTCGCCGGATCCGGCGTCGGGAAGTCCAGCCTCCTGTCGATGATCGCCCGCGGCACCGACGCGGAAGTGTCCGTGATCGCCCTCATCGGTGAGCGCGGCCGCGAAGTGCGCGAGTTCCTCGAGGACGACCTCGGCGCAGAAGGCCTCGCCCGCTCCGTCGTCATCGTCGCCACGAGCGACGAACCAGCCCTCATGCGGCTCCGCGCAGCGTCCACCGCGACGAGGATCGCCGAGTCTTTCCGAGACGGCGGCTCCGACGTCGTCCTCATGATGGACTCCCTCACCCGTGTCGCGATGGCGCAACGCGAGATCGGTCTGTCTGTCGGTGAACCGCCGGCGACCCGCGGGTACCCGCCGTCGACGTTCTCCACCCTCGCCCGTCTCCTGGAACGTGCCGGCACCGCGGAGACCGGATCGGTGACCGGGATCTACACCGTCCTCGTCGACGGGGACGACCACAACGAACCGATCGCCGACGCCGCACGCTCCATCCTCGACGGCCACGTCGTGTTGGACCGCCGCCTCGCAGTCGCCGGGCATTTCCCCGCCGTCGACGCGCTCGCGTCGATCAGTCGTGTCGCGTCGAAGGTCACCACCGACGAACAACGTCAGCATGCCACCAACCTCCGCCGGCACATGGCCGCGAAGAAGGAGATGCAGGACCTCATCGACGTCGGCGCATACCGGGAAGGCGTGAACCCGGTCGTCGACGCTGCGATCGCCGCCGATGACCAGATCCTCGCGTTCCTCCGCCAGTCGATGGACGACCAGGTGGGGTACGACACCTCCTGGGCGCAGCTCGCCCGACTGAACACCCAGCTCGGAGGTGCCTGATGGCGGAACGATGGTCGCTCGCAGGGCTCCTCCGGCTCCGGCAGATCGCCCAGGACCGCGCCGAAGCGGACCTCGCCGACGCGAACTGGCGGCACCGGAACGCGGAACGCGCGCACGAACGGACCAGGTCGGCGATGTCCGCGTACGGAGACCCGGCCCTCACCGTCGAACAGCTCCGCGCGATCGCCGCCGCACGCACCGCCGGAGCTTCCATGATCCAGGAACTCCACACCGTCGCAAAGCTCGCCGAAGCGGACGCCCGTGACGCCCAGTTCGCTGCTCAGGAAGCCCGGCAGGCGGCGAAAGGCCTGAAGAAGCTCGAAGCCCGACACCTCGAGCAGCAGGCAGCCGAGGAGCTCCGGGTAGAACAGTCAGCCATCGACGAGCTCGCGACGAACGCGGCGATCAGAAAGGAGCACCGGTGAGTTACAACGACGCGCTGGCTCGGATCGGAGAGATCCGCGTGAACCTCGGCATCGAGACTGCACCGGCAAAGGACACCACCGTGCAGCCGACAGGGACCGGGTTCGCCACCGAAATGTCCGCCCTGCAAGGCAAGATGCAGGTCGCGAACCCAGGCGGGGTCACCGGTGACGACATCGTCGCCGAAGCGAAGAAGTACCTCGGCGTCCCGTACGTCCTCGGCGGCACCACGATGGACGGGATGGACTGCTCCGGGCTCGTGCAGACCGTGTACGGGAACCTCGGCATCGACGTCCCTCGCCTCGTACGAGACCAGCAGAACATCGGCGTCGAAGTCCCGTCCCTCGCCGAAGCGAAACCCGGCGACCTGATCGTCGGCCCGAACGCCGACCACATCGTCATCTACGCCGGCGACGGGAAAGTGATCCACGCCCCGTACGAAGGCCGCACCGTTTCGTACCAGGACAACTTCTACAGCGAAGACGAGATCGTCACGATCCGCCGCGTGATCCCCGAACCGCAGGTCACCACCGCCCGCATGGGCGCAGGATCCTCGTCGCAGCAGGCGCAGCTCGCCGCACTGCAGCAGCTTCTGTCCGGGATGAACACCCAGAACAGCACCCAGAACCTCATCGACCTGATCGGTGCGTCCCAGCTCACCGTATTCGGAAGGACCTCATGAACGTGACCGCGATGATCCCCGGCCTCCTGCCGGCAGCACCAGCACAGCCAGGACCCGGGCAGGCCGCTGACGAGCTCGGCATCTTCGCCGGGCTTCTCGGCCAGCTCGAGCAGAACCAGTTCCTTCCGGCAGGGCAGGACCAGGAGGTGAACCCCGACGAGCTCGGGGGCGCCGACCAGGAGCCCGCCACCGTCGAGACACCAGCTGCCGGGTTCCCGGACGCGGCAGCCGTCCTGTTCCCCGCGATCGCCGTGCCGGCAACCACCTTCCCTGCGACGACGGGCACTGGAGAGACACCGGCAGCCGGCACCGCACCAGCCGCCTCACCCGCACCGACCGGCGCACCGAATATCGACCCGGCCGGCGCCCAGACACCCGCAACCCAGACGGCCGCCGGTACCGCGCCGCTCCCCCGCACCGCCGACCCGGCTCCCGCCAGGCCGACCACGCGCACCACACAAGCCGCCGCCACCCCGGCCGCTGCCGCCGCAGCTCCGCACAACGCCGAGGCGGCCGCCACCTCGCCGGCAACCGCCCGACCCGTCATCGCCACCACCCAGACACCCGACACCGCACCGCCACCGACCGCGGCCGCGCAGCCAGCCCCGGCCGCGCAACCAGCGCCCGCGACGAACGCCGACACGAGCACCGCCAAGAACATCGACCCGGCCGCCCCGGCAGCCGTCGCACCGACACAACCCGCCGCACCCGCCACCCCGGCGGCCGCAACCCAGACTGCGCCCGTCACCCACCGCGAACCACTGCACGCACAACTCACCCGACCCGTCATGAACGTCGCCCAGAAGGGCGACGGAACCCACACGGTCACCGTGCAGGTCACCCCGGAGAAGCTCGGGCCGGTGACCGTCCGGGCTCACGTCGACGGGCAGAACGTGAAGATCGAGCTGCTCACCCCGTCGGCGGATGGACGTGAAGCGGTGAAGCAGATCATCGGCGACCTTCGCCGCGACCTCGCCGTGTCTGGCATGAACGCCGACGTGCAGCTCGGCGCCCGCAGCGGCACCGACCAGCAGGCGTCCGCGTTCCGGGAGCAGCCGCAGGGAGGACGTGAGCAGGGCCCGGCTAACCGTGAACCCGCCGGCAGCCGAGAGTCACAGACGAGCAAGGACCGTGAACGGCCCACTCACCGTCAAACCACGAACCTCGACGTCCTCGCCTAAGGAGCAACACCGAATGCCTGTCGAAGCCGTCACGAGCACCGGCGCGTCGCTGTACTCCAACCAGCCGACCCGCGCCCCGAAGCAGGAGATGGACGGTGAGATGTTCCTGCAGCTGCTGATCACGCAGATGCAGCACCAGGACCCGTCCAGCCCGATGGACACCAGTCAGATGATGGCGCAGACCGCGCAGCTGGCGTCGATGGAGCAGCTGACGAACATCTCGAAGCTCGCTGAGGAGACGTTCGCGCTCAACATGCGAGGCGTCGCGAGCGAACTCGTCGGCAAGACCGTCGGTTACGTCGACGCTGACGGGAAAGAACTCACCGGCACGGTGTCCTCCGTGTCCTTCGCCGGACCTGTCCCGATCGTGAAGATCGGCGACACCGAAATCTCCCTCGATGCCGTCACCGGCGTCAAGGGCTCCAATCCGGACATCCCGAACCACCACTGAAAGGCACCCATGCTTCGCGCGCTCTTCTCCGGAGTCTCCGGACTCCGCTCCCACCAGACGATGATCGACGTCGTCGGCAACAACATCGCCAACGTCAACACACCCGGATTCAAGGGGTCGCAGGCGCAGTTCCAGGACACCCTGTCGCAGATCCTCCGAGGCGGCGGTGCAGGCACCCCCGAGATCGGTGGCACGAACCCCGCCCAGGTCGGGCTCGGCGTGCAGGTGGCAGGCATCTCCACGAACTTCGCTCAGGGCTCCGCGAAGGCTACCGGCCGCCCGACCGACCTCATGGTCTCCGGTGACGGGTTCTTCACCGTCCGCTCCGGCGGGCAGACCCTGTACACCCGCGCCGGCAACTTCGACTTCGACCCGCTCGGCCGCCTGGTCAGCCCGTCCGGCGACCTCGTGCAGGGATGGGTCGCGAACGGCGGCGTCATCAACACCGGCGGCGGACTGCAGGACATCACCCTTCCGCTGAAGGCGGTGTCGCCCGCCAAGGCGTCGACGACTGCGGAGTTCAGCGGCAACCTTCCCGACGACGCCCCGGTCGGTGAGACGCTGCTTCGAGACCTCGACGTGTACGACGCCTCGGGCAACAAGACGACCCTGTCAATCACGTTCACCCGCTCGGCGACCGGCTGGGATGTGAGCGAGGGCGGCACCGCGATCGGCACACTCACCTACGCGAACGGTGCGCTCACGTCGGGCGCTTCGATGACGATCGGCGGCGTCGCGGTCGACTTCTCGGAGACGACCGGCTTCGCGAAGCTCACCGACCTCGGCGTGAAGAGCCAGGACGGCCGCCCGGTCGGTTCGCTGGACTCCTACTCGATCGCCCCGGACGGCACGATCGTCGGGACGTTCTCGAACGGTGCGAGTGAGCCACTGGCTCGAATCGCGATGGCGACGTTCGTGAACCCGGGTGGTCTGCAGAAGGCCGGCGGGTCGACCTACGAAGCGACCGCGAACTCCGGCGCCGTCACGTACGGCACCGCCGGTTCGGCCGGGTTCGGGAAGCTGGCGTCCGGGTACCTCGAGATGTCGAACGTGGACCTGTCGCAGGAGTTCGCGGACCTGATCGTCGCGCAGCGTGGCTTCCAGGCGAACGCGAGAATCGTGACGACGAGCGACCAGATCCTCGAAGAGGTTACGAACCTCAAGAGATAATGCTTACTGAGTAAGTAGTTGCCGAGGGCAACAGAATGGCCGACTCCCATCGCGGGCGTCGGCCATTCTGTTGATGGTCGGTTAGCGGAGCTTCGTGCCCGACTTCACGGTCGGGTAGATCTTCGCGGGCTGGAAGTTGTTCCCGTAGATCTGGAACTCGTACGTCTCACCGATCTCGTACTGGTCCAGGAGCTCGTTGCGCTCATCCGGCGACCCGGTGCCCGCACCCTCGATGAGGAAGTTGCCGCAGTCGGTGTGCACCTCCGGCTGAGTGCCGCTGCTGCCGTCCTGGCCCCTTCCGGTAGCGGTGACGCTTCGGTACTGCCCCTGCACAGTGCAGATGACCGTGGAGATCTCAGTGGGCTCCACAGCCTGCGAGATGCCGACGAAACCGATCCAGCCGACGAGCAGGACGGCGCCTGTAGCGAAGTACTTGCCGAGCTCACGGACGGTGTCATTGAACACGATGTTCTCCTTCTTCTTCTGACACGCCCATGCGCGGAAACCGTCCAGATCGAGACCAAACGGATCGATGCCGGCCACAGGCACCCAGGCAGGCCGCCAGGCGCCGCGGAACCCTAACGATTCGGGCTTCACAGCCGATGGTGCAGTCAGGCGCACCCGCGTCCCCACCCTCTGAGGAGAGCCTTCACATGATCGTCGTCACGCGCCTGAACGGGACGACGTTCGCCGTCAATCCGGACCTCATCGAACGCATCCAAGCGTCCCCGGACACCACCCTGTTCCTCGTCGACGGCACCACCTACAACATCCTCGAACCGCTCGCCGACGTCATCGACCTGATCGCCGGACACCGGGCCCGGGTGCTCGCCGCCGCGTTCCACCTCCGCGCGAACGACCCGCAGATCGCGAAGCTCCTCCAACTCGACCCGATCGTGCCTCCTGGCGCAGACAGGACACGCTGATGGACATCTCCCTGCTCGTCGGAGTGCTCCTCGCCTTCGGATCCGTCGTCTCGATGGTGATCCTCGAAGGCGGGAGGATCGAATCGCTCCTGCTCCCAGCGCCGATGGTGCTCGTGTTCGGCGCGACCATCGCGGTCGGATTCGCGTCCGGGAAGCTCCGCGACACACTCCGCGCGTTCGGGTCGATCCCGCGAGCTATCGTCGGCCGCACCCGCCCGCCGCAGCAGATCATCGAACAGCTCGTCGGGATCGCCGACAAGGCCCGACGCGAGGGGCTCCTCTCCCTCGAAGACGACGCAGCGAAGACGGACGACCCGTTCCTGAAGAACGCCCTGCAGAACATCGCCGACGGCACCGACTCCGAAGAGCTCCGCGAGCTCCTCGAATCCGAGCTTCACACCCAGATCGCCGACATGAAGCTCAGCGCGAAGTTCTTCAAGACCCTCGGCGGGTACGCGCCCACCATCGGTATCGTCGGCACCGTCGTGTCACTCACCCACGTCCTCGAGAACCTCTCCGAGCCGGAAACCCTCGGCCACTCGATCGCTGCGGCGTTCGTCGCCACCCTGTGGGGTCTCGTCTCGGCGAACTTCCTCTGGCTGCCGCTCGGCGACCGGCTCGGCCGGCTCGCGCAGCTCGAGGAGGAGAACCTCAACCTCATCCTCGAAGGCGTCCTCGCGATCCAGAACGGCATCCAGTCGCGCCTGCTCGGAGAGCGGCTGAGCGCGATGGTCCCGGCGCACATGCTCTCGAAGACCGAGTCGAAGACCACCGCGAAGCCGGACGCGGACGCACGAAGCAAGCAGGACTGACCCGTGGCGAAGAAGCGGCGCAAGAGCGGCAGCATCGAGCATCACGTCGATGAACGCTGGATGGCGTCGTACATGGACATGGTCACCGTGCTCATGTGCATGTTCATCGTCCTGTTCGCGATGTCCTCCCCAGACGCGGAGAAGTACGAACAGCTGAAAGACTCCCTCGCCACCGGCTTCGGTGTGGAAGAGACCGACAAGGTCGACACCGCCGAAGGAGTGATCGTTCCTCCCGAGCTCATCGACGAAGAAGGCGAACTCGTCACCGATGTCGACCTCGCGATCAAAGAGATCGAACGTCTCGAAGAAATCCGTGACGAGATCAACACTTCCCTGACCGGCAAGGGGCTCGCCGACGCCGTCAACTACAAGATCGACGAGCACGGCCTCACCGTCCGCCTCGTCGGCGCCGAAACGTTCTTCCAGGGCAACAGCACCGAACTGAACCCGAAAGCGATCGACGTGCTCTCCTCGATCGGCGCCGTGCTCGCACCGCTGAAGGACGAGATCGCCGTCGAGGGCCACGCTGACCCGCACGGCTCCCCCGCCCCGTTCCCGACTGACTGGGAGCTCTCGAGCGGCCGCGCAACCCAGGTGGTCCGGTACTTCGTCGAGCAATCCGGTGTCGATCAAACCCGCGCCGGCGCATCAGGGTACGGTTCGGCACGACCCGCGACCAATGACGCCTCCCCTGCCGGTCAGCAGACGAACCGTCGGGTCGACGTGGTCGTCCTCTCCGACCAGTCGGACGAGATCCGTTCGCTGATCCCCGGCCTCGTCGACGCCGACCGGGAAGCGGCGAGCAAGAAGTCGCACAAGGAAGCAGAGAAGTCGAAAAAGGACACCGAGAAGGGCTCTTCGCACTAGCTTCACGCCCGCGCATGAGGCATTCGTGAAGAAGACCCCTGACCTGACCATTGACCTCTGCGCCGGACCCGGCGGCTGGGATGAAGGCGCCCGCATCATCCGCGCAGGACTCGACATCGTCGGCTACGACATCTCGAAGGACGCTGTCGCGACCGCCCGCGCCGCCGGGCACACTCGCGTCCTGCAGGACATGCGTGAGCTCCGCATCGCGGACTTCGGCGGCACCAAAGGGCTGATCGTGTCGACCCCGTGCCCGTCCTTCAGCCCTGCCGGTCTCCGCACCGGCACCGGCGCCGACTTCCAGAAGGTCCTCGACGTGTGGACCTCCGTCGGCTGGGGTATCGACCTCGAAGACGCCCTCGAGTCGGTCTCGGACGTGCAGGACCCCCGCACCGCGCTCCTCGCGGAAGCCGGCCTCTACGCGATGCTCCTCCCCGACATCGAATGGGCCGTGTTCGAGCAGGTGGCGACCGTGGAGTTCGCCTGGGAGGACCTCGCAGCGGAGCTCTACAGCCAGGACTGGGCGTGGGTTGACGTCATCAACGTCGACTCCGCTGACTACGGGGTCGCGTCACACCGGAAGCGGACGTTCCTCGTCGCCAGGAAGCACTCCCCGTCCGCCTACGGGTTCAACCTGGAGGAGCGGACCACGATGATGTCCGAGCTCCTCGGCTGGGAGCCCGGCCACCACATCATCACCCGCGGGAACCGGAAGCCGACCGGCGGGAACCGTTTCTCCGCCGATCGCGCCTCCTGGTGCCTGACCGGGTCATCCCGCACCTGGGAGCGTGAGGACGGGCTTCGCCTCGACGCGAACGAGGCTGGCGCACTCGTCGGGTTCGACTGGGCGTACCCGTGGCAGGGTTCACGCTCCTCCCGGTTCCTGCAGGCAGCCGACGTCGTCTCCCCGGTCGTCGCGGCCGGCATCCTCGGCGCCGTGCTCAACATCGACGCTCGCGGCCCGGTCCGGGAGCACCTGGACCGACTGAACGCAGGGGCTCCGCCCGCCGAGTACAGCCTGGCGTCGGTGAGCTGAGCTCCAACCCTCAGCGGAGAAGGTTTCCGCGCATGTGTACTGCGTGCGCGGGAACCACGTCTTACGTGGCCTCCAGGCGCTGCCGATAGTCCATTCGTGAGCCACCGAGACGCGAGAACTTTGAACCACCCCGCTCCCAAGCCGCCAGAGCTCTACGACTTCGGTCGACCGACCACGCTGGCCCGGGAGCATTCCCGCGTGCTCGAGGTCGGCTTCGAATCCCTCGCCCGCCAGTGGGGCACCCAGCTGACGGCGAACATCCGCACCCGCGCGCAGGTCACCTTCGACGAGGTCAAGATGGCCACGTACGACGAGTACGCTGCGTCGCTTCCGCCGCTCACCACGATGGTGCTCTGCGACCTCGGCGACGAACCTGCGAAGTCGGTGATCCAGTTCCCCGGATCCACGGCGCTGTCCTGGTTCTCCCACATGCTCGGCGGTGACGGCTCCCACGACGAACCCGAGCGCCCCTTCACGCAGATCGAGCAGTCCCTTCTCGGCAAGCTCGTCGCCGACCTGATCGACGACCTCAGGTACTGCCTGAACGGGCTCATCACCGACGAGATCGCCATGTCGTCGGTGACGTCGAACTCGCAGTTCGCGCAGGCCGCAGCGCCCGGCGAACTCATGGTCATCGCTTCGTTCACCGTGCAGACCACCGATCGTTCCTCCATGGCGACACTCGCTTTCCCGTCCGAAGTGATCCTCCGCCGTCTCGGCGACGCGAACCCGGTGGTCCGTGAAAGCGAGGCCCGGACCATGCTCGAACGCCAGCTCGCCCGTGTTCCCGTGTCCATGAACCTGCAGCTCACCCCGCTCGAGCTGACCGCGAAGGACGTCCTTCAACTCGAAGTCGGCCAGCTGATCAAGATCGCGCACAGCACCGACCGACCCATGCACCTCGCCGCGGAAGGCCACATCATCGGGTCCGCCGCGCTCGGCCGTGCCGGACATCGGCTCGCCTGCACCATCACCGACACCAAGGAGACCCGTTGACCACCCAGGACCTGTCGGCGGTCGCCGACGCCCTCGTGAACTCGCTGCCGACCACGAAGCGGCTCATCGCAGCACCGGCGACCGGGCCCGCCGAAGGGAAGACGGTGTACACCGCAACTCTCGTCGGCTCCCCGAGCGCGCAGCTGGCCATCACGTTCGCCGACGACGACTACCTCTCCGAGTCCGGTGTCGCGGCCGACACCGCCGTCACCCCGGCCTTCATCGCCGCCGGTGAAGTCATCGCGGTCGGTCAGCTCAGCGACGTCACCACCGGAGGCCGGCACCTCCTCGAGGACGACGAGATCCCCCGATTCGCGCTCCTCGACAGCGCCGCGAACATCGTCGGATGGTTCGCCGTCCAGGTGGACCCGACCGGCCGCACCGGGGATGACGCGCACCTGTCCGAGAAGCTGCAGCGAGTCAACCCGATCGAGGTCGCCCTCACCGTCGTCATCGGGTCGAAGACGATCACCCTCGGCGACATGCTGAACATGAAGCCCGGCGACGTCGTGGAGCTCGACCGTGCCGCCGGCGCCCCGGCAGACATCCGCGTCAACAACCGCCTCGTCGCGCTCGGCGAAGTCGTCGTCGTCGACCAGGACTACGGGATCCGCATCACCCGAATCCTCGAGGACGGCGTCGCAGCCTGATGGACCTGTTCTCGATCGGACGTGCGATCGTCGCCCTCGCGGCGGTGCTCGCCCTGCTGTGGTGGCTGAAAAGTCGCCTCGAGAACGGCAAGAAACTCCGTCCCGCACCGACCTCCGACGCCCTGACGGTTCTCCGCCGCCAGACGCTCGGCCGGCGCGCCTCCCTCGTCGTCGTCGACCACGGCGGCCGCCGGCTCCTCCTCGGCGTCACCGACCAGCAGGTCAACGTCCTGTCCGACACGGACATCCCCGAGCAGCCTGAGTTCACACTCGATGTCGACATCTCAGGCCATGACCTCACCACCGACAAGCCCGCATCGCACGGATCGCTACGCGGGGCCGTCCTTTCGCTCGGCGCACGGATGCGTCCAGCTGAAGCCGTAAGGCAGGACCTCGAACAATGACCGCTGCCGCGACCCGGAAGTCGCGGAAGCTCGCCTGGTACGCCGCCGTGTTCGCGGCCGTCACCGTCGCCGCAGTGTTCGCCGCGGCCGCACCGAGTTTCGCTGAGCCGATCGACCCGATCCCACCGACCGACCCTTCCGGGCCCGGCGCCGGCACCGTCGGGGTGACGATCAACGGCCCTGACGGCACCCCGTCATCGGCGATCGTCACCCTGCTCAGCATCACTGTGCTCAGCGTCGCCCCGGCGCTGCTGCTCATGATGACGTCGTTCACGAAGATCTTCGTCGTCCTCGGCATGACGCGCTCCGCGCTCGGGCTGCCTTCCATCCCGCCGACGCAGGTGCTTGCAGGTCTCTCGCTGTTCCTGACGATGTTCATCATGTGGCCCGTGCTCTCGGACGTGAACGCCGCCGGCGTACAGCCGTACCTGAACGGTCAGATGAACTTCGAGGACGCTTTCGCTGCCGGCACCGAACCGATCCGGCAGTGGATGCTCGGCTTCACCCGGGAAGAGGACATTGCGCTGATGACCCGCGCTGCGGGGCTCGACAACCCCGACACCGCGCAGGACGTCGACATGATGACCCTCATCCCGGCGTTCCTGATCTCGGAGCTTCGTGCCGCGTTCATCATCGGGTTCGTCATCTTCATCCCGTTCCTGGTCATCGACCTCGTCGTCTCCAGCGCGCTGATGTCGATGGGCATGATGATGCTCCCGCCGGTGATGATCTCGCTGCCGTTCAAGATCCTCCTGTTCATCCTCGTAGACGGGTGGGGGCTGCTCGCCACCACCCTCGTCTCCTCGTACAACGGGAGCTGACGTGGACACGAACCAGATCATGGACATCGGCATGGACGGGCTCATCCTCGCCGCGAAGCTCGCCGCGCCGATCCTCATCACCAGCCTCGTCGTCGGCTTCGCGATCTCCCTGATCCAGTCGATCACGCAGGTGCAGGAGGTGACGCTGTCGTTCGTCCCGAAAGCGATCGCAGTGTCCATCGCCCTCATCGTCAGCGGCCACTGGATGATCAGCGAAGCGGTGGCTTTCACGAACGAGCTGTTCCTGAAGATCCCCGCACTCGTCGGAAGCGGGTGACCCCGTGTACATCCCGGTGAGCTTGCCGTGGATCGAAGCGGTGATGCTCGCATCGGTCCGGATCATCGCGTTCGTCGCGATCGCTCCCCCGTTCTCGTACAAGTCGTTCCCCGGCCGGGTGAAAGCGATGATCGCGATCGGGCTGGCGATCGCTGCAGCTCCGAAGGTCACGGACGGGTTCACCGAGCTCAGCGACGCCGCATTCCTCGGCGCGCTCGTCGCGGAAGTCATCACCGGGGCCGCGCTCGGGTTCCTCGTCTACGTCCTGTTCGCTGCGATCCAGGACGCCGGCGGGCTGATCGACACGTTCGGCGGGTTCCAGATCGCGCAGGGGTTCGACCCTCAGCTGAACATCCACGGCGCCCAGTTCTCCCGCCTGTTCGGGATGGCGGCGATCGCGTTGACGTTCTCCACTGGCGCCTACCTCGTCATCATCGGCGGGCTGATGTCGACCTTCGAAGCTGTCCCGCTCGGCGCCGGGTTCGACAACCTGAACGCGGAAACGTTCATCACCGCGGCATCCGGGGTCCTCGTCGCCGCGGTGCAGATCGCCGGGCCGCTCATCATCGTGCTGTTCCTCGCCGACCTCGGACTCGGCCTTCTCACCCGTGTCGCTCCCGCGCTGAACGCGTTCGCGCTCGGGTTCCCGTTGAAGATCCTGCTGACGCTTACGCTCGGCGGGCTCATTTTCGTCGCCCTCCCCGCAGCAATCGCAGCACTCACCGGTGAAGCGATCGACGCAATCGGGGCGGTGATCGGCGGATGAGCGACTCCGAGGAACGGACAGAGAAAGCCAGCCCGAAGAAGCTGAAGGACGTCCGCGAGAAGGGCGGCCTGCAGAAGTCTCAGGACCTGACCGCATGGCTTGGGATCGGGGCCGCCGCAGTCGCGCTCCCCGCAACGATGGCGACCGCCGGTGCCGCCACCACAGCGCAGATGCACCAAGCGATGCAGGTCGCAGCGAACCCTGACCCGCAGCACGCCGTGGAGGTCCTCGGCGAGGGGCTCGGATCGATCCTCGGGATCCTCGCGTTCATGCTCGCAGTCGTCGCGGCAGCCGTGATCGTCGGCTCCGCTTCGCAGGGCGGCATCCACCCCAGGAAGTTCAAGGGGAAGTACGAGCAGTTCAACGTCGTGAAAGGCATGAAGCGGGTGTTCGGGCTGCAGGCGCTCTGGCAGGGCGTGAAAGCGCTCCTGAAGACCGCCGTCGTCGGCCTCGCCCTGTACGCCGTCATCCAGTCGTTGATGCCGGTCCTCACCCAGGCCGGCGGGCTGCCGGTCTCCGCGTTCCTGGAAGCAGCCGGTGAAGGCGTCACCTCACTCCTCGTGACCGCGGTCGCAGCCGGCCTCATCATCGCCGGGTTCGACGTGTTCGTCGTCTGGAAGAAGAACCGGAAGCAGACGATGATGACGAAGAAGGAAGTCCGCGACGAGATGAAGAACTCTGACGGCGACCCGCTCGTGAAAGCGCAGCGTCGATCCCGTCAGCTGGCGATGAGCCGGAACCGGATGATCGCATCCGTCGCCGACTCCGACGTCGTCCTCGTGAACCCCACCCACGTCGCCGTCGCGTTGAAGTACGACGCCGGCAAGGGCGCCCCACGGGTCGTCGCGAAGGGGAAGGGCGCGATCGCCACACGTATCCGCCGGGAAGCGGAGCTGAAGGGCGTCCCGATGGTGAAGGACGTCCCGCTCGCCCGCGCGATCCACTCCTCCTGCGAGGTCGGACATGAAATCCCCGTCGACCTGTACCACGCGGTCGCCCTCATCCTGCACTTCGTCGCATCGCTGAAGAAGCGCGGCGCGGCCACCGGAATCCACCAGATGTCGAAGCCCACCCTCACCTTGGGAGCAACCTCATGAAGTCCACCCTGACCAAGTTCGGCGTCCCCGTCGGCGTCGTCGGCATCCTGCTGCTGCTGATCGTCCCGGTCCCGTCGCAGATGCTCGACATCCTGATCATCGTGAACATCCTGTTCGCGCTCGTCATCCTGCTGACGACGATGTTCGTGAAGAAGCCGCTCGACTTCTCCGTGTTCCCGTCGCTGCTGCTGATCGCGACCCTGTTCCGGCTCGGTCTGAACGTCGCATCAACCCGCCTGGTGCTCGGCGAAGGTTTCGCCGGCGACGTCATCCAGGCGTTCGGTCATGTCGCGGTGTCCGGGTCGGTCATCATCGGCGCGGTCGTGTTCCTCATCCTCGTCGTCATCCAGTTCGTCGTCGTCACCAAGGGCGCCGAACGTGTCGCCGAGGTCGGCGCCCGCTTCACCCTGGACGCGATGCCCGGCAAGCAGATGGCGATCGACGCTGACCTGAACTCCGGCCTGATCACCGAGGAGCAGGCGCGAACCCGCCGCGCGGAAGTCGCCGCCGAAGCCGACTTCTACGGCGCCATGGACGGTGCGTCGAAGTTCGTGAAGGGCGACGCGATCGCCGGCATCATCATCATCGTCATCAACGTCATCGGCGGTATCGCGATCGGCATGCTGCAGAACGGCATGGAGATCGGTGAAGCGCTCGAGCACTACACGATCCTGACGATCGGTGACGGCCTCGTCACCCAGATCCCGGCGCTGCTCATGGCGGTGTCCACCGGCATGATCGTGACCCGCTCCGCCGCTGAAACCGACCTCGGATCCACCGCGTCGAAGCAGCTGTCCCAGTCGCAGGTCGCGATCATGATCGCCGGTGTCGCCGCGCTCGTCATGGGACTCATCCCCGGGATGCCGTTCCTCGCGTTCGCCGCCGTCGGGCTCACCCTGATCATCGTCAGCCGCCGCCTGAAGGCATCGGAGGAACGTCAGGCGCGTCTCGCCGAGCATGGCAGTCCTGCGGACGCAGCACCGAAGACGGAGACGACCGACGACCTCATCGACCAGATGCAGGTGCACAACCTCGAGATCAGCCTCGCCCCGGACGTCGTCGACATCGTCTCCGGCGCCAGCGACGACCTGCTCGCCCGAGTGAAGCAGCTCCGGAAGAAGGTCAGCATCGACTACGGGTTCATCATCCCTCGTGTCCGCACCCGCGACTCCGTGGCGTTGCCCGCCTCGACGTACACGATCAGCATCGCCGGTGTCGAGGAAGCCCGCGGCATCGCCCCGGCCGGCCGGGTCCTCGCGATCGGGTCGGAGCAGGCCCTCTCCGGGCTTCCCGGGCAGCTCGACCACGAGCCGGTGTTCGGGCTCGAGGGCAAGTGGATCCCCGGTGAGATGCGACGAACCGCTGAGCTTTCCGGCGCGACCGTCATCGATCGAGTGTCGGTGGTCGTCACCCACCTGAACCGGGTTGTGCTTGACAACGCCGCCAGGCTCCTCTCCCGTGAGGATGTCCGCACTCTGACTGAGCACCTGAAGCGGTCGAACCCCGCCGCGGTCGACGAGCTCACTCCGGCGCCGCTGTCCCTCGCGGAGGTTCAGCGTGTACTGCAGGGGCTACTCTCCGAGCTCGTCCCGATCAACGACCTCGGCCGCATCTACGAAGCGCTGTCGCTTCGCGCGAAGGCCCCCGCGGATGCGGAGCAGCTCATCGAGGCGGCCCGCACCGCGCTCGGCCCTGCGGTCGCCGCGCAGCATGTGAACGACGGTGCGTTGAACGTGGTGACGATCGATCCGCTCCTCGAGCAGCAGATGATGGAAGGGCTCCGCCCCACCGACCAGGGGTCGCAGATCCTCCTGGCGCCGGAGTCGATCTCCGGGGTGATCGCGTCGGTCCGCTCGAACCTCGACGCCGCAGAGCAGGAAGGGCTCACCCCGGTCGTGGTGTGCGCCCCGGCGCTCCGCCCGGCTGTCCGTCGGATGATCACCGCGCAGAAGCCCGGCGTGACGGTGCTGTCCTACTCGGAGGCAACCGCTTCCGGGAACGTCGCGATCAACACGGTGGGGGTGATCCGCAGTGAGCCGGCACACGTTTGAAGCTGAGACGCTCGAGGCGGCGAAGCAGAAGGTCCGCGAAGCGTTCCCGGGCGGCGGCGTGACCGTCGTGTCCGCGGATCGTGTCGGCCGTCCTGCCGGGGTTCCGGGGTTCACGAAGCAGCTGTTCGCGAAGCCGCGATACGAGATCGTTGTGGACGTGGAAGATGAGCTGGTCCCCGCCCACCTGTTCGCAGAGGACAGCTCAGGCTTGTACGCGCTCCTCACCGCTGAGGACGCCGCCGACGGTCATGACCCCGAGCCTGCACGGGATCCGTTCGGGGCGGTCATTGGGAACCTTCACGCTCTCGCCGACCTGGACGACGAACCGGCTTCCGTGTCGCCGCTCGAGCCGGCCGGGTTCGAGCAGCTGTTCACGAGCCGGGCGGAGCTGCTGGCCCGCACCGTTCAGGTTCCGGTGATCTCGAAACGGGCGGGCGACCTCGTGGTCGTCGTCGGCCGACCAGACGACGCCGTGCAGGCCGTGAAGGCGCTGTCGCGGTCCGGAAGGTACGCAGAGCTCAGACCGGCCGGGAGCGCCGCCCTGCGAGGCGCTGAGCCGGTCTCAGACCGTCGCGGGGCGCTGACGGCACGAGCTGCAGCGGTCGAACGCGACCGGCCGGTGTACGTGGCGTACGGGGCCGGGATTGGCGGAACCGTCGACCTGGACGACATCTCACCCGACCAGCTCTGGCTCGCCGTGGACGCTTCCGCGAAACCCGACGACACCGCCGCGTGGGCGGCGCCGCTGATCCGCAGGTACGACGTCGAAGGCCTCATCGTCTCCGGTGTCTCAGCGACCCTCTCGCCGGCGACCGTGAACCTGCTGAACGTCCCCGTCGGGTACGTGGACGGGAAGCCTGCTGACGCGCCGCGGCTCTGAGCTGCCGGCGCCCGCGCATGGGTGTGTCAAAGCAGCGAAACCACTACTGCGAAGGAAGGAGGGGTCATGCTGATCCTCACAAGGAAATTCGGTGAGCAGATCCTCATCGGTGACGACATCGTGGTCACCGTGCTCGGTGACCGCTCCGGCGGTCAGGTGCGGCTGCAGATCGACGCGCCCCGAAACATCAAGATCCTCAGGCCCGAACTGCTCGACGAAGTCGAACGCCAGAACCGCGAGGCCGCATCCGAACAGAACCTCGACAAGCTGCTCGCCACCGTTCAGGTGCCGAGAGCTCCGATCGGTCGCTGACCGACGCTACACGCCGGCTGCAAGCGGGGCCCTCACCGGGAACCCCTGGCCGTCGAGGATCACCTGCAGTGCCCGGTCTTCGAACACGATCACCGGAGCGAGAAGGTTCACGGTGAGCTCACCAGCACCCGAGTTCGCGATGACGAACACCTCGACCTCGTCCGCGGCCGCGCCGATCGCTTCCAGATCGAGCTCGTCGAACTCAGGCTGGTAGGTGGGCAGATGGTCCGCTGCTGCGAGGGCGTACACGCCCACACCGGGCTCCCACTCGAAGCGGTACAGCCCGTCAGCGCCTTCCACCTCCTCGAGCTGGTAAGTGATGTTCTCACCGAGGCCGGACATCGGGGCGATGAAGGAAAGCTGACGGGTCATCTGAGGTACTCCATGAGGTTCAGTTGGGTGGCGCGTGCGGTGACGGACAGTGTGGTTTGGTAGATCAGTTCCTGCATCTGCAGGTCGCCGACGACCTTCGTGATGTCGATGTCTTCGATGCCGGAACGCTGGGATTCCAGTTCGACCGTTCTGGTGGCCAGAGCCTCCTGAGAGGTCAGCACATTCGAATGGCGTGAGCCGACGGTCGCCTGGGCGTTGCGGACCTGCTCCGCGTACGTGTCGATCTCCCCGATGCGGGACTTCACGTTCACGCCGGCGCGAAGGTCGGCGGCGATTCCGTCCAGTAGAGCGAACATGCTGGCTGGGCCGGCGCCGAACACGCTCTGCCCATCGGCGTCGACGCGGACGGTCTTCTGGTCTGCGATTCGGCGCTCAACGGTGGATCCGGGAACCCCGTTGAAGGTGTAGTTCTGCTCGAACGCTGCCGACTGGTCGGTGGTTCCGGCGAACACGAACCGGCCCTGGTACTGGGTGTTCGCCTCCTTCAGCAGCGAGTCGCGGATCGCTTCGAGCTCCGATGCGATCGCCTCCTTCGCCGCGGCGGACATCGAGCCGTCGTTCGCGCCCTGGATGGTGAGGTCACGCGCTCTAGTGAGGAGGGAGTCAACGGACATGAGGCTCGAGTCGAGCGTCGTCAGCCAGCCGATACCGTCCTGGATGTTCCGGGTGTGCTGCTGGCTTGCAGCCTGAGAAGCTCGGATCGCGACCGCGTTCGCAGTCCCCGAAGGGTCGTCGCTCGGCCGGTTCAGCTTCCGGTAGGTGGTCGCCTGGTTCTGCAGCTCGGCGTACTGCCCTGCGGCGGCCATCATGTTGCGAGCGGCTTGCGCCTGCCGCATGACCGAAGTCGTTCTGGTGATCATCAGCGGCCCACGAGTCCTGTCTTGTTGATGAGGGTGTCGAGCAGTTCGTCGACCGCGGTCATGACGCGGGCGGCAGCCTGGTAGGCGGTCTGAGCTTCGACGATGTTGAGGTTCTCCTCGTCGAGGTCGACACCGCCCTGCGACTGCTGCGCGTTGAACGCGTTCACCGAAGCGATCTCGGCGAGGGTCGCCTGCCGTTTCTCCGCCTGGGTGACGACGCCGACACCGGTCACGAACGTCGACCAGATGGTGTCCGCAGACCCAGGGCCCTTCCCTGCTTGGCTGATCTGATCGGCGATCGATCCGTCGAGCGGTCCGCCGCCGACCTTGCCTGCTGCGATCTCGTTCACGTTCGTCGGGATGACCTCGAGGCTGAGCGCTGCAGGGGCGCCGGGGGTGATCCGGAAGAAGTCGAGCCCGGTGGTGCCGTTCGGTGTCGAACCGGTCTGGTGGATCGCGTTCACGGTCGCTGCCAGTGCGGTGGCGACGTCGTTGAACGCCTGCGCGGCCTGGTCGAGCGCGCCGCCCTGTGCTGCAGGGAGGAGGACGTTCAGGTTGGCGCCGAGCTCCCCGCCGGAGAGCGGGATCGCGAGGCCCGGGTGCTTGGCCCATTCCAGCTGGACGGTGTCGCCCATCTTGGTTCCGCCGACGATCTTGACGGCGTTGAAGTCGGAGCCGGAGACGAGCGGGTTCCCGCCGATCAGGACGTCGATTGATCCGTTCTCCCGGTGGACGGTCTGCCCGCCGGCGATCTGCGAGACGGCGGTTGCGAGCAGGGCCCGCTTGTCCATGAGTTCGTTGACGGATCCGCCGGCGGCGGCTGCGGAACGGATGAGGTCGTTGAGTTCTGCGATCTGACGGCCGATGTTGTTGAGCTCGTCGGCGGAGGTGCCGACGGTCGCCCGGACACTGGTCCACTGTTCGTCGACACCTCGGTACCCTTCGGCGATCTGACCGGCGATCACGTTCGCCTGCTCGATGACGACGCCGGCGGCGGCCGGCTGGCCGGTGTTGTTCGAGAGGTCCGCCCATCCGGACCAGAACTTGTTCAGCGCGGAGCTGAGCCCGTTCTCGCCAGGTTCGTTGAGGCGGGTCTCGAGGGTGTGCAGCGCTTCGGCGCGGACGCCGTGGAAACCGTAGCTGGATGCGGCCCCTCGGACACGGTTGTCGAGGTGGATGTTCCCCAGACGGGAGATGCTGTCGACGGTGACTCCGCCTCCGGGCGTCGGGAGCGGCTGCGAGAAGAGGCCGGCACGCCCGACGGAGGGGTTGGATGACAGGTCGATCCGCTGTCGGGTGTACCCGGGGGTCTTCGCGTTGGTGATGTTCTGGCCGGCGACGTCGAGGCCCATCCTCGCGGCGGTCAGTCCGAGGAAGGCGGTGTTCAGCCCTGCGAATGTCGATCCCACTACATCTCCTTGTCGATGAGGCGGGCGGCTCCGCGCCCGTTGTCCGTGATGCCGCGAGCGTTGTAGGTGCTCGGGGAGGCGGTGCTGTCGGCCAGGGTTTCCTGGGTGGCGCGGAGCGCGCCTCGGATGAGCTGCTCGTTCGAGCTGCGGATCGCTTCGACTTCGGTGACGATCTGGGCGAGGCCTGCCGCGTGGGCGTTGAGGATCTCGGCCCACGGCCCTTCTGGTGCGTGCTCGGCGAGTTCGCGGAGCCCGCATTCCGGCGGTGCTTGCCACTCTGCGGCGACGCCGTCGAGTTCGACGGCGCGGGCGAGCCCGACTCGGCCGAGCCGGTTCTGGACGGCGTCTACTTCCTGGGTTGAGCGGTTCAGCCACCGGGAATTCCCGGAAGCGAGCAGCATCTGTTCGACCTCGAGCTTGAACAAGAGGACGTCGAGGAGCTCGCGTTCCTCCCAGAGGAGGGCGGATGCCTCATGCATGCCCAACGTCGCCTACCCTTCGTTCACCGGCGTGCCGGCGATGCGGGGGCCGGCAGCTCACCGGTGACTATCGGTCAGGCGGCGTGGTTCGTTAGGCGGCGACGACGGCCGTTCAGGTGCGGGAGCGGAAGTCGTTCAGCAGGTCGAGCGCGTTCATGAGACCCTCCGTGGTGATGCTGTCGGCGGCTGATGCTGCGATCGCGGCGGAGTTGATGATCTCGACGATCTCGTCGACGATGTCGTTCTTGGAGGCGTAGCCGAGGCGGAGCATGTGGTCGGCGAATGCGACGACTTCGGCTGCTTCGCCGGCTTCCCATTCGCGCAGATCGGTGGGTCCGTTGAGACCGGTGGCGATCGCGGAGATCATACTGTCGCGGCCCGGGTGCGCGGGCCCGGCGAAGAGGTCTTCCTGGTGGACGGCGGGTTGTTCGGGTGCGGCTGCGGTGTTCACCGGGGCAGCCACCTCGGCGGGCTGGTCGACGGGCTCTGCCCCCGGCTCAGCCGGGACGACCAGCACTTCGCGAGTGTCCGGGCCGTCACCTGCGCCGACGACGTCACCGGCGATCTCCTCCGGGTCCAACGGGGCGACGGACAGGCCGAGCATCGTGTCGACCACCTTCAGCCAGCGGGCCATGGTGTCCAAGGACTGCTGATCGCCGGTCTTCGCCTGCTCGATGATGCGAGCGACGTCGTCAGCACTGTGCATGGATCGGGCGTGGGTGAGCGCGAGCTGCAGCCGGTCTTCGTCGGTGGGTGCGCCCTCGGGGATGAGGTCGAGCACCTGCTCGTCCATCCCGATCGCCGAGTACGCCGGAGCTTCGCGGCGCGCATCACTGGGGTCGTACTGCGGCTTCGGGAGGTCCTCGTCGGCGATGAGGTCGGTCGTGAACCCATGAGTCCACCGCTCGGAGATTGTGTCGTCCTCTTCGAGCGGCGCCACTCCCGGGTCGGTGAAGTCGACGAACGGTTCCGCAGGCGCTGCGACCGGTGGTGCGGGGTTCCAGGAGGTCGTCGCGACAGCATCCTCTGCGGTGCCCGCGAGCTCGAGTGCCGCGGCTTCGGCGTCTTCGACGGTCCCCGGCTGCGACTGCATCGCGGCGACGCGAGGGTAGAACTTCATGTCGTCGAGGTCGTCGCCTTCCTCGTACACCTGCGGTTCCGGGTTCGGGAGCGCAGCCTTGGGGGCGAACGCCTCGTAGGCGGCCGGGGCGGGCTGCATCACCGGCGCAGGTGCTGCGCTGGTGACACCGGCCCACGGGTTCGTCGGCGCCGGCTCGGGAGCGGCCTGTTCCTGTTTCGCCTTCTTCTTCCGGGGCTGGACCACCTTGAACATGCTCAACGGGCCACCTCCGACGTGATGAGCGGCCGTCCTTGACGTGATGCGGCAAGGAATCTCTCAAGCTCGAGGGTCTGCTCGAGGGTCGACGAAACGGTGGGCTGTGCAGGTGTGGTGACGGTCACGCCTGTTACATGCGCGGGCAGGGCCCGGATCGCGGTTCAGTCGCGATCGGCCGACACCAGGTACTCGTCAAGCCAGGCGAGAGCTCCGGCCACGTCGGAGAAGACGTCCCGATCCTGAGCGTCCTGCGACTCCGTCAGGATCGTGCGGAACGACTCCCCGGGGCGAAGGCCGCGCTTGATGAGGTGCTCCCCGCGCAGCAGGCGCGGAGATGTCGCCGTGTCACCGAGCTGCTCGTACAGAGCGAGCCATTTCGCGGTCGGGGTCGGCTTCGATCCGGCTCCGCGGCCGCCGTGGTCGGCGTCGACGACCGCCGCCCATTCGATGACCGGAACATCGCCGAGACGGCGAGACAGCTTCCGGACGGCGTACTTCGATGGGTTCGCCCCGACGCTTGCCGGTCGCATGTGCTCGCGGACGATCGTGCCGACCCATTCCGCGGTCTGCTTCGGCGCGCCGATCGACAGGAGGAACTCTCTCGCCTGCCCGGCGCCGACGTGCTCATGCTCATAGGAGGTGATCCGCCCGCCGCGAGTCTCAGTAGTCGCGGGCTTCCCGATGTCGTGAAGCAGCGCGGCGAGCACGACCCGCTCGCGGGCTTCGTCGTCGAGCTGGTACCGGTCGGCTGCTTCGACGGCCGCGTCGGCAGACATCCCAAGGTGGGTGAACACGTCTCCTTCCGGGTGCCAGTGCGGGTCCTGCTCGCATCCACGGGTCGCTGCGAGTGCAGGGAAGTGGCGGAGCCACCCGGTCCGTTCGAGCACCTCGAGCGCGCGGGACGGCTTCCGGCCGGCGCGGGCGAGCTTCCGGAACTCCTGCCACACCCGTTCGGTGGCGAGCTCGGAGAACGTGTCGGAGATCGACTCGGCAAGCTCTGCGGTGTCGTCGGCGAGTTCCAGGTCGAAACGGGCGGCGAACTGCACCGCGCGGAGCACTCGGAGCGGGTCTTCAGAGAATGCTTCTGAGGTGTGGCGGAGGATGCCGTCGTGCAGGTCGTTGACGCCGCCGAACGGGTCGACGAGTTCACCTGTGGTGGGGTCGAACCCGATGGAGTTCACGGTGAAGTCGCGGCGCGCGAACGCTTCGACTTCCCCGATTGACGGGTCGAACTCGACAGTGAACCCGCGGTACCCGGCGCCGGTCTTCGAGTCGCGGCGAGGGAGCGAGATGTCGAAGTCCTCTCCGTGGGCGACAGCTTTCAGGACGCCGAAGCTGACGCCGACCTCGTCGACCTTCACACCTCTGGCGGTGAGCTCCTCCTTGATCCTGCCGAACCCGTCGACATTGTGGACTTCGATGTCGACGTCCTTCGGCGTGCCGCCCGGGTTCTTCAGTGCGTCGCGGACGGCGCCGCCGACGATGAGCGGTTGTCCGCCGGCGGCGCGGCAGGCTTCGAGGACGAGTTCAGCTGCGCCGGTGAGCGCGATCAGCCCGGGTGCCGGGCATCGGTGCGGTGCACCGAGGATCCGGTCAGTGCTGCAGTTGCGGCAGGAGGTCGTCTGCACGGGGATGCTTGCCTCCGGTCGGGTGTGGGTTCGGTCGAATCGGCCGAGGGTGTCGCGCTGGTAGTCCATGCACCTTATATGCGCGGCGGAATGCTGACGCCTTCTACCCTGCCGGCGGCGCTGTCTCCTCAGGTGCGAGCCCGGCGTCGAACACGTCGCCGAGCAACGTCTCAGCCCAGTCAGGTTCGGTGCGGGTCAGATCGGAGGAGATGGGAGGCAGCTCCTTCGGTTTGTCGTTCTCCGGCCGGTTGTCGACCACCAGGTACAGCGTCTCCCCCGGCATCGCATAGAACAGCCGGTCACGGGCCTGCGACTCGACGTGGTCCGGGTCGTTCCACTGGTCGAGGCTTCTCTGCAGCTTCGCGAGGTGAGTGGACTCCGTCGCGATCTCGTCGGTGGAGTCTGCAATCGAGATCCGCTGGTTGATGAGGACCGCGGCGGTGGGTCCGAGGATGAACACTGCGACCACGGCGATAGTCAGTGCGAGGTACCCGTTCGGCCAGCTGAGTTTCAGGGTCCACCGTCTCCGTGCTGCCAGCAGCTTCTTGCGGAATGCCGGCAGCAGGCGGAGCGGGTTGGAACTCACAGCGTCAGGGGTCAGCCCTGCACGAGCATCGGGTAGCTCATCCGCTCTTCGACGACCGCGAGGATGTCGCGAGGGTCGGGGCGGTCCTCCTGCTCGAGCAGCCACCGAAACTGCTCGAGCAGGTCTTCCCGTTCGGTTTTCAGCAGCTCCCACTCTTCGTCTTCGAGGAAGCATTCCGGGTCGATCTGATGACCGTACTCGGCGTAATCATCGATCACGGAGTCGAGCGCCTCTTCCGGGGTCTCGAACACGCGCTCGTGGCCGCGCGGCTGCGGTTTCGAGTCATCGGATTCGAAGCCCATCACGACGACGAACCCCGTCGGCACGCGCCTCACGAGCCAGAAGTTGTCAGCAGACACAGGTGTTTCCTTTCGGTGGGTCAGCGTCCGAACGACGCGAACGGGGTGTAGCCGGGTGCGTTGACGGTGGTCGTCGTGGCGACGATCGTGGGTCGGGCGACGTCAGCGTTGGAGCCGACTCCCGCCTGCCCGTGGCTGTTCTCGCCCCAGGAGTAGAGCCGCCCCTTCCAATCGACGGCGTACCCGGTGGCTGGGCCGACGGCGAGGTGCTTCAGGCGGAGCGCGCCTGCGGTCTGGACGGGGGTGCCGGAGGGTGCGGTGTCAGCGTTCCCGAGTTGTCCTGCGCTGCCGCCGCCCCAGCAGGAGACGTGACGGTGGTCGTCGAGTGCGCAGGCGAACCCGTCACCGACCGCGAGCTCGACGGCAGGCCGCTCAAGTGCGACGCGGGCGGGGGCGCTGTTACCTCCCCAGCAGGAGACATTGCTGTCGGTCGTGAGTCCGCAGGCTGTTCCTGGTCGGACGGTGAGACTCGTGAACCGGTCACCGCCGGCGACGCGGGACAGCCGCCCGTTCTGCTCGCCGCCGCCGCCGAACCCGTCAAGGCACCAGGCTGCGCGGTCACCGTCGAGCGCGCAGAGCTTCCCGTCGGTGCTGAACGAGCCGACGGTCAGGCGGAGGTTCTTGTCGGCGCGGGTCGGGGAGATCCGGCCGGATGCTTCGTCGCGGCCCCAGCAGAGGAGGCCGCCTGCGTCAGGGTCGCCCGGGGCGGCGATGCCGCAGGTGGTGCTGGCGCGGGTTTCCAACCAGACGAACTTCCGGTTCCCGTCGGTCGTGACCGGCTGTCCGGCCTGCCCGACCTCACCGTTGCCGACCTCACCGTCAGCGTTGTCGCCCCAGCACATGCCGACCTGGTCGGTGCGGATCCCGCAGATGGTTCCGGAGTCGACGGACAGGCTCGTGAATCGGTGCCCGCCGAGGACCGGTGTGGGGCGGTTCACCTCTCCGTTTCCGACGCCGAGTTGCCCGGCGGTGTTCGGGCCCCAGCAGTACGCCTGTCCGACGTTGTCGAGTGCGCAGACTCCGGCGACGCCGGGATTGGTCTGCTCGGCGTAGAGCGTGGTGAAATGCCGGCCGGCGGGGACGGCTCCCATGTCCACCCGGGTCGGCGCCGAGCGTCCGGTCGCGCTGCCGTCGCCGACGGTGGCGCCGGTGCACCAGGGGACGCCTGCTGTGTCGAGGATGCAGGCGCGGTCCGGGCCGGTGGCGATCGAGTTGTCTCCGGTTGCGAACCTGCCTTCGACGACCCGGTCGACGCTCCCCCAGGTCGGCGCGCCTTCGTTCGTGTACCCGGTGATGTGGGTGCCGGCCGAGGAGCTGAGGTCCCGGGTTTCCGTGGTGGTCTTTCCGGTGCGGTCGACAGCTTCCAGGGTCATCTCCTGACCGCCTGCTTCGCCCTTCGCAACGGTCACCGACACGTCCACCCCGTTGATCGAGACGGGGTTCGTGGAGGCTGGGACTCCGGCGTTCAGTTCCGCGACGTACTGCGAGTAGCGGGCGTCGATTGCTGACTCCATGCGGATGACATCACCGGAGGTGCGCTGCTCGGAGATGGTCGCGACAGCGGTCGCGGCAAGTGCGGTGGCGATCACTGCGGCGATCGCGACGACCGGGACGACGCTGAGCGCGGAGCCGCGTTCGGACCGGAGAAGGGTTCGGATGTTCATCTGCTTCCTCACGGTGCGACGAAGGTGGACGTGCCGGATGCGGCGCCGTTCAGGACGGACATCCGGGCGGCGTTCTCGACGAACACCGTGTCGACGGACGGTTCGGGGAGGGAGATCCCGGCGGTGATGTGCGCGGTCACCCGTTTCACGGCGGAGCTCGACCATTTCACTTCGCTGACTTCAGCGGGTCGGTCGCCGGGGTTGAGGGCCAGCTGGTCGGCGGTGCGGGTGAATGCTCGGCCGCCGATGTTCTCGTAGCCGAACGGGTCGGCGTCGGCGACATCGGTGAACAGGGTGGCAGCGGATGCTTCAGCGACGGTGCCGAGGCATCCGGTCGGTGAGGTGCCGCCACCTTCGGTGAACGTGGTCTCCGTGAGGGTGAGGTCGAACCGGTCGTGTTCGGCGGGTTTCACCGCCCAGAGCGATTCGATGCAGCGGCCGTCACGTTCGATGACGAACGTGACCTGTCGCTCACCTGGTCGGACGCCTTGCGCGTCGGAGACGTCGGCTCGCCACCTTGCTTCAGCGGCGACCTGCTGGGAGTGATGCTTCGCGGTGGTGTCGGTGTGGAGCTTCAGGAATGCGGCGCCGGCGAGGCCCCCGGTGACCACGACCATCGCGGCGGTCGCGAGCGCTGTGGATGCTGTTTGAGAGGCGGAGAATCTCATCGGGCTCCCTCGTACAGGGTGAACCGGGACAGGTGTGTTTCGGAGCCGGTGATGCGGACTTCGATGTCGGCGCCGGCCGGCGCGAACACGGACCCGTAGAAGTACGTGTCGTCCGTCTCGTCGTAGAGGACTGCTTCGAGGATGTTGCCGTCGACGACGAACTGGATCTCCCCGACTCCTGAGGCGTGGTCGAGCTTCACGACGTACCGGGTCTCGCCGACGTCAGGTGATGTGAACACGGTGAGCGTCCCTTGGCTCACGGTTGCGCCGGAACCGTCGGTGATCTGTGCTGGGCTGAAGTCAGCCCCGATCGGTGCGGTGACGATGCCGGGGTCGGCGTTCGCGACGGATGCGCTGGCAGTGAAGCAGGACAGCTCTCGGATGTCAGGGTCGGTGCAGTCTGCGCCGTCGGCGATGGGGACGGCGACGTTGAGCCGGGAGATCCCGGTCAGATCCTCACGCCAGCGGTGCACCTTGACGGTGTCCTGTCCGATGACCGCGTCGGCGGTGACGCCTTCGCCTGCTGGGACGGTTGAGGGGTTCCGGGACATCGTGGCGGCTTCGGTTCGGGCCCATGACGCACGCGCGCTCTGGGTGGCGGTGTCGCTGACCGACCCTTCGACGGCTACTCCGACCGCGATGACACCTGCGACGGCAGCGGCAGCGAGTCCGAGCCCTGCGGCAACGTCGATGAGCGGCCAGCCTCTGCGGCGGCCGCCGCGTCGGAGTGGGCTCCCCATGCCGGTCCTTCCGTCGGTGTTCCTAAAGTGCTGCCGGGCTGTCGGTCTCACCCGGGGTTGGTGGTGCTGGTCTTCTGTTCACTGTCGGCTGCGACGTGGTGTTCGTCACCCCCGTTCAGCCGAGCGCGCGAGCGTCGGCGATGAACGCCTCGCGGGCGCTGTCGTCGCCGAGCAGGAAGTCGTCGACGTACCGCTGCCCGAACTCGATCCGGTACGCGGCGACGCGAGGCGAGTCGGGGATGTCGAGTCGTTCGAGGAGCCGGTCCGACCAGATCTCGAGCACCTCGATGAGCTTCGTTTCGAGGTCGGCTTCGGTGTACTTGAGAGTGTCGGTGTCGTCGATCGCGGTGCTGTTCTTCACACCCTCTTCATGCGCGGACGGCGTCATCGGGCTGCCTCGTAGAACCCCTGGTTGACGATCGCCCAGATGATCAGGGTCGCGAACGCGATGGAGCACAGCGCTGCGAGTCGTGGCGGCCACCACTTCTTGCCGAGGGTCGCGAGCTCCGCGATCACGCAGACCACCACGATCACGAACGCAGCGAACGCCCACCACACCATCGCAACGGTGAGCTCGTCGAACGGGTAGCCGGGCAGGAACGGCAGCGGGAAGCTGTCCCCGTGCGCGATCGCTGAGGCTGTCAGCCACTTCATCGTTGCGAGATCACCGTTCGGAGCCGGACGTTCTCGATCAGGGCGTCGGAGAGCTCCCCGTCACCGTTGCATTGGACGTAGATGGAAGCGCCGACTGCGGCTCTGGGGACAGCTCTGATGGTCAGGTAGCTGTGGTCGGATTCGACCGTCATGGTTTCGACGTGGCGGGGGCTGGTCTGGTCGTTGAACTTGATGCGGCGGTCAACCTGAGGTTCCGCTCGCACCCAGTTCTTCAGCCATGCTTCGGTGCTCTTCTCGTCGTCGCCGATGAGTGCCAGCGCCTCCCCTTGGAGCGGCCAAGTGGCGACTTCCGCCCAGCACCATCCGTCAGCGGACTCGAACCGTCGGAACATGTCGGTTTTCGCGTCGGTGTCCTCCACCCAGAGGGGCTCCTGGTCGAGGGTGGTTTCCACCGTGATGCTGCCGGTGCCGTGGATCAGGTTGCCGGCGCTGAAGGTGAGGTCGACGATGTCCTCTTCGTCTTTCGGGGTGGTCCACGACCAGACGATCGAGAGGAGCAGCACGAGTGACAGCGTTGTGGCGACGATGACGAAGACTGCTCGTCCGGTCTGCTTCTTCATGCTGCAGTCGGCTTCCTGGGGTGTGGCGGGTGGGTCATCTGGAAGCCATGCGGCGAAGACGTTCTATTCGACGTTCAGGTGGGTGGTGACGTAGGCAAGGGCTGCGTCGGCGTCCGCGCCGGGCTGGCAGTCTAGGTCGGCGAAGGTGGTGACGTTGACCGATGCGAACACTCGGGCGATCGTCGCCCAGTGCGCCCCGTCCGGGTCGCCGCCGGACACCTGCCGGTATTGGGCGGCGCCGTCCCCGTATGGGACGTTGACGTCTTTCGCGGCCTTCGTGATCTTCGGTTCAGGGGCTGAGTACAGGTGCGCGAGGTACCGGTCGGTGGTGGCTCGGTCGTCTTCGTCGACGGTGACGGATGCCGGCACGGACCCGTTGTGGACGGTGACGACGCACTGCCCGGTCGGGTCGGTGTACGCGCGGACCCCCGTATAGGTGCCGTTCAGCATCCACCCGTCGTCACCGGCGATGGTGTCGACGAGCTCGGGGGTCGCGTTGTCGGGGAGTGCGGCGCCGCCGGCGAAGCTGAGGTCGAGGTCGTGGACGGCGGGTTCCGGGGTTGCGGTCTGCCCCGGCAGTTCGACGGCAACGCAGCCGGTGAGCGCGAGGGTTCCCGCTGTGAGCGCCGTAATCGCGGCGATGCGGGCTGATGGGGGCATGTCGGTGGATCTCCGGGTGCACGTGCGGGACACCTGGAAGTCATGCGGCGACGAGGCCTCAGATCCGCCGTTCCCGGCGGAGTCGAGCGGCGATCGCGAACACCGGGAGCGCGGCCAATGCGACGATTCCGAATGCTGCGGCGAAGAGGACCGCCCAGCCGACGACGAGGATGCTGAGGACGGCGAAGACTGCCCAGCCGGCCGCTGCCGCGAGGGCGACTCCTGCGGAGGTGAGTGCGTTTTTCAAGGTTCCCATGTGCTCGTTGGTGTGCGGCGAGGCGGGGCCCGGTGTTGGACTCCGCCTCGCCTGTCTGGTTACTCCAGGGTGTCGGTCATCTCGTCGACTGCGACGCCTTCAGCCTCGGTCGCGTCGCCGGCCTCAACAGCGAGGGCCCACGCACCCTGCGCTGCGTAGAGCGCCTCGCTGACGTCGTCGCCGCCGGTGACCTGGTGGTTGCCTTCGATCACGCCGACCACGACGGGCACGTCGTTCACCCAGAGACCGATGACGGTGTACCAGCCACCGTCGGCGCTCATGCAGCCTCCTCGATGTCGTACGGGCCGTCGTGCTCGACTCCGTTGCGCTCGGCGAGCCGGCGGAGTGCTTCGATCCCCTCGAAGCTGAGGTCGCCGACGTCGACGCCCATGAGGTGCACAGCCATGCTGGTCAGGTTGTCCGACAGGTCGGCGCCGTGCTCATCGTTCGCGCCGAGCGCGAGGAGGCAGAGGTAGCCGAACCGAGCGAACTGCTCGTCGGTGATCCTCTCGCCGTCGAAGTCATCGACGGTCAGGGTGCGGACGTTCTCACCGCGCATCCGGGCGAGGAACTCGGGGTCGAGAGTGATGGTCGAGTTGTCGTTCTTCATGTCACTTACATGCGCGGAACCGGCCATTTCTGACCGATTCCGGCTGGCCGTTCGGCCGCTAGCGACATCTGCCGGACACCCGTTGCGTCGGGCGCGGCGGGAGCGCCTAGGCCTCCTCATCCTCGTCATCATCGCCTCCGCACACCTCGCAGAGCTCGTCCGGGTCTCCCGGAACAGCGGGACGGCCGCCGCAGCCGTGGCACGGGCTCCCCAGGATCTCGTCGTGGGTCAGGCTCTCGTGGATCGACGCGAGCGCGGCGTCGACGACACCCCTCCTGCCGAACATCGAGACGATCTTCGCCTCTTCGAAGCCGAGCCGGGCGGTGAACGTCGACCCGTCGGAGAGCTCGACTTCGACGGTCATCTTCTTCACGTATTCGTTCGTCATGGAACGTTCATGCGCGGGCTGCGGACTCGTCCCCTCCGCCGGCCTGGCGGACAAGCACCGGCCTACTGAAGGCCATCAACTTCAGCAGACCGGTGTTCGGCTAGAGGCCGGCGTCGGTTCGGCTCGCCTTGACAGCGTCTGCGATCAGTGCGCGGACATCCTCGATCCGGATGTCGCCCCGATCGATCGCAGCGTCGATCGCGCCGTAGCCGGTGGATCCTTCTTCGGTGAGCTCGAATGCGATCGTGTCCGGGTGAGGGACGGTGTGCGAGCGGCTGGGCGTCTCGTCATTCAGTGCTTTCTCCATGACACCTTCATGCGCGGCGGTCAGCTGTTCGGGTACTCCGCCAGCCCCTTCGTGAGGGTCCTTACGGGCGTGTCTCCGTCCACCCGCAAGCGGTGCAGCGACCCGAGCGGATCGTGCCCTTGCGGCGCTTGCCGGTCACCTGTGCGACGGTCAGGCAGGGGTCGGTGTCCGCGTGGATGGAGCAGAGCATCGTCGTGGTGGACCTGTCCGAGTTCACCGCGCAGGCGCATCCGTCTTCGCGCGGGATGTACCGTGCGACGTGCCCGCCGGGCCCGAACTTGGCGTAGCCGGTGCGGCCGTCGTCAGCGCGGACCGGGAAGCGGAACCACGGCAGACCGAACTGGTTCGGGTCGTCCTCGCGGGGGCCGGTCACAGTGACGTCGAGCCCGCGATAGTGCAGGCGGTCCCCTTCTGCGACTGTCTCAGCGGCGGCGTTCTCGGTCGCGGTGAGACGCTCCGTCTCGGGGCGCTCCTGGTCGGTTTCTCTCTTCATGCCACGTTCATGCGCGGCGGCCGAGGTGGGCGCCGTAGTTCCAGCGCCCACCTCGGGTGACCGTTACGCGTCCACGAGCTCGCCCTGTGCGGGCTCCTCCTCGGCGGGCACCGTGGCGGCCAGGCGCTCTTCAGCTGCGGCGGTCATCGCCGCTTCGATCGCGGACAGGTCGAGCTCGGCGGCCATGAGCGCGTCGCCGTGCTCGAACGCGGCGCCGTTCACGAGCTCGTCGCAGCGGGCGGCATCCGCCTCGTAGCGGTCAGCGGAGCTGAGCGCGGACGACACCTGCCGGGCGGAAGCCTCGATCCACGAGTCCACGTCGGCACGGATCAGCTCAGCCAGGTTCTCCACCTTCAGACGGAGGTGCCCTCGGTTGTACTGCTGCTGGCCGGCTTCACGGTACCCGTGGCAGATCTTCACCTTCACGCCGGGCTCCTTGTCGCCGTAGTGGTCGGTCTGCACGGACAGGCGAAGGCCTCGGTAACGGGTGTCGAACCAGCTGTCGCTTGCCTTCATCCGCTTCGCGAAGTCCTGCAGCATGTCGAGCTCGACAGGTCGCACCTCGTCGACCTTCTCCATCGCCTCAGCGCGGGTCTTCGCCTTCACACGCATCCGCTCGGCGTCCGACCGGAGGCGCTTCGCGTCGCCGGTGAGGCGGTTGATCGACTGCATCCACACGGAGCGGAGCGTACGGAGACGCTTCACCTCGGCGGCGAGCTCGGCGTGGCGGAGGAGGTCAGGGTTGCCGGTCGCGAGCGCCTTCACCTCGGCGTAGTTCAGGACGGCATCCGAGACGTCTTCGATCTCACGGATCGTGCCGGAGGACACGTACATCTGCGAGATGAAACGCTGCTTCCGCTCAAGCGCCTGCCACATGTACGACGCGAACGACCCCTCGGTGATGTACCGGTAGATGTCGACGTGCGCGTTCCGGTTGCCCGGGCGGAGGGCCCGGCCTTCACGCTGTTCGATGTCGGACGGGCGCCACGGGGCGTCCAGGTGGTGAAGCGCTTCGAGGCGGGTCTGAATGTTCGTGCCGACACCGACCTTCTCGGTCGAACCGATCAGCACCGACACGGCACCTTCGCGGCACTGCGCGAACAGGTATGCGCGGGCCTTGTCGGTGGTCGCATCGTGGATGAACCGGATCCGGTCAGCCGGGACGCCGCGACCGATCAGCTCGGCGCGGAGACGGCCGTACGACTGCCCGTCGCGGCCGTTCGGGGTGCCGATGTCCGAAAGGACCAGCTGGAACGACCCGGGCGTCTCCGAGGAGCCGTAGAGACGGTCCTTGCCGGCGTGGTAGTGCTCGGAGATGCTGTCGGCGGCAGCGGCGATCGCGACGGACTTTTCGAGGAGCCCGACAAGCTCGGGGTCGAGCGCGACGCGGCGGCCGTCGTTGCAGACCATCAGCATGTTGTCCTGCACGTCGCCGATCTTGTTCTTCGTGCCGTTGCGGATGTCGTCTGCTCGCTTCGACAGGTCGAGCACGAACCGGTGCTGCGCCTTGCCCTGCTTGACGACGACGTTGTGCCAGGTCGCGTCGGGGCGCTCAAGGCCGATCTCCTCGGCGGTGATGAGGTCGGCGACCTCGGCGAGCATCAGGCGGAGCTCGGGGACGTTCTGCATCGCGGCGGGGCGGCGGTACAGGCGGAACGAGCCGCCGTCCGGGGAGACTTCCACACGGGTTTCGTACTTCACGAACACCGCAGCCCACGGGTCGAACTGGTGGACGTCGGCGGCGCGGAGACGGTCAGGCTGAAGGTACTTCTGCCAGACGAACGTCTCGGCGAGCGTGTTGGACCACGGGGTGCCGGTGTACATCGCGACGATCGGGCGGCCGGGCTTCCGCTCGGCGAGCGTTTCGATCTTCAGCAGCAGGTCGGTGGCGCGCTTCGACGAGCCGAGGGAGAACCCTTCTGCGCGGACGGGGCCGAGCGACAGGCGACGGTACCCGTGGGCTTCGTCGATCGACAGGTGGTCGATGCCGAGCTGTTCGAACGTGATCTGGTCGGCGTCGCCGGTGTTCCGGCGGAGCGCTTCGATCTTCTGCTCGAACGATCGGACCTGCGAGGCGACACGCTTCGCGCCGGCTCGGCTGCCGCCCTGCGAGCGGAGGAAGTCGCGAAGCTCCCACTTCTGCTCCTGCAGCCACCGCTCTTCGGACTCCGCGTTGACGCTGATCGACGTGAACGCCTGCTGGGTCATCACGACTGCGTCCCAGTCACCGGTTGCGCACCGGGCAGCGAACAGTCGACGGGACGTCTTCGCGAGGTCGTCCTTCGACGCGATGAGGAACTTCCCGGTCGGGTACGTCTGCTGCGCCTCACGGGCGATCTGGTCGAGAAGGTGGTTGGGGACGACGATGAGCGGCTTCCGGGCGAGACCCATCCGGCGGAGCGTCATGGCCCCGCCGATCATGCTCTTGGTCTTCCCCGAGCCGACGGGGTGGCCGATCAGAACACGCTCGGACGAGATGACCCGGTCGACGGCGTCGCGCTGCCACGCCCACAGGTTCACGGACTCGTCCATGCCGGGGAACGTCAGGTAGGCGCCGTCGCCGCGGCGGACGACATGGGAGTTGAACCGCTCGTTGTACGTCTTCACGAGACGGGCGGCGCGGTCGGCGTCCTCCCACACCCACACGGCGAACCGCTCCTGGATCGCGCGAAGCTTCTCCTCAGCGGCAAGGGTCTGCTGCTGGTTCTTCCGCTTCACGTACGAGCCGCGCTCGGGATCGTAGACGTCGTCGTTGACGATCGGCGACTTGCCGTTCAGGCCGTGTTCGAGGAGCTTCGTTGCGTCGAAACGATCCACACCGTAGGTGAGCTGCGCGGAACGCTCCGCGAGCCCTTCGACCTCCCAGAGGGCGACGGCAGGGGTGTACGCCACGGATGCCTGACGACCGAACACGTCGAGCGTGAAGGCGGCGATGACGTCCGGACCGATCCACGGGGCGCCGAGCTGGACGCTGATCTCCACCGGGCCGAGGTCGGCCGGCATGACCTCCTGCAGCGCGGCGACGTTCCGCTGGTACTCGGGGTCGCGGGAAGCGGCGCGCTCGGCGGCGGCCAGCTTCTCTCGGACGTTCCCGGACAGGTAGTCGCGGGCAGTGACGACCTCCCCGGTCTCAGGGTCCCGGTAGACGAGTCCGCCGAGCTGAGCGGCGACGTCCTCAGGGTCGACGTCGAGCAGTTCCGCGATGCGATCCAGGTCGAGTCGGCCGGACTCGCCGAGCGCGATGGACAGCGCTTCCTCGGGGGTGTCTGCGGACGTCACCGGGTCGGGGTGCGCGCCGACACGTCGGAGGAGGATCGGTGCGGGCTCGGCGATGCCGGTGTCCTGGTCGAAGTACTCGAGCGCGATCACCTTCACGTAGTCGGGGTCGCTGCGGAACCCGCCCATCGTCGGGCGGCGCCACACGAACGTCGGCTCCCCAGTTTCCGCGTCGGGCTTCCCCTCGCTCTTCGTGCCACGGTTCAGCGCGCCGTACTTCTTCACGTACGCCTCGTACAGCGCGAGAGCTTCCTCGCGTGCCGGGGTGATCGCGTAGTCCGGCATGTTCGGGCTGGATTCGAGGTCGATCAGCTTGGATGCGGCGTCGCGCAGCGGGATCAGCATGCGGAGCTCGGCGTTGTTCCGGTGGTCGGTGAGCTTGCCGCCGACGACCTTCTGGATCGCGCCGTCGACGACGTGGAACGAACCTTCCTTTCGGCCGTCCCCGTCTTCGAGGATGACGTCTTCGAGGTTGTCGACCAGCTTCGCGGCGGTCGGGATGACGTGTGCGGAGACTGCTGCGGCCGCAGCGGCGATCGCGGCATCCGGGGCGGCGGTCACGACACGGAGCGGCGCCTGGTTGAATCCGGTGGCTTCCATGGTGCCGGCGACGTGGTCGGGGTGCTCGGCGAAGTACGGGGACACCTCCACGGTGTCTTCGCCGGTGGTGACGGTGTGCTTGACGGGGACGAGCTGCTTGCCGTAGCCGCCGTAGTAGGTGGCGACGTTCTGCTCTACGACGGGGTTCTTCCAGCCGGTGAAGCGGTTGTCGTCGTGCTTCCGGATGACGAGGATGTCGGCGACGACGGCGGTCCCGTCGAACGTGTTCGACGGGAGGCGGACCGCGCCGACCAGGGCGCCGAAGTCCTTGATCTTGTCGAGTGCGGCGGCGTCCATGATGAACCGCGAGGTGACGACGATGACGTACCCGCCGCGCTTGACGGCTTCGAGGCTGCGGAGGATGAAGTACTCGTGCAGGCTGGACGCGGAGATGTCGTCCTCACTGGTGTAGACGCCGCCCTTCGCGAACGGGACGTTGCCGACGACCGCGTCGAACGAGTCGTCGCGGAACATCACTTTCTGCAGCGGCTTCGCGTGGATTTCGGCTTCGGGGTGAAGGATGCGGGCGAACGCTGCGGCGGTCGGGTCGATCTCCACACCGGTCCAGCTGATGTCGCCGAGGTCCGCGGGGGCGTGGCTCATGAAGTTGCCGGAACCGCAGCCGGGCTCGAGGATTCGGCCGCCGTTGAACCCGGTGGCGCGGAGGATTTCGAACACCGCCTGGGTGACGGTCTCGCCGGTGTAGAAGGACGTGTCGATCACGTCGAGCGCCTTCGAGAACGCGTTCTGGTTCAGGAGGTCGTCGATCTCGTCGGCGACCTTCGCCCACCCGCCTTCCGGGGTCGTCGCGAATGCGGGCGCGAGCGGACCCCATCCGGGCCATCGAACAAGGGCGTCCCGCTGCTCAGCGGTCGGGGTGGCGCCGTCGAGCTCCTTCAGGGTGCGGAGGGCGTTCAGGGCGGTGTTCGCGAGGGTCAGCGTGGTCAAAGCGTCAGCATCCGTTTCGTGTCATGTCTTCTTGGGTCGGTGAAGACATGCGCGGGGAGCGCAGCGATTGGGCCCTGTCAGTCGGCCGGTTCGCACATGCGAGCCGGCACCCAGATGTGCGCGTGCATGAGCGGTTCCACGTCGAGGTACAGCTCGTCGTCGTCGGCGTCGTATCGGGTTGCTTCGGCGACCAGGGTGTTCTCCCCGGACGTCCATCGGACGCGGCGGCCGACGAGTTCGCGGCCGCCCATCAGGCGGGCACCAACGCGTCGGCGTTCATGGCTGACGCGATCCGCTGCACCTGCTGGTAGCGGGCCCAGACGTCCTTCGGTGGCAGCCATTGCAGGTCGTGGTGGACGACGACGTCGAGCAAGTCGTAGTCGGCCGGCATCGTGAGCCCGTGCGAGGTGTCGACGAGCTCGGCGGTGCCGGTGACGACGATCGCGGAGCGCGGGGCGGCGTGGAGGGCGACGAACCCGAACGGGTCGTCTGCAGCCTCCGCAACCCAGTTCTCGAGGTCGGCTGCGGGGATCTCCCGTCCGGCTTGATCGATGATGTGCGCGGTGTGCAGTTCGGTCTCCTTCGAGGGTTAGGCGGCGGCAGCGGTGCTGTCGGTCGCGGCCGCGGCGTTCTGCTGTGCAGCGGCGGCGGTGACCTCCTGGTGGCGGGCCCAGATCTCGGCTGCGGGCTTCCATTCGAGGTCGTGCCGCACGATGATGTCGGCCGGGTTGAGCTGGTCCGGGAGCGCCCATCCGTCGGCGGTGCGGCGCGGAGCTGCGGTGCCGGTGACGATCATCGCGAACCGAGGGCTGAGGGCGAGCGCTTCGTCGCTGAACGGGTCTTCGGACGCGGCTTGCACCCATGCGGTGAGCCGGTCGGCGGGGATGACACGGCGGCGACGGTCGACGACGATCGCGTGCACCCGGGGCCGCGCGGTAGGCAGTGCGAGAACCGGCGCCGGCGTCTCTATCCCTCGAGCGCAGGTCTCGCAGCCAGTGGACTGCCAGCGGGTGCGTTCGCGGACCTGCTGCTGCCATGCGTGTCCGTCGGCGCAGCGCCACCATGCAAGGTACTTCGAAGACTGCTTCGTCGTCTCCGGAGTGCGGGTGCCGTTCCGGTCGGCTGCCCATTCAGCGGCGACGGCGGGGTGAGAGGTGGCGAGGTCGTTGAACCCGGTCTCAGGTTTCCGTCCGGAGCACACCTGGCATCCGGCGCCGAGCACCCGGGACAGGATCACGGCCCGCCATTCGTGCCCTTCAGCGCATCGCCAGTTGACGTACGCGCGGGACGTCGCGAACACCTGGTCGGGGCCAGAGGCGCCCGCGCGCTGCACACCCCATTCGGCGGCCAGGGCAGGGTGAGTGGTCGCGAGATCGTCGACCCCTGCGATCGGGCGGCGGCCGGCGCACACTTGGCAGCCGACACCGCCGAGAGTGCGTTCGGCGATCACGGCATCCCATTCATGTCCGTGACCGCACTGCCACCACGCCGACTTCTTCGACGTCGCGAACACGTCCTGCGCAGTGAGTCCACCGTTCAGTTCGTGGTGCCATTCCGCGGCGACGGCGGGGAACCGGGTAGCGAGGTCGTTCACGCCCGGGGACACCTGCTTCCCGGCGCAGACCGGGCATCCGGAACCCTGAGACCGGCGGGACACCTTCGCGATCCAGGCATGGCCTTTCGCGCAGCGCCACCACACCTTCACCCCCGACATCGGCAAGAGGTCCGATGCGAGAAGCGGGGCGTTCAACTGCTCGTGCCATTCGGCGGCAAGGGCAGGGTTCACCTCCGCGAGGGAGGGTTTCCGGGCTGTAGTCGTCTTCACAGAGACGACATGCGCGGAAACGGCGCTATTCGGCTGCTTTTCGGAGGACTTCGCGGCGGACGGTCTCCGCCATGCTCCGGGCACTGCCGGTGGACGTGAACGTCCGGCCAGTGATTTCGACGAGGAGCTCGGAGAGGACGGTGATCGTTTCGAGCTGGTCGTCGCGGAGTCGCGCGTTCTCGCGCTCGAGCGACGTAGGCTGATCCTGGCCGTCGGGCTGGTATCCGGCGTCGAGACGGTCGCCCATCTGCTGCAGGTACCGACCGAGACCGGTGGTTGCCGCCCAGTCAGGCCCGAGCCCTGCCCGGTCGGCCCCGAGTTGCTCGGCGGTGCGGAGCATGTGCCCGTTCAGAGTGTGGTCGGCAAGCGCGTGGAGGGTCGCCGAGATCTGCTGATGGGTGGGCGGGGTCTGGCCCGCAAGATGCGGGCTTCCGGGCTCGAGCTTCTGCGAGTGGACGAGCCGGACGGCGGCGTGCACGCCGTTCACGTGAAGCAGATCGTCGGTGTGGTCGGTGTCCGTCATGAGGTTCCTTCTGTCGGTGTCGGAGTGAACATGCGCGGCCACCATCGAGCGGACGTCCCTACCGGCGCTCCTTGAACGGCTGGACGAGCCCCTTGAACCTGATGACCTCTCCTGCCTGGTCGCGGTCCTTGCCGAACGTGATCAGGGTCGGGCCCTGCTTCCCGTCACGGGTGGTGCCGCGGAACGTCATCGGCTCGTTCTTCTCGTTCACCTTCGCGGCGCCGCGGGCGAAGATGGCGATGTACTCGGGGTTGAACGAGACCGGCTCGTCCAGCGTTTCCTCCGTCACCGTCATCAGCTTCCAGGCCGGAGGGTAGTTCAACGAGAAGCGCTTGTACCCATGCTCCCAGAGGATGTCTCCCGCCATCCCGCGGCGGACAACGACGGACATGTCGGTGAAGGTCACCGTGTACGGGAAGTGCTCGAGGTCCTGGTTGGCATGGAGGAGCTTGAGGTCGACGATGTTGAGCTTCTTCGCGGTGAGCTTCACGAGCTCGTTGACGACCGTGCGAGGGACGAGCACGGCCACGCCGTCAGGGTTCTTCGACGCGTCGCCGGCGGCCGGGAACTCGGTGCCGTGAAGGTGCAGCCACTCAGCGGCCGTCGTGTGCTCGTAGCGGCCGATCGTGTGACGGTTCGTCGCGGTGAAGTGCCGCGAGGTGACCTCGACGTGGTTCAGGACGGGCTCGTCCGAGCTGTGAAGCGAGACGGCGAACAGCCCGTCGAGGAGCTTCTGCGTGAACGGCAGGACGACCTCGCGGGTCGCAGCGGCGGGCTTCTCGAGAACGGCGGTGTTGGTCATGGTTGCTCCTTCGTGTCGGAGCACCCATGCGCGGGCGGTCAGTGCCGTGTTCGGCGTTCGCGGACCACACGTTCGACGAACTGGTGCGGGCGAAGGATCGGCGTTGCGCGCCACGGGCTGAGCGGGGTGAGGTCGGTGTCGTCTGATACGAGCACGTCCGCTTCCACTTCGGCCACCAAGTCCAAGATGAGGTTGTCTTCGTGGTCTCGTGAGCTGTGCGCGACGCGCGGCGGATCGATGACGGCGCCGCCCGAGTAGCTGACGACTTCAGCGATGAACTCGAGGTACTCCTTGACCTGGGCTTCGCTCCATCCGACCGCACCGAGAACCCTGCTGATGTTCTTGATGATGTGCGGTGAGATGTAGAGCTCGTAGTCGCCGTCGAACGCGATCGACAGGCAGTCCGCAGATGCGTTGCTCGTGCTCGGCGGCACCTCTTTGATCAGGGGGTATTCGGAGTCGGGGCCGATCGCCGCGTTGATGTAGACGTGGACGTCGAAGACGATGGCGGTCAGTGTGCGACCGCCTGGTGTGATGCGGAGCGGACCAGTTCGCGGACTTCGTCCTCGCTGTAGACGCGGCCGCCGGCCGAGTCTCGTCCGCGGCGCTGGATGTCCTGCATCCGCTCTGCGAACAGCTCACGCTGCATGCGGCGCATCGCCACGCGAAGGAACTCGGAGCGGTTCCCGTCGCCGAACTTGGCGACCAGAAGGTCGAGCTGGGGGCGGTCCTCATCGGCGACCGCGAATCCGATCGTGTGTGCTGCCATTGTCTGCCTCCCACTCATATGCAACGCATATGCAATCTAGCAGATTTCGCTGAACTCCCCTAGATGCAGGTGATTTCGTTCAGCCGCACCCCGGTCGCTGCGTCGTCGACGATCGTCAGCGTCGCGATCGCAGTGTCGCCGGAGCGGAGCGGGCCGAGGAGGTCGTTCGTCATCCCGTACACGGTGCCGGCGCCGTCGATGGTGCTGCCTTCCAGGTACACGGAAGTCGGGCAGTCGCCGTACGCGTACAGCTCCACCTGCACGCATGACAGGTAGTCGCATTGGGCGTCGTCGACGAACTTGTACGCGAGCCCGTTGCCGGCGTCTTTGAAGCCAGGGAGGATGCTCGGGGCCTCGGGCGCGGCCGGCTCCGGTGCGGGTGCCGGCTCCTGGCCTTCAGCGGGTGGGGTCGGGAAGACGAACGCGGTAACGGACATCTCCTCACCGACTGCAGCGCACGCTTCCGCGAGCTCATGGAGGCCCTCGGACACCGCCCAGACCTCGTAGACGGTGCGGTCCTTGTCGGTGACACCGTCGTTGATGGCAGCCGCCCCGACAGATGGTGCTGCAACCTTCGCAGCTGCGTCGACGACCTCCGCGGTGGTTGCGCCGCCGGAGGTGTCGCCCTCCCAGATGCCGGTTCGGGCAGCCATGTTCGCAACCCTTGCAAGGGGAGCGAACAGACTCCCCTCCGCTTCGGAGATCTCAGCGGAGCTCGAGATCCCAGCACCGTTGATCCGATCCACCGCGGCTGATATCTGTTCGCACGCTTCCGCGTCACCGGAGATGGTGTTCGCCTCGTCGGCGCCTGCGGACATCGCGCAACCAGACATGAGGAGCGCAACGGCGGCGAGCAGGGCGAAGGACGCTGTTCGGGCAGACATGATCCGGAGCGTATCGGAGCAACTGGGGCCAGCGGGAAACCCTGCTGGCCCCAGTTCTGGGCGGGTCAGTCGATGACTTCGCCGCCGTAGTTCATGATCCACGCGACCGACATCGCGTCCAGGTGGCGCTGCGCGCGGGTGACGGCGACGTACAGGAGGCGCAGCTCCTCGCGGCGGATTGCCTTCTGCTCACCCGTGTCGGAGTCGATGCCGGGCTCGCGGAAGTCATTGCCGATGCGGACGTGCCACCACTCACCGCCCTTCGCGGTGTGAGCGGTGCCGACTGCGACGTCCGCCTCCTCGATCGGCACCGTGGAGTCGATCGCGGCGATGATCGACTCGGCGCCGAGTCGGGCGATGAGCCCGATCATCATCAGGAGCTCCGACGGGTCACCGTCGTCGGCTTCCTGCTGCGCAGCCTTCACGATGTCATCCCACTTCTCGAACCCGCTTGCGACGATGTCGGGGTGGAGGCTGAACCCCTTCTGCTCGAGGTCGACTGCAGCCTGAGCGAGCGAGCGCAGCTCCTCCGCCTTCCGCTCGCCGATGATGCCGACGGAACGGCCGGCCTTGAGGTTCTCGAGGATCTCCATCATGCAGCCGGCGTTGGAGCGGCAGATGATCGCGTTCGGCACCTGGTAGGAGTGGTGGTCGGTGAAGACCGAGGACTTGCGTCCCGGGGTGCCCTGGACACGGAGTTCGGAGCCGAGCACCTCCAGGTAGACGTTCGCGAACTCGGCGATCTCCGGTCCGAAGCGGAAGGACTGGGTGAGCGTCGTGGACTGGCCCTCGAACTTGTCGAGGGCGTCCACGGCCCCGCGCCAACCGTAGATCGCCTGGTTGCTGTCGCCGACCGCGATCAGCTGGCAGTTCTCCTGTGACTTAACGACGTCGAGCATGAGCTCGTCGGCGTCCTGCGCCTCGTCGAAGAGGATGTACTCGTACCGGAGTTGTGGGCGGTCGAGCGCGAACAGCTTCAGGTAGTGCTGGTGGCTGACGGGAAGCACGCCGTCGAGTGAGGTGACGTCGGCCCAGTAGATCTTCGCCCATTCGACGACCTTCTCGGTGAACTCGTCGGCTGCGTTGTCCTCGGCCTCGCGGGCGAGCTCGAGCTCGATCTTGTCGGACCCGATCTTCTTCAGCGCAGCCTCGGAGAGGACGAACTTCTGGCGGAGCTTCTCCGGGATCGTGACGAGTGCCGTGGTGATCTCCGTGTCGGCGACAGTTGCGAACTTGTCGACGGTTGAGGTGACGACCTTCATGAAGGTGGCCGGAGCGAACTTGTGGACACGGCCGTAACCGTTGATGTCGACACGACCCATCTCGAGGATGCGGGCCTTCTCGGTGTTGTTCGTTCGGAGTCGGAGCCGGTCCATGCGGGGACGTCCGTACCCGGGGAACGCGAGCGCGTGCGCGGTGCGGCAGTCGACTCTCGTGTCTTCGAACTTCTTCTCTGCTTCGCGCTGCACCGACTTGTTGAACGCGAGGTAGAGGCCTCTGCGGCGGGGGTGCATGCCGGCGATCGACCGGAGCGTCGTCGTCTTACCCGTGCCGGCCAGCGCCTTGATGCTGAAGTTCTGGCCGCTGAGGTACATCTGGACGGCGTCGTGCTGCTCGCCGGTCAGGCGCAGCGTCTCATCGGTCATCATCATGGTCATGTGCTGACCATGCGCGGGCGCCGCCGCTTCTAGCTGCGGGTGCCGATCTGCCGTGCCTGCCGTCGTTCCGCGCGGCGGCGCGCGTGCCGTTCCGACCAGCCGAACGTTGTGAACTTCACGACGGAGCCATGGAGCATGTGGGCGAAGGGGAGGAGCTTCGCGACCTTCCCGGTCTGGATCCGGTGGAGGCTCATCGGCGGGCCCACCTGTCGAACCTGTAACGGATCCCGGTGGCGGAGGTGTGCCAGTCGCCGAACGCCGGGTCGATGCTGGTGAGCTGCCAGCGTCCGTCGAGTTCGGGTGCACGGGTGTCGCCGGGTGTTCGGGAGTCGACGGTGGTGATCGCGACTTCGTCGGCGAGGTGGATGGCTTCGGCGTACACCTGACCGCCGCCGATCACCCACACTTCGGGGGTGCCAGCGGTGAGCGTGATGGCTTCCTCGAGCGACGCAGCTCGAGCAGCGCCGTAGGCCGCCCAGCTTGCCCTTCGGGTGATTACGATGTTCGTCCGGCCGGGCAGCGGTCGGGACCTGGCCGGCAGCGACTCCCACGTGCGCCGGCCCATGATGACTGGGCGCCCGGCGGTCACAGCTTTGAAGTGAGCGAGGTCTTCCGGAAGATGCCACGGGAGCCCGCCGCCGGCGCCGATGACTCCTTCGAGGGTCTGCGCCCAGATGAGCCCGAGCTTGGTGCCGTTCATCGTGCCGCCTTCCGGGTCTCGCGGCGGGAGGCCTTCGCTTCGCGGGCTTCCCGCCAGGCGTTCGCCTCGTAGACGTACCACGGGGCTGAGTAGACGATGAGGTCGTCGGTGTTCAGCACCACCCAGGTGTCCACCTGTGCGCGGCCCCATCCTTTGATCTGGCGGAGGGTGCCGTCGTTCAGGTCTTCGACGATCGCGATGTCCGCGTCGGTGGCTTTCACGAAGAACGGGCCGCGGCCGAACCGGTGGACGACGTCGTAGAGCTCGTCGTGGAGGATGGCACCTTCGGTGAACCGGGCGTGCTTCCGCCAGGAGGACATGAGCGCCTTGCTGGTGAACACGAGCCCGACGGCGGCCGCGGTGAAGATGGCGCCGACCCAGGTGAACTCGACTCGGAGCAGGCCGATGAGGAGGACCGCTCCGGGGATGCAGAACAGCAGGTACGCCTTCCGCCACCCGAGACCTCGGGTGAGGATGTACGCGAGGGCCGCTGCAGCGCCGAGAGCCGCGACGAGCAGGTCGGTCTCGCCGACGAACGGCTCGAGCTCAGGGCTCGTGAACGAGCCGGCGGTGAGGGCGAACGAGATCGCGAGCACTCCGGCTGCCGTGGCGAGGGCGGCTGCGGCGAAGAGGATCCTGGCGATCGACCCGCTCGTGAACTCCCGCTGCCAGAACGTTCGAGGAGGAGCCGGCGGCCGGACATTCCTGCGCGGCGCTGCAGGTGCAGGTTCCGGCGTCCAGCTCGGCGCCGGTTCCGGGGCGCTCTCTTCCGTGGTGCCCGGCGATGCGCCCGGGATGGCGCGGTCGTACTCGCGTCGCGACACCGGGTCGCGGAGCACGTCGAACGCTTCGTTGATCTGCGCAGTCGCGTCCGCGCCGGCAGGGCCGACGATGTCCGGATGGTTCCGCCGGATCAGGGTCCGGTACGCGTAGACGATGTCCTGCTCGGAGGCGTCCGAAGGCACGCCGAGCACCTCGTACAGGGTTGACGCTGCGCTCATTCGGTTCGGATCCTATCGGTGCTCGACATCTTTCAGGGTTTCGTCCCGGTGCGCCGCGCATGAACGCGGTGACAAGGAAGGTGGCCCATGGAGCTCCTCATCATGATCGCCGCGCCGGTGGTCCTCATCGTCGGGACAGGCGTGCTCGTTCGGCTTGTTGCGGGGCCCAAGCCTCGCAAGCCGGTCGCTGACGCAGAGTTCGACAGCTTCGTGAAGGAGATGCTGGAGGGCGACCGCCCCTGACCGGGCCGCCGGTCAGGCGGCCTCGGTCGGCTCCACCGCGGTGAGGTGCGCTGCACCTGCCTCACGGACCGGTGCGGGCTGAGCTTCGAACGTCACGTCGACGAGCAGGTTGAACTCGACCGGCACGTCGAACATGGACAGGAGCGACTCGGCGTCCTCGCCTCGAGCGGCGATGCTGTCATCCTCCGCGACATGTTCGACGAGCTCGGTGATACGGAACGGTTCAGTGCCGACGATCTCTGCCCAGCCGGCGGCGACCTCCTCGGCGATCTGCGCTGCTGCGCGGCGGATCGCGTTCCGCTGCGGGTCGGAAGCCGGGGTGGCGGCGAGCTGGATCTCCCATTCGGCGACCGTGACCCCGAGGTTCGGGGCGGCGGTGTCGAGCGGGTCGGTCCCGGATGCGTTCAGGATGTCGTCGACGACCAGGTCGCCAGAGTCGAGGAACCCGGTGGCGCGGAGGGCGTAGTAGACGGCGTCGACGTGGCCGGCGGCGATGAACTTCAGCCGGGCGATGCCGGGGGCGCGGACGATGTACTGATCTGCCCCGGTCTCGTCGATCAGCTCCCAGCCGAGACCGGTTTCGCTGAGCAACTCATCGAGCGAGTCTCGGAGGCCGGCGATCTCGGCTTCGAGCTCCTCCTGCCCCTGACGGCCGGCGAGGACCAGGTCGACTTCGACGACGGCGGAGTCCGGGTCGAGCTGGCCGCGCAGCTGCACGGGGACGGTGAGGGTGACGGGGCGGATGGAAGCTGCGGTCATGCTTGCTGTCCTTCGTTTGCGGTTGGGCGGGGTCGCTCGTAGAGGACATGCGGCAACTTTCCGGGTGGCCGCATGTCTTCAGTGCATGAGCTTCGAACCCCGCGAAAACCCGAACGACAACGGCCAGATTCTGAACGCGATGTCCCGCTGGCTGCTCTGGCCGGTCGCGGTCACCGTGGTGGTGATCATCGGCTTCGCGTTCGTCCTCTCGTTCCAGTCGCAGGTCGACCTGGCGATCGCGGCACGCATCCGAGAGGACGTCGCCTTCGGGTGGCCGATCGTGGTGGACGGCACGATCCTCGTGTCGACGTTCGCGGCGTTCATCCTGCACGCGCGACGACCAAAGGTGGCGTGGTACCCGTGGGCGGTGCTGATCCTGTTCGGTGCGTTGTCGATCTGGGCGAACGGCATCCACGCGACCGGCGCCACCCCGACGGACGGGGAGATCTTCATCGTCGGCGCCGTCCCGGCGATCGGTCTGCTGCTGTCCACCCATCTGCTGGTGCTGATGCTCTCCCCCGGCCCGAAGCCTCGGCAGGCGGTTGCGGCCGCTGAACCGCGCACGGCGCAGGTTCTGGTGGCCGCGGAACCGGCGCCAATGCAGGCGGTCGCTGAGTCACCGGCCACCGTTCAGCCGGCGCTGATGATCCCTGCCGTCACGATTCCAGCGGCCGAGGAGCCGGTGCCCGCGCATGGACGAATGTCCAGCACTGCTCGACCTTCGACGCCAACCCCGCGGCAGTCGAAGAAAATCCCCAACACGGTGACGCCTGTGCAAAGTTTGAGCCGAACCGAAGCGTCGCAGATGGTCCGAGACCGGGCTGAAGCGAACGACCCGATCAGCGCATCGGAACTGGCAGGGATGATGAACACTTCCGAGCAGCGGGCCCAGAACATCATCGACCAAACGACTTAGGACCCCACCACATGACCCGACCCCGCATCGAACGTCTACCCCAGCACACCTACCACGAGACCGGCGGTTGGGATGAGCGCCGCCGACACGCGGACGGGCTGTCGTTCTGGCGTGACTGCATGCTGCACCGCGCGGACGGGTACGCCGTGGAGCGCGGCGAGCGACGCGAGGTGTGGCTGTACGGCATCCACATCCCCGCTCCGGACATGCCGCCGAGCGTGACGCTCGAGTTCACCGGGATGACGAAGTCCGGGTACCTGAACTGGGTCGACGAGCACGGCCTCGTCCGCGCGCAAGCGCACGTGAACCCGAGAGGGGCGCTCGAGACCCGCTGGTACGACGGTGACGGGAACCCGGAGGCGCACTGGATCGGCGGGTACCACGTCCGGGTGGACTATTCGCACACCGAGGAGAAGCACGACCCGGAGATCCGGTACTTCTTCCAGCCGTCCCCAGAGGATCGACGAGTCCTTCACCGGATCGCAGGACCGGCGATCGAGTACCCGGAGAAGCCGCGGTTCTCCCGTTGGTACGAGCACGCCGCACGAGTGGACGGCCCGTACGAGCTGCTTGCTCGCGCGACGATGCACCAGGCCGAGCAGGTGCGGAAGCTCCAACAGCTCCGCTTGGAGGACGACCAGCAGGAGTTCGAGTACGCGGCGCCGGCGATCACGGAAGCCGAGGCCAGTCGGCTGCGGCTCACCGTGGTGCACCAGCCGGACACCGAGCTGGCGCTGGACATCGCGATCTTCTACACGGAGCCGTACATCGAGGCGTTGCGGCTCATCGACCCGGATATCCCGGACCCCGGGATCGAGCTCATGGAGCCCGGAGCGGACGGGTTCGACATGTCGGCGTTCGAAGACCTGCCAGACGACGACTGATTTTCCAACCGATAGTCAGAAGCGGATACGGTGACGAACGACCACCACTCTGAGAGGATCCCGATGGGCGTGAGCCGTGAGCAGTACGAACCGTTCCTGGACGTTGCGCCGGACTCGGAGTACGAAGAGCAGCTGATGCTGTGGCAGGAGCTCAAGGGCCCGCCGGCAATCGAGAGCGACGGACCCGACCTCGGGTAGTCATCGCTCGAGGTGTTGACCTGCCGGCGCCCGCCCCGGAAAGCCCCCGACTTGGGGTGATCCAGGGCGGGCGCCGGCATTCGGTCAGCAGATAGATTTTTCTGGAACAAGTCACGGAGCTGCGGGAGGCAAGCTTGGCGAAGAACACTGGCGAGGGCGGCCGAAAGGGCATGGTGACCGGCCGGTACCAGCAGGAGAACCCTCGCACGAACCGGTTCGACAAGTTCGACGGTTCGGGGAACTATCTGTCGTCGAAGAAGTCGGAAGGCCCGTACAAGGGTGTGGAGACTCGCCAGCCGAAGAAGCCGCCGCGGGGCTAGACCTCGTCGCCGACGTTCGTCTTCTGGAACGTCGCTTCGGACACGAACCGCCACCCGGCCTTCTTGTTCTGCTTCACGTCGAGACGGTAGCGGCGGACCCCGTTCCGGTCCTCGATCGCTTTCACGGTCACCATGCCGTGCTTCGTCGACGGATGCCTGGACGCTGCGTAGACGGCAGCGCCGACCGCAGCTGCAGCGATGAGCGCTGCGATGAGTGCGGTTCTGGGCTTCACACCGTCAGGACATGCGGCGAAACACGTCCCCGCGGGATTCGATGTCTCGGGCGAGTCGGGCGCCGCGGTCGTAGGAGATCGCCCACACCGAGAACGGGAGGAGACTGCCCGATCTCCAGTACTGGACGTACCTGGCGACCGTCCGCTCGGTGACCGGATGGTACCGGCGCCCGAACGGCTGGGTGAGTTGGGGGCGAGCTGCCAGGCGTGCAGCTTCCTGCTCGGGGATGCCGGCTTCCTCGAGTGCGTCGCGGATTGTCTCGGCGGTCATCACGCTCAACCGAGCCACACCCCTCGTGCGCCCATGAACGGGTACGGATCGATCCGCGAGCCCCACTCGAACACCTCGAAATGCACGTGGCAGCCGGTGGACGCACCGGTCGTTCCCGACCAGGCGACCTGCTGGCCGGAGCTGACTTGCTGGCCGACGTCGACGAGCAGGCCGCCCCAGCGGTTGTGGGCGTAGCCGGTCATGATGCCGCCGCCGTGGTCGATCTTGACGAAGTTGCCGTAGGTGCCGAGGCCACCGGCCCAGACGACCGTGCCGCCGTTGGCGGCGTAGACGGGCGCGTCACAGCCGGAACCGATGTCGAAGCCGCGGTGGAAACCGCTCGAGCATCCGTCGCTGCCGCAGATGATGGGTCGAGGGCCGTAACCGTCAGTGTTCGGGCCGTACGCGGGCTTCGACCATCCTGAGGATGCCGGCGGGTTGCTTCCACCGCCGCCGCCGTTGTTCTGACCTTCCTGTCGGCGGCGCTCTTCCTCCTCGGCGGCACGACGGCGTGCCTCCTCGGCTGCGGCGACACCGGCTTCGTAGTCGGCCGCGGTCTTCGCCTCAGTGTCCTTCAGGAACGCGAGCTGCGCTTCGAGCTTCTCGGACTGGGCTTCCTGCTCGGCGACGAGACGGTCCGCTTCCGCCTGGATGGCGGCGGCCTCGTCGAACTTCTTCTGGGCGGCCTCCTGGAGCTTCTTCCGCTCCTTCTCGGCGACCTTCGCCTGGTCGGTCAGCGACTTCGAGGCACGGCTCGTCTCGGAGGCCTTCTCGAGGATCGACACGGACAGTTCGGAGATCTTCTCCATCCGTCCGAGACCTGCGAGGAGGTTCTCGGCGCTGTCAGCGTCAGCCGCCCAGAGTTGCACCGTCGTGTCCGCGCCCTGCGAACCTCGGTACTGCTGCGCGGCGATCTGCGCGGCGCCGTTGGCTGCGTCGTCCGCTTCCTTCTGCGCGGTCTTCGACTGGGCGTCGAGACCTTCGGAGCGGACGGTCGCCTTGTCGAGCTCGTCCTGCGCGGCGGTGACGACCTCGGCGGCTTCGTCAGCGTGCGCCTTCGCGATGTCCGCTTTCGCTTGAAGGTCGGCGAGGACCTTCTCGAGCTCCGCCACCTTCGCGGCGGCCGCCGCGGTGTTCGACTTCGCGGCTTCGACGTCGCTCCAAGACGGGTACGGGGATGCCTGTGCTGGAGCGGAGATCACCCCAGTGGCGATGCAGGCGACGAGCAGTGTGGTGATCCCGAGGGTACGGACGCGACGGGTTCTGAGCATGTGAGGAGATCCAGACTGGTTTCAGGCGATGGTGCGGGCCGACATGTGAAAGCCATGCGGCGAGGTTCGTGCAGGCAGGTGGTTACCCAGCCGGGTACGGTTCGAGCGGAGCCCGGCGGCTCTCGGTTCGCCCGATCGTGTGGGCGAGGTCGTGCTTGCAGACCCCGCATCCGCGGCGGTACTGCGGCTCACCGAGGCGAGGGTCATCGGTTACCGTCAGCCCCGTCTCCGGGTTCCACTGGAGATCGTTCTCGCCTCGCCGGTCGTAGAGGCAGAACGAGACGTCGGAGCCGTTCGCGTAGAAGTGCGGACGCCGGGCGTACCCGCGGCCGCGGAGGGGCTTCACCCACCATTCGCCGGTGACCTTGCGGGGCGCGTCTGCGACTGCCTGCTCGGTGTTCGTCATCGAGGCTGACTCCTTCTGTCCGGAAGGGTCATGCGCGGAAAAGTCGCGGGCTGATCACAGGAGCGCCTTGCCGGCGTCGGTGATCGTCGCAGTGCGGCGGCTGACCTCGATCAGCCCGAGCCGTCGGAGCGGCACCGCCGTGCTGTTCTCGTGCTTCACCAGGTAGTGCGGGTTCGCGGAGTTCGCGATCGTTGCCAGAAGCTTCCGCTGCGAGGCGGTGAGCTGAGGCAGGCTAACCACGGCTGACGCATGTGGCTCGATGTACTCCGGCGCCGAAGCCCCGGCTTCAGTGAGGGTGAAGAAGCTGTTGTGCACCGTGATGTACCCGGCCACCTCGAGGCCTGCAGCGACACGGTGCTGAGCGCCGGTGATCATGTGCTGCACCTTCCCGGCCGAGGCCGCCTGGCGGGCGCGCTCGAGCAGCACCTTCTGCGGGCCGGTGAGCGTCTCGTGCGGCGCGACCGGCCTGGGTGCGATCTCGGCTGGCTCGGCGGCGACGCGAGGTTCAGCATGACCGGCCTCAGCGGCGACAGCTTCGGTGAGGCGGAGGATGATCCCCTTCGGACCCTGTTCGAACCCGATCATGCCTGCACCGCCGACACCGCGTCGGCAACCCGGTGGCCGCTGTCCGTGATCCGGCGCCAGTCGGAGGCGACGCGGGACGCGACGAAGAAGATCGGCTCGGGGTGCCCGTGGTTCCCTCGATCAGCGGCCTTCTGCATTCTCCGCTCTGCAGCCCGCTGAACGATCGGGATGGTGAGGTCGGCCCCGTTCGCTTCCTCGTCGGCGAACCGGATGACGGCACCGGACGGGGTGGTGTACTCGAGCGCGTACTCACGCCCGTACACCTCACCGTTCTCGCCGAGCGTTTCCGCAGCGGCGCGATGGATGCGGATGATCTCCGCCTGCGAGAGGAGCCCGTGCTCCTTGTTCTCGCCTTCGAGCGCTTCGATGAAGCGGGCGGCGAGCTCGGATGCGAACATGGGTCCTCCCCGGGGTCAGTGATCTTGGTCGGGACCTCCATGCGCGGGGCGGTCGAGTTCGTCGCCGGCGTCCTGGAGGAGCTTCACGACGGCCGCGGTGACGTTCGATCCGCCGACCGGGTACCCGTCGACGATGTTCTGCGCTGCGCGGCGGAGGAACGAGCCCTGGCTGCGGCCTCCGGGGAACGGGATGTACGGGGTGGGGACGGTGATGGTCGGCGACCCAGTGGGGAGGGTGCCGATCTTCGTCTCCTCGGCTCCGGCGAGGTCGACGAGGACGGGGAAGATCCGCATCATGTCGGCGACGGTGCGGAGGAACGCGCCGCCGTCGGGGATCTCGAGGTCGTCGTACTTGCTGCTCGCGAGGACGTACTGGACGTCGGAGTCCTCGTCCGGGATCGCGAGCTCCGAGCCGTCAGCGGAGACTTCCATGAGCCGGGGCGCCCACCCGATGATCTGGTCGGCGATGCGGCGCGCCTCGGCGAACAGCTCGGTCGTGGTGTCCGGGATCTCGACGCGGCCTGCGACGGTGCCCTCGTCTGCGGCGCCGGCGAGGAATCGCCCTTCGCGGGCTGCATCCGCCTGAGCTGCAGCTGCCTGCTTGTGGTCGGCGTGCCAGCGCTTCCTGGCGCCTCCGGTCGCGAGGATGTCGGACAGCTCGCCGCAGGAGCACAGGGCTCGGCCTTCACCGGACGTGCCGCTGTGGGTTCGGTTGCCGACGTCGTCGTGCGCGGCGCCTTCAGCGGCCAGTCCGTGGCCGGAGACTCGGGTGTTCCTGGGCATAGGTTCCTTCAGCGTCGAGAGGTGTCGTCGGATTCAGTCCGCAACATGCGCGGGATGGATGTCGGCCACATGAAGTCGTCGGCGTTCAACACGAGGTCTGCTCGTGGTGCGAGTTCCCCGTCCATCAGCATGGTCCCACCGAGGAGAAGGCCCTCGCCCTCCTCGATCGCCTCCTTCGCTTGATAGAACGCCAAGAGGTCCTGGTCGAGGCCGTACGGTCGGGCTTGCGGGATGTCGGCTCGGTCGATCGCCGCCCGCGCTCGGTGGAGATGCAACGCCGCAGTTTTCAGTTGGCGGCGCTGCTTCTTCGTCGGCTCCCACCCGGAGATGCCGTCGCGGCGGAACTGATCGTCGCGCGCTGCTGCTTGGGGGAGCCAGAGCATGTTCCGGTCGGTGTCGCGGATGACGATGCCTTCGGCGATCGCGGAGTTCACGACGAACGGCATCTCCGAAACTGAAATCCCGAGTTCGCGGGCGACAAGCCGGACGGTCTCCTGCTCCGAGGCAGATCCGCCGGCGTCGTGGAGAGTGCGGACGGTGGCAGCGAAGCGCCGTTCGAGTTCCCAGTCACGCTCCAACAGGCACCTCCTCGGCCGACGGTGCGACGTTGCCGCACCCGATGCACGTGCCGATCTTCAGGTCGAAGAGTTCGACGTCTGCCTTAGTGACGATCCGGATGCAACCCGTGATCAGGTCGGCACAGTCGACGTACTCGAGGTCGAACAGCGAGGCTCGTCGATACTTGTCGTACGCCTCAGGCTTCACGCCGAACTTGGCGAGCTCGGAGTCTTTCCAGTCCGCCCAACGGTGGCGCGGCCACAGCTCGCGGAGCTCGACGTACTCGTACCCGCCGGCGATGCCGCAGATGTCGATGTCGTTCAGCTTCAGCGATGCGGGCGTCTCGCCGCACTGCAGGCAGGAGCGTTCAGCCACGCTGCGCCTCGCGGGCGGCGTGAGCGGCGCCCTTCTCGTAAGCTTCGCGGTACGCGAGAAGGATCATGATCTGCCCGGAGCCGTCGGGGAACGCCTCCTCGGCGGGGACCTTGTGGCCCTCGGCGGCGCCGCGGTCGAAGACCTCCTGGAACACGAGAACGAGGCCTCGAGGGGCGGACTCCAGGTACGGGTACGCGGCGACGGCGGCGTCGGACGGTTCGTAGATCTCGGGCATGGTGTCTCCTTCGGGTGTCTTGTCGTCTCACCCATGCGCGGGCGCGAACGGAGTATGGCCGCGCATGGGTTGCTGGAACATCCGCATCTGATTGGACACCATGCTCTCGACCGACATCGCGATCGACCGTACTACCGCCGCCGACGCGGAGCCGACTCAATGGCTCGTCACCCAGCGGCCGCTTGAGAGCCCGCCGGTTCGCCGTACAGACGACGAGGCCGGCGCGCGTGAACAGCAGCTTCGTGCCCTCATGGCCGCTCACGTGGACCCGGCATTCGCGACCCCTGGTGCGGGCGATTACGAGGACTTCTTCGAGGACGCCACACGGCTCGACGCGGCGATCGCGGCTGCGGGGCTCGAGAACGTGTGGCTGCACCGTCGCGGTGAAGCGAAGAACCTCGCCACCGGTGAGGTCAAGAAGCCCGGCGCCGGTTGGCAGCCGTGGGGTGTCCAGTCGTCGAACTCCCTCAACATGGCTGTGATCACGCCGGGGTTCCACCCGTTGCAGGTCGAGCTCGACGTCGACCGGTACCCGCACTGGAACGTGTTCCAGCAGAACGCCGGCCGGAGGCTCCACCTCGCTGGCGTCGGCCTCGAAGGGGCGGGTTTCGAGATGGTCGACGCGATCCGCGACCTCGTCGCGGACGGCGGGAAGATCGTCGTGAAGACGGTCCAGTCGAAGAAGGGCATCTGGTTCAACGAGATCTCAGGCCCTGACGACGCCCAGCGGTTCGTCGACGACGCGATCATGGACATCGCGTTCCACATGCTCGGCGCCCCGAGGGCGTTCCTCGTGCAGCAGCACGTGACGATGGAGTACGAGTACCGGCTGTTCGTCGTCGACGGTCAAGTCGTGACCGGTGCCGGCGCGATCGAAGAGCACACCCCGATTGACGCGACCTGCCGGCCGTTCAACAACGCAGTGAGGAAGAACCGCGCGCTCCACTCCCCCATTGAAGACCGTCCCGACATCGTCGACGAGCTCGTCTACTTCGGGCAGCACATCGCGGACGAGATCAAGGCGGGCCCCGGCGTCAACCTGACCCGGTACGTGCTCGACGTCGCCATCGGGGAGAACGGTCCGCTCATCGTCGAGTTCAACTCGATGCTGAACTCCGGCCTGTACGCGTCAGACCCGACGGCGGTGGCGCGGAAGGTCAACTCCCTCCGATCCTGAACGTCGGCTGGTGCAAGTCACCGCTATGACGCATACGGTTCCGGAGTGCTGTCAAAAGAACTCTCCCCGGAAGTCGACCGAATCGGCCGTCACGCAGGACGTCAAGTCCCACTCGGGTTCTCCGACGAAGTCACCGAGGAGACTATCCGTCAGGCTGTCGCAGAACCGCTGAAGGCGCTGACCGGGGACCGGAAGCTCGCACGGCGGCTCATCTCCGCCACGCTGGCGTTCTCGCTCACCTTTGTCGCGATGGCCGTTTCTGTGTCGGCGGCCCTGCCGGGCAACGGGCTGGTTCAAGCACTCGTCGCCGTCACAGTTGTTTTGCTCCTCGCTTACGTCGCCTGGTTCGTCCTCCGTGCCGTGGTGACCGCACGGGCGCATCAGCGGCGAACCCTTTCGTTGGAACTCCAAGCGATCACTGCGGCCTGGCATGAGATCTTCCGCCGGCATGACCGCGGCGAGTTCGTCACCGAGGAGGAGACCATGCGGCCCCGGTACCCGGCGCCAGCACCGATCAGGTTCCCTGCCGATATCGCCGAGCTCAGGCAGTACACCGCGAAGTGGCTGCGCTACCTCGGAGCGATCGACGCGGTTCCCGCAGGCCCTCGTTCAGCGTTCCACGCTGAGTCCGGAGCTCTCGCCGGGATCGCCAGAATCGGACTACGGCGAGCGGAAGTCCACTCCGCTGACGTCCACCTGCTCGCTGAAGAAGCCAGGAAGCTGGAGCAGATCGCTGTGATCTTCACCGACGGTCGGGTCGTCCCGCCGTCAGCGCAGGTCGCCGACCTGGCCGGCGTCGCCCTGTTCCAGATCGACGTAGAGCGAAGCACCATCGCCCCGTCCAACACCCGGGCTAACGCACTGCTCCGCGCCGTCGAAGAGAACCGGTCCCCGGCGACGATCGCAGCGTAGCCGTCCGCGCATGGTCGAGACATGACGCAGACCATCCCCGCAACGAATCACATCGACCGACCGTTCCTTCGGGAAGAGTTGCTCAGCGAAGTAAAGGTCGGACGAGCAGTCCGGGCTGTCAGCCCCGGCGGGCGTCGCACCTTCGTCGGACCGGTCGGCCGAGTAAAGAGCGGGCGCGGCTTCCAGTTCGAAGCGATCGTCGCCGGAGTCACCATTGACGCCCGCTGGTCGGTGTACCCGTCGAGCTCGATCGAAGCGTTCGTCCCGGCACCGCTCGAGGTGACCGCCGAGGAGATCCGCGACATCATCGCAGACCTCGAAGCGGAGGGCGGCAGCGCGTTGAACCCGGTCGGTATCGCCGACATCTGCAAGTACGTCATCGGGTTCGACCCGGTCTACGGACGCACGAACCGTGGCGGCGGCGGCCGGTCTGCCGGCGCATGGATGCGCGAGCACTTCGCAGTGTCGAAGGCGGAGAAGGCGATCGCCGAGCTCGTCGACGACGGCGTCATTATGAAGGTCAGCCAGCCTTCGAGCCGAGAGGAGAAGGCTGCGGAGGTCGGCATCGTTTCATACTGGCGGCGGCGCGCTGGCTGGGTGACGGTCGCCGCGTACGATGAGCGAACTCAGCAGCGAGCTGACGAGAGGCGTGCAGCCAAGATCGAAAAGCTTCGAGTCGAAGCGCAGCAGATCGTCGCAGCGCGCTACCCGGATGAGGTCGAGGCGGAGCTGGATCGGCTGCTCGCCGGAGTGTGATCAGCCGGTCGGCGGGTTGCACCAGTGCCCGCCGGTCCCGAATGCCGCCGGGGACTCTGCCGGTGCTGGGGCGATGATCATCTGCTCTTCAGTCCACGATCTCGATCGTTCCTCGCGGACGTACATGTTCCCGAACGGCGCCCGGCAGGAGGGGCAAGCGAACCCGTAGTGGGTGGTTGCTGCCTGCTTCGTTCGTCGGAAGGTGAACGCCGCCCGTTTCTGCAGCGAGGTGACCGCAGCCTGCACGTCCGGAGACCCTTCGGCTGGCATCTCAGCGGGGAAGATCCGGTCCGTGTCGTACTCGTACGGATCGAGGAAGCTGAACCCGGACCACCGGTCGTTGAGGACGGAAGTGTGGTGGCAGTCCTGGCAGCGGATCGCCTTCTGGTCGGCGACATGCCAGATCTGCGACCAGCCGGCGCACGACCAGCATTTCTGCCACACCCATTCGATGGCGACGCCGGGTGCCCCGTCGCTGTGCGGCCGCCACCTTCTCGGGTAGGCACGAAGCAGCGCGGTCACCATCGCACCGAGCTCGCGTTCGCCGACCGCGTGCGGCACCTCGAGTTTCGGGGAGGCGGTGAACACCCCGTCGACGGCTGTGAGGCTGAACACCGGGACGTGAAGGTCCCACTCTTTCCAGGTGGCCTGGTGCCTGGAGAACCAGTACGCGTCGATCCCGTCCGCGCGGTACCGGGCGGTGCGTGCGACGTAGTCCGCCGGTGTCTGATGAGACCATTGCACTTCGAGCGCGACACGATGCTCACCTCGGGAGGCGAGGACATCCGCCACCCAGGCGCGGTCCGGCCCAGGCATCTCCGGTTCGGCGTCCCAGCCGGCGGCGATCGCGGCGCGGACGATGATCTCCTTCGCTCGGAGATGCTCCGGGGACTCTGGCTTGTGGCCGACGTCGCAGTGTGATCCCGGCCAGTGGGCGAAGAACCTGGTCCCGTACCTGTTCTCCTTCGGGACCGCTCGAGCGCCGCAGGGCAGCGCGACGGACGAGGCCCGAAGAGAAGCCCACCGCTCCTCGTCGACGAGCGGCGCGGCGACGCGCGTCTCACCGTCCATCGCGACCAACGGCATCGGCGCCGCCTCCCTCCGCTGTCCGTGGGGTGATCGTATCCGCGACGACCGACGTGACGGAATCCTGGCGGGTGGACTCTCCCGCGCATGAACTCATCGAAACGAGAGACACCGCCCACAACAGATCGAGCAACCATGGCCGACCCGACCAACATCACCACCACACTGGCGTCCGAGCTGTACAAGCACCGCGAACGCGAGTACCTCGAAGGCGTCTTCCCGGACGGACCATGGGGCGGCGGCGGGTGGGTGTGTTCCTGCGGCAAGCTCCTCGATCCTGCCGACTACGTCGCTGCGCCAGCCGGTATCCCGGCGGTCAGCTGGTGGCACGAGCAGCATCGGGGAGCCGCGATCATCGACGTGCTCGGCATCACCGTGACCGAACAGTGGGGTGTGTACGCTCCGCAGCGCGACGAGATCGTCGTTGCGGAGACCGAGAAGGATGCCCGCTTCTGGAAGGGGCGCCTCGAGGTTGTCCCGAACGTCAGCGCGCCGCTGTACCGACGCGACGTCCTGCACAGCGAGAGCGACTGGCGCCTCGCGGGCAACGAATCCGAGGAGACCCGATGATGTTTGACCAGATCGCGACATACCCGAAAGCTTGGCAGCCAGTACTTGCCGCGCTGCTCGAAGTCCTCAACGAGTACGCACCCGGCACAGTCACCCTCAAGTCAGTCGACCATGTCGGCGACGAGGTGAAGATCACGATCGCCGTCCCATGGCACAGCGACACGATCTCGTCCGCGCACCGAGTCGCAGAGCGAACCCTGACGAAGATGGTCGCGGCGCCAGCGCCCGTCGACCTTCCGCCCGCTGACGGCGGTGAGCTGAGCGCGACCGGCGAGGCGTGGAGGTTGTGGAAGTCGTCGGTGGAGATCATCCGGAACGGCGAACACGTCCCGTTCGACGCGAACCTCCGAGATTACCCGCTGGCGATCTCGGCGTTCTACGCCGGCTGGCACCGCGCCACCCGGCAGAACATGACCGTCGGCGGAGCCGTGCCGGAGGCGCCGACCGTTGACGTCGACCACCTCGAGCAGGTGAGGGCCGAGGCAGACGCCGCCGGCTTCGCTCGCGGCATGGCGTTCATCGGTGACCTCCTCGGAGACATGCCGATCCGTTCCGCAAGCAGCTCCCATGAGCCCGAGCTCACGATCGACATGATCAACCTCACCAAGGTGCGAGAAGTCGCCGAGGGCTCGAGCGACCCGTCGCAATGGGCGGACGACGCCGTGCACTGCCGCCAGACCTTCGACCACGCACCGCACTGGTGGTCCGAGTACGTCGACGGCCGCAACCCGGTGCGCATCCCGCACTACTGCCTCGGGTAGAACCCACCCTGGGCAGAACCCGACTGACCGACAAGGAGCCCCCTGTAGTGGCTGAGCATGCCGAGAACATCGTCGACCTGGTCGCTCTTGCGATCGCGAAGTCCATGCCCGGGTGGAACGACGACACCGAGGACGGTGACTTCACGTACTACTGGGAGGAGATCAACGAGTCCGCGCTCAAGCATGGCCGCGGCTACGCTGTCGCCGCCCTCGAAGCCCTCGCCGACGCCGGGATCCCACTCATCCCAGTCGCACCTACCTCAGAGGTGGTCGCCGGACGCGAAGAGCTCGCCGCGGTCATCGAGCGCGGCTGGGGGAACCCAGCCTGGAACGGCACCACCCTCCGCCCGATCGACCGGCAGCTCGCCGACGCGGTCCTCGAGTCGGTGTGGCTCGCACGGGTGAAAGCGGCTGCCGTCGAGGGTGAGCGGAAGACCATCGCTGAGGCCATCTGGGACGACGAGCAGCGCTGCGGCGAAGCGATCGCAGATGTCGACCCCGACAAGATCGGAACCCACCACTACGCGCATCTCAACGGCCGACTGCTCGGCCTCCAACGGGCCCGAGACATCGCAGCCGATATCTCCCTGCGCGGCCCGCAAGACATCGAGCCCGCCTTGGACGCGGCCCTCGCGCCCGACGCCGAAGAGGAGGCCCGATGACGTCCTGCCACTGCGACGGGCCGCCACACCCGTTCTCGCCGAGCTGGTGCGGCGCCGGCCGCGGCTCCGACGGGAAGCCGATCAACAAGGATCTCCGTGCCGCTGAACTCGAACTGCAAGCCGCGCGGCTGCGAGGCGAAGCCTCCGCGGCGGCCAGCGCCAGGCGGCCGCGATGAGCGCGTACCCGATCTGGGTCATCATGTGCAGCGTCGACGGTGAACCGGTCGACTTCGACGCGCACGCCGACACGCTCCGGAAAGCACGATCGAACGCGCGAGCTCTCGGCTGGCAGACGGGCAGCGGCACCCGCGGGCCTGACTTCTGCCCGAAACACATCCCCGCACCGGAAACATCGAAGGAGAGCTGATGCCAGACACCCACACGACCAACGTGCCGACCGTGAAGACGAGGCCGGAAGCTGTCGCAACGACGATCGCCGAGATCCTCGCTGAGACGCATCTGGGCCACCTGGACATGCTGCCTCGCGAAGACGGATCGATCCCGTGCGAGTGCAGAGACGATGCAGGCGAGTCGTACTTCGAACATCTGAACCGACACCTCACCGATGCTGTCTTCACCGTGTTCGACACCCTCGGCGTCGACTGGACCTCCGGGACGGAGATGCGGAACCCGGACGGGGTCGCCGCCGCACGCGAGCGCGAATGGGCTGTTGAGTCCCCCACCTACGTCGGCGGTGAGTTCGACCGGCGGATCACCGCGCCGAGCGTCGGCCGACCGCCGTTCACCGAGGAGGCCGCGAGGAAGTACGCCGAGGAGATGACCCGATCCCGATACGACGCCCGTGTCGCCAGCCGAGAAGTCGGCCCGTGGGAGCCGGTCGTCACCTCCGGGCCTGTGCCGGTGCTCGAGCGGAAGTATCTCCCGCATGATGTCGGGAGTGTGGACTGGGCTGGCGCCGGCGGGCATGGAGGGTGGCCTGGTGCCTGAGCGGCAGACCGTCGCGGAGCATGTCGCCCGTCTCCGCGGTATCTGGGGCGACCGGGATGACCAGGTGCGCTGGCATTTGTACCGTGCGGTGCACGACGACGTGAGGTTCCACAGCGAAGCCTGGGACCCCGACCGTGAAGCGCACGCTGCCGGTCTGCAGGCGGTCTGGGAAGCAGCGCTTCTCAGAGGCGGAACCCCGGAGGACATCAGCCAGCCAGAGCTTCCGCCGCTGCTGGCATGGGACGGACTGCCGCCGTGCGAGTGCCCAGGTGACGGGCCGGAGAGCCCGGACGAGGATCACGAAAACTACTGCCCGCGCGCTGAAACCAACAGCAACGAAGCAGCCGATGAACCGTACGACTGGAAGGCAGACGCACGAGCTGCGACGATCGAGCATCTGCGAGCCTCCGTCGCACACCGAGATGTCTGACCGTTTCGAGATCACCGAGCTGACGCCCTGCTCCTGCCGTAAGCGTCTCTTCGCTGTCCGCGACCTTCAGTCCGGCGAAGAGCGAATCGCGCATGTCGGTCATCTGAGCCCGCACGACCGGAGTCACGACAAGGTGCGCGAGCTCCTCGCTGCTGAGCGTGCGGCCGCGGCCGCCGGGCAGAGGTAGATCAGCATGGTCGAGGGGTTCATCGTCCTCGCAGTTGTAGTGGTCGCAGCAGCGGTCGCCCGAACGATCATCGGCGCGGTGCAAAACCACCGTGATCATCTCCGCGGCCGGGAAGGCGTGCTGACTCCGGCCATCGGTTGGCGGCGCTGGGATCGCAAGTACGGCAGTGCAGGGTCACGCAAAACTCCCGCAAAACTCCCTGTCGTTGACGAGGAAGAACTCCCACGCGGGGACGTGATGAGCTGCTGGGACACGAGCCGGCACTTCTCACACGGCTGGTCGCACGAACCATGGCCGAGAGCTCAGCGCCAGTTCCACTGGTGCCCCGGGCGTGGGTTCCGCGAAGGGGAAGACAACAGCGCCTGGGATTGGCGCTGAACCGGGATCTACCCCCACCCGGTGGTCGGCGTCGCGCCCTGGCGGATCGCTTTCTCGGCGGTCTCCCGCCAGGTGCGCTGCTTCGCCCATGGGAGCCGGTCGTATCGCCATTCGGTGCCGGCGGTCGTCCACTGGGTCTCGGCGAGGAATCGCGCGAACCCTTCGATCGTCTCGGCTGACACCTCGAGCGCGACGATGACCTCGTCATCCGGGGCGAATGTGACGACCCGATCTCCGTCGAGGGTGACCGTGACGATGCCCGGTGAGCGTTCGAGCTTCACGATGACGTTCGGGGTCTCGAACGACGCCGGCGAGACGAGCCCAGCGGACAGGTGGAACCCGGACAGCTGCCCGGCGAAAAGGCCGATGTTCACCGAGTCAGCCGACCTTGCGGATGATGAACTCCACCTCGAACTCGCCGACGATCTCACCCTTCTTGCCGTACTGCGTGACCTCGAGGATGCCGGGCTTCGTCTCGGACGATTCGTAGGAGAACCACCCACCGACCCCGTTCTCGTACGCGTACGCGAGGTCCTCGACGATCACCTCAGCGGTGAGAGTGGTCGGGATCGGGGCGTCGGGCTCGGTGACGTCGTATCCGGTGGCCATGATCAGTCCTTCAGGTCGGTGGTCGGGGTCTTCACGGGCATCATGCGCGGACGGGAGAGCAGCAGAAGGTTACCGACGGTCGGCGGTGGAGGTCATCCCGAGCTCTGCGAGCGTCTTGAAGAGCACCGGAACAGCTGCGCCGGCGGCGGCCTCGGCCTGGCTGCAGGCGCTGACGCCACCAGTTGCGTTCACCGTGTGGGACACCCTCGCGCCGACCGCGAGGGCGTACCGGCGGATCGTGGAGAGGTTCGGGTCGGCGTCGTACCGTTCGAACTGCCTGACGGTGTCGACGGAGACGCCCATCCGCTCGGCGACCTGCTCGACGGTGAGGCCTGATGCGACCCGCGCGCGAACGAGCGCTGAGTGCATGGCTGTGTCCTGGTCGACGAGGTGGTCGGCGAGCTCGGAGATCGGGTCGGCCTGCTTCGCCAGCGACGGGGTGAGCGAGTCGACGCAGGAGCCGATGACGTCCATCCAGTCGTGCGCGAACTGCTGGGGGCCGGTGACCTGCATGCTCCGGCCGATGTACTTCGTCCAGCGCACCTCGACACCGGTGGGCCGGTGCAGGAAGTTGGGGCGGACGATGACGCAGGCCGGGTTGTGGTCGTGCTCGGCGTACCAGGCGGCGACAGACTTCGCGCGCGAACAGCTGCAACTGGACGCGATGAGGGCCTCGAGGTCGGCGAGATCCTGTTCCGTCAGTTCGCTGCAGCCCTGCTCGTGCGGGATCGTTTCCTCGAGCTTCCATTCGGCGGCGTCATGACCGCAGTCGCAGTCGGCTTCCGTGTACGGGTGCATCTCGAAGATGTGGTTCGTGTGCTCGGCACCGTATCCGTCGCCGAGGAAGTGGCCGCGGTCCCCGATGGCTCGTTCGATCTCACCGGCGAGCAGTTTCAGGCAGGCGGTGATCAGCGACTCGGTCGCGGTGAGCTGGGTTCGGAGGTTCGCGGCTGGCACGTCGTCCACATGCGCGGCCGCCCGCGCATGATGGGTTCATGACCGAGACCCTGCTGCCGATCGAGGCGTTCGACGGCTCAAAGCCGCTCGCCGCGACCGACTTCGACGGCGTCCTGAACCTGTTCCCTGAGCCTCCAGGCCAGATGGTCCGGAACCCGGAGCCTCCGGCGGGCGCTGTGCGGCGCCGTGTCCGGACCGCGCACGGTCAGAAGTACCTCATCGACTTCTACCAGGACATCGTCGACGAGTTCGACGACCTGGTCCGCACCTTCCAGGTGGAGCTCGGCTGGAACACCACGTGGGGCCCGAACATCCGCGCGGTGATCGAGCAAGCGTTCGACGGGAAGCTCGCCGGCGGGTTCGTGCTGAAGAAGCAGCCACCGAAGTACCGCGGCCACCGGCCGGCGGACTGGAAGCTCAAGGGGCTGCGGGACCGCATCGCGGTGACCGGGCAGCCGTGGATCTGGTCGGACGACGAGGTGATCCTCGCCGAGATGGTCACGAACCCGGCGTTCGACGAGTCACATGTCGGTGACGCGCCAGGGCTGTTCTTCACACCGGACCAGGAGTTCGGGTTGACCGAATCGGATCTCGCTCGGATGCGGGCGTTCCTCGTGGAGCACGCGTAGTCGTCATCAACGAAGAAGCCCCTCGCCACAACGGTGAGGGGCTTCTTCGTTGATGGGAGTCAGATCCTGGAGAGGAGCTCCGTCTTCTTCGTCTCGAACTCCTCGGGCGTGAGGATGCCGGCGTCGCGGAGCGCGCCGAGCTGCTGGAGCGCGGACATGACGTCCTGCTGCGGGGCTGCCGGCGCCGCTGCAGGCGCGGGCGGCGCTGCCAGGGCGGGTGCCGCGGGCGTGGGAAGCTGCTGGGCGGGCCCTGCGGCCGCCGGTGCAGGCTGAACCGCAGGGGTGTCACCGGTCGAGCTGAACGACTCCGGGTTGATCGGGTCGACGTGCTCGCCGTGCATGAGCCGCTGCACGACGTCCTTCACCTTCGCAGCCTCCGCGTGGGAAACCCGCATGTCGAGGGTGTTCCCGGCAGTGATGACCTGCACCTTGGAGTTCATCATCCCGTCGCGCTTCGTGACGATCGAGGTGATGTTCTTGATCGGGATCATCTCCGTCTCGTGCTTCCCGTTCTTCACACCCGTCGCCAGGAGGCTGACCCCGCCGGTCAGGATGCCGGCGGTGATCTTCCCGCCGGAGACGCCGCGCGGCTTCTCCCACTCCACGTGGGTGTCGTACACCCTGACGCGGGCGTTCTTCCCGAGGATGTGCGACGTGAACGAGTAGATGAGGGTGGACATTCTGGGCCTTCCAAGGTCGGGTACAGCGCGGCGATCCGGTCGACGGCGACCGGCGCAACACATCCGGCCGGGACAGTGCAGAAACCGAGTCCTGGCCGGATTCGATGAGCATAACGGGGCGGCCGCGCATGTGGGAGATATGTTCGACACCCCAACCGACGACGAGCTCGAGCAAGTCCGCCAGTTCACCGGCACTCCCGAGCAACTCATCGAGCTCGTGCGCGAGCTCTGGTCCCCCGAAGATTTCGTCACGATCACGAAGATCCCGGAGTCGAAGGCCGTAGCGGTCAGGTTCGTCACGGGCGGCTGGTCGGGGAACGAGGAGATCATCGGCACGCTCAAGCGGACGTTCCTCAGGATGTTCTGGCGTTCCTCCACGAGCGGCGGTGCGCACGAGTTCCACGTTCCTGCAGCGATGTGGGAGGCGCCGCTCGACATCCGGTTCCCGGCGCCGAAGTGCCCGCACTGCCACCGCGAAATCTGAGTCACAGACGCGACGGGCACCAGCGCTGTTCGGCGCGCCCTGACGGGTATCGACCAGCCCTGCGAAGGATGGAGTGAAGCCCATGAGTACCAAGAACCCGAACCCCAGCATCCTCACGAGCCGGACGGCCACCCGAACCGTCGCCGGCACCCCTTCACGTCAGCTCCCGCACGACAACGGATGGCGCCAGCGCGTCGGCCCGATCACCCCGGCCGACGAAGAGAACAGCAGCAGCAGCAGCAGCAGCAGCAGCCAGCCGAGGCCCATCGTCGCCGTGTCGAGCATGTTCGTCGCGCTCGGTGTGATGAGCGTGACCACGATCGAGCTGCTCGCGCACCTGCCGTTCCTCTGAAGCCTCCGCGCATGTGGTCGGCATGCAGAACGAAACCCTCCCTCGCCGCGCCCGCGTCCTCGGCAAGATCAGCCCGCTGATCTTCGAGCAGGAGACCCTCTGGGTCAGCGGCACCGGCTACCAGCACGAGATTGCCGACCAGGACGACTTCACCGACCACCACCTGGTCAAGCTGATCGACTGGTTGACCTTGAACTGTGTCCCGCTCTGGGTGTCCGCCGGCTGCCCGGGTGTCGATTCGGGCGAGCCGGACGAGGTTCGCGCTGCTGAGTGGCTGCGCGGGACCGAGCTCATGGACGCCCTGCTTCGACAGATGACCCTTCGGAACATCGCCTAGCCCGCGTAGTAGGCACGGCTCCCGGTTCTAGTCCTTGTCGTTCTCGAGGACGTTGCTGACGTAGGTGTCGACGTCCATGCCGTACATCTCCGCGGTCTCGCGGTCACGCCAGTTGAGCTCGGAATGCGACCCGTACCATTCGTGCTGCATCTGCCGTTTCGACTTCGTGGCTGAGTCTCCCGAGGAACCGTGGGCGCCTGCCTCTGAGGGCTTCGACGTCCGACCCGCGTACCCGATCTCATCGAGATACCCATCAGCCCAGCGGCGCAGCGCGGACCTTCCCTGAGCTTTGTTGGACGCGCCCAGCATGAACATCAGCCCAACGAACGTCGCGATGGCAGCTGGGATCGAAAGCAGGAACCCGAAGTTCACGTCGACGATGAGGGCAGCGCCGGCTGACAGCATCACCGCAGCCCAGACAAGGACGACCTGGAGCACACCCTGATTCTGGGTGTACTTCCCCGGCAGGTGCTTCTTCGGGTCGGTTGCCGGGTTGGCAGCGAGCCGTTGCCGGCGGTCGTACTCGTCCCGTTCCACACGTGTGAGAAGGTCACGCTCGATCGACATGCCCAGATCTTAGGGGCAGCTGCAGACGCTAGGCGATACTGACTGCCGCATCGGCCGGCAGCTGCCCTGCTGCTCAAGTCTGCTCTTGTGGGCTGGCCACCCGTTCTGGTATCCCTCAGCATTAGGCCTCCCGGATGGGGAGGTTCGAGGGGAGGTCTCAAGTGGCCGATGACTCGGGCGCTGGCATCCACTCTGGGGGCTCGGCGGCGGGCCCCGTCCTCACGTACGAGCTCAACCGCAGGAAGATGTTGTGGCTCACAGTTTTCCCCGCCGTCTTCGCGGTGTTCGGAGTCTTCGGCGGCATCGTGTCAGGATCCATCATCCTTGCAGCGGTGTCGCTCCTATTCTTCGGCGGGCTGGCATGGCTTCTGTACCGCCGAGTTCGCGACGCACACCCGGTACTCTTCGCCGATGCCGCCGGCATCCATCTGCTCCCCGCAGGAGCAGGGGTCATCCCGTGGGGTGACATCGAGCACGTTCGGGTGTCGCAGTACGCCGGCGTCAAGTACGTCGGAGTTCGGCTCCGGTCCTACGACAACCTGGTCCGGTCGGTGTCCTCAGAGATGAGGGAGAAGCAGGCTCTCGCGCTGAAGCGTTCAGGTCAGGCGATGATCGCGATCAGCCCTTTCGCGGTCGAGACGATCCTGGACGTCCACGAAGCCGTGCAGGAGGCTGAACGGCTCGATCGCGTGGACACCAGATACGTCGACGAGGCTGTCGTCAAGGCAATGCAGGCGAATCGGAAGAGGATGGGTGTGGACCTCGCCTGGTCCGGTGCATCATTCAGCAAGAAGCCCGAGATCGTGACTGATGAGCTCGAGGTGTACCGGCGACAGGCCGTCGCCTAGCGAGCGCCGCGAACTGCGACGATCAAGCGATACTGACTGCCGCATCGGCCGGCAGCAGGCCGAGGGTCTGCTTGGTGTGCACCCCGACGGTCCACGCCCCGAGCTTCTGGCCGAGCATGATGTACCCGGCGCGGTCGTCCAGGATTACCTGCGGTGCGAGCTCGGTGATCTTCCCCGCCTTCGACCCGTCACCGCGTTCGATCATCCGGACGTGCGGGAGCCCGATGTGCTCGAGCACCGCACGGTTCGAGTCGAAGTCACCGTTGGAGAGCACCAGCTGGGTGGCGCCGGCGAGGTGGAATGCTTCGACGAGGTCTTCAGCGATCCACGATGCGGTCACCTCTGCGATCGCCGCGTCGACGTAGAGGTTGCGGCGTTCGGCGATCATCTCGACCGGTGAGTCGACCGGTGCGCCTTGGCTGGCGAGCCGTTCCCAGGTGGCTTCCTCCGGTGTTCCCATCACCTGGTCGAACCAGCCCGGTTCCGGGGTGTATCCGCGTCTGGTGAGCAGCTCGAGGATGGTCTTGCGGTGCAGGTGTTCGGTGTCGACGATGGTGCCGTCGAAGTCCCAGACGACGAGCCCGTCTTGGGCTTTCAGGATCGTCTGTTCACGCTCGATCGACGAGGGCCAGGTATTGCGAAGGTGCATGGATGTGAGACATGCGGCTGACGGCCGCGGTCAGCGTCCCAGCGCGTACGCGTACCCGGCGAGACGGTCGTCCGGGATCGTCTTCCACAGCTCGTTGTAGGAGAGGCTGCCGGGCTCGTAGTCGCGGACGATCGCGGCGTCCTTCAGGTTGTCGACGTACATCGACGATGTCTCGCTCGTGAGGAGCGGAGCGTCGTCCGGCGCCCAGAAGTACCCGTTGACGATGCCGTCTCCCCGCTGGATATCGGTGGCGAAGAACAGGCAGCCGTTCAGGTTCGTGCGCGCGGACGCCATCGCGCCGAAGTCGTGGCCCTTCACCATGAACACGGCGGCCACGGTCTCCTGCTCGGGCGGGTAGCCGTCACCGTAGTCGGGGATCTTCGAGAAGTCGGGCGGTGTGGGCTCGTCGACGACGGGAATCAGCGATGCCTTGTCGTTGAACGCCGCGGCGAGCTTGTCCTGCTTCCCGTACCCGGCCTCGACGGCGAGGAAGGTCGGAGTGTCGATGCTCCACCCTCGGGAGCGAGACCCCTTGAGGAGAAGGAAGTCACCGTGACCGCGAACCTCTGCGATCACCGGGTCGCCGTGCAGCTCGAAGAGCGCGGTGAACGGCTTGTCCGCTGCGACGAGCTGGTCAGCCTTCTCGCGAGCAGCGGCTCGCTCGGCGTCGGTGAACGTCGACACCGTCGCGCCCTTCAGGATGTTCGCGTGCGGGTACCCGCCCATCCGAACAGTGACCCATCCGTTCTCAACGCTGATCGGGCTGGTGTTCTCCGACTCGAGGCCGTAGATGCCCTTGGTGTTGGCTGCTCGTGGGGTGAACCGGTCAGCCTCCGTGTGGCCGGACGTTGCGATCGTGACCTCCGAGCCGGAGTTCACGTGGCCTGCGAAACGGCCGTCCTTCGTGTTGTGGAGCGAGCCGTTCAGGTCCTGGATGGTGTGCATGCAGGACTGAGTGTGCGGCGGACCTCAGCCGGCCTTCACTGCTGGACTCTGGCCGACTGCATCCAGGAATCCGGCCTTGGAGCCGGTCACCTTCACGGAGATCTGCTTGCCTCGGTCGGCTTCCGTCACCTTGTACGTCCGGAAGGTCGAGCCGGCGATCGCCTTCCCGTCGCGGAGCCACTGGTACTTGATCGTCGACGGGAATGGGTTCCACCCCGAACCGAAGTTCGCAGTGAGCGTCTGTCCGGGCTTCACCGACCCTGTGAAGGTCGGCTTCCCCGGAGTGGCTGGCTTCCCTGAAGGGGTTTGCAGCAGCACCGTGGTTTTCGTGGATGGAGCGCTCACCATGGAGCGCGTCTGGTACCCGGATCGAGCGATGGTGATCTTCACGGTGACGAAATGACCGACATCCGCGGAGGTCTGCACGTACTTCGACTTCGTCGCGCCGGCGATCGCCTTCCCGTCGCGGAGCCACTGGTACGAGATCGACGTCGCTGCCGGCGCCCAGTCAGCGCCGGGGCTGGCGGTGAGGGTCTGCGAAACCCGGCGTGCGCCGGACACGGCAGGCACAGCCTTCCCGGAGAACTGCTGCGCTGCCACGGTGATCAGCTTGTCCGAGCTCCGCCAGGTCTTCGGCGCGTACCCGGCTCGGCTGTACGTGATCGCCACGGCGGTGTTCGTTCCGACGTCCAGGGTTGTGAGCTTGTACGTCTTCGCGGTCGCGCCGGCGATCGCCTTCCCGTCGCGGAACCACTGGTACTGGACGCTCGTCGGGGCGGGCGTCCAAGCTGCCGGTGCGGCGGTGAGGGTGGAGTTCAGCACCCTGGTTCCGGCGATCCCGGGCAGGCCGGACCCGATGAAGGTCGGAAGCTCCACCTTGATGCCGGAGCTCGTCCAGGTCTTCGTGCGGAATCCGGACTTCGAGTAGGTGGCTGAGACCGTCAGGGTCTTCCCGAGATCGGCGGCCGCGATCGTGTATGAAGCGCTTCGCCCGGCTGGGGTTTGGATCTTCACCCCGTTCAGCATCCACTGGTGGCTGATCAGGGTCGGTGTCGGCCCCCAGTTCGCGCCCCGAGAGGCGGTGACGGTCTTCCCTGGCTGGACAACCCCGGTGATCTTCAACGGGTCGGTCCCGGTGAACTCCTGCAGGGTGACGATCGCCTCCGGCAGGCTGGTCAGAGTCCGGCTGAGGTAGCCGTCGAGCTTCGAGGTGACTGCAGCGGTCAGCTGGGTGCCGGAGTCCTCCTCGGTGGTCTTGTACGCGTTCGATGTCGCGCCGGCGATCGCCTTCCCGTTGCGGAACCACTGGTACGAGTAGGTGCCGGTCGGCGCCCATCCGGGCCCAGGTGCCACGGCCATCAGCTCACCGATCTGGCCCTTGCCGATGATGACTGGGAGTGCATCACCGGTGAACGTCTTCGTCACGGACGAGCTCAGTGTGACGGTCGCAGTCGCGGTCGCTCCCGAGGCGGCGTTCACGGTGATCTTCACGTTCTTGCTGTTCGAGGTGAACGTCGACCCGACCGGCCAGCGAAGCCAGGTCTGTGTCGCCGCCGAGCCGGTCCGGTACGGGGTGACGACTGACGCGTTCGCCACGATCTTCATGATGCGGACCCCGCCGCCGAGCCCTGACTTGAACGTGTAGAGCGCGTTCGTGTCGCGGCCTGTGCCGTTCCGGTACTCGAGGTAGTAGACGTCTCCGGTGTCCGGGTCGATGATCTTCGCCGCGCGGGCTCCGCTGAGTGCGGACGCGGCGTTCAGGGTGACGGTCTTCGTGACGGTGACACCCTGCCCGGAGGAGACGTTCAGGAGGTCGGCTGCCGGGTAGGCGCCGAGCCGTGCCTTGTGGGTTGCGTTCAGCGCTGGGAGCTGTGCGTTGGTGCGGCAGGCCGGGTCGCAGATCACGTACCCGCGACCCATGACGTCGTACAGGTCGTCGTACTCGAGCGCAGCGCAGCCTGGCTTGTCGTAGGCCGGGTAGGTGCAGTTCTCGAGGTTCGAGTGGCGGAGGGAGATGTTGTGGCCGAGCTCGTGCGCGACGGTCTGGTCGAGGACGAACTGGTTGTACGAAGCCCAGGAAAGCCCGCCGTTGTCGGGCCCGCTCCCGACGGTGCCGAGCCCGGAACCGGTTCCGCAGTTGGCGGGTGCGATGACGAGCAGGTGGGTGGAGGGGCTCTGCCAGTAGAAGTTGGAGGTTGATCGGCCGAGCTTCACGGAAGCTTCTGTCCAGACGGTGCTCTGCGCGCAGACGTCGGCGGCGGTCTGGTATCGGACGATCTTCCCGACGTTGAAGCCGAGGACTTTGCCGCCGGTCTGCTCCTTGAAGAACGCGGAGACTCGGGTCATCATCGCCCGGACGGCGTTGTCGTCGACCGGTGCGACGTTCGTGCCGTCCTTCGATGTGACGACAGCGATCTCGACGGTGTGGGCGACCGGGGTTGCGGCGGCGGCCTGGACTTGCGGCTCTTCGACGGTGGCGTTGACCGCTTCGAAGGTGGCGCCGACCTCGGCTGCAGCGGCGACAACTTCCTGGCCTGCGGCGGTGTCTGCGTCGACGGTGCCGGCGATGTCGACCGGGACCGAGGCTGGGATTTCGACGACCGCTTCGACTGCAGCGCCCGGTGGTGTGTCCTCCGGGATGGCGTCGCCTTCGACGGGAACCCATTGCCCGTCGTCGGTGACGATGTGGTTCTGCGTTGCCGCGTCTGCGGGCCCGTCGACGTTGATCTGGCCTTCGGCGGTGTCTTCGGATTCGACGACGACGAGGTGCCCGGTGACCTTCAGCTGTCCGGGTTCGTCGGCGTGAGCCGGGGTGACGGCGCCTGCTGCCAGCGCGGCGATGACGGTGAACGTGAATGCCGCTGTGACGGTCTTCCGGAGCGGTGACCGGCCGGTGGCGGCTGGAGTAGACGTGCCCATACCCGGTAGGTATGCGGCAAATGTTGAGCTCAGCTCAGTGGAGGCAGTGCTTCGCGTGGTCGCGGAGGCGCTCTTTCGCGTCGTCGGCGCGGCCAGGCTCCCAGGTGATCTGCTCCTTGCAGTTCCGGCATCGTCGGGTCTCCATCCGGGTGAAGGACGGATGCATCAGGTACCTGCCGATCGCGACGAAGATGCCGGCGGTTCCGATGCCGACACTGACGATCACGAGGATCGCGAGGGCTGGCGTCACAGGTCGACCGTTCTGTGCTCGAGCTCAGCCCATTCTTCCCAGTGCAGGGACGGCAGCCAACCCCACATGTCGTCGCCGCGGAGCGCTTGAGCGGCGGCGCGCATGCCGCCGATCTCGGAGTAGATCGCCTGATCAGTGGGCGACAGGCTCCAGAACGAGAACGGGGTGCCGTCTGCGATCAGCTTCCGAGTCTCTGCGGAGAGGTACTCCATGCGACGGTCGGCGAGCCATTCGAGGCGTTCGGGAGCGGACAGGCGGCGGGTGGCCGGCGTCTCTGGGTTGCGGTCCGGGAGTCCGTCGGCGTCGACGATCGCTTCGGCTTCGAGCACCGCCTCCGGCGGAACTGTCTTCCAGCGGCCGCGCTTGGAGCGTTGCACGGTGACCTCGTCGGTGATGCTCCAGTGGGAGACGGCGAGATCGAGACTGTCGAGTCCTTCGTCGACGATGCCGGAGCCGTCGATGAGCACCCGGTACTCGTACTTCTTCTCAGGCATCCGGCTGCTCTGCCTTCCAGAACTCCGGGTTCGCAGTGGGTGCCGGTGCGAGACGGTCATCCCAGCCGGGCGGGACGGGTACCGGCTTCCGCGGCCGGATGAGCACCGCGATCGGGCCGAAGGCGACAACGCGAGCTCCGTCCGGGAAGCCGAGCTTCACGGCGGTCTGAACCTGCGGGGCGGAGATTCTGCTGATGGCGGGCATGAAATTCACATGCGCGGATCCGGGCTTCGTGACGCAGAATGTGGGTGGGGAACCAGAAGAGCCCCGGCCGTACAAGGCCGGGGCTCAATCTGTTGCGGTCGAGTCTTAGAAGACGCGGAACTTCCCGGTCGTTGTGTTCAGCTCGAGCGAACCCTTCTCGAACTGCTGGACGATGAGGTTCCCGTTCACTGTCGCAGTGGCCTTCGGGTACCCGAGGGAACCGGTCAGGAAGCCACGCTTCACCCACTCGGTGAACAGCTTCGAGTGCACCAGGTGCGCACCGGTTCCGGGCTTGTAGAACGCCTGCCCGCCCTGGAACGACTGGCTGTACCCGCCGCCAGCGGCAACGGACACCTTCGACGTCGGCCACGACCAGGCGCCGTTCGGGCCGCTGGCACCTTCGTAGGCGGTGAGGATCGCCGGGAACACCTGGAAGGTGCCGAACCTGGACGAGAACAGGTTCCCGCCCTGGAACTTCTGCGACGTGCCACCACCGTTCTGGGTGTACGCCCGTGCCGGCTCCGACGGGTACCCGAGGGCGCCGGCCGGGCCGCCCTGAGCGGAGTACTCGGCGAGGATCGCACCGGACATCAGCTGCGGCGTCGTCCCGGCCGACATGAACACGGTGCCGTTGGTGAAACGCTGCTTGCAGCCGGACTTCACGAGGTTGCATGCGCCGGCGTCGAGCGGCCAGCCCCACGCACCCGACTCCGCTCCAGCTGCGATGAACCCTGCCCGAAGCTGCGGGAGGATTTCGCGGGCGGTCATCCCCGTCTTCGCGTAGAGGGTGCCTCCCGAGAACGACTGGGAGACGCCGCCGCCGTTCGCGGTGGAGGCCTTCTCATCCGAGGTGGGGAACCCGTACCGGCCGTTCACGTGACCGGCTTTGATCCACTCGGTCTGGATGGTGCCGGGCTTCACGAACCGGGCACCGGTGGTCGACTTGTAGAACGCCTGCCCGTTCGTGAACTCCTGAACGCAGCCGCTGCCCTTCAGGGTGCAGCTGGCGGCGCCGGTCGGCCAGCCCCACGTCTTCCCGGCGCCGCCGGCGGCGACGTATGCGCTGTCGAAGTACGCGGGGACGGCACGGGTCGCCGCGTCGGACTGGTAGATGGTGCCGTTCTGGAACTTCTGGGTGACCCCACCGGCAACAGCCTTCTCCGGCTCGGTCGGGTACCCGAAGGTGCCCTGCGTGTGACCGACTGCCGACCAGGCGGAAAGGATCTTCGACTTCACCGACTGCGGAGCGGTCTTCGCCGACGCGAACACCGTGGCGTTCGAGAACGCCTGTGACACTCCCCCGTCGCGGAGTCCGGTCTTCGGTGCTGCGGCCGGCCAGCCCCACGCTCCGGCGGGCCCACCGGCAGCGGTGTACGCCGCCTGCAGCTTGTCCTGCACGGTCATCGTCCCGAACTTCGAGGAGTACAGCGTGCCCTTCTGGAACTGACCGACGACGCCGCCGCCGTTCCCGGCGATCGCGGACTCTCCCGAGGTCGGGTAGCCGAGCGAGCCGCCCGGGCCGCCGAGCGACTTGTACGCGGCGTTCAACTTCTCACCGATGATGTGGGCTCCGGTTCCGGAGCTCCAGTACGTGTGGCCGCCGGTGAACAGCTGGTACGTGCCACCGCCGGTCTGCGCGGCCGGCTTCCCTGCAGGCCATCCCCACTTGCCGGCCGGGCCGGATGCTGCGACGTAGGCGGTGCGGACGGGGCCGTTCACGAGGGTGATCGTCCCTCGAGGTGACGAGTAGATGGTGCCGCCGTCGAACTCGGTGACGGAGCCGCCGCCGTTCGCGGTGGTCGCAGTCTCCGCGGACTTCGGGTACTTCAGGGCACCGGCAGCGCCTCCCGCGGCGTCGTGCTCGGTGACGAGCTTCTTCTGCAGGTACACCGGTGCCGAACCGTCGGACTTCACGTAAGCGCGGCCATTCATGAAGTTCTGGAAGCAGCCTCCGGCTGCGCTGCAGTCGCCGTTCCCGGTCGGGAACCCCCACTTGCCAGCCGGGCCGGATGCTGCGAGGTAGGCGGTGCGGACAGGGCCGTTCCCGACGGTGAAAGCACCGTATGTGCTCGTCCAGTAGATGGTGCCGCCCGCGAATTCCTGCTTCACACCACCGGTGATGCTGACCTCGACGGCGAGAGGGTTCCCGAGAGGACCCGAGCCCGCCCCGGTGCGCTTCCACTCGGTGAGGATGCCGCCGCGAACCTCGGGGATCGACGGGGCGCCGGTGGTGGAACCGAACCAGTCGTTGAAGATCCGCCAGAAGTTCCGGTTGCCGTACGCGGAGCATCCGTCTCCGGTGCCGTACAGGTTGTTCAGCGCCGCCTGGTTCGGACGGTACGGGGTGTAGATGTAGAGCCCGGCGGTCGCCTGGTTCTGGATGTACACGTCAGACCGGCCGCAGGAGGAGTTCGGGTGGTAGAGGATGCTGTTCGTGCGTCCTGCGATGTAGCCGCGGTCGAGCGGGCGGGCCTGGTACTTCTTGAACTGCCATGCGGCGTTGTAGACCTGGTTGAAGAACCCGTAGTAGTTGATGTCGCAGTCGGCGGTGTCCGGGCATCCGTACCCGGTCGCGGAGCGGTACTGACGGTCGCCTGGCCAGTCGTCGGTGACGAGCGACTGCTCCTTCTCGAGGAGGACGAGCAGGCTCTGCGGGTTGATCTTGCAGGCAGTCGCGACCTTGTAGATGATCTGCGCTGCGGACTCGCCCGCGACACCGGCGTACGCGGCGCACCCTTCGCTCTTCACGGTCTGGCTGGTGGTGTTCTGCCTGAAGTCTTTCAGGCAGACGTAGCCGCTCCGGCAGTTGGGAACCTTCGACTGCAGGAATGACTGGATCTGCGCGACCGTCATCGCGGACGAGTTGTAGAACACGGAGTCGGCGATGATCATGCCGGGGTTGAAGTCCGACCCGGTGACCGCTTCCGCTGTCGATGTTGGCGCGACGGTGGCGGGTGCTGCGACGATCGCGGACGTTGCGATCGCGGCGGCGCCGAGGATGATCATCGTCCGCTGCCAGACGGCGCGGAGTGTGCGTTTCGTGGTGACGGCTTCGCCGTTCATGGCTCCCTTTCACATGTCCGATCAGGCGCGGGCCTGACAGGTTGGTACATCAAGGGAGGAATGCGGCGAGCCGGGCTCAGAAGGTTCCGGGCCCGGCTCGATCTCGCGGCAGGAGGGTCAGCTGGCTGCTGATCGGTTCACGACCGGCTGCCAGCCGTGGACGAGCTCGCCACCGGCCGCAGCGAACCATCCGTGAAGGTCGGCGCCGTCGTACCGTCCCGTTGCGCCAGACCCGGGGGTCAGGTCGACCCACTGGTCGGAGACCTTCTGGAACACGTTCGTGAGGTTGCCGTCCTTCACGCCGACGATGAGCGACTGGTGTGCGTACTGATCGAGGTGAGTTGCGCCGAGTGTGGGTGCGGGCTGGTCGGACGAGTGCACCCGGGTGATCTTCTTCGGGGTGCTGGAGGCGATCGACCAGATCGACCGGTCGGTGTGCGGGACGTCGGCAACGGATCCACCGATCCATCGAGTCCACCCGGTGTGCTCGCGCAGGTAGACGTCGAGGTCGAGATTCCAGCCGCGGTCTGACCAGAGGACGATCACCGAGTGATGCGGGAGGGATTCGAGCTCGAGGAACTCGCGGATTCGCGCTGGCCGGCGAGCCGGTGGGTTCTGCTGCGGTGCCGGGTTGGGCGCGGCGCCCTGTCGAACGGCGTTCAGGTCTCCGGTGCCGCGGTGCGCGGAGGCGACAGCTTCGCGCTCGAGCTCCTGCTCTGTCGAAACATTCGGGTCATCGAACACGATTTCCCCGACTGCTACGGCCTCCTCGAAGTCGAGCTGGCCGGCTTCGATCTCGGCGGCCTGCTCGGCGAGCTCGCGGTCGTCGCCGGGAGCGTCTTCACGCACGGCGATCGGTTCGGTGACAGCCGGTTCGAGTGCTGCACGTACAGGCGCTGCAGCGATCTGTGCCTGGGCGGCGACCGCGGTGAGGTTCAGGTGCCGGTCTTGGAGGTTCAGTGCGTGCTTCTGCAGCGCTTCGGCGGCCGCGGTGAGACCGTGAGCGGCGAAGACGGTGAGGCGGAAGTTCGCGCCGAGCAGCCAGAGTCGAATGCCGGCGGCCGCGGTATGCGCCGGTGTATCTCCGTCGCTGTCCCGGTGATCACGGAACATGGAGAGGATCTCTCCGACGTTGGAGCCGGTTGCCGCTCGGGTGTCGGGTCGGGTGATGGTTGGTGCGCTCAAGCTTCGGCCTTTCGGGTGACAGCGCCGGTGGTTCTCGTGACGTCTGCCGTCCCGGGCTCCGATTCGTCACCGTCGAGGATCGCGCGGATCTGCTCCACGATGTCCTGTCGTTCGCGGGCACGGATCGTCGTAGCGTAGTCGCGCGTGAGGATCTTCCCTCGAGGGTCGAGCTTCACGGTGAGTGCGCGGATCTGCTGCAGCTTCAGCTGCTCAGCGTTGCCTGGGGCGGCGGTTTCGGGTGCCGGCGCCGGGTTACGAGTTGGGTCGGGGTGGTCCACATCTCACCCCATGCGCGGAAATGTGCCAATCCGTGGTTTCGTCGGTCAGGAGACGACGTCGACGGCGTCCATCAGCTTCTCCCACGCCGCCTCAACCTTGGCGGTGACGTCGACGCCGGGCCCGCCGGGGCGGATCTGGCCGAGCCTGACGATGATCGCGTTCGTACGAGTGCGGTGCTTCCCGTGCTCATGCACTTCCGCGGCCGTCCATTCGCGTGCGATCAGCACCCGGCGGGTGTCCGAGTTCACGATGACGAACACGCATGCGTCCATCTCGGTGGCCGTCGAGCGGATCGGTGAGAACACCTGGCCGGGCTTCGTGGCGGAGTCCTTGGCGCGTGCTTTCACCTGGATGCGGCGGCCGTCTTCTGCGACGAGGTCGAACGCTTTCGCGGAGTTCTTCTCGAGGACACCGGAGTATGCGATCGCGGCGGTGAACTCGGCGAGGTCACCGATCGGCGGGTTCTTCGTCCGGACGAATGATCGTCGCGTCAGCTCCGCGATGATGCCGGAGTACAGGGCGAGGAGCTCACGGACGGTGAGGCGGGTGAGGTCGTTCACCTGCTCATCCTGCCCTGACTGGTGCGGTTTCGGGGTTCTGTTCAGGCGGCGATCTGGCCGGTGAACGGGTTCGGCGCCTTCCCGAGACGGACCGCGGTGATCTGCCGCTCCGAGAGCCCACCCCAGATGCCCGACTGCTCCTCGTTGTCGATCGCGTACTGCAGGCACTCGGGGGCGACCTCGCAGCCTGAGCAGATCTTCTTCGCCGCGGCCGTGGAGCCGCCCTTCTCTGGGAAGAACATCTCCGGGTCGGTCTCTGCGCAGCGGGCGTCCGTCTGCCAGGCGAGCGGGGTGTCGTCCTGGTAGGTGCTCGGGAGCCGGCGGATGGTGGAGGGCTTCTTCGGGGCGGCGGATCCGGTGACGATGGCGTAGAGCTCGGCGTCGGTGATCGTGGGTCGCTGGTCAAGGGTGTTCAGCAAGGGAGTGGTGCTTTCTGGTTCGTGCGGGTGGTGTTACGCGGCGCGGCGTTCGCGGACGATCTCGGCGGCGTATCGGATCGCCTCCCAGTCGAGGTCGTTCGCTTCCTTCAGGGGCTTGAGCGCCTCGGCGATGACCTCGATGCGGAAGTCGTGACGGGTCTCCTCGTCGACGAGCTCGGCGGGGATGAGGTCGTCGTCAACGTCGAGCGGGTCGAACATCTTCACTGCGAGGCCGCGGTCGGCGGCGATCGCGGAGATGAGCTGGCTCACCTCGGTGTCGTTGAGGTGGTTGAAGCTGTCGAGGTTCTGCATGCGGGTCTCCTTCTTCTCGAAGATCCCATGCGCGGACAACGCTGCTTGCACCCTCGACAGGGCGCGGCCGAAGTCAGTTGCGAGGCGCGTCGATCTTGCCGAGGGCAGCCTGGTCTTCGTCGGAGTTCCGGAGGACGGTCTCCAGGTGCTCTCGGCCGAGCGTGTAGAGGACGGACACGTACGAGCGGTACTCGATTGTCGCGAAGGTGTTGAGGATCCAGTTGGCGGCCGCGGCTGCGAATCGGTCGCGGAGTCTCGCCTTGTACGGGCGGGTGCTGCCTGGTGATGCCGCCTGCTCGGCAGCGGGGATGCTTGAGGTGTTCGGGTGAGGCATGACGTTCGCCATCGGTGTTTCCTTTCGTGGAGCCTCGAAGCTGATTGCCTTTCGAGGGCACGTGGCTCACCATGCGCGGACAGGGTTCGTTCGACGGCTCCGGTTACCGAGTTACCTCCCGGTTACCACTCCTGGGTAACGTGTTTTTCCCTGATCAGACCGTCGAAATCTGGGAGGGTGTCCAAGTTACCGGTTACCCCCACATGCATAGAGATAAATAGACGCAATTGCATGATGTTCAGGGCGGGGACATTGATCGATTTCTTCCCTATGTATCTATCTATCTAGGTAACTTGGTAACCAATCAATAAATACCCTCTGAAGGCCTTGCAATCACTGGGATCGAGCGGTTACCGAGAACTGGTAACCGGCGGTAACTTCGGTAACCGAAGATCGCAGGTGCCCGGCGTGAACCGCGGCGAAACCATACCGGTTTCGGTATCGTCTGGGCATGCTCCGCTTCTACGCCGCCGCAGTCGCAGTGATGTTCGCGCTCTTCGCCGTCGCAGCCATGCTCGAGCTCGCCGGCACCCCGGAACCGCGACTCATGATCGCCGTCGCCGCGCTCGGCTTCTGCGTCGCCGCGGCACGGATCGCTGAACAGCGACTCGAACACGCAGACGCACTCTCCCAGGCGCGAACCCGAGCTGCCGACTAGGCCGCCGAGCTCGTAACCTCCGGCAGCACATGCCGGCCTCGAACCGCTGGCCGCGCCGCGCTCCTCGACCCCTTCGTGAGGCTCGACGAGCTGAGCGACATCTGCCCAGCCGCAGCTACCACCTCAGCGGCGGCCGCTGACATTCCGTGCTGCTCGTACCAGTCCGCGATGTAGAGCATCGCCACGCCCAGCTGCTGCTGGGTTTCAGCGAGTGCCGGCAGCATCCATGACACCTCCGCGGCATCTGGGATGCTGCGCACCTGCCGGTTCAACGCCCGGGTCGACTCCAGAAGATCCGCGAGAACCTGGGCGGGTGTCTTCTGGTCGTGCACAGAGAACCATGATCCTCTCCGCGTGTTGGGAGAAACCTGCGAGGAGGCACCGTTCCGCGCATGTCGCGTGCGCACACCCGCAACAGACATCAAGGAGCGCCCATTGATCAAGCCCGGCAGCCAGGTCGCCGCGTTCCGGCTTCCTCTCTCCCTCACCGCGTTCGGCTCGATCGCCGACGTCATCGAGCACCTGTACGGCGCCGGGGAGACCATGCTGCGGATGGAAGGCGACAACGTCGCCATCTTCGCTCCCGCCGACGGGTTCGGTGAACGCAACCCCGAACTGACCCTCCCCGAGTTCGACCCGGAGGACGGTCAGATCGTCCGAGCCGGCACCACCGGCGACAAGTTCGACCTCGTCCTCGAGTTCCCGCACGACCAGTTCGCGCCGGTCGCCGAGTCGATGCTCCAGTGGTTCACCGTCCACGGCGGCGTGAACTACATCGAGCAGGAGGTTCGCTCCCCGGAGCAGGACTCCGAGTTCGTGTTCACCCTGCAGAAGAAGTCCGGCCTCACCCCGCACGCAGCGCGACAGCAGGCCGAAGCGAAGGTCGCCGAACTCGAACGACAGCTCGCCGCCGCGAACCTCAGGATCGACGAGCTCGTCTCCGGCACTGCTCCGGCAGCTGCGCTGACCTCGGAAACGAGGTCGTCCGCGCATGGGGTGAAACGAACCCGCACCACCGAGGAGACCACCGATGACGATCGCTGAAGACCGCACCCGCCGGCACGCGACCAGAACATCACCGGCAGGCGATGACCGACCCATCGGCGACACCGCCTTCGAGCGGTGGCGCCAGCAGACCCTCGGCGAGTACACCCCCGCTCAGCGAGTCCGGCTGAAGCCCATCGTCGACGCGGTGTTCGGCGCCGACGACTGATGCCGAAGCTCACCGCATTCCAGGTGCGGGTGCTCGAGAAGCTCCTCGAGCGCACCGACCATCCCACCGAAACCGGCGTCGGACACACCGGACGCTCCCTCGCGGCAGCTCTCTGGCCCGACTCCCCAGCCTGGCACCGCCGCACCCGCGGACGGAACGGCAGGAACGGCGCCCTCGGCGGCACCATGCCGATGCGCGGCGCAACAGCCGGGTGGGCGCTCCACAGCATCGGCCTCGCCGATGTCACCGAGAACGAGCACCACCAGCCCAGGTTCACGATCAACACCTCCGGGCGAGACGCCCTCCAACAGATCACCGCTGGCAAGCCGGTCACGCCTGCCGACCCCGCAACGACCGAACCGACCCAGGGGTGCGGCGAGGCAACCAACACCAGTCGAACGAAAGGCTGAATCATGACCCACGATCTGCACCACAACGCCGTCATCAAGGTGGTCGGCGTCGGAGGCGGCGGCGTCAACGCCGTCGACCGAATGATCGAGCTCGGCCTGAAGGGCGTCGAGTTCATCGCGATCAACACCGACGCGCAGGCGCTCCTCAAGTCCCAGGCAGACGTCAAGCTCGACGTCGGACGCGACCTCACCCGCGGCCTCGGCGCCGGCGCCGACCCCGAGGTCGGCCGCCGAGCAGCGGAAGACCACGCCGAGGAGATCGAGGCGATGCTCCAAGGCGCCGACATGATCTTCGTCACCGCCGGCGAAGGCGGCGGCACCGGCACCGGCGGCGCCCCTGTCGTCGCCCGGATCGCGAAGTCGATCGGCGCGCTCACTATCGGTGTCGTCACGAAGCCGTTCGGCTTCGAAGGCACCCGCCGCATGCGTCAGGCGATCGCCGGCGTCGACCGCCTGAAGGAGGAGGTCGACACCCTCATCGTCGTCCCGAACGACCGACTGCTGTCGATCAGCGACCGCGGCATCTCGATCCTCGAGGCGTTCGCGACCGCCGACCAGGTGCTCCTCGCCGGTGTGCAGGGCATCACGAGCCTGATCACCACACCCGGCGTCATCAACCTCGACTTCGCCGACGTCCGCTCGGTCATGCAGGGCGCCGGCACCGCACTGATGGGCATCGGCACCGCGAAGGGCGCCGACCGCGCGATCAAGGCTGCCGAGTTCGCGGTGCAGAGCCCGCTGCTGGAGTCCTCCATCGACGGCGCTCAGGGCGTGCTCCTGTCCATCCAGGGTTCCAGCTCGCTCGGCATCTTCGAGGTGAACGACGCCGCGAGGCTCGTCCAGGAGGCGGTGCACCCGGAGGCGAACATCATCTTCGGCACCGTCATCGACGACTCGCTCGGTGACGACGTCCGCGTCACCGTGATCGCTGCAGGGTTCGACGGCGGCGAGCCGGCCGCACGTCAGACCCACGAGACGAGCCGTCACGACGCCGCGATCGCTGCAGCGCAGGCGCAGCACGCCGCGAGCACCGTCACCGCGCAGCTCGCGCCGCAGCAGGCGCCGGTCGCACCGGCGGCTCCCGCCCCTCAGCCGGTGCAGCACCGCGTCGCAGAGCGTCCCGTCGCCCCGGTGCAGACGCGCCCGCTGATGCCGTCCATGGAGGAGCGGATCCGCGCGTCGGCGCCGGCAACTCAGCCGTTCACCTCGCCGATCCAGCAGCACCGTCAGCCGGCGCCCGCCCAGCAGAGCGCGGCCGACCTGTTCGCGTCTGACGGTGACGACTGGGATGTCGACATCCCCGATTTCCTGAAGACGGCAGTGCCCGCCGGTCACTGACCCGGCTCGCTCCCTGCGGCGGTGGGTGGAGATCTTCTCCGCCCACCGCCGTTCTCGTTCCCCGCCAGCCCGCACACGAAAGCGCACCGTGAACCTCATCCCCCGATTCCTGAAGAAGCGCAACGGCCAGCTGAACGGCTCCGTCGCGAAACCGAAGACGCCCGCCGAGGTCATCCTCGCCGCGATCGCACCGGAGACCGTGGCGGAACTCGTCTCGGCCGCCGAAGCTCGAAGCCGGCAACTTCGCGAGACGTTCTCCGAGGTCGCGGCAACCCTGCCGCAGGTGCTCGAGTACAAGTCCCTCGCCGCCGGCCGGAAGAAGATCGTCGCCCAGACCATCGAGAACCTCGTCTCGGCCGCCGACGGCGGCGAGGCAGCGGTGATCGGCGGCATCCGGAGCTACCGGATTTCGACGACGTTCGACGACGTCGGGCTCGAGCAGGACACCTCGCCGCTCTGGGACTTCGGCACGTTCGAAGACCGGGCCGCCATCGAGCGACTCCGGAACCTGCGAGCTGTTGCGGTGTACGAGGCGGGTGCGTTGCGCGCGCAGTTGCACCCGGAAGGCGCAGCCGTGCCGAAGGGCGCCGCCGCGATCGGATTCGCGGCCGCCGACCGGTTGGTCGCGGCAGCCGCAAAGCACTGACCGCTGTCTCCGCGCATGTGATCCGGGAACACCCCGCACCACTTGAAGGAGCCCTGCATGGCCACGACCGTGTACAACAACGAGGCCGACGACATCACCGTCCGCCCTGAGAAGCTTCACGGCCGCAACGGCGCCGTGAACATCGCGAACTCCGACGAAGATCTCGACATCACGTTCGAGGACACCGAGACGCTTGGGAAGTGGGTGGACGAGATCGTCACCCAGGCCCGTGAGGCAGGCTTCCCCGTCGAGCTCACCGTCGCCGCTCATGCCTGACCTCGTCACCGAACTCACCGCCGAGCAGGCCAGACGCCACGGCGTCGAGGAGCTGTTCCAGGCGTGGCGCACCGAGGTGGAGAAGACCACCGGACGTCCCTTCTGGAAGGTGCGGAACGAGCAGGCAGGATTCGACGCCGGGTTCGCTGCCGGCCTCGCCGCCCAGAACGTGGCCGCCCGCATGCCGGGACGAGAGCCATGCCCGAAGAACCTCACCTGGTCGGCGTTCGGCGCCACCTACCCGGACACCTACTGTGTCGACGGTCTCCTCTACGACGCCGACTCGAACCTCGGCGGAGAGATCTCCTGCCCGTTCTGCGACCCGGTCGGCTTCACCGACTACCAGTTCGGCGGCGGGTACGTCATCCCGCTCTGCTCGCACGGGGAGCACCGCATCCCGAACGGCACCCCGATCCACTACCACGACGGCGACAACCTGTGGTGGACAGCTGACTGCCTCGAGCACGGCGAACAGCGGATCCTCTGGCGTGACCTGTCGAACCTTCCCGACTTCGACGATGACGCGTTCATCGACTGGTCACCGCGGCCGGCGGGGAACTGATGCCGGCGATCCGCGCGAACCGTCGCCGCGCGAAAGTGCTCGCGTTCGGGCTCGTCCTCGTGTCGTTCGTGTTCACGTACCGACTCGTCGACTTCCAGATGGTTCGCGCGTCCGCGCTTTCCGCGCAGGCTGACGACCGCCGATCGGTGGAACGCACCCTGTACGGCGACCGAGGCGAGATCGTCGACAGGAACGGTGTCGTCCTCGCCGACTCCGTCATGCGGTACGACCTGGCCCTGTCCCCGAAGACCGTCGCGCCGGTGTACCGCGACCAGCCCGACCCGGCAGACCCCGAGTCCACCACCTCCGTTGAGATCCCGGTACAGCAGGTGCTCACCGAGCTCGGCGCCGCGATCGGCACCTCCGCAGACCGTCTCCAGCAGATCATCGACGCAGCCCTCGCGGACGACCCCGACTCCGACTTCGCATACATCGCGAAGAACGTCGACCAAGGCACCGTCGACAAGGTGCGCCAGCTCGGCATCCCGTGGGTGCAGCCGTGGGAGCACCCGGGCCGTCGATACCCGAACGGTGCAGTCGCCGGGAACCTGATCGGGTTCATGGGCGACGAAGGCGCGCTGGCCGGCCTCGAGCTCGACTACGACCGCTGCCTCACCCCGAAGGACGGCTCCGTCCAGTTCCAGCACTCCGCGAAGGACTGGGTGGAGATCCCGAACACCCGCCGTGTCGTGAAGGATCCGGTGGACGGCGGCACCTTGAAGCTCACGATCGACGCCGACCTGCAATGGTTCGCGCAGTCCGTCGCGGAAGACCAGGTCGAAGCTGTGAACGCTGACTGGGCGACCGTCACCGTGATGGAAGCGAAGACCGGGAAGCTGCTCGCCGTCGCCGACGTCCCCACCGTCGACCCGAACAACCCCACCGGCGTGGACTCGGAGAACCGCGGCACCCGGGCGTTCACCGCCCCGTACGAGCCCGGCTCCACCCTGAAAGCGCTGACCGCGGCGTCCCTCGTCGACGCGGGCGTCGCCTCACAGTCCACCCAGATCGTCGCCCCGTACCGGTACAACGCCCCGAACGGCGCCGACGTCAACGACTCCTCCTTCCACGAAGACCTGTACCTGACGCTCACCGGCGTGCTGATCGAATCGTCGAACACCGGTCTGTCGAAGCTCGGTGAGCTGATGACCGATCAGGCCCGGTACAACGACTTCGTCGAGTTCGGTCTCGGGAACGCCACAGAGGTGCAGTTCCCAGGCGAAGCCGACGGCGACCTGCACGGCGACCCGGCCGACTGGGACAACCAGACGAAGTACACGACGATGTTCGGGCAGGGCCTCACCACCACCGCGATCCAGGTCGCATCCGTCTACCAGACGATCGCGAACGGCGGCGTCCGCATGCCGGTCACCCTCGTCGAAGGCTGCGAGAAGCCGAACGGGAAGGTCACCGGGGAACCGACCGGTCAGTCACGCCAGGTGGTGTCCGCGGAAGCGGCGAAGCAGACCTCGCAGATGCTCGAACGGGTGTACCAGGAGGCTTGGCTGAAGAACCAGTGGTCGATCCCCGGGTACCGTGTCGCGACGAAGACCGGAACCGCGCAGTTCCCGGACGGTGAGGGCGGATACCTGAAGGAGTACCTCGTGTCCGTGTCCGGGTTCGCGCCGGCCGAAGACCCGGAGTACGTGGTGTCCGTGTCAGTGTTCAACGCACGCGAGAACAACACCTCCGGCGCTGCAGCACCGATCTTCCAGCAGGTGATGGCGCAGGCTTTGAAGTCTGGCCGGTCGATGCCGTCCGGTGAGCCCGCGCCGGAGATCCCGGCCCGGTGGTGACCCGACTGCCCGCGGCCGCGCATGAATGAGGCATGAGCCTCACCGCCGTCACCTCGCCGTCATTCACCGAGCACGAGCAGTCACGATTCGACATCCTCGCCGACGAGCTGTTCGAGCTCAGGATCGGGTTCGCGTACGAAGCGCACGCACTTCAGGAAGCGATCGCCCTGGAAGGACTTCCGGATCACCGCCTCGCGATCGCCGAACGGACGATCCCAGAGCTCATCAATCTCGCACACGGGCGCGCCTACGGGGTGGCTGCCCCACTGGAACCGTTTCTGCTCGAAATCGCCGAGAAGAACTGCGACGCGGAAGACCTCGCAGCAACGGATGACTACGAGAGCCACCCCCTACTGCGGGCGCTCATCCGTGTCGTGGCGCTGAACCTGACCCTCGCGCAGTACTTCTCCGAAGTCGCAGAAATCCACCTCCTCGACCTCCCCCGGCACTTCCCCGTCGTGAACCCCATCAACGACCACATCACCCGTCTCCGGCGAATGAGCAGCGGCGATCCTGCAGGGCAGAACCGCGAGAACTCGACCCCAAACCGGAAGCAGGTGAGCACACGACCCACTGGGCACGACGCGCTCGAGTGGGCGGGCGCACCGACCACCCTCACCGACAAGCAGCTTCTCGAGTACCTCCACGATCGCCGGCTGTCGATTCCGCGCATGTGATCTCCATGACCTTTGACACACGACCTGTCGACCAGACCCTTGTCGGTCAGGTGATCATCGTCACGCTTTCCGGTGAGCCGCTCGTCCCGGTCATGGTGACCGAGGTCACCTCCTGGTACCAGCAGACCGCAGGCGCTGACCGTCTTCAAGACGGCCCAGTGGCGACGCGGCTCCGCGCGAGAACATCCGACGGTCACATCCACACTTTCGAGCTCGGGCCGAACGATACAGCTGTCATTGCAGGCGATGAGGCAGCGGAGCATTTCAAAGCCGAGCTTGCCCGCAACCGTGACCGGCAGCGGCCTACCGTCTTCAGCTCCGTCCTTCCCCTGGGCGTTATCGGCCTTGCAGCAATGCTGTTCTTCTTCTTCGGCCTGGGGCCCCACGGAGTCAGCTTCAGCGCACTGTACATCGCGATCTTCCTGTCAACGCTGGTGGTCGGTGGTGCACATTTCTTCATCCTGCGGCTTGGGTTCCGGTCGCGCTGGTCATGGGTGGAGGACTCCTTCGTGCACACACAGCCTGTTCCGAAATCGCCCTGAGATCACCGGATCGCAGATCGGGCGTCTCACCGCGCATGATGGTGCCATGACGAAGACCGCGACCAAGGCCGATCAGCTCTGGAAGAGCTACACCCCCGAGCAGCAGGCAATGTTCAACTCCGCCGCCGATGAGCTCTACCAGCTCCGGACTGGGTTCGCGTACGAGACGCAGATCCTCGACGAGGTTCTCGAGTTCAAGTCGTTCCCGGCGAAGCGCCGGCAGATCGTCGAGGCGACCATCTCCAGGTTCAAGGCGATCGCGAACGGCAACGAAGCCGTGGTGGCCGGTGCGGTGGACAACATCTCGTTCCGGCAGGCGGAGAAGGCTTCCGGGGCGGACCAGCTCGATGATGCCGCATGGGAGCAAGAAGACCTCGCCCTCCGGACGTTGCTGCTCTCCCGCGCCCAGGCTCGCACGCTCGCATGGTACTTCGCTCGCGTCGGGGAAGCCCACACTCTCGGGGCTTCGCTCCCGAAGAAGGCCGCTGCCTTGCTCACCGCGCAGGCGGAACGTCTCCGGCGGATGGCCGCCGGCGACGCGAACAAGGTGAATGCCGAGGTTGCCGCCGCCGAGCGTGAGTCGGCGTCGCCGCGTCTCACCGAGCAGAACGCGCTCCGCCTCGTCGGCGCACCGGCGCTCCTCACGAACTGGCAGCTGCTCGAGCAGCTCACCGCCTGAAGGGACACGGCATGACGGAGAACACGACGTCCCCCGAGGTGAAGGTCGGGCAGAGGTGGACGAACAACGACCTCACCGACCCGTGCACCTACATCGACGTGCTCGAGGTGGAGGAGAACCGGGTCCGCATCGCGCGGTTCCGCCGCACCTGGGTGCGGAAGGACCGGTTCGTGAAGAAGTACACGTACCTGCACGGCTGATCACCGGCAGGCACTCGGTTCGACCCGCCTTCTTCCGCATCGCTGACCGCGGGATGGCCGCGCACCGGCCGAACTCGCCACTGACCGTCGATGCCGCGCATGTGTTCGTCGTGACCAACACCGCCACAACCAGCACCCGTCCCGCCGAGCTCCTCGAGTTCGGCGACTACTTCACCGTCGAGCACAACCGGGTGACGACGACGTACAAGGTGCACGAGGTCACGGTCACCACCCCGGCGGTCGACGGCGACGAAGCCACCCTGGTGAACGTCTCCGCCCTCAACGTCGAGTACGAACTCGAGGAGATGTTCTTCGCCGGCGGTGAGGAGATCCAGCTCGCAGACGACCGAGCCGTCGAACGTTTCGACACCGACAGCGAGGAGTTGCACCGGCAGCACACGTCCGAGCTCATTGAGAAGCTCACCTCGGTGATGCACACCGTCGGTGTCCTGTCGATCACGTTCGCGCTCATGATGCTCGTCGTGTTCAAGGGGTACCCGCAAGCGCAGGGTCTTGGGTTCTTCATCGCTGCCGGCGCCATGACCGTCACGCCGCTCGTGATCCTCTCCATCGCCGGCATCTCGCACCTGTTCGGAAAGGTCCTGAAGTCGAAAGGCAACCTCCGCGCTGGTGCGGAGGGAACGACCGACGAAGACCGAACCGACGGCTGACCCGGGTCCCCGCGCATGAGGGTGCCGACCTGATTGGGAGGGCACCGTGACCGACGTGACGACCGTGAAGCCGTCGTACCAGCTGGCCGGCGAGATCATCTTCGCGAAGACGTACCGCAGCCCCAGCGAACCGGTGCGGGTGCACAGCGCAACCGCTCGATGGGCGGACCCGACGTTCGACGTGGTTTCGTACACCTTCGACGGTGTCGAGGTCCGCTTCGAAGCGAACGCGCTCGACGACCTCGAGGTCGCGGACCCCGTCACCAAGGAGCGGTTCTTCCAGCAGGCGAACCGGAAGATCCGCGAGGACCGTCAGGCTGACTCCCCGCCGCCGGTCGGGTTCGGCGTCGCGGTCGGATGCATCTGGAACTTCGGCCCGCTGACGATGCTCGCCACCGGGAACTTCGGGCTCGCGCTGATCGTCGCCGCCGTCACCGCAACCGCCGGCTGGTGGATCGCGGAGAAGCTCTACGACCGTCTGGCCGCCGATCGCCGAGACCAGCAGCAGTTCTGGGCGCTCCGGGCCCGCGAGGACGCGAACGCGATCCTCATCTGACCGCCGACCGACTGGAGAGACCATGACTGGAATGCTCGGACGCGATTCGCGTCGAAACTTTGAAGGCGGGTGCGGCGGCGGTTGCTGCAACACCCGCGCCGATCACCGCACCGCGAAGAAGGCGGTGAAGCAGGCAGAGGCTCGCGAGTTCGAGCAGCACGTGTTCGATGAGACGTGGCTGAGCTCGTTCGACCGCGGCTTCGAAGACGGGTCGGAGTACCGCCCGTACCGCGGGAAGCCAGGTGATCAGGACTACGCGAACGGGTACGAGATCGCGCGCCTCAACGACGACTACGACGCCGGCCGGCACAGCACGGAACGCTACGCGCCGCCGGCGCCGTACTCGACCGAGACCGGTGACCCGTCGGTGTTCGACACCGATCCTCGGGTAGCCATCGACGCGCTCTGAACGCGGCCGAGGTCAGCTCGAGCTGATCACAGTCACCCGCACAGACGGGTGCCGGTGCTTCGAGAGCAAGTCGATGAACTCCTGGGACGCACCGCGGACGATGACCGTACGGGCGCCCTTCCTCCCGAGTTCGGTGAGGAGGCCTGTGACGAAGCCTGCGGTGACGGTCAGTGTGGTGCGGGCGCTGATCGCGACTTCGACGTCGTCGAGTCGGTCTGCGGTGTGCTTCCGAACCAGTCGCTCCGCGACCTCCTTCGTCGCGGCGAGACGCGGCACCGGGATGACGTTCGGAGTGCTCGTCACGACGTCGTAGCTGAGCAGGACGCCGAGGGTGTTCGCGAGCTGGCGGAGCTCCGACATCGTCAGGTCGACGTTCCCGGCCATGACGTCCTGCACCTCGGTGAGGCTGAGGCCGAGGTCCTCTGCGACCTGCTCGTCAGTGACGCCCGTGTGCTGCTGGCTCTCACGGAACGCTTCGAAGAGCCGCGTGTTCGCGGCCGAGATGGTGTCGGTCTGCATGGTCTGCCTTCCGTTGTCGGGTGGTCGATCTGTTCATGCGCGGCGGCCCGCGCATGTTCGGGCCAACAGAAACGAGGCACGCAATGACCCGCACCATCACCAACGACGTCCCCGAGGTACTGCTCGAGGTCGCCCGCGAGGCGATCGGGCTCGGCTTCTCCGAGGTCAACCTCGGCTTCATGTATCTCGGCAGCGACTTCCCGAGCCCGATTGAGTGGGCTCTGATGCTCCTGAAGCGGACGAACCGCCATGACGCCGGGCCCGACGCACCCCGGGTGCATGTGCGGCTCTCCGCCCAGCGCGAAGACAGCGTCCCGACCGCATACGTCGGGCCCTACGACGCCCTCGACCCCTACTGGAGTGTCGATCAGGTGCGAGCGTGGATGCAGGAGAGCGTCGAAGCGGACGGCGAGTACATCCCAGCGTGGACTCCGGTGACAGACGAGACCGTGCAGAAGCAGCTCCTCACCGACTGGGGTGCGTTCCGTGAGGGGGTGCTCAGCGGATGGACCATGAAGCACGAGGCCCGATGGAACGACCTCCGGAACTGGCAGAATCTCGAGAACCGTGTCTCCGAGCGGGATGGGCGCGATGCCCGACAGCTGGGCCCGGTGCCCGGCACCAGCCTGCATTGGGACTCCTCGAACTCGTTCTACAACGAGAAGAAGCACCCCGCCTACCGAGGCAAGAAGGACGACGGGGCTCCGGTGTCAGTCGGCGGCCACAGTACGCGAGCGATCGGATTCGACAACGGGTCCGAGCGCCGCATGTACCGACAGCTCAACGGCCACCCGTACATGGCAGAGATCTCCGCTGAGGAGATGGCCGAGACGCTCCAGGCGACCGCCCCGTGGTTCGTCCGCGTTGCCGGCTACGACGAGGACCGCGAGAAGTGGGCACACTTCCCTGAGGCGAAGGCGTGGAAGAAGAACGAAGAAGGCATGGCCGCGGCCGTCGCCGACACTGAGCGTGCACTCGCCATCTGCGCTGTCCTCCGCTGAAGCCGGGGAGTCTCGGCTTGCCGGCCGGCCGGCCCCGCGCATGGTCGTGCCGACAATGACCCCACTCCAGAAGGAGCCCCACATGCTGGTACGAGCTGAAGCCGTGTTCTACGCGCACAAGGTGAAGTCGGTGACAGAGTTCGGCGAGATGCGAAACAGGCTGCTCATCGAGGCTGACCCCGTGGCCGGCACCGGCGACACCGACTTCCAGGAGTTCCAGGCGGTCGCTGACTGGGCTCTCCGCCAGATCGTCGTCCACTTCGTGATCGACGCATCCCTCCCGACAGACAAGGCAGTCGAGAGCGCAGCAGTCGAACTTCTCCGCGGTTCGGGGATCGACGCGTCCATCCTCTGGTGCCACCCAATTCCGGACGAGATCAACCCCGTCGTCACCGGTCGGACCTCAGCCCGCGGTGTGAGGCGCGCCCAGGCGATCATCACCTGCGCTGACGCTGACCCTGCGATCATGGAGCAGCTGGCGGCGTGCGTCCGCCAGTCAGCCGGCCCGACAGCCCCGGTGACATGCGACGTTCAGCTCCGACAGATCACCGTCACGTTCACGATCCTGACGGCCGGTGTCGGTGACCCCGACTCACGGCTCCGGCTCGCGGCCTCGAACCTCATCCGCCGCGCCGACATCGGCGGGTCGGTATCCCAGTACGTCGTTTCCTTCCTCCCGGACTCGGTCCCCAGCACCCCTCTCGAGACGATCCAGTCGGCCGCAGTCGAAGCGTTCCGCGAGCAGCTGCTCCGACACACCTCCGACGACGGCACCGTCGACCAGCACGTCATCGCGACCCTGGTCCCCCGCCTCCCCGCTCCGGGCGCCGTCGAAGGGGTGCGCGAATCGATCGTCGACGCGCTCACCGAAGCGATGTCGGAGGACGAGACGTTCGACCCGCCGATCCACTACCCGGCGTACGCGGAGCGGTACGCCGACAGGATCCTCGGCCGCGGCTAGTGGGTCTTGGAGGCCTGCAAGAGCACATTCTCCGCGAAGCGAGAGCGAGCGTTCTTGAGCTCCCGCTCGGCGGTGCTGATGTCTCGCTGCCCTGACGGGTGAATCAGGTTGTGCAGCGCGGGGTCGACCGCTTCGAGGATTCCGGACGAAAGCCGGCGCGCGGACCTGTCTGCGGCAGCGACCAGATGGACCACCTCCGGGGAGAGTTGAATGCTGACCGTCTCGGCGACGACCGCCGCGACCGCATACCCGCTCGAGCCCTCTTCCCGGGCGATTTTGTCTGCGAATGCGTCGACGCGCGAGCTGGACGACGCCATGTACTGTTCATCCGCAGCTGCGGCGAACCGGTCGCTTGCTTCCTGGCTTGACGCGTTCCGGGAGTACTCGAGGAGAACCGCGTACGCGGCGGTCCCGAGATCGCGGAGCGCGTTTCGGGTCATCGTTCGAGCGGCGTCGCTGCCGTCGTAGCGCCCGTACCGGCTGACGAGCCGTTGAACTGCCCGGCCGTCGGCTGACTCGAGCGCTTCCGAACTCTGACGCGTCCTGGTCTGCCGAAGATGCTCCGCATCGCTCTTCTGCTGCCGGCTGCTCATCACCCCGTTGACGACGAAGAAGATCACGACCGCGGCGACGAGCAGCCACATCCAATCCACGAAGAACCGCCCTTCCGAACTGCCAGATGGTTCTTTGTACCAGAGCCGGCGGCCGAGCGGGGTTCCGCGCATGGGTACAAGGTGAGACCCCCGACTCCCGCGCCTGTCGCGCCCGTGCGTCGGATCGGCGCTGCCACGACCCCCGCGAAGAAGCAGGCCCCGGTGGTGCGTGACCTTCTCCGAGCACGTGACCGGTTCTTCGGGTTCTTCCACACCGACTCCTCGACCTACTACATGCTCCTCGGCGTCACCGTGTTCATGGTCGCGTTCGGGTTCGTGATGGTCCTGTCCAGCTCATCTGTCGAGTCGAAGATCGAGGACGGCGGGTTCTTCGAGCAGTCCCTGAAACAGGGTGCGTTCGCGCTTGCCGGCATCCCGGTCATGTACATCGCCTCCCGGCTCCCCGAGAAGCTGTGGATGAAGCTCGCGTGGCCGGCGATGTTCGTCTCCTGCATCATGCAGATCCTCGTCGTTTTCACCCCGCTCGGCGTCGGTGTCGGCGGGAACACGAACTGGCTGTCGATCGCCGGCGTCCAGTTCCAACCGTCAGAGGCGATCAAGGTGTCGATGGTGCTGTGGCTCGGGCTCATCGTCACCCGGAAGCAGGACACCCTCGACGACCTGAAGCAGGGGCTGCTCCCGGTGCTCCTCACCGGCGGGTTCGCGATCCTCCTCGTCCTCCTCGGCGGCGACCTCGGCACCGTCATGGTGATGGCTGCGATGCTGTTCGGTGCGTTGTTCCTCATCGGGGTTCGGCTGCGGACCCTCGCGATCCCGGTCGCCGCAGGTCTCCTCCTCTTCGTCGTGTTCGCGTTGACCAGCGAGTCCCGGATGCGCCGCATCGCGTCGTTCCTCACCGACTGCACCCAGTCGAACACCGACGACTGCTGGCAGATCCAGCACGGCACCTGGGCGCTGGCGAACGGCGGGATCTTCGGTGTCGGGCTCGGAAACTCCACCGCGAAATGGTCGTGGCTGCCGGCAGCGGACAACGACTTCATCTTCGCGATCATCGGCGAGGAGCTCGGCTTCATCGGCGCCGCCCTCGTCATCGTCCTGTTCGCGGTCCTCGCTGTGCTCCTGTACCGGACGTTGACCGCGGCCGCCACGCCGTTCGGGGTCGCCGCGACCGCAGTCATCCTCGTCTGGATCGTCGGGCAGGCGACCGTGAACATCGCCGTCGTCCTGGGTGTCATGCCGATCCTCGGCGTCCCGCTGCCGCTGATCTCCGCCGGCGGCACCGCGCTCCTCACCACCATGTTCGCGCTCGGTGTCGCCCTGTCCGTCGCCCGCACCTCCCACTCCGAGAAGGATCTGATTTGACCGTCATCGCCACCACCCGCCAGAACCCGCTCATCGGGCTGTTCCTCGAGAAGTCCGGGAAGGTCCGCGTCCGCGATCTCCACGACTTCACCGACGACTGGGTGAACCAGCTCGCCCGGCACTGGCAGGGGCTCCTCACCCCCGGCGACGGGATCCTGCTGCCCGGGAGGGTCGACCGTCAGAAGGTGCTCCGCACCCGGCCGGTCACCGCGGATGTCTCGGCGGCGACCGGTGTCGATGCCGGCTTCTGGGACATCCAAGACGCGCTCGACCGTGAGGACGTCTCCCGGCGCGCCACGCTGGTGCTCGATGCGGCCACCGTCGTCGCCGGGTTCCAGGCGGCACTGCCGGCACGAAGCTGACGATCCCGCAGCCGGTAAGGGCGAGCGCAACCCTGTGGGTGCGCCCGCCCTTTTCGCACGGTCCGCTCAGGCTGCCGCAGCAGCCAGCCGTCGAACCTTCATCGGCTTGACCCGCCGTGCCCGCTTGACGGCGTCGACGACGGCGTTCAGCACGGCGACGTCCTGCTCGTCGGGGAGGTTGGCGTTGTACTTCCCTCGAAGCTGCATCGGCCTGCCGTCACGGTCCAGCTCCAGGTTCGCGATCAGCTTCCCGTTCTGGTTGTGCACCGCGGCGAGGATGGACCTGCCGGCGGCCGCGTGACCGTGGTACGAACCGATGCAGTGGTGCATCTCGTCACCCCAGTGCTCGAGCGTCAGCGTGTCCTTCGCTGTGGTGATGGTCAGTTCCCCCGCGGTCAGCCCGTCGATCGCTGAGTGGATCGGACCCTGGGGGATGTCGACGTTCGTCTTGATGCTGGTGATCCTCCGTCGCTCACGCACCGCTGCGTCATGGATCTCCGTCCAGGTCTTCGCGGCGAGGATCGGATCGCCGATCCAGGTAGGGTTCCCGAGGTGCTCACGGGCTTCGTCGACCATCCGGATGGTGTCCCGTGCTTCGTGGAGCGTCACGTCTGTTGCGTCGAGGAGGAGCGGCCGGCGTCGGTGGTCGGGCATCATCTTGAGCACCTTGACGGCTGGGGCGACGTCTAGCATCTCCCACTTGCCCTGACGGATCCGGTTGGCGCGGAGCATCTCGACCACCCAGTCGATCGGGACGTGACGTTTCGCCTCGTGGGCGAACACGAGCGCAGCAGGGTCTGCGCCGGCGACCGCTTTCACGAGGTCCTTCCGGGTGTTCCTCCTGCCGAAAAGCTCCACTGTGACGGCTTTCGGGTTGTCCTGTCTGAACGCCTTCCCGAGGCCGAACTCGGGGAGGTACTTGAGGCGACTCCCGGTGTCGTCGGTGAAGTTCAGCAGGTACGGGTACGCGAGCGCGCGCACGAAGTCGGGATTGCTGGCCAGCTTCATGACACGAGGATCGACCGGTCCGATGACCCGCTCCCACATCCGCTGCACCGCGTCCCGGACCTCGGAAGTGACATCCAAGTACCGCTCGGCGGTCACGGTGCGCCAGATCCCGCCACGAGCCTTGTGTTTGGGCTTCCACTGGTGGATGCGGAGCACCCGTGTGCCGTTCTTCAGTGGACGGATTGAGATGTGGGTGTGGCTGGTGTACCGGTATGACGTGTACGGCTTCTTGGAGTGCGCGTTGATCCCGGAGGTCACCTGGACACGGGAGAGGCTGACCTTGTCGTAGAGCTCGCGGATCATCGCGTGGTCGGAGAGGAAGGTCCGACGCTCAACCCAGTGGTGTTCGTTCATGAGCCTGCCATGCGCGGGCTTGCGGGCCGGCCGCCACCGTTGATCGGTCGCGGGTCGGAGGCTGGTGTGGGCGCCCTCTGAGGTCCGTGAGGACCCCGACACCCGCGCCAGTTGCTCCGAGCGCTTCAGGGAGCCGCAGGTGGCTTCCCTGAACCCTTCCGACCGGCCGGCTCCCAGCTCAGTTGCCTGCGCGGAGCCTCTCCACCTCGCTGATCAGCGCGGGGATGTCGTCACGAGCCGCGGCGATGAACGCGGTGTCGTCCGCACGGGTGACCTTCTCCGCGACCTGCCATCCGCCCTCAGCCATGATCTCGTTGTGGCCGTGGTACTCGCGGCGCCACGGGCCCGGCGTCGCGTAGTCGAGCCGCTCCTTGATCGGGGCGAGGTCGAGCTCGCCGGCGTCGGCGCCGGAGTTGGCGTCCGGGAGTCGCACGAGGTTGCCGTGCTCGTCGAGGGTGAACCGGACGTTCTGGTTGTGAACGAAGTTCGTCTCTGTGCGAGCGGCGTGAATCAGTCGACGCTGAACTCGAACCCGCCCCTTGCTGTGAGATCGTCGTCGTGCCCTCCGAACACTTGGCTGTACGTGAATCCGTCGAGGAAGGACATCTCGCTCTCCTGTCGTCAGCTCGCGCCCGCGGGCCGAGCTCGTTTCTTCTGTCGGGAGCCACATGCGCGGAAGCCCCGGCCGTTCCCTTTCGGGTCGGCCGGGGCTTCCGGGTGGTTCAGGCGCTGAACCCGCAGGTGCCGGTGTAGTCGCACACCTCGCATTCGATCTCTTCGCCGCGCGGGTCGTTCTCCTGCTCATTGATGTTGTCGCAGCCGGGGCACCGCCAGCGGTACCAGATGCCTTCGAAGTCGGCTTCGAGCTCGTCGTCATCCATGCAGGTCGTCCCCGTAGTCGATGCCGGTCTCGATGTCACGGTCGAAGACGGAGCCGTCGTTCACGTAGACGCGGACCCGCCGGTTGGTCTCCGGGAGGTTCGTGTCGATCTGCACGACCTGGGCGTCGTCCTCGGAGATCCAGGTGCTGATTTCGAACCGGGCGTCGTCCTCGCCGGGGATCGTGAAGGATGCGGTACCGCAGGCGACGGTGTCGCGGCTGATCTTGTCGTCATCGTCGAACTGTTCGTTCACACCCATGACGAGGTCGGCGTCGGCCGGGGGTGCGTCCACGTCGGTGATGATGAGCTTCCCGGTGAGGAGGCGCTCGATGAACCCGCGGTAGACCGTGGCGAGCTGCGCGAGGTGACGGGTGTGCTGGGCGGCCGCCATGCTGGCCGCGTCCGGGTCGCCGACACCTGCGAGCTCGGCGCGTCGCGAGTCGATCTGGTTGTGCTTGCTGAGGAGGCTGACGAGCTCGACGATGTCCGCGTGCGCCGGCTCGGTGTCGGGGATGTGGTCGGCGAAGTACGCGACGCCGTCGATCCAGACGATGTCGCGGCCGTCGGGCCCGTCCGGGGTGGATGCGAACCGGGCGGTCAGCTGGTAGTCGGCACGGGGCTCGTTGTCCCAGGCGCGGTGCCGGGTGAGTCGCTGCCGGATGATCTCGGTGTCGTTGATCGTGGTGATCATGGTGTTCACGGCTCGTTCGATCCGGTATGTTCCGGACCCGTCGGCGTAGTCGGCGATTCGTTCCACGGTGTGGTCTCCTGTCTGTTCGAGAAGACCATGCGCGGGCAGCGCGCTGCGCTCAGGCGCCGGTTCGCTGAGCGATCAGGGCTTCGAGCTCGAGGCCGGCGCGGGTCTCGGCTTTCCGGGCCTGCTCGGTCGTCGCGACGGCGTCGTCGTACGCCTGCTTGGCGTTCTCGATCTTCGTTTCGAGGTCAGGGGCCGCGCCGAGACGGACGAACCGACGGAGGATCAGGCCGTGCTGGCTGGGGATGGTGGCGCGATCGTCAGGGTGGAAATCGGCGAATGTCTCGTCGTGCTCGAGCACACGGAAGTCGTGGACGTTGAACCGGACGCTTGCGGTGTCGATCTCCTGGATCGAGAGGACGTGCGAGTCGTAGTTGAGCGCATTCCAGTAGGTGTCGACAACGTCGTTGACGGTCTGCGTGCCGCGCCCGGGGATGAAGCGCTGGCGGTTCATGATGACCGCGACACCTTCGCGGCGCACCGTTTTGCTCGGCGTGTAGTTGAGCACATCGCCGTCCCGGAATCCGGGCCGGGCCGTCATCTGGTGCCCGTCGGCCTCCCAGTACGTCGCGATCGGGAGGATGGTGTCGGTCTGCTTCGCAGTGGTCATCGGATGCTCCTTCTTCTCGAAGGGCTCATGCGCGGCCGCGAGCGTCAGCGGCCGTTCAGCACTGACCCTGGTCGCAGTGCGGGTTCGTGCACTCGACGACGTGGACGTTCACCATGATGGTCTGGGATTTGCATTTCGGGCAGCGGTGCCCGTATTCGGGGTCGCCGGGCTTCACGTCGGGCCACATGGTCAGTCCTCTCCGCCGTGGCTGGCAGCACCGCTTAGTGCGAGCTCGAGCTCGGCGACGTCGAGCTTGGCGACCTGTGAGATGTCGACCACGTCGGTCGTCGTCCGCCGGGTTCCGGCGTAGCCGGGGTAGTCGGCGACGTCTCCGAGCCAGAAGACCGCGGGGCGGCCGACGGTCAGCTCGTCGATGCTGAGGAGCTGGAGGGTTTCTCCGTCTCGTCGGAGGTCGTCGGCTTCCCAGAATCCCGGGTCGACGTTCTCAGCGACGCGCGGCATTCGGGACAGCTCGGAACGATCGAGGTCGATGAGGTACCTGCTGCCGGAGCTCGTCGTCACTGTGTAGGCGCCGGAGACGACGTCCATGAGGGTCTGCATACCAACCACATGCGCGGGGCAGCGGTCAGGCGCCGCCGGACGGAGCCAGCTCCTGCCAGTCGGAGCGCTTTAGTCGGCGGACGATGACGATGGGCCGCTTCTCGTCGTCCTGGTCGATGAGCTTCTCGACCTCTTCGACGGTGGTCAGGCCTTCAGTCAGTGATGCATGCGGTGCGTGGTTCCATAGGTCGCCGGCGGCCCGAATCGCGGTCCCGTACTCCCAGGAGGCTCCGATGGTGTCGAGCACGGCGACGGCGACATGGCCATGCCACACGTTGTGGAACGTCGGGTCGCCTTCGTGCTCACCCCACCAGAGTTTCGCTCCGCAGGCGCAGTCCACCTCGGTGCGGTACTGCCCGAGGTTCCGGGATTCTCCGACGATTCGGTGGTCGGCGAACGCGTCTGCTGCGGAGGCGATGACGTCGGCGGGGTGCTGGCCGGCCATGTCGGTGTCCTTTCGATCGGCGGTCATGCGGGGAAGTTCTTCCGTCGACGGCACTGGCCGCAGTCGACATGCTCGGGGTGCTGGGACACGAGGACCGGGACCATGCGGCCGGGCCGGCAGAGGGTGTTCACGCTCTGGTCGTACTCGACACGGAAGGTGCCGGGCTCCCCGAGCGGGATCCGTTTCGTGTTCGCTTCCGGGTCGTAGTGGATGGAGGTGCCGGCACCGATCTCGGTGGCGGGCTGCCGGACCCCCTCGAGCCAGAACGAGCTCCACCGGTCTCCGTTGTCGAGGATGACGTCACTCGTGTGGTCCGGAGCGTTCGTGACTGTGAACGTCATGTCGGCCGCTTCGGAGCGGATCCGCCAGAGGCCGTGCCGGGAAGTCCGGGTGAGAATCTTCAGGTCTCGGTTCTCCGCGAAGGTGTCGATCGCGAGTGCTGTCTTGGTGAACCGGACGGTCGAGCCGTCCGCGAACTTCTGGCGCTTAGTCGCCAACGGGGGTCCCCTCTCGGTCTGCCCGGAGGATGAGGCCGGTGCGGTAGATGTGCCCGACGCCTCGTCGGGCGCCGTCGATGTGCTCGGCTGTCACTCTGGCAGGGAACTTCTCCTGCCAGTCGGCGCCGAGGAATTGGGTAGCCCAGGAGAGGACGAAGTTCGGCGAGTCGACCGGGGCGGTGTCGGGGAACTCAGCGAGGAACGCAGCGAACACCGGGTTGGTGCACGGGTCGCTTCCGGCGAGTGTCGGCCAGGCGGGCGATTTCACGAATCGTGCGCGCATCAGGCGGGGCCCGAACTGCTCCCAGAACTCGAGCGGCGCGGACGGGCCGGGCTCTGCACTGTGGGAGGAGTTCGTCTCCTCGCAGAGCTCGCATTCGCCGTACAGGTGCAACCATGCAGCGGTGTCGGGCCCGGCGTCCGAGTTCTCTTCAACGAACAGATGGCATTGCTGGCACTTCGTGTGCAGCCGCTCGGCGGTCATGGCGGTCCTCTCGTCGAGGAGACCATGCGCGGGTCAGCGCTTGCTGAACCCGTCCGCTTGGCAGACGAATATCTTGCCGAGCTTCATGAGTAGATCGAACGCTTTCTCGTACTGGTCTGTGGTGACTTGGACGAGATGGGCCGCCCCTGCTCCGAGTTCGTTGATGGCTTCTTCGATGAGGGCGGACACTGATTCACCATCGTTGACGCATTGATCCCACGCGTCTTTGAACCGTTGGATGAGCGGGTTGTCCGTGTGGAACAGGTCGACAAGCGGACACGCCGACCCGCGTTCACAGCGGATCGTCGAGAGGTGAACATGCTCATGAGTCGTCAAGCGATCCCCATGCCTGGGACGGAAGGGCGGGTGCGGTCGAGTTTGAGCACGGTGCACCCTCCCCTCATTGGTCTTTGTCTCCCCCGAGTGCCATTTGTCCCGGCGTCTGTCGTAATCATGGCGGAAACTGTGCCTGTGGTGCGGTACGCCATGATGTATTACCTGCGTCTCTGGGCGGCGACTTCTCCCCCTCCAAGCTGAGTCCGAGCTGAGTCTTGCTTGTGACTGGTTTGCGTCATCACGCCCGGACTCTTGCGGGAATCGGGGTACAAAGCCGCGCAGGCTGGTCATGCATTGAGAGACCCGCGTACGGATGTTTCGTGACGCGAAACAGCGTGAAACACCCCCGAAGTGGGGGTCATTTGCTCCGAACGCCGTTCCAGTGCTCGTAGTCGATCGCGCCCGCACGCTTCCCGTAGCCGGCCGCCTTCGCCAGGGCCTCGTCCAGGTCGACGAAGTCGGTGAGTCCGACGTACTCAGTTTCGTAGTCAGAGCTGATCTCGGTGCCTCCGACGTCTTCGAGGTCGCGGCAGTTGAGGAACTCGATCCGGTTCGTCACGGAGTACCGCGGCTCGTCCTCGGATCCGGTCTGCTCGACGATCCACGAGTCGGTGATCACCGACCAGGTGCCGTCGTCGAGCTGCCGGTGGTAGCGGCGCTCGACCACACCGCCGACCTGGTTGTCGCCGCCGATGTCGCCGTCGTGCTCCATCAGGCCGTCTTCGTGCTCGGTCCAAGCCCAGGTGGGAAGTGCAGTCATCGTGATCTCCTTCGCGGCGCCGCGGCGCCATCGCTTCTTGTCGAAGAGACCATGCGCGGGCCTACTCGACGCGCACGCCCCCGGCGTGCTCGGCGCCGGAGATGAATGCGGCGCGGGCGACCTCCAAGAGGAGCTCGAGCGTTGCACCGCCGTCGAGGTCGTGACTGATCGCGTCGAGTCGTTGCCTGGGGGTCATCGCGTCGGCGCTGCCCTCCTGCTCGTACTTCGCGGCGAGCGTGTCGGTGACGACCTGGAGTGCAGCACCGGTTGGATGAGCGAGCGCTCCGGTTGCGGTGTTCTTGACCATCGTGTTCATGACCCGCTCATGCGCGGTGGTATCCGTCTGACCCCGCCGACGGGGACATGCTCGGTTGCGACATGATGTTCGAGGTCCGCGAATGCGTCGTCGGCGTAGGCGTGCTCCTGTTCGGCGGCCCATTCGCACTCGTCGCAGTACGCCTGGAATCGCTCGCCGACGGTCACCTCAGTCTCGACAGTCAGCTGGGATCCCCTGCCGATCGGCCGGCGTTGATCGCCGCGGCGAGGATCGCTTTCCAGCTCGTCAGGTCGCGCGGGTACTCGCTCAGCCAGAGCCGCTCCCCGCTCTCCTCTTCTCCGCGCTTCCAGCGCAGCAGGGAGTGCTCGACGACCATCTGCGCGGCCGGGTCGTCGTACCCGAGGCGGGCAGCCATGCGGAGGCCGGCGCCGACGTCGACCGGGTCGACGTTCACGCCGACGATGAGGCCGGGTCGCATCAGACGACGGGTCCTTCGGCGACCACGTCGGCGAGGCGGAGAGTCGCTTCGATCATCGCGTCGAGGTCACCTGCGGTGTGCAGTGCGCGGATGTCGCGGAGCTGCTGGTGGATGTCGAACGGGACCAGCAGGTCGACGTAGCGGGTCGCACCGTCAGCGGTGGACACCGTCGCTTCGGTGTCGCCTCCGACCTCGAGCCGGGTGATCACCTTGGTGGTGCCGGGGAACTTGGTGATGAGCTTGCTGCCGGCGACGCGGAACGCCGTGCCGCTCTCCGGGCTGGCGTACCCGCTGAACTTCAGGAACCGCTCGTTCTCCCAGCTGTACGAGACGTGGGAGTCGTAGTTGGAGCCGAGCTGATCACGCAGCACCGCCCCCAGTTCCGCCTCGAGGGCGTCGAAGGACAACGTCTCGTTGTAGACGGTGAAGGACAGGTACGCGGGGTCGGACATGCGGTCGGCCTTTCGGTTGGCCCGGGACTGCCGGGCGCTGCTTCTTGACCAGACCATGCGCGGCCGGAACCGTCAGAGCACCCCTCGAGGCTTCTCGAACGGCTCCGTGAACGCAGAGATCCGGTCGAGCGCGACGATGAACGGGTACGACTCTGTCGGGGGTTCGGCGCCGGCGATCCCACCGGTCGCGAGGTGCGGTTTCCCGTCGATCTCGAGGTACGCCACGTCATCCTTCCCGGCCGTCGTCTCGTCTCGGATCCAGTCGATGAGAGCGTCGATCACCCAGTCGGCAGCGTCGAGCTTCTGCTCGCGCGACCAGTCGTCGACATCCCAGCCGAACCGCTCCTCAAGTGAAGCGAACGGGAACACGTCGACGTCGGTGATCTGGTCGGCGACCGTGTACACGGACTGCCGTAGCCGGGCTGTCAGCTCCTCGAGTGACGGGGTGACGAACGACTTCTGCGCGTAGCGAGGTGCGGCGCACGCCGCGACCTGGAGGCTCACTCCCATCCGGCCCTGACCTGCTCCATGTAGCGTTCGCGCCACCCTTCGGGGAGTTCGGCGTAGATGTCTTCGATGCCAGCGATCTGCTCCGCTGTGGAGCGAGCAAGCTGCTCCCAGTCGCTCGGATCCGTGTAGCCACCCATCGCGATCGGGAGCCTGAGGTGCTGCCCGATGGTGAGGATCTCTGTTGAGATGCCGAAGAGGCGTTCCCGCAGTTCGATCGCGGCGCTGTGACGTGGGTGCCATGCTTCGTCGTCGTGGATCTTCTTGATCCGCCACTTGAACAGGTTCGGGTGCGCCGGCTCCCAGATGGTGAGTTCGCTGCCGCCGTCGAGGCGGAGAGAGTACGTGGTGCCGGTGGTTTCGGCGTTCACCGCGGTGAGTACGCCGACGATCTGGTTGAGGCTGTCCGGGTGTTCGGCGCACACCATGTCACCGATCTCCGCGGGAGCGCCTTCCACACCGTTGCCGTACACCTTGCGGGCGGTGGCGGTCATGAGGCGCAGCCCTCGTCGCGGAGCTTCTGCTCGGCCGCGGCGAGGTTCTCGGCCGACAGGATCCGTCGCAGCTCGTCGTCACTGTTGCGGGCAACCCAGGCGGCGACCTGCTCGAGCACCAGGTCGCGGGCGGCGACCGAGACCGGTGTCCTCTTGTCGCCGATCAGGGCGCCGGCTTCCGCGTCGAACTGGCGACCGTCGATGTTGATCGCGGTGACGAGGGCGTTGCCCTCGTGGTACCCGTCGGCTCGGATGTCTTCGTCGTAGACGCCGCGCTCCTCGTTCGCTTCGCTGACCATGTCAGCGGCGAAGTCCTCCCAAACGCAGTTCGCGATCTGGTCGCTGATGCCGTCCAGGTCAGCCGGGGCGTGAGCGGTGGTGCGGATCGTGACGGTCAGCGTGTGCTCCGTCGGGAGTCGGTCGGTCATGCGGATCCTCCTGGTCGGCGGTCGTTGTCGAGACTTTCATGCGCGGGCGACATCCGCCGATCGTCAGTTGCCCTTCCGCCATGCGGTGGCGGTGCGCTCACGTTCGACGTCGATGAGGTCCTCGAGGACCTGTGCGGCGGTGCGGTCGGCGCCGAGTCCGAGGTACTTCACCCGGTGAAGTTCCTGCTCAGCGTCGGTGGCGAATCCGTGGGTGTCGGCGAGGTCCCGCCTCAGCTCGTCAGCTTCCGACTCGTTCAGGAAGTCAGGGTCGATGAGTTCCCCTGAGGTGAGCGTGGCGAACATCTCACGGGCCGCTTCGAGGAGCTCGTCGAGTTCCGGAGTCTTCGCGTCGACCGCGTCGCGCCACCGGTTGACGTCGGCGATCGCCAGCCCGGCCTTCTTGATCTGCCGTTCCGCCTTGGCGCGCTCCTGTTCGCGAGCTTCGACGATCTCGGCCCACAGCTTTCGGTTGTGCACCGCTTCCCCGGCGTACCAGCGCCCGTCAGTGAGCCAGGCGGTGTGGAGCATTCCGCCGGCGGTCGCAGCGTCGACAGCGTCGCGCTTCCTGCCGAACCGATCGAGCGGTTCGACGGTGAGGTCCTCGGTGAGGAACACACCCCACCACTTCGGGTTCTTCGGGTCGCGAACGACCGTCCAGTTCTCAGGCGGGTTCGCGGCGTGCTCGGCGGGGCTGTCGAACAACGGCTTCCAGGACGGGTTGCGCATGAAGGCTCCAAGCGGTCGTGCCGGCCGCAGGCCGGCGTTCTCTTCTTGGAGCCTTCATGCGCGGTGCGCGGCGGGAATCTACTGACCTGCTGCAGCCTCCGCGGCCCGCTTGATGCGGCGGTCACGCCGATGGTCGCGGCGGAGGTCCTGCAGCTCTCGACGGCCGTCCTGGGTGCCGCGAACCGGCGGCCATTCGGCGCTCGTCAGGTGGAAGTAGCCGGCGTACATGGGGTCCGGGCACTTGTAGGTGCGGAACGTCCCGTATCCGCGACGGACGGCGCTCTGTCGGGCTTCCTCGAGGTTCGGGTACGCCTTCTTCCGCTGCTTGTTCCGGTCGGTGCAGGAACAGTTCACCTTCGGCTTCTTCTGGCCGGACTTCGGCTTGGTTCGCTGCGGTTCGTCGACGTGCCCGTAGCGGGGGTCGGCGGTTTCAAGGGTGGTGAGCACGGCTGGTTCTCCTTCGCTGTCAGGCGCCCTCGGGTAGGGCGTTGGGCAACGAACATGCGCGGGTGCCCCGCCGGTCGTCTCAGCTCGAGACGCCGGCGGTGTGCACCGCGCGGAGCGCTACCCGGAACGCGGCGTCGAACCGGTCCTCGCCTGGGCGGAGGTTCGTGACCGCGTCCGGGTCGTAGTGGTCGTTGAACAGCTGCAGCAGCTCGTCGTCGGTCATGGCGCTCCTCCGAGGGTCAGTTGGTCACGCGAGGGCGAAGGCGAGCATCCGCCAGCTGGGGATGTGAACGCGCGAGCCGTCGATGGCCGTGAAGATGGATCCGCGCTCGAACGTGAACGTGTCCCCTTCGGCGCCGTTGGTGAACCGCATCTTGTGCGGGAACTTCACCTGGTCGCCGCGCTTCACCTTCGGCTTCGCGTTGTCTCGTGCGATGCTCGCGAGGGCGTCCTGACGCCACTTGAGCGCGAACTCGTGCTCGGTCGGGGTGAGGAGGTCGATGATCTCCTGGGTGACGCCTTCGGCGGTCGTCCCCGAGTTCTCGTGGAGAGCCTTGTAGTAGATGTTGATGTCCGCGTACGGGTTCGGGACGCGGGTGAACAGGACGATGAGTCCGAACACCTCGGCGGTGCGGTTGTCGCGGACGGCGGCGTAGTACACGTTCGACCATTCGCCGCCACGGCCGGGGATTCGCCGGGTGACGTCGGCGAGGACCTCTTGGTGTTGAGTGTGCAGGCACTCCGCGGTGAAGAACTCGCGGTTGGTCTGGCCCTTGGTGCGGTACATGCCGGTGGAACCCATGTCGTCTCCTTGTAGTCGGCCGGTGGTGCCGGCGCTTCTTCGTCGGCACCACCATGCGCGGGGCTACTTGCGGCGGGAGTCGTGGATGCGGGCGAGATTCTTCTCGTTCTCGGTGAGCTTCCTACCGACGAGGTCGTCGATGACGGCACGGGTCTCTTCGAACCCGATGTCGGTGAGGTTCACGGACTCCGGATCGGTGCTGTGCGCGGCGGCGTACGCCCGCCGGGTGATCTGCTCGACGAGCTCGTTCCGGCTCTTCAGCTTCGACGAGGCGGCTTCGCCTCGCTTGATGAAGTCGCACTCTTCCCAGGTGTGGAAGCGTTCGTGGGTTTCGCAGTACGGAGGCATGTCGGGTCCTTTCAGGTCGGTCTTGTCGACCTGGTCATGCGCGGGCATTCCCGTGCGCCGAGTGATCCCCCGGCGCCCGGGAACCCTCAGCCCTGGTGCTGCTCGACGATCGGTCGGATGTGGTCGGCGAGGTACTCGTCGAGGAGCATGTCGCGGTCGTTCACGAGGATCGAGTAGAACCCCTCGGCGTCGACCCAGACGCGATGCCAGATGCGGGCCGGCTGCTCTGCGGGGCGGACCTTCAGCATCACGTGCGTGGGTCGGCGGAGCTTCGTGCCGGCGTTCGCGGGCGGTGCGCTGATCCGGATGCGGGCGGGGTCCGGTTCGCGGTTCGGGCCGAGGATCGCGGAGAGCTTCAGGGTGGCGGTCATGTGGGTGCCTTTCGTGTGGTGTTCGCGGTGTTCCGCGGTGAGACCTTGATAGAGGTGCGGCACCCCGCACTTCGCGGCGATGATGTCGCCGGCGCGCTCAACTCATCCGGGCCACGGCTGGGGCCACCGGAGGCGCTGCCCGAAGCAGAAATGGCAGGTCTCCGCACGATCGACGTACACGCACAAGCTGGTCGGCGAGACCTCACAGCTGAGGACGGTGTCGATCTCGACCTCCCAAGGCTTCGCGCCGACAAGGTCGGCGACCGCGTGCTGCAGTGTGCCCTTCATCTGCGAGATGTCGTACGCGAGCGGGGCGGTGATCTTCGCGAGCTCTCGACGCTTCTCAGCGAGGTTCTCTGCGATCTGCGAGGCCGCCCAGAAGCGCTCCTGCTGGGTTGCGTCGCTCACGTGGTGGAGCCGTCGATCGGGAGGATGCGGTGGGTGACCTCGAAGTCGACGCGGTACTCGCTGGCGGACAGCTGCACGACGGTCGCAGTCTCGGTGATGGCTGCCATGCCGTCGGCGACCTCCTGCCGGTACGCCTTGCTGGTCCGGCCGAACGTGCGGATCGTCCCGATGGCCTCTCCCCTTTTGCGCTGCCCGAAGATGGTCTCGCCGTAGTGGTTCTTCGGGCCCTTTTCAGGGAATCGTTCGGTGGGCTTCGTTGTAGCCATGTTCGGTCCTCTCGCAGGTGTCTTGTCGACACCTCCATGCGCGGATCGGACCCGGCAGCTACTCGCTGACCTCGGTCGCCTCCGTGATGTTCGGGAACATCGAGAAGAACCCGTTGCGGTATCCGTACGTCGTCAGCGAGTACGTCTTCCCGACCTCGAGAGAGCCGTACAGGTCGGCCGAGTTCAGCTTGCCCAGGAACAAAGCGTCCTCGATGTTGAACACCCCGCACCCGTCGTCGCCGGACGTGTAGACACGGTAGACGCTTGCGCCCTCGGAGTCCGTGGTGCGGTCCTTGTCGTCGACGACGCACACCAGTCCGCCGTCAGGTGATGTCGCGCATCCGGTGAGAGCGAGTCCTGCCGTCATGATCGCGGCTGTCGCCATCGCGGTCTTGAGCTTCATGCTGTGCTTCCGTTCAGTGAGGGGCGGCGCTACTGCGTGTTCCGCCCTGCCGTATCTTCAGCACTCCCATGCGCGGCGAGGACCGTTCGCTTCCTTCGGCGGTCGCCTTACTCCTCGAACCCCACGTGGATAAGCTCCTTCGTTGGCCACGCCTTCAGCTTCAGTCTGTCCCGTTCCCTGATGATCGTTCTCACGTTCAGTCGGAGGACGTCGGCGGTCCGCTGATCCGACCAACGTCTGCGATGGGCTTCGGTGATCGCTGCGTCTCGCTCCGCTTTCGTCAGCTTCACCTTGGTGCCGGTCAGTGCGAGCTCGACCGCGACTTCGTCAATCTCGGGGGTCTCTTCGGACTCGACTGCGCCGGCAGCGATGTCGTCGTCGAGGTCGATGTCGTCCCAGGCGAGCGGCGGCCTGTAGCCGTTCGCTCGCGCGTGATTCTGCGATCTTGAGATGGCCTGCTTCTCAGCCGTGGTGGAGCTCGGAGGCAGTGTCATCGACAACTGCTCGTACACGGCGGCGACGGTCCGGTGTGTCTGCGCACGCATCTGTTCTCGACGCATCATGGCTGAGAAATTGTGCACCGAAACTCCGCAGCGGTCGCCGATCTCGGTGAGTGTCCATCCGAGCGTCATCAGCGCCTGCACTCGGCGGTGAGCTCCTCGAGCTGGGATCACCGCGTTCTGCGCGAGGGAGCCGAAGTCCAGGCGAACGGCGAGGATTCTCGCCGCGATCGCGCGGTCCACCTTCGAAGACGGCTGACCGCTCCGGTCCTCGCCGCGTCGACCGTACAGGATCGCCGTGACCCGTCCTCTCGACACCTCAGCGAGCTCTGCAGCCTGGCGCTGACCGATTCCGTACTCGCCGAGTTTTTGCAGGTGCTGACGGACTGGGGTTGCGTCAACGAACCCGCTGTCGTACGTCCCGTACGCCTTCTGCTTGCTTCGGAGTGACTCCTCTTTCGAGCGTCGCGCTCGGCACGGCGCACATCGGCATCCGTGATTCCGGTAGCAGACGGTTGAGCCGTCGTGCTTGTGGTCGTCCGGGCATTCCGGCTTGTCTGCGCGGTCGGCTTTCGTGTCGTGAGCGTCGAGGGTGCCCGCCCGGTACGCCTGCTGGTAGTGCGGACGGCAGAGTCCACGGCCGGCGACTTTCGGGTTGCCGCACTTCGAGCATGCGGTCGGCTTGGGCTTCCGGGCGGGCTTGTTCACACCCCGGTCATGCGCGGGCAGTCAGCCGGCGTCACCACCGCTGCCGGCAGTCAGGTCTCGAGGTTCCGGAGACGGACGAGCTTGTCGATCGTGCTGATCGCCTTCTCGCCGGGCTCCTGCAGGTCCCGGAGCCCGTGGTCTGCCGCTTCGGCGCCTGACGAGAACAGCGGCACGTCCGTGGTGTAGTCCGCGCACTCGGGGTGCAGGTCGCCTCGCATGATGCCGATCCGGACGGCGAGGAGTTCCGACGGGTCGGCGTGGCCGAGCCAGCCGCTGCAGACGTCCCCTTCGCCCTGGTGGCACATGAACGTCTGGACAGGCTGCTCGAAGGTCTCGCCGTCGTAGCGGACGAGCTTCTCGTACTCTTCGGGGTGCCAGATTCCGCTGGCGACACCTGTCCGGTACGGGCACGATGCGCACGGAGTCTTCCGCGGCCGCGCCCTGCCATCGTGCTCCCCGGCGTCGGCCGCGGGCTCTGTGTCGCCTCCAGCGACGAGCTCGCTCAGCGGGATGACGTCCGGGTCCACCCGACCATCCTCCCCCACCTCGAGCGTGGTCTCGGCGGCGGACTGTGGTTTCGGGTCGGAGCCGTTGAACTTGCTGGTGCCGGGCCTCAGACGGTGACGGTTGGCGGTCATCCCTGCTGTGTGGGCGGCGCCTCGGTCAGAGACCCCGCACCCACGCCTCGAACGCCGGGTTACAGAGGCACGCCGGGTCGCGTTTGGCGCGGATCAGTTCGATCGCTTCCTCTCCGTTCTTGACGTCCCCGAGGCCGATGAGGGCGGCCGCGACGACGAGCGAGGAACGGTTCAGGCCGGCCTGGCAGTGCACGAACACGGGACCTTCGAGCCGTCGTTCGTTCACCCATTCGGCGAGCTCCTGGATCTGCTCGAACCCCTGGTCGAGCGAGTCGTACATCTCGACCTCGCGGGACTCCTTCAGCTCGTGCCCGATCCAGTAGTCCTTCCACTGGTACAGCGAGAGCTTGTACTCGATGAACTCGGGGAGGATCAGCCCGCGCTCAACCCCGCCGTGCCAGAGGTTCTCCGCGACCTGCGTCATGAACGGCATGGTGAGGTGGAATGCGCCGTGGTTCGCCCACGCGTTCAAGCGCCGAATACGGGGGTCGGTGACGCTGCTGTCACCGCCGAGCTCGTACGCGGTCGGGTCGATCGTGGGGAGAGCCATCTGCGGTCCATCGGAGGTCGGGTGCTGGGGTCAGCTACGAGACATGCGGTCACTGACCTCATGCGCGGAACCCGGCGCTTCGTCGAACTCGACGATGCTCACGACGGGAGTCGAGATACGCCACCCTGCACCCCCGGAGACGAAGATCGACTTCCCGATGACGGGTTCATCGGCCGGCGGCACCTTCTCGAGCTCGTCCCAGTTGCTCACATCGCCGCGATCGAACACCTTGAACGAGAAGATACGCTCCCATGACGCGCGCGACCCCTCCTTCAACCAGAAGGCCTCCCTGAAGTCGAGATGGTAGACCGCACCGCTCTCGGTGGTCACGGTGAAGTTCCGGACCTGCTTCCCGTCGGACACGGATTCTCCGCCGGTCATGCGACGGTCGCGGCAGGTGCCGGGGTGAGCTGGCCTCGGGACTCGGCGAGGTAGCAGAGCCCGCACAGGGACTCGTACTCGGCGTCGGCGCCGTCGATCGCGACCTGGTCGCCGTCGAACACGTAGACCCCGCCCAGCTTCCGGCCGTTGAACATCGCCTTCTTCCCGCACCTGCAGATCGTCTTCAGCTCCTCGAGGGAGTGCGCCACCTCGAGGAGGCGGCGGCTGCCGGGGAACGCGACCGTCTGGAAGTCGGTGCGGATGCCGTACGCGAGAACGGGGATGCCGTCGAGGGTCGCGATGCGGAACAGGGAGTCCACCTGCGCTTCGGTGAGGAACTGGGCTTCGTCGACGATGAGACAGTCGACCGGGTCGCCGCCGGCGCGGTACAGGTTGAACTTCAGGTGAAGGTCCTCGTCCGGGGCGACGGTGAAGTCCACGGCGCGGGACACCCCAAGTCGGGAGACGATCTTCTCGTCGCCCTTCGTGTCGACGGACGGTTTGATGAGCGCGACCTTCTGGCCTCGCTCCTCGTAGTTGTACGCGGCCTGCAGCAGCGCGGTGGACTTGCCGGAGTTCATCGCCCCGTACCGGAAGTACAGCTTCGCCATCAGTCGTTCTCGCTCTCGTCGTAGTCGGGGTCCCATTTGCGTCGGCGCGCGGCCGCGAGCTCAGCGGTGATCGGGATGATGTCGCCGGCCTGCTGGCCGACTCCGCGTTCGTGGGTGTGCTCCCAGTACGGGCGGCCGCAGTCGTCGCAGTGGGTGAGCGGCTGGCCCACCCATGCGAACGCTTCGCAGAGGCTGCGGCCCGGCGTCTGAGCTCTGGCGGCAGGGTCGGCGGGGACACCGGTCCTCGTCCGAATCCAGTGGAGTGTCGACAGGCCGAGCCCGAATGTGTCCTTGTCTCCCTGCCAGTACGCGTCGGTGAGCTCGTCGATCACCTTGCGGCGCTCCTTGGCGCCGCAGTCCTTGAGTTCCTTGGTCACCTCCAGGAGAAGGCCGGCGGCATTCTTGTAGTAGATGAACTCCTGCGCCCCGGGGGTGATCACCCGAAGCTGCGCGTTCTCCGCCTCGAGCTCACGGATTCGCTGCGCTGCGTCGCCGCCACCTTCAGCGCGGACGCTGTTGTACCAGGCGTAGAACGCGTCGACCGCGTCGGGGTCGTTCCCCGTCCATGCCGCTTCGACATCTTCGGTGGTCGGGATCGGGAACTCAGTCATCGAACGTGAACCTCTTCCAATCGGTCTGCGCGAACAGAGTGCTGCGGCGTGCAACGCCGTCGGAGAAGTCCGGGTCGGCTGCGTAGTCGCGGGCGGTCTCTTCGTCGGCGGTGGCGGTCGCGGGAATGAACTGGAGAGCATCGCCCTTGGACGGTTCCAACGCCATGAACTCGTCGGTCACCATGAGCCCGATCGCATCGATCGCCGCGCGTGCGACTTCACCGGCGTACAAGTCCGGGTACAGCCGCCTCGCGTGGTGCTGCTTCTCGATCGCCTTCTCGACGGCGACGGTGACGCGTTCGAGGACGTCGGCGGGTACCTCACTGGTCACGCTTCCGGTCCTCCCAGTCGGTGGTCACCTTCAGCACGTACCGTCGCTCGACCTTGTCGATGGTCACCGGGGTATCGAGCTTCTTGACGAGCTGCTCGTAGATCGCTGCGACGGTCCGTCCGGTCTCGGTGCCGGACTTGGGTCCGTACCGCCAGTGGACGCGGAGCTCTTCCTCCCAGGTTGCGCCGGCGCCTCGGAGTTCGATGGCGGCGTCCAGGCGGCAGTCTTCGCGCACCTGGCCGTTGCTCACCTCCGCCCATGGGTAGCCGAGGTCGGCGCTCTCCTTGTCCCAGCGGGCGGCGGCGAACTTCTCGACGAACGCTTCCGGGTACCCGTAGTACGGGTCGGTCACGGGTGCTGGGCCCGGCGCGAGCTTCTTCTCGGCGATGGTCGCCCGTCGGCGGAGGTCTGCGGAGTACCGCCCGCCGGAGCCGGCGTCTTCCCAGTTTCTCGCGGCGTCGCGGAGTGCGGCGTGAACGCTGTCGTGCAGGTATCCGTCGGTGTCGAGCTCTTCGTTCGGTTCGGTCCAGATCCACCGGTACTCGGTGCCGCGGGCCTGGATGAGGTATCCCTCGACCTTCCCGGCGCGGGTGTCGACGACGGTCTTCCAGCCGTTCCTGTCGAGGTTCGGTGCGAGGCTCTTCTCGGTCATCAGCGGTCCCTTCTCTGTCCTCGTGCACATGCGCGGAAACCCCGGCCGCGACGGGTGCGGCCGGGGTTTCCGGTCTTGGGGTTTTCTCCCCTTCTGCGGTTTTCGCCCCGTGAGGAGAAAACCGTGGCAGAGGAGAGAACAGGCCTGGTCAGAGGCCGTACGGGTTGTGCTCCTCGTATCCGACCGCGATCGTGAAGTGCTTCCCGGTCGGCGCGGCGGTCGGCCAGTAGGAATGCCAGGTGGCGAGGCCGGCGTCGACGAGCTTCTGCAGGGTGACGCGGGCGACGTGGTACTCCGGCTCCATGTTGTGGGCGGCAACGGAGCGGTGACCGCGGCCGGCCGGTTCGATGCCGACATTCCCGCGCTTGCGGAGCATTCCGAGGACCTCGCGCTGCCGCGGGGTGAGGGTCTTCTCGACCTCAGCGGTGTCGGGCTTGGCCGGGGCGGTGATCGTCAATTCTGCTCCTCATGTCGTCGCGGTTTCCCGCTGTCCTTGTCGGAGAGAACATGCGCGGTGCACCCCGAAGCTGGGCTGCCCGGTGGCGCCTCAGTTGGTTGTCGGCGCTTCGATCACCGTGAGCTCCTCCTCGTGCGCGGTGACGTACGTGTCGGTGTCCGCGAAGTGGAGCCGGTAGGTTCGGTTCCGGTCGTGACGGAACACCGTCACCTTCCACGGCTGCACGACACCTTGCCGGCACACTTGGACGTGCGCGCCGATCGGGATGATGTGCCCGCCGACAGGGCGAGGGGTGATGCCGGTCATGTGGTGCCTCCTCAGGCTTGAAGTACACCCTCATGCGCAGCGCGGTCCACGGTGTCGATCTTGTCGACGCGCCTGCGCATCTCGGCAAGCTCTTGCCTGAGAAGGTACGACTCGTACGCTTTCGAGTCCCACTTCTTCATGTGCGCGACGCGGTGCTGCTCGCGGATCTCGTGGTACTGCGGGAGAAGGGCAAGCCTGTCCCAGGCGTGCCTCTCAAGGACGTCCAGCATGTGCATCTGCGTGAAAGTGCCGGAGTTCTTCAGGATGTGGTGCGCCGCAGGGAGAAGGTAGAACTCGCCTTCCTCAGCCTTCCGCTCCCAATGGCTCACCGCTTCGGCGAGACGCTTCAGAGCGCGAACGTCGCTCATCGAGACGCCAGTGAACGGGCTCTTCGCGCGACGGCGTCGCGGCTTCGGCTTCTCGAGCTCCTCCGCAGCGGCGATCAACTCCTGAATCGTCTGGTCGCTCAAAGCGTCACCGTTTGCGGCGGCGGCGCGGAGGCGACGGCTGGCCCAGGTCATCGTCCCGATCCCCAGACCATGTCGTTCTGCGGGAAGCCGTCGAGCAGCTCCACCGCTTCGCGGATCACGGCGTGATGTTCTTCGTTGAGCTTGAGGCGCCACCCTTCGACGGGCTCCCGCTTCTCGGCATCGAAGAGGCCGAGGCTCTTGAAGACCTCATTGACGTCGAGCGACCAACCGACCTGCGGGGTGTTCTGCGCCCAGGTGATCGATCGGACCGAGAGCGACCATGACGACGGAATTCCGCCGTTCCTGAGGAAGGTTGCGATGATCGGGTTGTTCTCGCGTCGGCGGTTCCGCTCGGCGAGGTCGGCTTCGATGACCGCTTCCGCTTCCTTCAGCTGCGTTCGCTTCTTCTCGTTGAGGCGCTTCTGCCAGCCGAACGCGGGCATGTCGTTGAAGACGTCGAAGAGGCCGAGGCTCTCCAGGATGTCGTCGTGGGTGCCGGTTCCGCCGCCGTTGACGCCTGCGAGCACCTTCCGGACGTCGTCCAGCCACCACTCCAAGTCGGTGCCCGCGCGCCGGTAGGCGATCAGGACCGGATTGTGCTGGTCACCTTCATGCCAGCCGTCGTCTTCCCGCTCGGCTTCCTGGAGCGCCTGGTACACCTCGTCGAGGGTCGCCCACTGGCCGTTCTCGATCGCGGAGCACGGGTTCCCTTCTGCGGGTGCCGGTGAGCCGATCAGGGTCCACTTGTCGGTCGGCGCGGTGCCCTGGCGCGGGGTAAGCTTCCAGACGCGGTGCTCGCCTTGGAAGGTGAGGACGGGCCCGGGGAGCGGTTCGAACGGCTGATGCATGGTCGGTTCCTTTCGTCGGAACTTCCATGCGCGGGCCTACATTGAGACGGTCTCGCAGGCCGGGTCGCCGTGCTCCCGGCGCCGTCCGGTGTCGGGGTGTCGGTGCCAGCCGGTCGGCTCCGAGCCCGGGTACGGGCCTTCCCACGTCTCGGCGGATCGGACCGCGTCGTCGGAGGAGTTGTAGCACCACCGGTCGGTGTAGCCGAGCGCGTCGGGTTCGCCGACGATGACCGCGAACGTGAACAGGAGCGGGGTCACCCATACCCGGTTCGGTCCGATGCCTTTGATCACCCAGCCGCCGGCGTGGTCGTCCCATTCGTACGGGTGCAGGTCGGCGTACTTCTCCCGCATCGCGAGGAGCCGCTCGGTTTCACTCATGATCCAATTCTTGCCCCTCGTCGAGGATTGCTTTGCAGCCGCGGCCGGATGATCTCTCCGGTGTCCGGGTTGATGGACTTCACGGCGCCTCGGTGATGGTGAGTGCGACGAGCCGGTCGGTGCCGATTTCGATGGCGTCGCGGTCGAGGAAGTCGAGTCGGACGTGGGTGACTCGTCCGCCCTGCTGCACTTCGCCGACTGCTGTCAGGGTGCCGTCGACGACGCCGCGGGTCCTGTTGCCGTCGCGCTCGACGAGCCAGTCCACGATGACCGGCTTCCCGATCAGCTGCTCGTGGCGGCGGTTCGCGTACGCGCAGATCCGTTCGGCGGGACGGGCGATGGTGTGCACTGGGTGCTCCTCAGCGGGTAGGCAATCTCTTCTCGTGCAGACCATGCGCGGAATGGGATGATGACCGCATGCCGGGCTACGACACGTTGAGCGGTGATTTCGGTACACCGGGGATCGTCGCGGTGCTCGTCGGGGTCGGGATTGTGCTGCTCGTCGGCTGGTTGCTGCAGCGACGGGGCCGCGTCACACGGCGAGTGGGTGAGGAACGGCAGCCGGAAAGCAGCGGCGAGCAGCAGGTTCGGAACGAAGTTCCCCAGGTCGCCCCAGCTCCTGCAGCGGAACCGCGGGACATCCTCAGCGAGGACCCCGAGAACTGGACGGATGACGACTACTCCGACTACTACGCAGCCTGGGAGATGGACAACCGTGACCGGTTCGCGAGCACCGCGGAGGCCAGGTTCTGCCGGGCGTACGAGTTTGAACCGAACTACGCACTCGCCGATCCGTACGGGCAGATCGCCGGTGCCTCCGAGGAAGGGCTCGCGCTCGTCGAGGAGGGCGACAGCATGGTTCTCCTCCGCATGAACTCGGATGCCGACCAATGGCAGCTCGAGCTGCGAAGTTACGACCGCACGGATCCAACCATCACGGTCCTCGAGCAGAGGATCGACGAGACTGTCGATGTCGCCCCTGGGGAGGCGGGCGCCGGCGACCTTGCAGCTGCGGTCAGCTCTGCGCTCGTGGCGCTGTACTCGAGGCCCGCACCGGCGCCCAGCTACCCGTACCTCGCGGCCGCGGTCGCGTGGGGCGCAATCATCGAGGAAGCCAGCGTCACGATCGAAGCGATGGACCTGATCCAGGACGGCGTCGTGTTCGGCCGCGAGGGGTTCTTCGTCCCGGACACGTTGAGGCCGTCCGTTGAGCGGCTCATGGCCTCAGGCGACGTCACCGACGGCGAGGCTGCGCTCCTGCAGGAGTGGCTCTGACCGTCCGCAGCCCCGCTGCCGTCGGTCAGTTCGCGTCGTCGAAGTTGCAGTCCCAGTACTGGTTGCCGAGCTCGTCGTCGTAATGACTGAAGCGCCCGCCGAGCTCGTTGCAGGTGTCGCGCGCTTCGGCGAGCTCCTTCATTGTTTCGATGCTCATTTTGCCGCATCCGGTCAGGACGGCAGTCAGGCTGAGCGCCACGATCGCGGCGTAGACGGTTTTCTTCACGGGGTTCTCCGTTCGGGGGTCTGCCCGGGTGCTGGAGCCTCCCGGGCATCTGACTTCTTCTGCAGAAGCCATGCGCGGAGTTCTACGGCTGCTGCTGGGTCATTGGCTGGCGGGCCAGTTCAAGCTCGAAGCCTTGCCGGTCGCGCCACATCCACAGCACCTCGCGCCGACGTCCGCAAACCGCGAGGGTCTGGTTGCCGCGGGTGCGCGCTGGGACGTAGCGGAGAACCCCCTTCGCGCGGACGCGGCGGGGGCTCTCCGGTGTGCCGAGCCCGGTCATGAGCAGCACTCGTTTGCCGATCATCGCGAGCTCAGCCTCGCTTTTCGCTCGGATCTCGTCGAGAGTCATGGGCAGGTACCTGGACGTTGGCTGCGGCATATCGGCCGTCAGCCTCCGAGCTCTTCGAGGATCTGGACCTCGTCGAGCGCGAACGGGAGCTCGCCGATGATGCCGGGGTGGCGGAGCGTCGCGGTCTTCGAGTTCAGCTTCACGAGCGACCATCCGTCGGCGTGCTTCGAGTAGTTCGGGGTGATGACCTTGACGGCGGGACGCTGTCCGCGGGGGAAGTACTTGGTTGCCATGGTGTGGGTCCTTTCGGTGACGCCACATTCATGCGCGGTTGTCTTCCCTGCGAGGCCCTGCGGTCAGCTTCAGGTTGGGTCGGTTGAGTGGCGCTCTTCTGGGCGTGGGATGGGTGCCACTTCTATGGCCCCGTCCTCGTTGAGAAACGCGACGAAGCCTGTGCTGAGCAGTTCGAGTCCTTCGTGATCGGTCAGGTTGTTGATCTGCGCTTGCAGGTCGGCTGCAGCTGTTTGGGCTGCTCTTCGGAGGCTGTCTTCGGCGCTCATGCTCGTGTGGCGTTCCTCTTGGGCTTTGTCGTTCAGCGGCTGGCGGGTTCGAGCACCTTCTCGTCGTCGCCGTACGATGCAGTCGCCTCGTCACCGAGGATCGTGACCTTCACCTCGGTGCGGTGGCCGTCGACGACTGCCGGCACTGTGAACGACTTCCCGACGATCCGCGGGAGCCCGGTGACGGTGATCCCGAACTGCTTCTCGACGGCGGCGGAGATCTTCTCTCTGGCTTCTACGCCGCGCAGAGCGTCGCTGCTGAGGGGCTCGACCGTGAAGAACGTGAGCACGGCAGCGACGGCAATGGCGCCTGCGATGACCCCCTGGACGATGTCCCTCTCCAGGACGGAGCCCAAGGCGAATACGATCACACCCACCGCAAGGATGATCGACAACCCGAAGATGAATTGGGGGATCAACGGGTCTGTCGCCCGTTCAACTGCTTCGAGAAGCTCGGGGATCGTCGAGGTTGCGGGGTTCTGCATGTTCGACACATGCGCGGGCGGCAGCCGAGCTCACGACCGGCCACCGCCCTGCAGGTCAGCTGTCGCGCTTGCGGATCAGCTCGGCCATCATCTCGAGGGCAGCCTGACCGATCTTGACTTCCTCGTTGCCGTTCTCCTCCTCATCGGAGGTGTAGTCGCTGTAGGAGGACGGCGCGTACTCATTCCAGTCCTCGACGCCGCGGTCGAAGAACCTGGAGATCGCTCCGACCTGCTCGTCGGTCAACTGGACGGTGATCCCTCCCGGGGTTGGTGGGAACTCGAGCTTCCCGTCCGTGTAGACCCAGACGACGTCGGCGTCGTTCACGACGACCCGCATGTTGTCGACGAGGGGCGCGTCGATGGTGATCATGTCGGCGTGGTCGTGGACGGTCGATCGGTACGCCCTCACGGTCGCGACGGTGTGGCCGTTCTCGTCGTCGAAGTCGACGCCCTGCCGAGCGCCGTGCAGGCATGGCTCGTGCATCTCGCCGGTGTCGAACACCGTGAGGTCGGGGTTCTCGGTACGGGCGCCGGGGAGGTTGCGGACGTCGGCGGCGAGCATGTGGTGATCCTTCCGGAAGGGGTTCTTGTCACCACCGACATGCGCGGATCTGTCGATGGCGTTCGCATTTCGAAGCCAGCAAGGAAGACCGTGCCCGCGCATGGTGTGTACGCCCGAACCACGGGCCCGATCACACCCTCGAGAAAGCACACCAACACGATGAACACCGGAGAAACCGCCCACCTTGCATGGCTCAACCGTGCCGTCCGTTGGATCGAGCAGGGAAGCAGTGTCCGATACGTCGGGGCGTGGACGCTGATGCTCGGCGCCCTGCTCGTGTCGGATGTGATCAGCATCATCGTCCGTCCGTCAGATCTCTCGCCGTTCAACTGGGTCGTCTTCGCCGTTCTCGTCGTGATGGTCCCGCTGCATGTCCTCAGCTTCTGGCGTGACGCCCTGGCTCCTGCCGGCCGTCCCCGGGTTCTGGCGGCAGTGCTCGCTGGAACCATCGTGTTCGGCGGTGCGCTCAGCTGGTTTGCCCCGAAGGCTGTGACCATGCTGGCCGGAAACGAGACTTCAGACCGCACCCCGCCGCCCTCATTGGAGACCGGTACGGGGTGGATCGTGATGGTGATGGCACTGCTCGTCTACCTCGGGTTCTTCGTGGTGGTCTACTTCGTTTCGAAGTTCGCCGCGACCCTCATCATGAAGCTCGCACGTCGGATCGCGAACAACACCAACTTCGAGGAAGAATATGTCGCCATCGCTGCCGAGAACATGAAGCGCGCACTGTTGGACGCCGAGTACGCGGCTTCGAAGCTTGAAGCGAAACGGGAGCGTCTCCTGGAGCAGACGGCGCCGACAACCGTCTGACCTGCTCAAAACGAAACCCCGGGGCTCCGCGCCTCGGGGGTTTCGTGCATTCTGGCGGGTGCTCGGCTGCGGCAAACCCACCAGGGAGACGGAGAACCGAGCACCAGCCCGCCCGGTGGCCACTATCGGCGCTTCGGGTCTCCGGTCTGGATTGCGTCGTCTCGCTGCGCGGTCATCCAGCGGGACTGCCGGATGCGGGTCGCGATCTCGTCGAAGTCGCCGTGGAGGTTCAGGCCGTCCGCTTTGCAGTCCCAGAGGACGTGGACGAGGGCTGTGTGGTCCTTCTCCCACGGGTCGAACGGGCCGTCGTGACCCTTCTCCGCGGTGGCCCGGTCGACGCGACGAGAACTGCCGGCAGCCGACCGGGCATCGGTGCCGAGCTTCCGATGCGCTTCCTCGAGCTGAGCTTCGAGCTCCGCGATGCGATCGGCAGCGCTGGCCTCTGCGACCGAGGCCTGTGGTGAGTTCGTCTGCATGTCCATGCCTTCCGGGTAGGTGGAGGTGCTTCTTGCCTACCGCATGCGCGGGACTGGCGCGTCCTACGCGTCGATCCGCTCCCGGCTGAGCCCGGCGGCGGAGTCGATGATGAACTCCTTGCGAGGTGCGACCTCGTTGCCCATCAGGAGCTCGAACGTCCGGCCTGCCTGCTCTGCGTCGGCGACACCGATGCGGCGGAGGGTGCGGTTCTGACGGTCCATCGTGGTCTCCGCGAGCTGGTCGGCGTCCATCTCGCCGAGGCCCTTGTATCGCTGGATCGGGTCCTGGTACTTCTTCCCGCGTCGCTTCAGGTCGCCGAGGACTGCTTGGAGTTCCTGCTCGGAGTACGTGTACAGCGTCTCGTTCGGCTTGGAGCCGGGGTTCTGCACGACGACCCGGTGAAGCGGCGGGACGGCGGCGAACACGCGGCCGGCTTCCAGCATCGGTCGCATGTACCGGTAGAACAGGGTGAGCAGCAGGGTGCGGATGTGGGCGCCGTCGACGTCCGCGTCGCTCATGATGATCACCTTCCCGTACCGGGCGGCGTCCAGGTCGAACGAACGACCGGAACCGGCGCCGACGGTCTGGATGATCGCAGCGCATTCGGCGTTCCCGAGCATGTCCGACACCGACGCCTTCTGCACGTTCAGGATCTTCCCGCGGATCGGCATCAACGCCTGGTACTCGCTGTCACGGGCGAGCTTCGCGGTGCCGAGCGCGGAGTCACCCTCGACGATGAACAGTTCGGTCTGGGCGACGTCGTTGGAGCGGCAGTCGGCGAGCTTCGCGGGGAGCGAGCTCGTCTCGAGCGCGTTCTTCCGCCGCTGCGTCTCCTTGTGGGTGCGGGCAGAGATGCGGGTCTTCATCTCGGCGACGACCTTCTCGAGGAGCAGCGCGGTCTGCGCTTTGTCGTCCCGGGCGGTTGACGAGAACCTCTCCCCCAGCTCCTTGGCGACGACGTTCTGGACGATCGCGCGGACCGCCGGGGTGCCGAGGATCTCCTTCGTCTGACCTTCGAACTGCGGTTCGGCGAGGCGGACGGTGAGGACGACGGTGAGGCCTGCGAGGACGTCGTCCTTCTCGAGCTTGTCGGTGCCGGCTTTCAGCTTCCGGGCGTTCTGCTCCACCTGGGTGCGGACCAGCTTCAGGAGGCCCTGCTCGAACCCGGCCTGGTGGGTGCCGCCCTTCGGGGTGGCGATGATGTTCACGAACGAGCGGAACGTGGTGTCGTACCCGGTGCCCCAGCGGAGAGCGATGTCGACCTCGCAGATGCGTTCCACCTCGGTGGGGATCATCGCGCCGGCGTCGTTGAGGACGGGGACGGTCTCTTTGAACTTCCCCTCGCCGGTGAGGCGCCAGACGTCGGTGACTGCGGCGTCGGGGGCGAGGTGATCGGCGAACTCGCTGATGCCGCCGACGAACTCGAACGTGTGGATGTCGATGCTGTCGCCGCGCATGTCGGTGACTTCGATCTTCAGCCCGGGGACGAGGAACGCGGTCTGGCGGGCGCGGCCGAGGATGTTCTCCAGGTCGATCTGCGCGCCTGGGGTGAAGATCTTCGTGTCAGCCCAGTACCGGACACGGGTGCCGGTGACGCCCTTCCCGACCTTCCCGATGACGGTGAGGGCGGTGGACTTCGTGAACGGGGTGAACTCCGAGGCGGGGGTCTTGTCGGCGAACGTGCCGGGGACGCCGTGCTTGAACGACATCGCGTACGTCTTCCCGTCGCGGTCGACTTCGACGTCGAGCCGCTCGGAGAGGGCGTTGACGACGGATGCGCCGACGCCGTGGAGGCCTCCGGAGGCGGCGTAGGAGCCGCCGCCGAACTTGCCGCCGGCGTGGAGTTTCGTGAAGACGACCTCGACGCCGGTCAGACCGGTCTTCGGTTCGACGTCGACGGGGATGCCTCGGGCGTGGTCGCGCACTTCGACGGATCCGTCGTCGTGCAGGATGACATCGATTTCGTTGCCGTGGCCGGCGAGGGCTTCGTCGACGGAGTTGTCGATGATCTCCCACATGCAGTGCTGCAGGCCGCGGGAGTCGGTGGACCCGATGTACATGCCGGGCCGCTTCCGGACCGCTTCGAGGCCTTCGAGGACGGACAGGTTGGAGGCGGAGTAGTCGTTGCTCAACGGGGTCCTGTTCAAGGTTGTTCGGGCCGCATCAGGGTTCGAGTGCGGGCGGAGGTGTTCCTGCACCGCCAACCATGCGCGGGATCGGTCGTGATTGACCGATCCCGCGTGTGTTCGCTGCTGATGAGCGCCCGTCAGAAGGCGGTGGTGTCGGCGGTGACGGCCTCCCAGTGGCCCTGCGGCTCGGGGAACTCTGCGGCGATGATGGCGTTGCGGTCTGCGGCGAGCTTCTCCGCTCCGGCGAGGTCGCGGGCGTCGTCGTCGACGAATCCGATGCGGCCGGTCTCGTTCACGATGTACGCGGTCTTGTGGGTGGGCATTCTGCTCCTCAGGTCAGGTTCGGCGTTGTTGCCGGGTCTTGTCAGAGAAGTCATGCGCGGGAACAGGCCCGGATGGGGTCAGGCCTCGGCCGCGGCTTGGCGCCGCTCGGCGGCTTCGCGGGCGGCGGCGTTGAACGCTTCGAATTCGGCTTCCCGTTTCGCGATCCATTCCTGGTGTTCGCGGGAGAGTCGGTTGATCGCTCGGTCCGGCACCTTCTGCCCGACGGCTCGGTGGAGTCGGAGGTGGGTGACCATCTGGCCGGGGTCTGCGGCGCAGAATGAACCCTTCGCCATGTGTGCCTCGAAGTCGTACCCGACCAGGGTGTGCGCTGGCACGAGCGAGGCGGAGACCAGGTCGCAGCCGAGGCATTCCCACCACAGCACGCCGTCCTTCTTCGTTCCGATGACGTACACGTCACCTTCGCTTGGGCTGCGCGCGTAACTCACTGTGCTCCCCTTCCGATTGGCTGCAGTGCAGCCAGTACATGCGCGGAGCGGCCGCGGCTCACCACTCGGGGTGGTGCGCTTCCCCGTCTGGGGCGGTGTTCGACAGCGGGATCGGGTCGGCTTCGGTGAGCCAGTGGTCCCGCATCACCCGCTGCCCGTACGGCACCATCTCAATCGGGATGCCGTCTCGGCCGAGGTCGATCGCGGCGGCCAGCCGGTGGTTCCCGTCGGAGAACTCCACGTTCCCGCCGGAACGGGCGGCGGCGGCCGGTCGGACGAAGCCGAGCTCGCGGATGGAGCGGAGCACTTCTTCGTAGTGAGGGTCGAGCCGTTTCACGGTGAGAAGCGCTTCCCACTTCGACCGTGTTGACGTCATGTCGAGGTTCGCGATGGTCGCTTCGACGAGGGAGATCTCCTCGCGGATCTCGTCTTCGCTGTACTCGTCGTCCTGGTACCCGAGTTGGTCTGCGAGGTCGCCGGCTTTGGCGTTCAGGTATTCGCGGACGAGGTGAAGGTCGCCGCCTTCCCACTGGTCGAGGATGTCGGCGACCGCGATCTCACGGACTTCGCCTTCGCTCCAGTCGGCGTACGGGTCGACGGTGAGGCTGACCTCGGCGGCGCTCAGCGCGTGGGCGGCGAACTGTCCGCCGTTGCCGGCTAGGCCGACGTCCTGTCGTCGGAGCTGTGCGGTGTTCGGCATGCCTGTTGCGTGTGCGGCCGCACGTCACGGCCGCACGCGCGGCTCAGGTGAACGAGTAGTCGGGCGCTTGGATCGTGCGCTCGTCCGGGATCCACTCGATGTCCGGGTTCTCGTGAGTACCGGCCAGGATGACGAGGATGACGTCGCTGACCGACTCGGGAAGTTCGAACCCGTGCTGCTCGCTGAGCTCCTGCGCTCGGGCGGCGCGGCCGCTGATCCGCTCCTGCCACCTCTGGAGCTGCTTCTGGCCGTTCGCCACGGAGCCCTGCACCTCCTTGTCGCCGGTGAGGATCTCGAACTCCTTCAGGTCGCGGTCGCGGATCTTCGCTGCCTTCCGCTCCTCTTCCGCCTTGAGGCGGGCGCGTTCCTCGGCGACGAGACGCTCGTAGCGCTCGAGGCGGGTCTCGGTGGGCTTCTCGGACATGGTCGTTCCTTTCCGCGGGGCGGCGTGGGTTCTCCCATGTACATGCGCGGGAAGGCCCGCCGGCGCGGCGGCCGGCGGGCCTTCGCTGGTGCCTCTGCTCAGGCAGACGGCTTCTCGGTGAGGATTCCGCCGCCGAGGATGCCGGTGAGGTTCCGGAGTCCATCGGAGTAGTCGACGGCGTCCGCGAGGAAGACGACCGCGTCGTACTCGTCGAACGGTCCGTCGCCGTAGGTGAGACCGCCGACATAGACGTATCTGAGGCCGGTGCTCCCAATTTTGCGCTCGTCCGAGTGGCTGCCGTCCTCCGTGATCAGCCACTGGTACCCGACGGCGAGGTGCCGGAGCATGTCCGCGCGGACTCGCACCCGGTCGTCCTCGTCGTCGTCGAGTCCGTCGTGGTCATAGAGGTCGCCGTCGAGGGCGCCGGAGTGGTCGAGCATCTCGATGTGCGGGAAGATCTCGTCGACGAACGGGGCGACGATCATCTCGGCTTCCTCGATGTCGATCGAGTCGCGGCGGTTGGCGTTGAAGACGTCCGGGTCGACGGTGAATCCGGCGGTGACGAAGACGATGTTGCTCATGGGTGCTCCCGTTCTCGAGGGTCTTGTGTCGTCGAGAACATGCGCGGCGACTGGGCAGGCCGGCTGCCCATTGCTCCCAAGCTGCGGGAACCGGTACGGTCTGGCTATGCCGCACATCTGGGTGACTTCCGGAGGGGATCGTGACCTCGAGCAGAGCTTCGAGGGGCTCATCGAAGAGATGAGCTGGGTGCTGGGAGACATCCTCGAAGATCAGGGCGGGAACCCGAACCCGTTCCCGGCCGAGCGTGGCTTCGAGGTGGTGACCCGCGCAGAGCAACCGTACGAAGTGAGCAATGAGTTGCGAGAGGCATCGCGGCCAGATCCTGCCCGCGGCACCCGGCCGGTGTTCCTGGTCCTCCGGGAAGGGTCTGAGGAGTTCATCGTCGCCACCTGGATTGAAGCCTCCCCCGCGCAGCAGGAGTTCATCGAGGAGTAGCGCCGGAACCCTGACACTTCAGTGCCGGGAGGAAGGCGCGTACGTTCCGGGTATCGTTCAGCGATTTCTCCAATCGGTGATCGTCTCGGGCATGCTGACCACGCACAGGGTTGGTCCCCGCGCATGGATGGTGTGATGAAGCGTCGGTATTCGTACGAGATTGTTCCGGGCTTGCAGGCTCGGGGTATGCTCGCGCGCACGTTCGGGTCGACCCGAGTGGTGTTCAACGATTTCGTCGCGGCCAACCGGGCTCGCCGAGCGGCCGGTGAGGCGTTCCTCGGATATCCGCCTGCCGCGAAGCGGCTGATCACCGACGCCAAGACCACACCGGAACGGGTCTGGCTCCGTGAGGTGTCCACTGACGCGTTGCAGCAATCACTGCGCGACGCGGATCTCGCGTACCGGAACTTCTTCAACTCCATCAAGGGTCGACGGAAGGGTCGCCGGGTGGGTGCGCCGCGATTCAAGACCCGGCACGCCCGTCAATCCGCCCGGTTCACTGTCAACGGGTTCCGGCTCCGGGGCGGCTGGGAGAACACGAACCCGGGCGGTGGGCGTCTGTACCTCGCGAAGATCGGCAACATCCCGGTCAGATGGTCCCGCCCGCTGCCGGCCGCACCGTCATCGGTGACCGTCACCCGAGAACCCGATGGCCGCTACTTCGCGTCGTTCGTCGTCGATGTCCCCGACACCGCTCCCGTCGAACCTGCTCATCCGGGCCGGGTGGCGGGGATCGACCTCGGGCTGAAAGCGTTCGCGACGATCGTGTACTCCGATGGCACCGCCGAGCAGGTCGGCAATCCCAGATACTTCCAGGCGGCCCAGCGTCGGCTCGCCCGGGCCCAACGTTCCCTCGCCCGCAAGGTCAAGGGGTCGAAGAACCGTGCCAAACAACGCGCCATGGTGGCGCAGCTGCACCGACACGTACGAAACCAACGCACCGACCATGCCAGGAAGCTCGTGCGACGCCTGATCGATGAGAACCAAGTCATCGGCGTCGAGACGCTCTCCATCACCGGCATCGCCCGCGTGTACGGGAAACAGGTCCACGACGCCGGCTGGGGCGGGTTCCTGACCCGCCTTGCGTCGGCCGCAGCCGAGCACGGACGCGACCTGGTCGCAGCGGAAGGGTTCTTCCCGTCCACGCAGACCTGCCACGCCTGCGGTTCAGTCGAGGGACCCAAGGGTCGTGAAGGCCTCCGGATCCGGGCATGGGTGTGCTCCTGCAGCACAACACATGACCGGGACCGGAACGCCGCGACCAACCTGATGCTCGTCGCCGCCGGACAGGCGGAGACAGAAAACGCCCGTGGAGGGGCAGTAAGCCCAGCACCAGTGCTGGCACGCCCCGAAGAAGCAGGAACCCGCCCAACCCGTACCGCAGCTGCCTAACCGCAGCAGCCTCGGCAGAGGGAATCCCGGCACTTCAGTGCCGGGAGGATGTCAACGAGGCGAACATGCCCCGACATGGACAGAGCAGGACGCGATCGCGCAGGCTCTCACCAACTGGCAGTCCGTGGAAGGGGTCACAGACCTGTCCCAACAGGAGTACGTCGAGAACGTCGCAGCGCTGTTCCGCGCGTCGGACGGGAACTGCTGACCGGCGTCAGTCGTCCGCTCGTGGGTTGAGGGTGGCGCGGGAGATCACGACCTCGGTTGCGTCCTTGATGTCGCCGTCCAGTTTCACGCCTGAGAGCCAGGTGTTGTCGCGATCAGCCCTGAGGAACCTTTCGGCCGTGTCGTCGGTGAGTGGTTCGTCGGTCCAGTCGGCGTACTCGGCCTCGTCGATTGCGACGGTGACCGGCACCTCGAGGGTGACGTAGAGGTGGAGGGTTGCGGTGCGACTGGTCACAGGGCTCCTTCGGTTTCGGCGCCGAACCTGACGACGTCGCGGTAGTTGCGGATCGACTCCCGGTAGCAGTCGACGCTCCGGCAGTCCCGGATCGCGATGATCATCCGGCCGGTGACTGTCCAGCCGAGCAGGATCGTCTGCCGGGCGAACTCGTCGTGACCAAACCTGACCGGGATGAGGGTCTTCCAACCGAACCAGTGCCGCTGCGGCCGCCAGAACCACAGTCGGCCCTGATCGGGGAGTTGGCGCACGGCGGCGCGGAGCGCCGGCCGGTCGGCGGTGTTGAGATCGATGGTGTCGTTCAGCATGGTGTGGAGTGGCCGCCCTTCCAGGTGCACATGCGCGGGAACAGCGAAGGCCCCGGCCTGAGTTCTCAGTGCCGGAGCCTTGGCCGTCGTCGTTCAGATCAGCCGAGCTGCTGCCGCCAGGTGTTCACTTCGAAGGTCAGCGACCTCGTCTGCCAGTTCGGGCCGGGGGTGAATACCTGCGGGTTTTGGAACCGTTCAGCGAACGCTTTCAGGGTTGCGGCGATCGTGGCGTGGTCTTCGGACAACTGGTTGTCCGGAGTTGCAGCGTTGATGAGGGTCCCGTCGGCGAGGGTCACGGAGCGGAAGATGATTCCGTCATCGAACTCGTCGTACGCTCTCCACTCGAACTCGACGGCTGTGGTTCCCGGGAGGTTCGCTGTGATCCACGATTCGAGCGCATCCGCGTTTGCGGTTTCGAGTTCACGTTTCGCGGCCGCGAGTGCTTCTTCAGCTGCATCGACTGCGGCTTCGGCCTTGGCAGTTTGTACGCGTGTCGCGTTCTCGACTGCTTCGTTGGCGGCGGTATGGACGCGGCTGTACCGGTCAACCTCAGCGCGGCCTGCTGCGAAGTGGTCGGCACGGTCGAGTTCGAGAGCGGGGTGAAGCGGCCCGTTGCCGTCGGGGTAGCGAATAACCGACTGTGTGGCGCTTTTCAGCCCCGGCGTGGTTGCCTGAAGGTGGAGGGCGAGCAGCTCGAGCTGGTCCCGCATGCTGGCCGATGTGTCGCTGTCGAAGGCGTCGATGCGGTTCCCGTCGACGTCTTCGAGCCAGTCAACCTGGCTGTCTGCCGTCAGGTGCAGGGTGCTTGCGGCTGGGTGCGCGTCTCGCAGGATCTTGGCGATCAGCTCGGCGGCGATCAGTTCCGCTCGACGGTCCTTCCGCTCCTCGACGGCCGCGGAGAGCTCGGATTCAAGCTCTGCAGTGCGGTCGATGTACTGGTCGAGCGGTTCGCCCGGCTGGAAGGTGCGGCCGGCGAACGCCCCGTTGTTGTAGGTGCTCCCGGCCTTCGTGGAGACGCGGTTCCCGCGGTTTTGTGGTGTGGTCATGGTGACTTTCGTGTGCGGCTATGGCTCGGCTCAGGAGGTCAGGTGCCCGCGCCGGACGATCCTCTGCTCCGTGAACGCGTGGTTCGTGAGGGTCTCGTCGATCCCCGCTTCGCGGAGCGCGGTTCGGCCTGCGTTGCCGGCCTCCTTGTACACCTGGTCGGCTTCGCCGGTGGCGACTCGTTCGAGTCGCACGGCCATCGCTTCGATCAGCTTGGCGGCACCCTTCGGTGCCAGCGTGTACAGGTGAGCACGGAGGATGCCGGCCTCGTAGGCCGCTTGGCGTCGAAGGCCGAACAGCTCCTCTTCGGCGGCGCGGAGGTGCTCCTCGTCGATCCGCCAGAACTCACCCTGGGTGGAGTTCCCGAGGCGCTCGGATGCGTGGTCGAGGAACGCGGTTGAGACGCCGGCGATCGCGAGCTCGGTTCGGCCGCACGCGGCGAGGAGCATCTTCTCCCTGCGGTCCGCGGCGATCTTCGCGCGGAGCTTCGGGAACGACTTGTACTCGAGCAGCAGGGCTCTGTTCGCGGCTTCGAACGCGAAGCACGTGCGAGCCGCGTAGACCTTGTCGACTGCTTTGGAGAACGCGCGGACCTGCTCGTCGGTCAATCCGTCTGGCATCGGTGTCCTGTCTGTCGGGAGCCAGCGTATTCGACGGCTCGTGCTTCACGACGTTCATGCGCGGCGGTCTCGGCCCGCATCCGAACTGGTCCCCTGCGGTGGGCTGGGACGAGTGGCCCCAGGCCGGATTGCGGACGCTTCACCGGCCGGGGACCCCAGCCCTCAGGCGTCGACGAGCTCGTACCGGTCGATGAACTGACCGAAGTCGATGTCGCCCTTCCGCTTCGTGCCGGCCTGCTTCCAGTGCGCGATGCTGTACCCGTGCTCGGACGAGTAGCCGGCCTTCACGATGACGACGATCGTGCCGTCGGCCTTCCGGCGCCACTTCTGACCAGGCTGGATGTTGGGGGTGTCGTTCATGGTGTCTCCTTCGGTCCTCCCCATGCGCGGGCCGAGGACAGAGCAGGGCCCACCAGTCGATGAGCCCTGCTGCACGCTACCGGACCTGCTCGCCGATCGCGGCGATCGCGGCCGTCACGGGTTCTCCGGAGCCGTCGCGCTTCCCGATCGTTTCGGGGAGCGTTGCGGCGCTGCCGTCGGCGGTGACCGCGAGGGCGGGCCCTCGGCCGACCCACGCGTTCGTCAGGATGTCCTGACCCTTCAGGAACCGGTGGGAGCGGACACCTGCGGTGCCGCGGCCCTTGCCTGGGTAGTCGTCGAACGCGGCGACCTTCGCGGCTCCCGGCTGGTCGGGGGCGTCGATCGTCCCGGCGACTGTGACGACGACGGCGTCCTGGGCTTCTCCTGCCGGGACGACCGCGAACGACAGCGCCCGGGCGACCGCGCCGGCGTTCACACCGGCCATACCGCCGGCGGGGCAGCCTTGCGGGCGGACCGCGGATGCCGGGAACCGGAGGAGGCGTGCGTCGTCGAGGACGAACACGAGCTCCGCGTCGTCGGCGGCGTGGCCGACGCCTGCGATCTCGTCGCCGTCCTTCAGTGCGATGATCTCGAACTCCGGCTGCTTCGGGTACGACCCGGGTGTGACGCGCTTCACGACGCCCTGCCGGGTGCCGACGGTGATCGGCGTCTCGGAGGTGAGGGACACCACGGCAAGGATCTGCTCGGCCCGGTCGGTGATCCCGAGGTAGTCGTGCGCTCGGACGCCGGCGTCCAACTGGACGGCGTTGCCGGGAAGGACGGGCAGCTCGAGCGGGGAGAACCGGATGAGACGGCCGCGGCTGGTGACCGCGCCGATCTCGGTGCGGCTCGTGGTGTCCACCGTCGAACGGACGGCGTCGCCGCGGCTGCGGGCGCCCGGAACGGTGATCGTCACGGAGTCCTGACCGTCGCCCTGGTCGACGCGGGCGAGACGTCCGGTGGCGGACAGGATCACCCGGGTCGGGGTGTCGGCGAGCTCGAGCGACGCCTGCGCGGCACGGCGGCCGGTGGCGGCGGGCTTCGCTTCGGTGAGGAGGGTACGGCGCGGGGTGCCGAACTGGGCGGCGACCTGGTCGAGTTCGTCGGAGACGAGCTGGCGGAGCGCGCCCTTGTCGCGGAGGAGAAGTTCGAGCGCGGCGATGTCGGCGAGGAGCTGGTCGCGTTCCTGTTCCAGTTCGACGCGGGAGAACTTCGTCAGCCGGCGCAGCCGAAGCTCGAGGATGTACTCCGCCTGGATGCGGGACAGCGAGAACTCGGTGGTGAGCCCCTTCCGGGCTTCGTCGGTGTCATCGGAGCCGCGGATCACGGCGATCACCTTGTCGATGTCGACGATCGCGGTGAGGAGACCTTCGACGAGGTGGAGGCGTTCCTTCCGGCGGGCGAGACGGAACTGGGTGCGGCGGGTGACGACGTCGATGCGGTGGTCGACGTAGACGCTGAGCAGCTCCTTCAACCCGAGGGTCTGCGGTTGCCCGTCGACGAGGGCGACGTTGTTGAACGAGAACCCGTCCTCGAGCGGGGTGAGGCGGTACAGCTGCTCGAGGACCGCCTGCGGGTTGAACCCGGTCTTGATGCCGATGACCAGGTGCAGTCCGCGGGTGCGGTCGGTGAGATCGGCGACGTCGGAGATCCCGGTGATCTTCTTCGAGTTGACGCCGTCCTTGATCTTCTCGATCACCTTCTCAGGCCCGACGAGGTACGGCAGTTCGGTGATGACGAGCCCGGTCTTGCGGGGGCCGATCTGCTCGATCGACACCTTCGCGCGGGTCTTGAACGAGCCACGCCCGGTCGCGTACGCGTCGCGGATCCCGGCGAGGCCGACGATGGTGCCGCCGGTCGGGAAGTCGGGCCCGGGGACGATCTCCATCAGGTCTTCGAGGGTGGCGTCAGGGTTCCGGATGAGGTGCTTCGCTGCGGTGACGACTTCGACGAGGTTGTGCGGCGCCATGTTCGTCGCCATGCCGACGGCGATCCCGGATGCTCCGTTGACGAGGAGGTTCGGGAACGCGGCCGGCAGCACTTCCGGCTGGGTGAGCTGGTTGTCGTAGTTCGGGACGAAGTTGACGACGTCTTCGTCGAGGTGGTCGGTCATCGCGATCGCGGACGAGTCGAGCCGGGCTTCGGTGTACCTGGCGGCGGCGGGGCCGTCGTCGAGGGATCCAAAGTTGCCGTGCCCGTCGATGAGCGGGACCCGCATCGTGAACGGCTGCGCGAGGCGGACGAGGGCGTCGTAGATCGCGGAGTCGCCGTGCGGGTGGAGCTTGCCCATGACTTCGCCGACGACGCGGGCGCTCTTCACATGCCCCTTCTCGGGGCGGAGGCCCATGTCGGACATCTGGTACAGGATGCGGCGCTGCACCGGCTTCAAGCCGTCGCGGGCGTCGGGGAGCGCTCGGGAGTAGATCACCGAGTACGCGTACTCGAGGAACGACCCTTCCATCTCCGTGGACACGTCCACATCGTCGATGCGTTCGGCAAGGTCAGCGGACACGAGTCTCCTTCAGGCGCGGGTGCGGGTGCGGGTCAGGTAGACACATGCGCGGGCGGGCCGCTGACCGTCAGATCAGGTCGAGGATCGTGCGGATCTCATCCCGCGTCCGCGCCCATCCGCTCGCGTTGTCGGAGCCCGCCGGCGCGGCCTCGATGGCTTGCCTGATCCCCGCCAGGATCGACAGGAGGTGGGTGTGCTGCACCGCGCTGGCTTCGGCCGGATCCTTCGAATCCAGGATCACCTGATCGAGCATCCGTTCGAAGGCTGCTTCACGGTCGGTCGGGCTGCCGGCATCGCGGGCGCCGTGGAGTGCGAGGACTCCGGCAGCGAAGGCGTTCCTGGCTTCGTCGACGGTCGGCGTCCAGCCGTCTCCGGTTGCCACCGGAACCTGCGGCTGAGGTTCGATGACGGTGATCTCCCAGTTGTCGTAGAGGTACCAGTCGTCGTCTTCCCCTTCGCCGATCTTCTCGACTGAGAAGATGCGTGGGCCGTGGATGCTGCGAAGGTGCGTCCTGAGCACCGTGATATCGAAGTCCCTCGGGCCTTCCCAGTCCTCCCGGTGATCGGGTGTTGCATGGAAGTGCAACAAGTCGCCGGGCTCGACGAGGTGGACGGTGTTCAGGGTGATGTGGGTGATCTTACGCATCGGTAGTCTCCTTCCAGTCGAGTTCGGCGTGCAGCACTTCGCGGGTGACGACGGTGACCTCTCCGTCCCAGAAGTCGCGGTTCGCGAGGGTCACCTCACGGGTCGTCGGGCTCGAGTAGTGCATCGTTCCATGGCTGTCGTACATGCGGACGGCGTACTGCTCGGTGACGGTGAGGCTGCCGATCAGGTCCGCGGCGCGTTCGATCGCTTCGAGGTCTTCTTCGATCATGAAGCCGCGGATGGTTTCGGATTCGGCGATGGAGCGGAGGACGGCGACGAGCTCGGCGGTGGGCCCGCCGTGGTGTTCCGGGGCGCCGGCGAGCTGCTTCTTCGCTCCGTCGGCCTCGGTGTGGCTGGGCAACTGTGACCGCACCTCCTGCGCCTTCCTGTCGAGGACGTCGCGGTACGACTGGTCGAGACCTTCGGGGGTCAGGACGTGGGTCACGATGCCTGCGCCGTCATTTCTGTACTCTTCAGTCGCGTCGATGGCGAGGTTGATGTCATCCGGGTTGGTCAACGGGCGTCCTTCTGGGTGTCGGTGTCTGCAGGCGTGTTCGCGTCGGTGCACGTCTTCGCGTGGGTGTTCAGTGGACCGCGGCCGAGGAAGATGCGCCCGCAGGCGCACGACAGCCAGGAGCGGCGCTCGACACGGGTGCGGCCGCTCACCGGTCCGCCCCTGGGGTGTGCAGCTCGGCGTTCCGTTGCGTCTCGAGGGCGTGCAGGTGGCTTCTGGCTTTGCGGAGCTCGTCCCGGCGCCGGTCCGACTCCTTCGAGGCAGCATTGACGGCCGCCTTGGCGACGTCGACCGCTCGTTCTCCGGCGATGTTCGCAGCTCGCGCCTCGAGGACGCGCGCTTGGGCGGCCTTGATCTGCTCGACGAGGGTCGCCGGCGTAGCCTCGCTCACGACTGAGCTTCCAGTCCTGCCAGGGCGGCCGCGGTCAACGCCTCCCGGATCCCGGCGTCCGCGGTCGACGGCGGCCAGCCGCCGTAGAACTTCCGGAACTGCTCCTCTGCGATCTGCTCGGCCTTCGCCTGTCGCGCCTCAGCCCCTTCCTCGCGGCGGTGCGCAAGGGTTGCAGCCTCTCGCTCAGCGTTCAGCTCGACCGGGCACACCCAGGCAGAAGTGCTCGCCGACCGAGGGTCGCGGATCAGGTAATGCGGGGTGTCCAGGCGGGACCTGGGGCAGGTGTGCAGACCGTTCCCTGTGCGGTAGTGCTGGATGGCAGCGGTCATCATGGCCTCCTTGGTCAATCACTTGTCGAGGAGTCCATGCGCGGTCGCCAACCTGCGGCGAGACGGTCGTCAACCGGCTGCTGAGGCGGAGCGCCCGCGCTCCATCCGGTCGTCACCGTCCGCGTAGCTTCGCTTCTTGTTCAGGGTGCGCCGGATCAGGTCGTACGCCTCGGCGAGGGTCGAATCGTTCAGGGCTGGGTAGATCCGGTCGAACAGTTCTCGCTCCCGTTCGCTGAGCACGGCCAAGCCTTCCGCGATCGCGGCGTGCAGCGCGGCGCTGGTGATCTCGGCGGCGGTCTGCAGTCCAGGCGCTGCCTTTCGCGACGCTCCCGGGGCGGGTGCGCACTGTTCGACGCAGAACGCTTTGTGCTGCCACCGCTCGGTGCCGTAGTCGCCGCCTGGGGGCAGCGCCGCCCAGACGAGCAGGTCGCCCGCCTCGATGAAGTGGGGACCGGTCAGGTGCCCGTCGCAGCGGCGACGTTTCGCTGATCGGAGCGGTTCCGACCAGAGCGCCTCGGGGCTGCGCGCGACTCGGCTCAACGGCTTCCCTCCAGTCCTTCAGGTTCAGCAGCACCGGTGAGCTCGCGCCACCGCACCACCAGTGCCGGCTTCATCCGCTCGCGCTCGTGGCGGTCTTCCATGTCGCGTCGGACGCACCACGCGCAGGTGCGCGTCCTCGTCCACGGTGGCACGCCGAAGTCGCGGACCGCTTCGTCGGTCGGCATGTACGTCGTGACGAGCACGACGTCGCCGGGGTTGATCTCGCCGGGGTGCGCGAACTCCTGGTCGCACCATCCGTGCTTTCGGGTGCGGACGATCTCGCGGCGCTTACTCATGGCTGGTGTCCGCTCGAGTGTCGGGCGCGGCGAACTCCCACTCGACCCACTCATGGCACCAGGTGGTGATGATGGGGCCCGAGAAGTCTCGTGCGGGGATCAGGTCGTCACGCATCTCGTCGCCGTTGATGCCGGCGTAGATTGCCCCTTCGGCGTCGAACCACCCGGCGAGCCAGCATTGCCTCCCCGGAACGCGAGGGTGACCCCACTCGTCGCCGGTGCGGTCGTCGTTCCATGTCCACGACTCGCAGTCGCACTCCGGGTACGAGCGGCATTCGGCGTCATCCGGTGCGGTGCAGGTGAATGCGACTTCGTCGACGACTCGGTACTCGTCCGGTGTGCCGGCCTCTTCGGGACGGGTGGTGACCGTCACGGTGTGGAACTTCACCTCAGCTTCGCGGCGCGCCTGGTCTTCGTCACGTCGCTTCGCGGCGGCCGCTGTCGCTTCGAGTCGCTTCTGTGCGAGCTGGGCGGCAACCTTCTTCTCGAGCTCAAGAAACTCGGCGTCGCCCAGGATGCCGGGCTGGTAGATGAGGTCTGCGCTCATGCGTGATCGTCAGGCTCGGCGGACTCGATGACGGTCAGGTCGGCGAGGCGTGCGGGCGGTTCGGTGTGTTTGTCGCCGGACTCGAGGTAGGCGCGGTCGCCGATCACGTCGATGACCTTCCATCTTGCTCGTCCGCCTCGCAGGCGCACGATGTCTCCGATCTTCACGTGCATCCGGTCTTCCTCTCGGTCGTCATGTTCTTCGAACGCCTGGCGCATCGCCTCGACGTCGAAGTTTGCCCAGTACCGGGCGTCAGCTTCTTCCTGCTCCGCAACGCATTCGGCTGCGCGGCACACGAACACGGAGCCTTCGACGTACCCCTCGAAGGCGTAGTCGTCCTCCTCGGCCATGAAGTGCCCGCGGGCGCATCGTTCAGCCATCGTTGGCCTGGCCGTCGGTCGCTGCGATCGCCGCTGCGATGTGCCGGACAGCTGCGGCGGCTGCGTCCGCGTTCGTCTCGTACCGCTCGTAGCGTTCGGGGTTCTCGGCGCCGGTGCCCCAGTCCATGACGCCGCAGGAGCAGCGCCAGCAGAAGCCGCCGCTGCCGTCACCCCAGCGTGCGATGTGCCACTGGTGCAGAGCGAGCACACCGATCAGTTGATCGTTCCGCGCGCCCTCAGCAGTCTCGGGTTTCGGGCCTCCCGAGTGGTCGGGGCAGTAGTCGCGGCGGATGCCGTCCGAGCAGGGGACGTTCAGCCGCCACCCAGCGCCGGCGAGCCGCGCCCGAGCACGTCCGGCGGTGTCGGCGACTCCTGCATCGCTTATCCGCCCGCACTGGCGCTTGTCGCACTTGATGGTCACCATCCGCGTCGCGCTCACGAGCCACCGTCCTCTGAGGTGTCGGGCCCAGGGGTGTTCTCGGGGTGAGCCTGCGCCCAGCGCTCGAGGTCGTTGTGGGCGGAGTAGAGAGCCGTCTCGGGACGGTCGCCGCGCGCGAGACTGCGCTCGACCAGACGTCCGTTGCGCCTGACCTTGATGTCGACCTCCCACTCAGCCACAGACGTTCTCCTCGGGTGCGGCGGGGTCAGCCACGGCGTCTCGCACGTAGAACTTCGGCCAGCTCGAGACCGTGTCTCGTCGCTCGTGCCCGGTCCATGACTCCCGTGAAGGCAGCGGCGGTGGGTCGGCTTTCACCTGGTGGGAGGAGCCGCGGGAGAGGACGGTGCTGTACTCACCCCATTGGCCACGATCGAGGTACGGGTAGTACGGCTCATCGTGTCCTGCTTCCATCTGGCAGCGAACCCCGGGGGCGAACTCGAATTCGCACTGTACGATCTCAGCCACGTCCGGCCTCCTCTCGAGCGTCGTGTTCGCGGGTGAAAAGCGGCACAACGATGCGCTCCTCGACGACGATCGTCGTCATCCGGTGAACCATCATCGGGGCCATGTCGAGCACATCATCCGACTGCGCGAACTTGCGGGCCGCACCATCGCTTAGAAACGCGCGCTCCTTCTTCGGGACGTCCGGTGGGAACCAGATGACGATCCACCGCTCCTGGACTTCATCCACGTCCGGCCTCCGATCCCTCTGGGCCGATGGTGGTTCTCGCCTCGTTGAGGCCGTCCTCCCAGAACCGGTTGAAAACTGTGCCGACGAGTCCGTTGTAGACCTCGGAGGCCGCCGAGTAGTCGAGCCCTGACGCCTCCGCGGTGGCGGGCGAGAGCTTCCCGCACATCCCGGCGATCGTGATCGCCTCGGCGCGGGTGAGCTTGACGGTGATCGTCTCGGGCAGCTCGTCTGGGTCGAGGTTGATCGTCTTGACCTTCACGGGGTGGTGTCCTTCGGCTCGGCGACAAGGTGTGCAGAGGCGGCGAGTTCGGCTGCGTGTCGGGCGACCTCGGCGAGGTCGTTGCCCTCCAGGGCTTTCACCATCGCCGTCATCGCGGTTACGGCGTCCTCGACGGCATTCCACCGTGCACGGTCGCTCCCCTCTGCCGACATGGATGCCGCGCAGGCCACCGGCGTTGCGCCGGCGATCCTCTGCACGGGCCCGACAGGGAACCTCTGGCGCCACCACTGCCCTGATGGGTGCTCGCATGAGGGGCACAGGTCGAGGTGCTTCTTCCGTCCGAGCCCCCAGCTGTCACCGAGTGGCGGCCAGACGACCAGCGTTCCGCACTGCGCGCACTGGTCGACGACGGTGTCGCCCTTCTTGATCGAAGGGGTCGCTCGGAGCTCGAGGCCGAGCTGCTCGAGGCCGAGCTGCTCGAGGCCGAGGTTCGGCTGGGTCACGGTGCTGCCCTTTCGGTTGCCGGTTTCGGGGTGGGGTCGATGATCTCCACGCGGGTCACGGCGAGGAAGTACCGGTAGTCGGGAGTCGGTGTGTTTGCTACTTCCTGACGTGCGGCGTGCTCGTCGGCTGCGGCTTCGAAGTTGAGCACCTTGTGCTCGCCGTCAGGCTGCCGGCGCACGAGCGAGGTGCCCCAGATTTCACCCACGGTGGTCTTCCTCTCGATGCCCGGTTTCGGTGGCGGACAGCCCCCTCATGCGCGGCATCAGGAAGTTCCGCATGTGTGCGAGCGCTTCGACTTCGACGGCGCCGGCGGCCACCGCTGCTCGGCGTTTCGGCTCGGTGACGTCGTAATGCTCTTTCCAGGTGCCTGGGTGCTGGATCCACGTCCGCTTGAGGCCCAGTCGGTCGGCCATTTCGTCGAGCTCGTCGCGGGTGTCGGCCGTCATGTGGCACCAGACTCCGCGGACTGTGTTGCGTCCGTTCGGCACTGCTGCCGGGATGCGGGCGTTGTCGACGTAGACGGTCACTGGGACTGCTCTCGGGTGATTGCCGCCCCGAGCGCGGCCGCGAGCTGTTGTGTGGTTGGAGGGCATCCGGCGTCGCCGAGGATCTTGGCGGCCGCGATCGTGTCGACGACTCTGCTCGAGCCGTCGTCGTCGTCGTCGTCGTCGTCGTCGTCGTGACGTTCAGCTTCGCAGTACGCGCAGCCGCACTCTTCGTCGGATCCGTTGTGCAGCCAGTCGACTTCGGCGACGGCGACTCGAGGGTTGCCGTAGACGTCCATGCTGATCTCGACGTGGTACTCCCCGTCGGACCAGGTGGCCGTCATCGCGTGCCCGCGGCCGGGTCGGGTCTCGTCCTCCCAGCGAACCGCCCAGTACCAGTGGGTGAGGCTCTCGGAGATGGTGCTGGTGTCGACGTATCGCTGCGCTTCGGCGATCGCGTCCGGCCACGCTTCGGCTTGCCGCTCGGTCATCTCGGGCATCGGCCGCACCTTCTCGCGCTCTGCAGCTTCGATCTGGGCGCGGAGGTCGGCGATCGCCGCGTCGAACCCTTCCACGGGCATGACGTTCGTGTCCGTGGTCGCGCAGGTGCGGAGCTCGAAGAGGATCTCGTCGATCGTCGGCTTGTACGGGTCAGGCATTGCGGTGCTCCTCGGAGGTTGTCGCGATCGCGCGGGTGGGGCGGGTGCGGCGTTCTCGTCGCGGTTTCGCTTCCGATTCGTCGCTGCGGATCACGTCGAGCACCTGGGTTCGGGCGAACGGGCCGACATCGAACTCCATCTCGGCCGGGTTCGGCCCGTAGCACGCCATCGAGCGGACCTCGGAATGGATCCGGTCGCGTTCGGCGGTGACGGCCGCGGCGAGCAGGCTGATGATGACCTCCCTGGATTCAGGGCTGTCCGGCCAGTCGCGCGGCCACGGGTTCGGGTTCTTCCACCCGGCGTACGTCTTCTCTGCGATCGTCCGAGGGTCTGCGCTATCCACGGGCTCCCTCGCTGTAGCCGGTCGGACCGTCGGGCGAGGAGATCCTCGGTGTGGGGATCTTGACGTTCGCGAGGTACACCGGGGTTCGCGCGAAGGAGCTGAGGCCGGCTTGGCTGCTGATCGGCTGACGGTCCTGCGGCATCACTGCACCTCTCCGTCGTCGCAGACGGGCTGCAGGGGGACGATGAGGAGCCCGCGGATGAACTCCACGTCGAGCTCGCTGAGGACGTGCCCGGCGGTGAGCCAGCGGGCGGCGTCGTCGGTGCCGTCGAGGTCACGGAGCCGGTAGGCGGACTCCTGCAGGTTCAGGGAGCGGGCGATCAGGTCGGCAGCCTCCGGGGTGGCGACGTGTGCGATCACCTGCTCCGTCTCGCGGTCGGTGATCGTCGGGACGACCGCCCCGTTCTGGAACTCGTGGCCCTCGAACGTCGTCATCGAGTCGCTCGTGTATCGGGGCAGCGGCATGCTGATCTCCTGTCGTCGGTCGGGCCTTCCGGTCCGGTCTTGTCGACAAGGTCATGCGCGGGGTGCACCGCAGACGGCGTTCAGGTGTCCAACGGGTCGATGCCGCGACGCTTCTGTGCGAGCAGGCGCAGCCAGTCCGCGACGAAATCGCTCTCGGCGTCGGTGAGCAGGGAGCCGGCGAACCGTTCGTGCACCGCGTCTGCGGCTTCATCGAGTGCTTCGGCGGCGGCCTGGTCGGTCTTCGTGGATTCCCGCTCAGACCAGCCCGCCCTGAGCACGTCGTATTCGGCTTCCTCGCATTCGCAACCGCCGTCGGCGTGCTCGCATCGGCCGGAACCGGGAAGCTTGTGGTCTGAATGCCCGCAACTGCCGCAGATGCAGTTGGGTCGATCTTCGGGTGTCACCACTCCTGCTCCTGGCTGAACCGGTACCCGGCGATGAACGACTCTTTGTCGAGGTTCGGGTTGTCGATGGCGGCACGCTTGAACGCTCGTTCGGCGTACAGGATCCCGTGGTCTCGCCGGTTGCCGTCCGTCTTGCGCGGCCACGTCACGGTGTCGGCGTTCTCCACCCACGGGATGTACCTGTTGAAGAACCGGACGGTGTGGTCGAGCATCGGCTTGTCGAGCTCAGGGGTGCGAAGCTGGTCGCCGTACCCTCCGGTGAGGACCTCGCGGAGGACGAACGCAGCGACGGTGTCGCTGTCGGTGTCCTTGTACTCGGCGGGGATCTCGGTCGGCCCGTCATACCAGTCTGGCAGCGCGACACCGTGGTCGGCGTGGAGGATCAGGGTGACCGCTCCGAGGTACCGGCGCGCTTCGGAGATGACCTTGCTGCGGTTCCACTCGCGGTTGTTCATGATCTCGAAGTGGCAACGGAACTGGTAGATGATCGAGTTCACCGGGTCGCAGAGCTCGGGGGTGAACTCCGGCCGTGCGTCCAGCTGTGCGTCTTCGGCTTTCCAGTCAATCCGGTCGCCGTACTTGTCGATGTACGGGGCGGGGTCCTGGTTGAGGTTCATCGGTCGCCATGTACCGAACGCTGCCATGAGGGTCTCCTTCTGTCGGAGACCTCATGCGCGGGGTTCGGTCAGCCGACCTTCTCCCAGAGTCCGCAGCCTTGGACGGTGAACCCTTCCCCGTCGTACACCTCGACGGATACCCCGTCGGGGGCGAGGGTGATGAAGTCGTTGGCGAGGATCTCGCCGCTGCCGCTGGAGCGCTCCCAGTAGCAGTCGGTCACTTTCCCGAGTGTCCGCCAGGTGCCGGCGGCGACGTTCTGTCCGACGGTGCGTCGGCCGTCTGCGAGCATCTGGTCGGCGGCGTCCTTGACGCCTCGCATGTCCGGGCAGAGTGCGGTGAGTGCTGCTTCCCGGTCGGTGGGCAGGCTTCCGCGGAGGCTTGCGGCAGCGAGGCCGCGGTCCCCTGACCAGTTCCGCCTCAGGGTGTCGCACCATGCTTGAGCTTCCGCGGCTTTGGCTTTGGAGTCGCTGCTGTTCGGGTCGGTGACCGGGGTTCCGGCGGTTTCGAGGGCGGCGAAGAACGTCTTCGCGGCGGCTTCCTCTTGGGTGCCGATCATCTCGGTGATCGGTTTGAGGTACGCCAGCGCGAGGTAGGCGCCTCTGCCGGACTTCTGATCGACGGCAGCTTGCAGGTCGTTCCGCGCCTTCGTCAGCGTCGCGACGTCCTCGGGTGCAGCCCACGGGGATGCTTTCAGGGCGGCGTCGATCTCCGCGATCTTCTCCGGCGCGATGAGGAGCGCTTCACGTTCCTGCTTGTCGCGCTTCTCCTTCGCCTCCTTCTCCTCCCGCTCTTTCTCTTCCTCCTCGGCCTTCTCCTCGGCTGCGCGTTCTTCCGCGGCGACCCGCGCTTCCTCGGCTGCGATCGCCTCAGCTTGGGCGGTGTTGACGGCGTTCACGACGATCGGGACGACGATGATCGCAGCAACGAGCGCGCCAGCGCCGGCGATCGCCCAGATCTTCACCCCTCGAGACCAACGCTTCGCGGTCCCCGGTGTCGACTCGTCACGACCGGGGCCCTTCCCGTCGAGGTTCGCCAGCCAGTTCACGAAAGCAGCGAACCCGGCCTTCACCTTCTTAAGGAACGTGTCCACTTTCAGCAGCCACGGCTCGACAGGCTTGTTCGGGTCGGACACGTACTACCTCCGGGGTGTGTAGGGATTCCGGTCAGGCTATCGACGCGTGCGCCGGTGCGGGAGAACCCGTTCGGGGGCCGAACAGGACTACTTCGACTCGGTCGTCACCATGGGATCGTGCATACGTCGGAGGTTCGCAGGTCGCACTGCGGGTCGGCGTTGAACCAGGCGACCGCGAACAGGATCAGGAACGCGACCACCAGCATGAAGATGACGAACCATTCCGGTTCCTGCACGGACGGCGGCGCTGGCGGCCCGATGAGGAACCCGAGCACGGGCAGGATCGCCATGGTCGCCAGTGCCACGATCACGAACTGCAAGGTGTTGTCCGGGTCGTCCACATCGGTGTGCACCCATCCTGCAAGGAGGATCAACGCCACGAACGGCGGGTACGTCACCTTCCATCCGACCACCGAGAACGGCCGGTAGCCGAGCGCGGTGAACCCCCAGAACCCGACAGCTTGGATGGCGACGACGACAGCGAACTTCCCGACCAGGCTCACCCATCCGGCCATCCCGAACACCGCCACCATCGCCGCAACGGCACCGATGATCGCAGGGATCAACGCCGGGTGCGTGCTCGTCTTCCGGGCTTTCGGGTCACGGGGCCGGGTGAGGGTGTCGGCGACGGATCCGAGCCCGGTCGTGCGGGTGTCAGCGCGGGATCCCATCAGGCTCGGCTCTTCTCGGTGTGTGCTCGATCGGCGAGGTTACGGCGCGTTCGGCGGTTGCGGTCAACGACATGGCTGCTATCGGGGGCCGGCGGCCGAGTGGAGATCGACAAGGCGAACCCGTCGTTGCCGGCCTGGGAGGTGATCCGTCCGACCCGGTGAAGCGAATCCCAGACGGTCGCATCGATGTCCCTGATCTGGACTCCGGAGACGTTGATCCCGACAGTCGCTTCCCGGTGTCCGCTCTTCGTGACGACGACGTGGATCTTGAACACGCCTTGCGCTTGCCGGTCATGTGAGGCGAGCAGCCACATTCCGACGAGGAGCCCGTCTCGCTGATCGGGACCGAGGAGGCCTGCGTCTGCTTCGTCGTCATGGACGATGACGTGCCGGCTCAGGTATTCGGACTGGTCAACGGCGAGCTTCAACCAGGTCTCACTGCGGTCGTCGAGGAGGCGGGCTCGGAGCGCGGTCGCGAGGGTCGCCGCTCGATCGGACGTGGCGGGGTCCAGGTCGGTCCCCCAGGCGACACGCTCGAGGAGACTTTCCGCTGCTTGGTCGAGCCGTGCGATCTCATCGGAGTCTTCGGGGCCGATGAGTTCGTTGCCGGCTCGGGCGGTGGTCCGCGCCTGTGACAGCGCGAGCTCGTTGTTGACGATGCTTCGGAACCCCTGCACAGCGACCACGGTCATCACCAACGGGAACACGGTAATCCCGACGGCGCCCACCTTCGAGGTGGCGAGGAGGTCGGCGTGGTTGTACGGGATGAGCATCGCAGCGAACTCCCCTGCGGCAATGATCGAGGCGAGGATCAGCGGTGCGGTGATGCCGCGCTGCGCGGCGACGACCATCAGCATCGCCCCGGCTGCTGGTGCGGCGGTCAGGTACACCGAATGGTCGAGGAGCCCCCAGGTTGCCCGTATGTCGAGCAGCGCCGTTGTGAGGGTGCCGGCGATCACGATGACGAACACCCAGTCCGGCAGTCGGCCGTCCACGCGAACTGCGGTGATCGCGACCGCGCTGAACGTCACCCAGAACGTCATCCAGGCGGGCCAGCCGCCGGCCCCTTCCGGGTATCGGCTGCTTGTCGAGGCCGCAACGATGAAGAGCCCGGACACGATGATGGTCGCTGCGAGCAGCGCACCGGCGGCAACCCGTCGGCCTCCTTGGGCGGCTTGGACGACATCCCTGATGCGACGCTGTATGAGGCTTGGCGGTTGTTCGATCATCGTGGCACTTCCAACATGATGGTGGTGCCGGCTCCCGGTGAGGAGAACACCCGCACTCGGCCGCCGACGCTTTCCAGCCGTCCGACGATGGATTCGGCGAAGCCGAGCTTCCCGGCCTTCACGTTGCTCTGGTCGAACCCGGAGCCTTGGTCGGTGACCATTGCCCGGATGGTGCCGTCGTCGCTTGAGACGGTCACATCTGCTTGGTCCACCCCGGAGTGCCGGCGCACGTTCTCGAGGCACTCGCCGACGGCGCCGACGAGCGCGTCGATTCGTTCCTTCGGTGCGACGAGCTTCCCTTCGCCGTGCCAGTTGACGGACAGCCCGAGCCCGGCGAACCGGTGCCTGACGGATTCGAACGTCACCCCGAGTTCGAACTCGTCAGGCACCGGTTTCAGGAACGGGGTGGGGTCGTGTTCCGCGACGCCGGTGAGGCGGAGGTTCTTCAGCATCCGCGAGTCAACGTCCGCTTGCCGGCGGAGGCTGTCCGGGTCCACACCTCGGCCGCCGTGGGCGACGAGGCTGAGGGTTGCGAGGACGGTGTCGTGAAGGAGCCGTGCTTCCTGTCGTTTCCGGGTCGCGATCACGGACGCAGCATGTTCGGCGTCGTAGGCGGCGTCCACTTCGGCGAGCCGGATTTCGGTCTTGTTCACCGCGAGGACGATCTGCGCGCCGACGAGGGTCGCTGTCGCCCACCCGATCGTGCACGCCATGACGAGGAACAAGCTGGCTCCACCGACGATGACTGCGAATCCGACAGCGACGAGGCTGATGGTCATGCATCCGAAGATCGCTGCGACGCCGCGGCGACTCGCCATCAACGAGATCGCGATGGATGGGGCGGTGACGGTGGCGCCGACGGTGATGCCGAGCTCACGGTTCGAACCGATCGGTGTGGTAGAGGCGATCACGCTCGCGGCGGCGATGAGCACCGTCATGGTCACGGCAATCGGGATGGAGTCGAACCGTACAAACAGGACGGCGGCCGCGAGGGCGAACGAGATGAGCACGAGGGCTGCGAGGACGGCGATGAACGACAGGTGCGTCGATGCGAGGAAGGCTGCGGCCATCGCGACCGTCCCGGCTGAGACGGCGATGATGACGAGCCGGCCGAGCAGCAGCCCTTGCTGCCGCCTGAGCCGGTCTGCGGTCGGTGTTGCCGGTTCTGTCTGTGCGGCGGCTTCCGCTGTGACGAGAGCCACTGAATCCCCAATACCCACGTCGTGCTTCCCAGGTGAGCGCGAATCGTCCGTGGGGATCATAGGTCGATGATTCGGGGATCGAAAATCGGGTTCTACTGGTGAATTCGGTTTCTGCGGCGTAGCACGTAGCGGAGGTGGAAGCAGCCACTTGTTCGGCGGAGTTGCCGACACTGCGTGCCGCCTCCGTGAGGAGAGATCATGACGGATCTGACGCTTTCGGAGACCACCCGGCTCGTGCGGGCTGCAGCGTCGCTGCTCCCCCGGTGCGAGGTTCAGGGCGGGGCTGCCGGTTCTGAGCTCGAGGCGGCGTTGTTCGCTGATGTCGCCCGGTGGGGCGATGACGCGAGCCGCCGCGATCGCAGCGAAGCCAGGTCTTCAGCGCTCACGTTCGTCCGGCTCGCGGCGGTGTTCCTCGGCGGGGTGCGCCCGCGACGGTCTGACCGGTCTGTCGTGTGGTGGACGTTGGAGTTCCCGTTCGGCGGCCGCGGCCCGGTGGAGGCGCACCTGGTGTGCGCACGCGAGCTCACGAACGGCGGGCCCGAGTTCCTGTCCTACATCGGGGTGCCGGCAACGGACGGTGACACCGATGTGGAGCTCGCGGTCAAGGCGCTCCTGTCCGACTACACGACCCGGTACCAGCAGCACCAGACGCTGCGGCTCATCGCCGTGGAGCAGGGCATGTCACTGGAATCCGCCCGTCAGGTGATCGACGAGACGATCGACGGTTGAACAGCGAAGGCCTGGACGGTGATCGTCCAGGCCTTCGGCTCGTTCATCTGCCGGCGGTTTTCTCGCTGGGCTTCACAGTTCACCGTCGAATCCGCTGCGGCGGGCGTTGTGCACGCAGCTTGAGCAGAACCGAAGCTTTTCGGTGAGGTCTTCCGGGTCGTTGAGCTCTCCGCAGTATCCGCACTTCTCCTTCGACCCGCACTCTTCGCAGGTCATCATCGCGGACTCGTATGGAAGCTCTTCGCCGCAACCTTCCAGGCACTCTCGGGTGCTCTGGCTCGGGTCGCCGAGGTCGATCTGGGCGGTGAGCCCGGTCGCGTTCTCCTTCGTCCGGTAGATGAGCTTGCCAAGCCCACCGTTCAACGCCATCAGCTCCAACAGCTGGACGGCGGCGAGGACGGCGCCCTCATGGGACGGCACGAACCCGCCCTCATCGAGGTCAGGGAAGACATCGAGCGTGACGGTGAACTCCGCCATCAGTCCTCCTCCTCATCCTCGGCGTCGAGGTGAGCGGCGAGATTCACACGGCCTTCGAAGATGATCGCGGCATCCGGGTGGGTGGACTCGTAGACCTTGATCCAAGCACCGCCGGTCTCCCAGTCGATATCGGTCACACTGACGAGGTCGTTCCCTTCGACCTGTAGCGTCATTGCGCTTGATCCCGGCCAGTCGGTGGTGACTTCCATGTCCCTATCGAGCTTCATCCGTTTCGTCTCCTTCTTCTCGAAGACTTCATGCGCGGAACCCGGTCAGACGAGCCTGTCGATCCGGTACTCACCGGTGTGCTCGTCAGCGACCGGGGTGGGCTCGCCGAGCTCCTTGTCGGACGTGATGGTGCGGTGCATGGATGCTCCCCATTCGTTCGCTTCGGCTCGGAGCGCTTCGGCGTAGTCGTCTGGGGTGACGTCGTCGGGAAGTTCGAGGGTGAGGGTGATTCGCAGCGACATGCTGGTCCTTTCGTCGCTGGCGACATGCGCGGGTCAGGCTGCCAGGCCAGATCTAGTCGGCGAGAGCTTTGGCGGCCATCCTTCGAAAGAACTCGTCGTCCACCTTCACGGCTTCGCCTCGGGCGGCTTCGTCATCGAGGTCTTCGAGGTCGAGGATGCTGTCTGGGCTGTACCAAACCTCGGTGCCTTCCGGTGAGACCTGCAGCAGCGTGCGTGCTTCCGACTCGATGATCGTCCAGTAGTTGAGTCTGACCGCGGTGTGCTCGGCCTCTGGTTTCGGGGAGATGTACCGGGCGATCGAGTGCGCGAGCTTGATGGATCTGACGCCGTCGCGGGTGGAGACGAGCGCGAAGACGACATCGACGGCCATCGGGTTCCCTTCGGTCGGTTCTTGGTTGCTGGAGGCGAAGTCGGCTCCGGGTTAGCCGGCTTCGGCCCGAAGCTTCAGTGCCTCGAAGAACTCGTCGTCCACTTGAACCGCCATGTCATCCGCGATTGCGTCGTCGAGGGCTTCCAGGTCTTGGACGTGGTCGTGGGTGTACCAGAGCTCGGCTCCATCGGGGAGGGTCTCCCGCAGCGCTCGCGCCTCCGCCTCGATCATGTCCGCGTACCCGAGACGGCCGGTGGTGACCCAGACCTTCGGGTCCAACGGGAGATAGCCGGCGTTCGAACTGATGAGCTTGACGGAGCGCTCACTGGTGCTCGGGCGAACTGAGACGACAGCGAAGCTGGCTTCAAGGCCCATGCGTTGGGTCCTTCCTGAGTGATATCGGCGCGGGGGTTGGGATGATTCCGGTGCGATCATGCGCGGTCGCTGGATCCTGCAGCCGGCGATCGGATCCGCCGTTCAGATCTTGACGAGGTCCGTCGCCGCTTTCGGGTACGGCGTTCGTTCCATCGCGATCGTCGTGCGTCGCCGTTCGGCGGGCCCGCCGACAGCCCAGGCGTAGCGGAAGTTGCCGGGGTGCCGAAGTCGGGTGGCGCCGATCTGGTCGAGCGCTTCGGCGAGCCAGGTCTTCGGGTTCTCGCCGGCGCGGCGGGCTCGGGCGCCGAGCGAGATGAGTTTCTTCTCTCCGCCGTCGGCGCCGCGGTCGCCGGTGCGGATCTTCGACAGGGTGCGTTCGGAGAGGACGAGGCCTGCGCGGGGGACGTATCGGAGGGTTCGCGGTGTGGAGCGTCCGCACGCGTACCCGTTGCTGGCTTGGTAGATCAGCCCGACGTGCCCTGGGAGCACGCGCTCTGCTTCCTCGACGATGCCGCCTCGTTCGTCGGTGCGGATGACGGTGCGGTGCCTCGGCATGGGGTCGGCGAATGCGACGACGCCGCGGATGCCGGCTTCGCGGGCGTGTTCGAAGACGCGGGCGAGGAACCAGGACTCGGCGTTTGCCGGGGCCGCGTCGGCGAGGACGAACCGGCCGAGCTCGATCGACTGCTGCATCGGTTCGAGGGTCGGGAAGACGTTCTCGAGGACCGCCGCGGACATGGGGATCGAGAGGACAGCGACACCGACGAGAGCGCGGCCGCCGACCTCGACGGCTGAGGGTCCGGCGATCGCCGGGTCATCGGTGGTGAGCCCGTAGCAGAGCTTCGCAGCAGGGAACGACCCCGAGTAGTGATGCTGGACCGTGTACGCGCGGGCGATCGTCTCGTGGAGAGGTGCCGCAGCGAACCGGTGCTGGTCGAACCCGCCTTCCGACGGATGCTTGAACGAGTGCTTCCCGTCCGTCCACCGCTGGCAGTGCTCGGAAACTGCGCCGGCGGCCGGATGGGCGAGGAGGGTGTTCGTCATGCGGGAGCCATGCGCGGGTCAGGGACGGCGGATCAGGTGCTTGAGCGTTGCCGATGTGTCGTATGACGCCTGAACACCGTCGTTCTCGTAGCGGACTCGAACGTCGCCGGTGTCACCCTCGACCGGAGTCACGGACAGGACGACCATGCCGTCGCACTCGAAGATGTCACCCGGCTGGAGGTCCTTCCCGGCAACCTTGAGGAGTCGGTGCTGATGCCAGCTTCTGTCGTGCCGGCCGTCGTCATGTGTCGGCTCTGTCATGGGCCGAACATGCGCGGGGTATGCAGTTCGGCAGCCATGCAGTTGACGTCGGTCAGGTAGTCAGGACGCTTGACTACGTGACGGTAGTCGGACCTATCCTGTGGGAGGCCGGGCCATCCGAGCCTAGACATCGAACGGACGGTGAGGCATGACGGAGACCGATGAGCCGGACTTCCCGTTGCTCACCCCCGACGAACACAAGAAGCTCCGGAAGATCCGCAAGAAGGCGAAGGCTGCCCTTGAGGCTGAGGGAAAGAAGCTCACCCGGCGAGCTCGAGCCCTGATCCTCACCTGCTCGGCCGTGCTGCTCGGTGCGCTCGTCATGGTCTTCGTTGGCTTCGCAGGCCGTGACAACCCGAGCCACATCCCAGACATCACAGTCGCTTCGCTCGTGATCATGGCCGTAGCGTTCCTCATCTTGGTCATCGGCCCCGTGGTCATTCTGGGCTCCAAGGACGAGAGATTGGTACAGCGCCAGACCGACGCGTACCTCGAGAGCATCGGCTACTCCACCCGGTCTCCACGAAGCTCCGATTCAGACAGCCTCGACAGCCGCACCCAGAGACAGCGTGATCACGCCTGGTACGGCGAGAACAACCGTGACCTGGATTGGCGCGATCGCCAGCAAGCTCAGTCTTGGGGTATGGGACCTGACGAGTATCGGAGCAACTGGCTCGAGCAGGATTGACCTTCCTCCCGGTCGAGAGCAAGCCGCGCATGTTGGCTTCCCCGACCGGAAGGAGCCTTGTTGGCCCAGCTGAAGCAAACCCCGCCGCGTGACCGGCTGACGAACGCGATCGCTTCGATCGAGCGTGTCATCGAGGCGGAGGTCCCGGAGGATGTTGATCAGGCGCTCCTCTCCTGGTCGAGCCAGTCGTCGGCGGATGCGTTCGCGGCGTCCATGTTCATCCGCCTGACGGACGCCACCGTGCTGCGGGCGCTGCTCACTGTGCTCCGGTCCGCGGTGGAAGACTTCGACGCTGCGGTGGAGATGGTCGAGCAGCAGATTGCTGGTAGCGGCAACACCGATGCTGGCGATGTCGAACGCCTCACCGCTTGGCACGTCCGCCACGAGCTCCGTCTCGCAGACGCTATCTCCGGCGAGCTTCCCACCCTCGTCGTGAAGCGCGAGTCCGGGCCGTCCCCGTACGAGCGGATCTTCGAGCTCGAGCAGGATGTCGCTTCGTACGACTTGACGATCACCGCGCAGGGGAAGCTGCTCACCGGTGTCGTGAACGCGGTTCGCGGCGAGCCGGGACCGCTCCGATCCCACTCGCATCACGACGCCGTCGAGCTTGTCACTGCTGTCGTCGAGGAACGCGACCGTCTGGCCGCCGAGCGCACGACGATCACGTGAGCATCCCTCCGACAGGCCTCGGCTGACCTCATCCACGCGATCTCCGCGCATGGATGTCACCCACATCCCAACCGCAAGGAGCACCTCCCTTTGACCGACACCACCCCCGCTGACGACAGCACCGAGAACCAGGCTTCCGAGAAGGCCGGCAACCCCAGCCTGGGCGCCGCGATCGCTGAGGAGGCAGGCCGTCTCGCGTCAGAGATCGCCGCCGCCGGCAAGCGTCTCTCCCCGAAGATCGCCGAGGAGTTCGAACGGGTCGCTGCGAAGCTGAACCCGGACGGGAAGACCGGCGGCGACGAGAAGCCGGACGCGGACAGCGGCACCGAGTTCCTCGGGTTCGCGATCGACGCGCTCCGCACGATCGACAACGACCTCGACGACGAGAACGGCGTGTACGCGTCCATCTCAGCTGTACCCGGCACCGACAACCAGCTGCGGCTCGTGATGACCGACGCCGCCGACGGCACCGAAGAGGCGTACCTCGTCACGGTCACCCCGGCCGGCTGACGCTGAAGACGACGAACGCCCTGCAGGTGATTGCCGGCAGGGCGTTCGTTGTTCACAGTCGGTGATCAGTCAGCGGAGGCCGGCGCCACTCTAGCCACCCCGTACGTGATCGCCTCGGGCGAGGTCAGCCACTGCTCGTAACTGGGGATCGCGAACTCGGTTGCACGGTCGAACTCGCGGCTGAGCTTGCTCAGTCCAGCAGCCGTGAGCGCTTCGATCGCGGCGTCGACTTCGTCGTTTCGGGCTGCGGCCCGGCGGTTCTGCAGTTCCCTCCACGCGACGAACTGGTCGTAGCGTGCGCGGTTCTCGTAGAGCTGCCCGATCCTGGCGATCGCCGCCTCGCGGGTCTCGAAGAACCCGAGGTCGAGGGGCGGCCCGCCCTCCTCGTCGAACGAACCACCGAACTCGGTCTTGGTGATCAGCCAGACACCACCGTCGGTGCCTTCTTCATCGATGTCGAAGTTTTCGTGCGGGGCCTGCATTAGGGGTCTTCCCTCCGGGTCATTGGTCGATTCGCAGGTTGCATGCGCGGGGAACGCCCCTCTTCGGACTCTGACGGTCGGGGGCGCTGAGACGGTCGCGGGTCAGGCGTCGAACGACAGGTGGATCCCGCCGCCGGCGATCCCGGTTGCGGCGCGGACTTCGGGAACCTCGGTTGCTGCGAGGACCAGGAGACGAAGCGCGGACGTGTCCTCGTCGGTGATGACGAGTTCGAGGCCTTGGTCGTTCGGGATCCCGTACCAGGCGGCTGGGGTCCGGCCGTCCATCAGCTTGGCGTGCTCCTGGCATCCAGCGTCGAGCATCTCGCGGATGACGAGATGGAGGGTCTCATCGATGGCACCGCCGAGCTCGTGTGCGCGGTCATCGACGATTCCTTCGTGGTCGATGTCCGAGAGGTTCTCGAACACTGCGTCGGCGATGTCGTTGTTGATGGTGAACCCGTCACCGTTCTCAAGCTCCTGGGTTCGTTCGATCGAGATGGTGTACCCGAGGGTGGAGAATTCTCTGCTCAAGAGGTGGCCTTCCTGTTGATGGTTTCTGCTTCTGCAGATTCCATGCGCGGAGGCGCTCAGACCCACCCGGCGCCGGAGACGTGGACAGGTACTTCGCCGTCGCGGACGTTAATCTCGCTGCCGTCGAGCTTCGTCGCTTTCCACCAGATGCCGGGCCGGCCGATGTTCGGTGCACGCCGGGTGACGCCTGCGATCGCGCCGTTCGGAAGCGCGACGGTCATGCCAGGGCTGAGCGGCGGGCGGACAGGCTTTCCGTTCGCGCCGGTGGTCGCCTTCATCGGACGCTCCCGGCGAGGCTCCCGAGCTTCGCGGCCGGCAGCTCGACCACGACGTACTCGATGACGCCAGGGTTGTCCCTCAGGAACTCCTCGTACGTCGGGACCATCCTCTTCGCTCGCTGCTGGATCGACGTGTGCTTCGGCTCGAGCCCCGCAGCGGCCAGCGCAGCCTTGACGACTTCCGCCTCAGCCTTCTGCTCTTCTGCGACGGCGTTCCAGGCCTCTGCTCGAGCGACCTCTGCTTGCCATTCGGCCCGGTTCTCGTCGAGTTCGGCGATCCCGGCTTCCGCGTCTTCTCGGGTGGCGAAGAACCCGATTTCGAGCATCGGCTCGGCGGGGTCATCGTCGTGCCGGTTGCCGCGGCCGCCGTAGGTGCGGCCGATGAGGAACATCCCGGTGGCGGGCTTCGTGGGTGCGTTCATGCGAGCACCGTCCGGACCTGAGTGACCAGCTCCTCCGCGGCAGTCGCGCGCCTCTGCCACCCGGCCATCTTCTCGGCGTACTCGAGTACCTCGTTGTTCAGGCGGATCACCGCCTGTGTCGGGGTCTCGGTAGGGTCGGACCATTCGACGATGACGGGGCGCCGCTGCCAGCTCGGGCCCGACCAGTCCGCCGCTTCGATGTACTCGGGGGTCTGCATCCACTCCTCCTCGGTCAGGACGGTGGGACGCTGCGCACGGTCGCGCTCGATGGCGGCGACGAGCAGTTCGTCCAGTTCGGCCGCGCTGATGCGGGCGGTGTCGTCGGACTCCCAGCGGATGCTGTCACCGAGATCCTGAGCGATTTCCAGTGGGGTCATATTCTGGGGCTCGGCGCCCGCGGTGGCGGCCTGCTCCGAGACCTGGGTGGTCGGGTTGGTGTTGCTGCTCATCGGAATTCCTCCTGCTTTCGTCAGAAGGTTCATGCGCGGACCGGCGCCGGTTCGATCCGACGCCGCTCCGGTCATCGAGCAGGAGCGGATGGGACGGCGATGACCGCCTTCACTTCGATGACGAAATACTCGACGGAGCCTGGACGGTCGAGCCATTCGTCGTACGTCAGCACCTTCTGAAGCTCTCGTCGCGTGGGCGCGAAGGCGGGTCGCTGAGTGATGCCGGCCTTGCGGTACGCGTCTTCCCGTGCGTCCGCTTCGGCGTTACCCTCGGACACCACGGCGTTGATTCGTTCGGTGCGCTCGACGTGCTTCTGCCAGTCCGCGAGCCGTGTGTCCTGCTGCGCGGCGGCGGCCTCCGCTTCCTCGTGGGAGCGGAAGAACCCAAGCTCGAAGCAGGGCTGGCCGATTTCATCGGGCTCGCGGAACGCTCGGCCCAGGTCGTTCTTGCAGACGAGGAACACCCCGGTCTCGGTGGCGCCGCTCAACGGTCGTTTCCGTCCACAGTCAGTTTGCCGATGCTCCGAAGCTGGCGGACACCGTGCACCAGAGGCAGGTCGGATGCCAGCCACAACTCGAAGGTGGGAACCGCGAACAGCGCACGTTCCTCCTGGAAGATCCCGGCCGGGTCGCTGCCAGCAGCGATGAGTGCGTCGCGGGCGGCGACGATCCTCTCGTTCGTCTCCTCGATCTTCTGGTTCCGCTCGGCGATGAGGTGACATTCGATCCTGTACCGGATCGGCTTTCGGTCGAGGTCTTCCGCCATCGTTCGGGCTGCCTCCTCCGACGGGAAGTAGCCGTACTCGAGCGCCGGCTCCCCGTCGAGGTCGGGGTTCGCATCGCCTTCCGGGAACGCGATGCGCGTGATGATGAAGACGCCGTCGTCGTCGACGTTTGCGTATGGCTCGTTCATAGGTCTCCTCCTGCAGGGTCTGGTCGTGAAGACCATGCGCGGCCCTCGCCGCAGCCTCGTCGGGCGCTAGCCCAACCCGACTCCCCCGAGCCGCGGCAGCGGCGAGCCGGCGATCGCCGCCCGGCCCCCGGCCTCTCCTGACGAGGGCCTCTCTTAACGAGGAAGAAGCTGGTCACCTCTCAGAGACGAAGGGGCGGGCTCGGCCTCGTTCCTCGGCCTCGCCCTTCGCTGCGCATGTCCGGTCGCTGGTCTGTTCGTGTGTCGATGCGCCCGTCGTGACTGTCCCAGCCGTGCGCGCGGGGCGTGCGCGCGGCTGGGTTGCTCGCCCTCGTTCCTCGGGCTCGCGCGTTCGCCTGTTCGTGTGTCTTCTTGTTTGTCTTCTCGTGGCTCGGCTTCGTCCCTCAGCCTCGCCCTCTTCTCGTTTGTCGGGGCGGTGGTCGGTGCGTTGGTCGTGCGGGTTCCGGTTCGCGTGTCGGTGCGTCTGTCGACTTGAGCTCGGTCGCTGCGCTCCCTCGGTCTCACTTCGTTCGACGGAACACACTGCGTGTGTTGGCCTGCCGGCGGCGGGCTTCGCCGTGGTTGGGTTTGCTCGGCTTCGTTCCTCAGCCTCGTGTGGTGGTCGGGGCGTGTGGCTGGGCGGTTGCCGTCTCGGCTGCGTTGCTCGTTCCGTTCGTCGGGGCGGGGAACGGTCCGGCCGTTCACCGGTTCGGCAGTCGGGGCGTTTGTCGTCACGAACCTCCGGTTCGACGGTCGGGGCGGAGGTCGGGGCGTCTGTCGTACCGGTCACTGTCGTGTGTGCCTGCCGGCGGCGGCTTCGCGTCAAGACTCGAGGGGGTCGGGTCCCGGCCGGTTCGAGGAACGGAACGGTCGTCGGGGCGAACAACGAACCGGTCCCGGATCGAACGTCGGGGCGGAGCACGAACCGGACAACCAGACGACGCCCAGATCCGATGGCGGCCGCACCATGAAGAGCCGCCGGCAGGCATCGGCTCCGAAGGAGACGATCCGTGAGCGACAACGGAGCGAACCAGACCAGGACACGAAGTGGCATGGGCTGCCCCGCAGGAAGCCGACCACGACGGCGACCATGCGACGTAAGCCTGCACACGGCAGGCGCACCCACCCCGCCCAGGAACTGGGAGAGCAGCCCCGGTAGAAACGGGGAAGCGAACCGGGAACGACAAAGGCGCGCCAGCGCCAGCGAAGAGGACGGCGCCCGAACCGAAGGGAGGGACGGGAGACGAAGTCGACCGGGGGCAACGACCAGAGCGAGAGTCGGGGTGGCTGTCGGCGCGGGAGGTGGCGCGGCGGGGCGCGCGAGGGTCGTTGTGGGCGTTTCTCGGGGCGTCTGTGTGCGGCGGTTCGGGGTGGTCGGGGCGCCGAGTATCGCGGGCGTGTTTCGGCGGTTCGCGGGCGCGGTGAATGGTGCGGTGCAGGGCTCCTGAAGGTGGTGCCGTTCGTGCCGGTCTTCGAGGTGGTCGCGATGCCGTTTCGGTCGCGGCATGCGGTGTCGTTTCGGTGACCGGACCGGGGTCCGCCCTGGTGCACGGATCGCCGCATGTCTTCGGGTCATGATCAAACACGATTCCCCGCTTCGTGTGTACAAGCTCAGCCGTTCCGGAAGCTTCGACCCGAACCCGATGACGTTCATCCAAACCGCCGGCGTTTTCGCGTCCACGGTGGTGCCCGGAACGACGCTGCTCACGACCCGCGATGAGAACGGTCTGGCGCACTTCCTGATCGTCCCGGCGACGCACTCGTCGGGGAAGTCCGCGATGCATCTGGCGGCCGCGGTTGCCGCGCGCGCAGAGGAGGTCGACGAGGTGCCGGCGTTGGCGGATGCGGCGCAGGTTGCGTGGCTCACAACGGAGGGAACTCCGTCGCTGGTTTCGCGCGACACGCAGCAGGGCGCGGACCCCGCCGCGGTGTCCCGTGCGCTGTCGATCGCGATGCGTCCAGGGCAGTGGGTTGCGGCGACGCTCCGACGTCCTTCCGCGAAGGAGCGGAAGTGGCAGTTGGCGTGGCTCGCCTCGCAGCTCGGAACCGCGAACCCGCAGTACCATTCGCGACGCTCGGACGCGCTCGTCGCGACGTTCTACGCGGGCGCGGAAACGGTCGCGGAAGCGTCGACGCTGCTGCGCGAAGTGGGCGCTGCGATGCCCGGGTTCGACATCGGCACGGACGTGGATTCGTCGTCCCGTTCCGCTGACGCGAAGCCGTGGGTGAAGGTCGCTGCAGGGGCTGCGGTTCTCGGCGGCGCGCTCGCGTTCGGCGGGGCCGATCTGGTGCAGCTGCCCGTCGCGGTTCAGGCGTGCCTGTTCGGTGTCGCGGCGGTGTCCGCGGTCGCCGCCGGCGGGCTGAAGTCCGGGCACATCCCCGGGAAGCATTCACGGTTCCGTCGAGGCCTCGACGCGGGCGTCCTTCCGGCGCCGGCAGGGCTCTCGTTCGCTCCGCAGAAAGCGCGGAAGGAATCCGAGGACAAGGAGGGGAACAAGATCCCCGCACGCGACCCCGGGTACGGGTTCCCGCACTCCGCGTTCCTCGTCGGGCAGGAGATCCCCGTGTCGATCGTCGCACCTCACGCCGGGTCGGTGTCCGGTGAGCAGTCCACCGCGGTGCGCGCGGCGCCGCCGGTGATGAACCAGATCATCGGGCCCCGCATCGGAGTGTCCGCGGACAACTGGGTGGCGCTCAGCGCGAAGGACATGTGGCAGGGAGTGCTGTTCCTCGGCGTCCCCGGCTCCGGGAAGTCGCAGGCGCTTCGGAGCGTGTGGACGTGGATGTGCATGGAGCGGGCGAACCCGTCCGGCCGTGACGGGTTCCCCGGGAACCGGAACGTCCTCATCGCGCTCGAGACGAAAGGTCAGGGCGCGGACGCGTACCGCCGGCAAGCCGAAGCGGTCGGCGACGTCGTCGGTGTGTGCGACCTGTCGGACTCGCAGACCCCGGCGATCGACATGTTCCCCCGCCTTGGCTCCCTCGAGCACCAGGCGCGCACGATCACGAACGCGATGAAGTACGTCTGGGGTGAGACGAGCATCGGGTCGCACTCGTTCAACATGCTCACCCGTGTGTTCTGCGGCGCGCTCGTCGTCACCCCGGCGATCGTCGCGAACGCACCAGGGGTTCGGGTGAACGCGTCCCCGTTCTACTACGCGAACATCCTCCTCGGCGGGTTCGGTGACGAGCTTGCCGTCGCCCTCGCCACCGCGATCAAGTCGGAAGCTTCCCGGGTCGCCGCCACCGAAGACGACGACCTCGGGTTCGCATGGCTGCAGCTGTCGGTGCTGTTCGGCGCCGGCGTCACTCCCGCGAACCGGAAGTCCGCGACCGAGGCTCCTCGGAACAAGGCTGCAGCGCTCCTCACCGCCGAGCAGTGGTGGGCGCGGCCGTCGAAGATCACCTGGGACGACATCCTCGAGCACGGCTGGGCGGTCATCGTGAACGTCGGCTCCTCCAAGGGCGGCGAGCTCGTCGACAAGCAGCTGAAGGACGACATGAGCGCGATGCTCATGTACTCGCTGTACGACGCGATCCAGCGGATCTGCATGGACTGGGCCGAGCAGGGCCGGCACGTGTCGATCTTCTCCGACGAGCTCACCGAGATCGCCGGTTCCAGCTCCGAGATCGTCGAGTGGATCAAGGACAAGGGCCGCTCGTACGGCACTGTCCCGGTGTTCGCGACGCAGCGCGCCACCCAGCTGAACCAGCAGGTGCGTGAGTCGGTCCTCGGGTTCGGGACGATGCTCGCCTATTCGCAGGACGCCCCGGCGGTCGTGTCGCAGATCGTTGCCGACCTCACTGCCGACGGGTCACGGTGGGAGTCCGCGGACGTCGCGAACCTCCCCCGGTATGAAGCGATCGTCCGCACTCGGGTGAACGGGGCGCGGCAGCCGGCGTTCACGATGAAGCTCGCCGACTTCGAGTCCGACATGTCCGGGTACCAGCGCGTTCAATCCGTCGCCGAGGCGGAGGTGCCGGCATGAGACGCGAAGAGCTCGGCGTGTGGGCGGACTTCGTCGACGAGGACGACGAGATCCCAGAGCCGGCCGTCACCGACTACCTTGCACCGGTCGTCACCGACGACGTGACCCCGGGCGACACTCCCCCGGTCCGGCTCGCCGGCGCCCGGCGCATGCTCGGCGGTGACCGCTGCCACCCGGACGTCACCGGGAACCTCCGGTTCGACCCGTACCACCGTGAACTGTGGACGAGCGGGTCGCAGGCGACCTGGGTGTCCGCGAAGGCCGCCCGCGACCAGCAGGCGATCGGCACCTCGTACATCCCGAAGCACCTCGACGCCGACCAGAAGGACGCCGCCGCCAGGATCATGCACGGCGGCCGGCTGCAGGCGTACCTCGACATCCTCGCCGCGCTCGACCAGTGGCGGGTCGCGACCGGTGAGCAGCTCGCCGCGATCACCGGCATCCCGCAGCTCGCGTCCGGGAAGTCCGCGATGATGCGCGACCTGTTCACCGTCGGCGCCGTCGATGTCGGCGTGTTCCGGAACGCGCTCACCCCGACCAGGCTCACCCCGCGCGCCACCCTGTACCGTCCCGGCACGTCGTCGTTCGTGGAGAAGCACCTCGCGCAGGAGCTGACGTACGCGGAGTGGCTGTCACTGACCGGCGGGCACACCGGGAAGATGGGCGGGCAAGGCCACGACCGGCACGGCGTCCTCACCACCGAGCTTGCCGTCCGCGTCGCAGAGCACACCACGGCGGCCGCGGTCGTCGGGGAACGGTTCTCCCAGGCGAACATGCTCGGGCACACCGGGCTCGGGCTCCCGTCGCAGGACACCGCCCGGTACACGAAGTCCGGCGACATGACCGTCGTCCGGCCTGACGGCGCCCGAATCGTCATCGAGCTCACCGCGACCGTCGGCCGTGCGCTCGAGCGGAAGGTGGAGACGTGGGTGCAGCTGCTCGAGGACCGGCGGATGGACACGTCCGGGCTCGCCGTCATCTTCCTCACCGCCGAGAAGCTCGACGGTGACGCATCCGGGAACGTCCGGAACACGGTGCACCGGATCGTGAAGGACGCGGTCCGCCTCTCCCCCGGAGTGACGTTCGACCGGACAGGATCCAGGATCGGGGTGGCGGACTGGCGTGAATGGTTCCCCGCCGAGCACGTCCGCTCTGACCGGTTCGACGGTCTCACCGTTCACCGGCCCGTCGATGGTGCCTGGCAGGAGGCGTCGTTCCTCTCCGGTGACGACCTGACGTTCAACCCGTCCGGGTCTTGGGCGGTGGACGTCATCGACCAGCTGACGTTCCTCCGCGGCGTCCCGATATGGCTCCGCGACGGCCGCCGCCGGCTCGACCTGTCCGAGGTGCTGCTCCGGGAAGCCGGGTACCCGGACGTGCCGGTCCCGGTCATGCAGCGCCCCGGTGACGGTGAGCAGCGCCCGTTCGGCGGAGCGCACGGCGCGACCGGTGAGGCGTTGCCGCCGAAACGCATGCGCGGATGACCCGGAGAGCCGGCGCAGCAAACCCGGCCCTCACGGACAGGGGTGAGCTGACCAATCCGGGCAGCTCAGTCGTTCACACGTTCAGCTGCAGGTAGAGGTTCATCCGGTCGCCACGCAAGCTCGGCCCGTTCACTTCCCTCCAGCGCCGCACCGTGCCGGCATCAGCGCGGGCTTCCAGGATCGTCCGGACCTGCGCCTCCAACCGATCCCGGTCCCGCCCGCCGACCTTCCGGCCGGTGGCGATGAAGTCCACGAACCACGCGACGTCGAACCAGCGCCTGGTTGGGTCCTCGTCGTTCGCCAGGTACGCGAAATGCTTGTCGATCTGCGCTTCGAGTTTCGAGTCGGTCATGGCCGTTTCATGCGCGGCACGGCAACCGTCCGTCAGCCGAGCCCCGATGCATTCCGACGCCACACAGCGGATGGGCGGCGGAATCCTGGCATGCGGAAACAGCGCCGACTGCTCCCGCGCATGGGTGAGATGAAGAAGGGAAACAGAACATTGCCGTACGAGACGTTGATGGAAACGTTCATGGAGTCACCTACCCTCAGCCAGGACTCCCTCGACCACCTCACCGACTCGGAGAAGGACTTCTGGCGCAGAGCGCCGTCGAAGATCGTCACCGAGCAGGCCGCCGTGAACTTCGACCTCCGCGAGGGGAAGGAGCTCGTCCTCCGCCGACCCCGTCAAGGGGTTCCCACCGTGCATCTGCACTCCTGCCCAACCGTGATCAACACCGTCCACCGGGAAAGCGCGTGGGAGGGCGTCTGGGCTGCACGTCACTCCGGGAAGCCCGGCCCGGCGATGCAGCTTCCCGAGATGCCGACCATGATGTCGGTCGCCGAGGTCGAGAAGCTCGAGTCCTACACGGCTTGCAACCGGTGCTCACCTCCCGTCCAGCAGGTGAAGAAGCGCCGCCAGTTCCCGACCACCCCGACGAAGCTGTCGTCGCTGGCGCCGAAGCACATCGATCGTGAGTTCATGACGCTCGACGGTGAACCGGTCGGGAAGCTGCAGTCGTACACCGTGCACCGCGAAGGCGTCACCCTGTCGTTCCACGGCATCGAGATCGTCGGCGCGTTCACCGATCAGATCATCGTGATGCCGGAGACCGCTGCAGTGAGGATGGCGGCGTGAGGAAGCTCTGGATCGATGACCTTCGCCCGGCACCCGGCGAAGAGTGGGTGATCGCCCGCACGTCCGCAGAAGCGATCGCCGAGCTCGAGCGTGCTGCTGTCGCCGGCATCCGGTTCGACGAGATCGGCTTCGACCACGACCTTGGCAAGCTCGAGGATGGGACGCTCGACGAGTCCAAAGCGGTGATGTACTGGCTCTGCGAGAACGAGGACCAGTGGCCTGCGAAGATCGTGATCCACACCTCGAACCCGGAAGGCCGGAAATGGCTTCGCGGGACCGCCAAGCGGTACGCACCGGAAGGCACGATCGTCATCGGCTGACGCGGGCACGCCCCTGCCGTACGCTGTTCCTGACCTGGATCACGAGAGGAGAGGTCAACCATGAAGTTCTACGACCGCTCCGGCCGTGAGGTCTCCCGCGAGGAAGGGGTCGCCCTGTTCGGGGAGGACCGAGTCGTCGCGCAGGACATGTGCGTGGCCGGGTACGTCTCCACGGTGCACCTGGTCCTCGACCACAACCACTCCGGCGAAGGTGACCCGCTGATCTTCGAGACGATGGTCTTCGACGGTGAAGGTACCGCCGGATGCTGGCGGTACTCCACCGAGGACGCGGCGCGTGAAGAGCACACGAAGGTGTTCAAGGCTCTCCTCGCAGGCGTCGACTTCCGCGCGGAGATGTACTCGCCGATCGCCTGACTTCTGCATGGAGCCGGCCACTCGGATTCGTTCGGCTTGACCTGCCACCGGCCCCAGTCCGCCGCATGTCCAAGGTGCATGAGCCGACAGAGTCCCCGTCGCCGGCCGACCATCATCGGCCCGCTGAACGATGCAGAGATCCGTGCCGCCGCTCCATCACTTCCGTTCGGCGAATCCCCGAGAGCCGCCCGCGAGCTCCGCTGGGATCCGACGTCGAAGTCGAACCTCCTGGTCTGCGGCGCGTCCGGGTCGGGGCGATCGAACGCCGGTGACGTCCTCGCCGCGGCAGCGCGTCTCCAGGGTTCATCCGTCATCGGGATCCGCGCGCAAGGCGCGCCCGACCTCCGGTACTCCGCGTTCGCGAACGGGATGGAAGACGCCGAGCAGCTGATCGTCGAGCTCACCCAGGAGATGCGTCGACGGATGACACAGGTGAAGGACGCCGGCGAACGGACCGCGGAGGCGCTCCCCGAGAAGGACCGCCCACCTCACCTGTTCCTGTTCGTCGACGGGCTCGCGCGCCTCCCGATGCAGACGAAGCTCCCCGCAGCCGACCTGCAAGAAGCGCGCACGGAGTTCTACGACTACCTTCGCCGCACCATCGACCTGCTCTCCCGTGTCGGCGCGCTCCTCCGGATCCATGTCGTCGTCGTCACCGACCGTGCCGTCACCCAGGCGCCCCGGAACGCCGGGGTGCTGCAGCTCCGGAACCCCGGACGCGGCACCTTCCACACTGGGACGAAGACCCCGCAACCGGCAGCCGTGTACCCGGCACCGTCAGCAGCTCAGGTAGGGAAGGCCCTCACAGGGATCTGACCAGGGTGTCGCCGCACACCCAGTTCGTCATGACGAAGACTGATGTTGCCGACCGCACCCGTCACCTCGACGGACGGTTCGCCTCCGAACACCACACCCCAGCCGAGCCGATCGGGAACAGCCTCGAGCTCGACCCGGTCACCGGGAAGGTGCTCGTTCCGACCGTGTTCCAACGCGCTGCGGTGACCCCCGGAGTGCTGGACGACAACGCCGAGTTCGCGTTCAAAAACGGGCACTGCGTCGCGTTCGCGTACGCGGTCGCCCGCCACTTCGGGCTCGGTGGCGTCACCGTGTACTTCCGTGCCGACGACCAGTCGATCATCCATGCGTTCGCGAGCGACGGCCGCCGATTCTTCGACGTCGACGGTGAGGTCGACATCGTCGAGTGGGAGCGGCATCAGTTCGAGTATGACGTGGACGAGTTCGAATTCGACGAGTACGACGACGACAACAACGACGAGGAGGCCGACCCCAACTGGGACGTCGCTGAGCTCGACGACGCAGAAGCGTTCAGCATCAACGACTCCGAATGGTCGAACGGACTGCCGGCGCAGAACTATGCACTGGCAGAGACCATGATGGTCGCGTACGAAGCACGCCTCGAGGAGAACCGCGAGCGGCTCGCGGCACTGAACGACCGCCGGCGGCCCGCGGCCGCGTGACCGGTCAGGCCGGCCAGCGGAGAATCGCCGGCTTCGTCACGACCTTCACGTCATCGCCGACCAGCTCCGGGAACCGGACATCGTCCCCGTACCCGGACGCCTGCGCGCACGCCGCGAGCACCAGCGACGCGAGCGGGTAGTCGAGCCCGGTGATCTCGTCGCCGAGACGGATCGGCACATCCGATGCGAGAGACGATGCGATCCGCAGAACCCGCTGCTGCCCGCCGGAGAGGCCGCCGATGAGGTCGGGGATGGACGCGAAGTCGATCCACGGACGCTCCGGATCCTCGGTGTGAACCCACTCGCGGTGCTCGCCGGCGTACCCGGCGCGGATGAGTAGCTCCGTCGCTGCCGCGGTCGTGGTCATGCCCCGGGCCCAGTCGCGCAGCTTGCCGTCCAGCGTCGTCGTCTCCATGCTCACATTCTGCCTGCCCGCTACGACGTAGTGAGAATTCGGCCTCGCGACCTCCAATACTTACGAGCTATCTGCGCTTTGGGTCGGAAGTATTGGAGGTTCCGGAGCGGGCCTGCGACCAGGCCGAATGCAAGATCGTCAGCCAGACGGCACGGGGCCCGGTCGCCGCGCATGGAGAAGGGACAGGACCAGCAAGGCGAAGGAGACGACGTGGCGAAAATGGTCGGGCGAATCCCGGTGGTGAGCCGCATCTTCCTGTCTTCGATCAGCATCCACCCCATGAAGCAGAACCTCCGCCGATCCACGAAGCGATCAGTGAAGCAGTCGGAAGCAGCCGACGCCGCGTATCAGGTCGACGACGAAACGACGTTCGACCGTCACATCGAGAGCCTCAGCAACGACGGTGACGACGCCTACTCCGACTGCCGCTTCGACGGACAGCACCTCATCGCCGACGACGCATGCCGATTCTGTTCGCTGACCGAAGAGCAGATCGACGCCGTCTACATGATCCCCGTCTACGAGCGAATCTGATCCGGTCCGACAGGCCAGTCGCCGCATGACTTCTCGGAGTGAGTTCCGCACCACCTGAGACCCTGACCCCCATCGGCCGATGGGCGCGCGCCGTCGCCCTCCTCATCTTCGCCAGCCGGTGGCTGCAAGCGCCGCTCTACCTCGGGCTGATCGCCGCTCAGGGCCTCTACGCCGCTGTGTTCGTCAACGAGCTCGTCCACATGGCCGACGAGGTGTTCTCCGACCCGACCGGCGTCGAGGGCAACGTCATCATGCTCGGCGTGCTCGGCCTCATCGACGTCGTCATGGTCGCGAACCTCGTCATCATGGTCGTGATCGGCGGGTACGAGACCTTCGTCTCGAAGATCGACACCGGAGACTCCGACGACCGCCCCGAGTGGCTGTCGCAGGTGAACGCGAACGTCCTGAAGACGAAGCTCGCGATGTCGATCATCGGCATCTCCTCCATCCACCTGCTGAAGACGTTCATCGAAGTCGCCGCCGTCGGATCAGACAACGGGCACGGCGCCGGCGCCTACACCGTCGACGGCGTCCTCTGGCAGACCGTCATCCACGCCGTGTTCATCCTCTCCGCCGTCGGCCTCGCCTGGATCGACCGGTGGGGCGTGAAAGCCGAGTTCGCAGAACGAGAACTCTTCATCGAGGAGAAGGAAGCAGGACTCCGATGACCACCCGCAAGTTCCGTTGGAGCGACTCGATCGCCACCCTCATCTTCACCTCGAGGTGGCTGCAAGCACCCCTCTACCTCGGCCTGATCGTCGCTCAGGTCCTCTACGTCGTCCAGTTCGTCGGCGAACTGTGGCGGCTCGCTGAAGCCGTCCTCTCCGACCCTGCGCACGTCTCCCAGTCCGTCGTCATGCTCGGCGTGCTCGGCCTCATCGACGTCGTCATGATCGCGAACCTCCTCATCATGGTGATCATCGGCGGCTACGAGACGTTCGTCTCCAAGCTCGGACTCGACGGTCAGCGCGACAAGCCGGAATGGCTCTCGCACGTCAACTCGAACGTCCTGAAGACGAAGCTCGCAATGTCGATCATCGGCATCTCCTCCATCCATCTGCTGAAGACGTTCATCGAGATCGCCGACCTCGGCGACCCTGCCGGCAGCGCCGCGAAGAACTACACCGTCGACGGTGTGTTCTGGCAGGTCACCATCCACTGCCTGTTCATCCTCTCCGCGCTCGGCCTCGCGTGGATCGACTGGTGGCACAACCAGGACTCGATCCGCGACCGGAAGCTCCGCATCCGCGAAGCGAAGTTCGGCATCGTCCATGAGAGCCGCGACCAGGACGCTCTCGACTCGCTCCTTCACCCGGAGCAGCCGGCAGCATCCGGGACGCAGCGATGAAGGCGGCGACCGCCGAGCTCGGCGCGATCGTCGCCGACCCGGAACTGTTCGACGCGCTCCTCGACCGGCCCGGGCCTGACACCGCCGCGCAGGTCGCAGCGAACCGTCAGATCGACGACCGGGTCGCGAGACGGCTCGTCTACCACTCGTTCCCGGCGCGAGTGGAGCTCGCACGTAACCCGGCCGTCAGCGCAGAGATCCTCGAGCGCCTCCTGAAGGACCCGGCGCTGCGCCCGTTCCTCGCGCAGAACACCTCCAGCCCGGACCTTCTCCGGCAGGTGTTCGAAGCAGGGTTCGACGACGAAGTGCTGTTCTGGCTTGCCAGCAACCCGGCAACCCCGTTCGACGTGCTCGAGAAGATCGCCGTCGACCAGAAACCACACCGCCGCGTCATGCTCGCCTGCCAAGTCCGCGGAGCCCACGCCGAACAGGTCCTCGAGATCCTCCGCCGCGACCGGTCCAAGGCGGTACGAGCGGAAACACTCGTCGCAGCATCGCGGCCGCGCATGAACACTCCGAACCTCTGACCCTGAAGGAGAGCCCTGTGGAAGACCTCACCCTCCCCGGAGAGACCCGCGTCGCGATCGCTGGTGACTGGCACGGACAATCAACCTGGGTCCAGGTCATCATCCCCAGACTCGCCAAGCAGCACCCCGACGTGCAGACCATCCTCCATGTCGGCGATTTCGGGATCTGGCCTGGCAGCAGCGGCAAGAAGTTCCTCAACTCGGTCGACTACTGGGTGAAGCAGGCTCAGCAGTCCGGAAGCAAGCTCTGCCGAATCATCGTCACCCTCGGGAATCACGAAGACCACGGCCGCCTCGAAGCGCGGTTCGCGTCGAAACCCGGCGAGCTGATCAAGCTGTCCGAGACTGTGTGGGTGCTCCCTCGCCCACACCGGTTCACCCTGAACGGTGTGAGCTTCCTGTCGCTCGGAGGCGCCGCGTCCGTTGACTACTCCGCCCGTCGCGAGGGGCACACCTGGTGGCCGGAAGAGACGGTCACCGACGCTCAGGTCGACGCCGCTGTTTCCGGCGGGCCCGCCGACATCATGATCACCCACGAGACCGTGAACGGCGGCACCCCAGAGGTCGAGCAGACGCTCGCCTCGAACCCGATGCGATGGCCGCTTCATGCTCTGAACTACTCCGCAGAGTCGCGTTCCCGTGTGACGTCGGTGTGGAACCGGGTTCGGCCGCGAGCTCTCTTCCATGGGCACATGCACATCCCCGCTCGAGCGACACTTCCTGATGGAAGGACCGTCGTCTCACTCGGCCGAGACGGGCAGAAGTGGAACGTCGGAGTCCTGAGCCTGGACGGGTCGGACAGGTTCGAGATGGTCATGAACCGCAGTGGATTCTGACCTCCGCGCATGGGTGCTCCGAGAAGAAGGAGCACCCATGCCTACCCGCAGCATCCCTGAACCAGGCGCCCCGATCGTCGTCATCCGTCACGGCGAGAGCTACATGGAGCACGGCACAGTGGAGGTCGTCGACCTCGACTGGCTTGTCGACCCCGACACGTACCCTGGCGCGGGCGTCAGGTTCATCGAAGAGCTGATGATCCTCCGTAGGGTCCCCCAGGCTGTGGCCGAGGTCCGTGCCGCCGAAGCCATGCTCGAGCTCCGCTTCCCGGCCGTCGCCGCGAACCGTGAAGTGTACGAACGCCATGTCCTGACGATCGGAGAATGCGAGAGGCCATGCCCGGCATGCCTCGAAATCGAGCGCGCCAGCTGATCCCGGTCTACTCGTACGAGACGCAGGACGAACCGCCTGCTCCGCCGTACTCACGCTCCACGCAATCCTGGCCGCCTGCGGTCATCGCCGCGTAGACGATCAGGAGAAGGTGCAACCCGACCACCCACGCCACCGGAACCCAGAGCGGACCCCGAGGCGACTCCACCCGTTCACCATTCACCCACTTGCGAACAGGTGAGGCCTGCGCCACCGTGAACCCGTAGAAGAGGAACACGGCGATCGCGACAGCATCGATCAGCTGCCACGCGGTCTTTCCGAACTCCACCCCCGAAGCGGGCCCGAAAAAGAACACCGCCGCGACCACGAGCAACGGAGCGGACTTCCACACACCGGGCTCCTGGAACCAGCTGGACCTCGCCGGTTCATCCGGCAGCGCCCTGACGACGGTCACAGCCAGGATCCACGCGACAGTGCACACAGCGAGACGCAGGTAGAGGTACGCCGGGTACGGCAGCGGCGCGATCGCGACCAGGAGGATCGCCACACCGATGAGTGCCGGCAACAGGGCCGGTCGCCGCTTCACGAGCGGGAGCGGTGCAGCGATTTCGGTCATGGGCACACCATAGCCGCGACCGGGGAGGAGATCTCAGCTGATTTTCCGCGGCCGGCACAGGCGTCCGCCGCATGTCCACAACACATGGACGAGCAACGCAAACGCAACCACGAGCGCGAACAAGTCGACGCGTTCCTTCACTCCGCAGCGGGGTTCTGGACGATCGTCGGCGTACTCGCTTTCATCGTCATCGCCGGCGCCTGGAACGACATCGCGAGGCTGTTCGCTTGACCGGCCGTGTCTACGGCACTGCCGGCGGCAGCGTCCAGTCCGGGTTCGCCGCGAACGCCGACGTCGCTGCGCGCGGAGCTGAAGGAGAACGCCGCACCGCGAAGATCCTCGACATCCTCGCCAGATCCGGGGTGACCGTCCTCCATGACCTCAACATGCCTGGCACCAAGTACGCCGCGAACGTCGATCATGTCGTCGTGTCCGGCGACACCGTCACGATCATCGACTCGAAGGTCTGGCAGGGGAACTTCTACTGGACCGTCGGCGGCGCCACGTTCCGTGGTCTCCGCCGGTTCAAAGCGAAGACGAAGGCCGGTGCCGTCACTTTCCCCGCCGAGAAACGCACCCTGCCGATGGCGCGTGACCTCCTCGCAGAACATCTCGGGATCCCGAAGAGCAAGATCAAGACGGCGTTGATCATCTGGCCGACCGGCCCGAAGCCGCTGTCCACCCTGTTCTTCCGTCCGCCGGGCCGGCCGCTCATCGTCCACGGCCCGCTGCTCACCGGTGTCGTGGCCGGAGTGCTGTTCGGCAGAAGCCAGGCCGACCCTCGACTGGTCTCCAAGCTCGCACGTCTCGCGCGCCGCTGACCGACGGCCCGCCAGCCGCCGGGAACCCGAGAAACGCCCAGCGCGTGGCGCTTCGCCGCATGTCCAGAACATGCAGACCAGTGACCCCAGGCCTGCCGACCCCGCGGCGCGGTAGCGCCCGATCACCGGAGACATGATGGCAGCAGCGAGACAGCCTGAACCGACCATGAACATCGCCCCGCACGTCGCCGGGCTCGGCGCTGTCGGCGGCATCGTCGCCCAGTGGTACGGGTTCCCCGGCTTCGCGGTCGCGTTCATCGCGTTCATCGTCGCCGCCCACCTCGCATCCCCGCCGCAGCTCACCGGTGGCCGGACCAAGAACGACCCGCCCACCCCGGGGAACCCGGTCGAGCAGAAGCAGCTGAACAGCTACCGGATGTGGTCGTCCCTGAAGTGGTCGATGCTGATCCCATCCGAGACGTGGATGCCGTTCTGGCCCGGCCGCCGGCAGCAGCCGGTTTCCTGGATGGCGAACTCGAAGATCCCCGTCCTGCAGAAGCTCTCCGCGCACACCATCTCCCAGGTCGAGCACCAGTTCCTCTTCTACGCAGCGCTCGGGCTCGCCGTGATCGCCGCAGCATTCCCCACCAACGGCGTCGAGGACCTCGTCGTAACCGGCCGAGTCGCGAACGCGATCGCCTCGTACATCCTCGTGATGCAGGTGTCCGCTGCTGTCCGGCAGAACGCCGCAGAAGGTGACATCGCACCCGCAACGGGCTACGACGCGATCTACGACTCGTTCGTCACCGCTCAGGGACGCGCCCGCGCGATCGGCGCGGTCATCGGCGCCGCGGCCGCCGCGTTCGTCGCCTCACTCGCGTTCAGCATCGTCTCGACCCGGTTCACCTGGTGGCTCGACATCTACCCGGTGCAGCTGTGGCAGGTGAACATCGCTGTCGCCGTCACCGCGGCCGCGCTCATCCTCCATGCGGCGTTCCGCGGGCCCGTGCTGCAGGAATGGCGCGACCGCGTCCAAGCTCGAGCGGAATGGGATCCCCGGTGGAAGGCCGCCGAGCTGAAGCTCACCGAACCTCCCCGGCTGATCGCGCACAAGCAGGTCGCCGACGACGTCACCGTGGACACCTTCGAAGCAGCCGTGTCCGGCGGCGCCGCGGCCGGGATCATGCAGATGGTCCCGCAACTGACCCTGCTCATCGGGTCCGGGAAGAAGATCGCGATCCTCGAAGAGCCCGACGTCGACGCGAACGGTCAGCCGATCCCCGGCTCCATGCACCCGACCCGGTTCCGGATCGTCACCTGGCTCACCGGCGAACTCCCCGACCTGTCCACTGACGAGCTCCCCTCCGAGCTCGTCGAGCTCGCGTTCGCGTCCGCGGTCACCTGGGCGGTGTCTGACGACCAGAAAATGGGCCGCGCCGTCCTCCTGCAGGCCGAGTCGATCGCCGCAGGCGTCGCCGAGGACGGCGACCAGCCGCTCTGGGAAGGCTCCGACGAAGACGACGACATCGACACCCTCGACGCGCCAGCCGATACCGTCTCCGGCGCACCGGCTGAGCCGACCCCTGGCGCATGGCGGACGTCGTGGGCGTTCCCGGACGGCGCGTCGCTCGGCTACCTCGACATGGCGTCCGGCGGAATCGGCGCGTACCTCGGCGTCGAAGTGATCGTCGACGCCGAAGCGAACACCGTCTACCTCGGCGCGCTCACCTCCGGCGCCCCGGACTTCACCGTCGACGGGCTCGAGAACCGGTTCGTGGAGCTCTCCGTCCTCGCCCGGTGGGACATCCGCTGGAACGACATCCTGAAGATGGGTGCCCGGAAGCCCAGCCCGCAGTACAACGTGTACAGCGAAGCGAAGCTGCCGATCCTCCCCTCCGGACGCCTGGTCACCGTGAAGTGCCAACCGATGGTGATCCCCCAGGGCGTTTCGATCCTCGAGTACATCCAGCCGCCACGCCCGTTCGAGCCGCAGCTGTCCACCACGCTGTCCGCCGCGCCGTTCACGTCGATCACCGGCGTTTCCGGGTGGGGCGGCGTCCGCGCCGGAGAGCGCCACCAACAGGCGATCGCCGTGTACTGGTCCTCCGAGACGATTCCCACCACACCGGACTCGATCATGCCGGCGGAGATGGACAACAAGGCTGCCGGATGGGTGCTCGCCGGCCTCATCAACCGTGCGTTCGACTCCTGCAAGCTGGCACGCCCCGAGATGATCTCCGCCACCCCGATGAGCGACCGACGTTCCCGCGGTCACATGTGGAAGGTGCAGCTGAAGCTGTACGGCGGCGTCACCATCGAAGAGGTGCGCCAGAAGGCGCAGAAGATCCGCCAGGCGCTGCAGTCCCAGTTCCTCCGGGTCGCAGAGGCCGGCGACGGCATCATCACCATCGTCACCGGCTCGAACCCGAACATCACCGGGTTCAAGTACGCCGAAGCTCGCGGCCGCGGCAATCGGATGACCCACGAGGACTACGTCACCAGCCTCGACTGGGAGCAGGCGTTCCTCGTCGCGAAGGTCATCGGCGACGGCGGTGTAGTCCCGAAGCTCACCGCCACCGACGTGCTCCCCAGCAACGAGAGCGTCCAGGTTCTCGACTTCGAGATGCCGCCAGGCGTCACCCCGGGGCAGATCAAAGCGGCGTCGCAGACCCTCATGACGGCAACGGATAACCAGTACGTCGATGTGCGCAGCCACCCTGACGGCGCCAAGCATGTCCGGATGCTGGTCTCGAAGCAGCACCCGCTCCCGGAGTTCGCAGCGGTCGACTGGGACGCAGTGGACGCCGCGGACGGAGAGATTCCATTCGCGACCGGAGTCGAAGGCGAGCCCGTGGCGTTCTCCCCGAAGAAGCTGGCTCACGTGCTGGTTGCCGGCGCTTCGGGTGCAGGTAAGTCCGTGAACCTCCAGGTGCTCCTCTACGGCGCTGCCGTGCAGGACACCGAGATCTACGTCGTCGACCCGACCAAGGGCGGCGCAGACTTCGGGTTCGTCGAACCGTACTCGAAGGCGTTCGCGTCGACGGTGGAGGAAGCCGCTGCGCTGATGAAGCACGTCTACGCGGAGGTGATGCGCCGCAAGGAGCTGAACAAGAAGCACAATGCCGGCAGCTACCGCGACCTTCCCGAGGACATCCGCCCGAAGCACATCTACCTGATGATGGACGAGTTCACGTCCCTCATGCAGCCAGACCCGGTCTCGAAGACGGTGTCGGAAGACCCGGTCGTGGAGGCGGAGCGTCAAGCTCAGATCCGCGGCAACCAGGCGAAGGCGTACATCGGCACGATGACCGGAAAGGTCGCTCGTGAAGCCCGTTCCGCCGGTGTCACGTTGATCCTCGCGACGCAGAAGCTGACGGCGAAGATGCTGGATTCCATCCCGGGCGCCGGTGACCTCAAGACGAACCTGTCCCGCATGCTTCTCGGCAACGCCACCAACGGTGACCGGGCGAGCGCCCTGAAGAACTGGACCGATGCGCCGACACTCGGTGATCACATCCCGAAGGGTCGTGGGCTCTACGAAGGCGACGGCATCGCGGAGATCATCCAGTCGTGGTTCGAGCCGTCGCAGGCGACGTATTCGGCGAAGCTCGCCGAGCGTCGCGCTCCGCTCGAGAAGTCGGAGCGGGTGGACCTGCACTCGCTGATCCCGAAGCCCGAGGTGACCGGCGAGTTCGTGGTCGCCGACGACGACGGCGCACCCGCGGCCCGGCCGGCGCCGTCCCGGCCGACGAAGGCGGAGCCGGTGGTGGAGGACCTCGGATCGTTCGAGGTTGATTTCTCGTCGTTCCTCGACGAGCTCGACGAAGAAGAAGGAGACGACGTGGACGACATCTTCGGCCTGAACGAGGCCGCCGAGGCGACGGAAGCTGTGCCGGTCCGATCGAACGACCACCCGACGAAGGTGGTGTTCCTCGACGTCGACGGCGCGGTGGCTCCGCTGAAGTCGGCTGGTGACGCTGCGTGGGGCGACTGGCGGATGATCGAGGTGCCGGGCATGGGTGCGGTGTCGGTCAGCGACCGGATGCTCGCCACGATCGGTGCGATGGACGCGAAGATCGTATGGCTCACAGACTGGGAGGACTACGCGAACGACACGTTCTCCGAGCTCCTCGGCCGCGGAAGACTGCCGGTTCTGGGTCGCCGCGCTTCCCGTCACGGATGGTGGAAGCTGGACGCGATCGCCGACTACCTGGACCAGCACCCCGACGTCGAGCGCGCGGTGTGGATCGACGACAAGCTCCGTGATGAGTCACCCCTCGGGCTGACCTGGGAGGAAGTCAGCGAGGAGCTGTTCGAGATTGCCGAGGTTGAGGTGATGCTCGCTGGCACCCGCATTGAGACCGGGCTGACTGTCGAGGAGGCCGACTTCATCGACGGGTGGCTGGGCGAAGACGAAGCGGAGTTCGACGAGGATGACGGGCCGTCATTCGACATGTCGGCATTCGAAGGGCTCGACGACGACGACCTCGTGTCTTCGCCGGCGGTCCTGGAGCCCGAGCTGATCCCCGTGGACGACTTCGGGCCCGACTCGGCGCCGGCACAGCAGCGCCGGGTCGTGAACCGGGACATCCCCTCAGACTTCTGACGTCGGAAAGACCAAGAAGCCCCAGCCGGCTGGCTGGGGCTTCTTGGTTGTGCTGTGCGCGCTATGCGGAAGCGGGCGCCTTCTGCGGCACCACGTAGCTGTCGACGACGCCGAGGTCCTTCAGGTGGCGGACCACCCGGACCTTCACCTTCGGGTCTCGCGTCGGCTCCATGATCTTGAAGACGACGACACGGTGTCCGGTGAGGCCGGTCGCGTAGCGGGCGAGGTTGACGCCGTCGGCGAGGTCGGTTCGCTCCGTGCGGATCATCTCGAGACCGTCGGGCAGGTCCGGGAGCTTCTTCTTCTCCGCGCGGAGAGCCTCGCGCTCGAGGTGGATCTGGTGGACCTGCTCGAGCGTGAACTGCGGTCGGAACTCGTTGATCGGGCCGCTCGCGTTCTCGAAGTAGACGATCGCGCGCTTCGACGACGCCTCCTTGCGAACGGCGTTGATCATCGCGACGAACTTGCTCGACCCGTCGATCTCGTCGACCGCCGTGTGGAACTTCGAGGTGTCGTCGATGAGGGTGGCGGTGATCGCTCGTGCGTGAGCGAGCACCGCAGCCTCGTGGGCGTCCGCGTCGTCACCGGCGGTGCCGGCGGCGGTCAGTGCGGCGAGGACGATCTGGTCCTTGATGGACTTGTCCAGGGGCATTGCGGTGTTTCCTTTCAGGATGGATGCCGCGAGGTGCGGCTGCTTCTTCTCGGTGAAGTTGTTAGGCGGCGGCCTTCTCAGTCGCCTTCGGTGCACGCGGCTTCGGCGCCGACTTGGGCTTCGCGGGCGCGGCGGGCTTCTCGGCTGCCGGCGTCTCCGGTGCGGGAGTGGGCTCGGGCGTCGCCGCCTCGGCGGGAGTGGTGTCCTGCGCCGGCAGAAGTGCCGCGAACGAGCCACCGCTGACCTGGCTGCCGAAGTTGTACAGTCGGATGCCCTTGTTCACGAAGAACGTGGTCCGCTTCACGGCGACACGCTCCCAGTCGATCCACGCCTGCTCGTCCGTGGCCTCCCACGGCATCGGGGTGAGCGTGATCGTCGTGCGGAGGACGCCGCGGATGCGGGTGTTCAGGCCGTCGCCCCAGTTGAACGAGCCGCCGCGGAACACCTTCTGCACCTCGACGATGATCGAGGCGAGCAGGTCGGTCATGCGGTCGATCGCGTCCGGAGCGAGCGGGCGGCCGGCGTCGTGCAGGATCTCGGCCGCCATCTGCGGGACTGAGAACACGGCGATCGCCGCGTACGAAGCGCCGTTCAGCTTGTCGGCGAGCATCTGCTCGCGCGGGTTGCCTTCAGCGATGAGGTGGGCGGTGGTCATGGCTTCCTCCATGGGTGAGTCGAACTTGTCACCGGTGTCATGCGCGGGAAGCCAGTCCTGCGCCGGAGGAGCGATGTCGTTGTGCGGGATCGGGGTGTACTGCTCGGCCGTCGCCTGCGCGATCTGACCGATCACCACGGCGGCGCTCGGTGCGACCGGCTTCACCGGCGGCAGCTTCGATCCGAGCGGCTTCAGCTCAGGCCGAACCGTCGGGATGCCGAGCTCGACCGCGGTCACAGGCTGCTTCGCGACCTTCGGGCTGGCCTTGAAGTTCGCGAGCGCAGCTGCAGGGCAGGAGTTCACCGCCGGGCACCATCCGCACAGCGGGCCGGTCTTCGTCGTGAACTCGCCTCGAGCCATGATCTGGTTGTGGATGTCCCAGGACTGCCGGAACTCCTTCCGGGTGGCGTTCATCGCGGTCGCGGTGAGCGGAACCTCGCGTGAGTTTCCGAACTGGGTGTAGTGCACCGCAGCCTGTGCGGCCGGCTTCCCCTCGGCTGCGAGCAGCGCGTCAGAGTAGATGCGCAGCTGGTCGCCGTGATCGTCCCCGTACCGGTTCCGGTCGTACGGCGTCTTCTCCTTGCCGGTCTTCAGGTCGACAGCACGGAACGCGGACTTCCCGGCGACCTCGACGACCTCGACACGGTCGATGAACCCCATCGCCGGGACGCCGGCGATGTCGACACCTTCGAAGCCGAGCTCGTTCTGGAAGACGACGACGCTCTTCGGGTCGACGATCTTGAACTCGCCGAGCCCGAGACGGTCCACCTCGGAGAGCCACAACTGCTTGCGCTGCTGCCACTCCTCGGCGGACGGCTGCTCCGGGTGCTCACCTCGAGCACCCTCGGACCACATCTCCTCCGCCATCTTGAACTTGATCTCGTGGAATCGCTCCTGGGTGCGCTCCGCGGCCGGGAGGTTGTACAGCTCCTCCAGGACCGCGTGCGTGCTCGTCCCGAGCGCCGATGCGGAGAACGGGTCGTCCTCGCGGGGAAGGAGCTTCTCCACGGCGAATCGTGCGAGGCATCCCTTCATCGACTTCGACGTCGACGCGGACAGCGCTTTGCGGCGCAGTCGGCTGTCGACGACGTCTTCATCGGTCGCGATCAGCTTCACGCCTGACCACGCCACCCCCGTGACGAGTGGAGCCAGTGTTTCGATACTCATGTGGGACACATGCGCGGCGAACCGGTTTTACCGCCGGCACGCTCGGTGCGGGACAATCTGCCGCATGTCCATGTAGTGCCCGTCGAAACCCCTCGCCGGCTGAGTCACAGGAACAACGCCTCTATGGAAATCCGCCGCCGCACGTACTTCCCGACAGCCGGGGAGGCGCTGCTTCTCCCCAGCGAAGCCATCACCAGCCCCGAACGGTACGCACTCTTCGCGCAGCATTCGCTGCTCCCCCGAGAGCTGATCAAGGGGTCGCCGCTTGCCTCCACTCCGGTGCCGGCCCGACCCGACGGCCTCCGCTGGCCGGCCGAGACGAACCCGGCGATGTTCTGGCATCCGCTGCTGTGGCTGCCAGAATCGATCGCCCGTCCGGAAGCCGACGAGGAACTCGACCTGTGGGCGGTCCGGGTGTCCATGGAGCTGAACGCAGCCGGCGTCTTCGACGTCGCGACCGGCACCTGGCTCGACGTGCTCTCCACCGTCGGGCTCGACTCCGACGACCCAGCAGTGCAGTCGCGGGTGACCGCGTGGTTGCAGGGAGGTTCCGACCCTGACCTCGACCGGGTCGACCTGTCGCCGCTGTTCGTCGAAGGCGGAGGCGGTGAGGAGATCCGAGAAGCCGCCGAAGGCCTCTACGGGATCCTCCTCCCGGCGCTCTGGGCGGTCCGCGCGAACGACTTCATCTCGATGATCAACGAGCACACCTCCTACGCCGAAGAGGACATCCCAACCCTCACGTCCGACATCCGCACCGTGATCTGGCTCGCCCAGGGCATCATGGGCGACGACATCCCCACACCGGAAGGTGAGGAGTCACCTGCGGATCTGTGGGCGCGGGTGCTCGAGGACATGCAGTACTGGCCGCAGCGCTCCTACGAGGAGATCCTCAGCGGCCCGATCACGTCTCTCGCGCAGTCGTTCTACCTGATCCGTCAGGACTACTGGGCGTTCGCGCTGGCGCTCGGAAACGACGGCGCCGAGGTCGACCAGGGGCAGCCGACACCGGCCGTGTGACCCTTCTCGTGGGCGCCGAGAAACGCCCACGAGACCTGCCGCATGTCTTCGTTGCATGACCTCGAAGATCGAACAGGCAACCCTGAAACTCCCGCCGACCTTCGACAAGGACAAGCACGCGAAGCTTCTCGACAAGTGGGTCGTGAAGGAGCTCGGCGAAGGATGGGCGGTCGACCACGCCAACATCAAGGACGGCACCGTCACCGCGACCCGGCAGACCGAGATCACCGAGATCGAGCACGGAACCGGCACCCAGTCCGACACGAAGGAAGTGAACCTCGCTCGCGGGACGAAGCCGGCCGACGGCGACCGCACCGCGACGAAGCTCGAGGACCAGTACCCCGGGTACCGGCTCACGAAGTTCGAACCGTACCTCGGATGGGCGCGCCTCACGAAGATGTCCGACGACACCGTCCGGGCGCGCGGCGCGATCGCGCAGGTCCTCGGCGTGAAGCCCTGGGAAGTCCAAGTCACCGACCGCGCCGGCGGCGGGTTCCACATCGAGCTCCCTTCGTCGAAGTACTCCAGCGCGAAGCATGACGACAAGCTGCAAGCCACCGTCGAGACCGACATCGGCCGTGACGGCTGGTACATCAAGACGAACCCGCAGAAGCTCACCGCGGAGATTATCCCGTCCGACCCGCCGACGTTCCCGGGGATGATTCCATACCCGTTCGAGCGGAAGGTTCCGAGGCTCGTCCCGGCGGACGGGCAGTGGGCGAAGATCCCGTTCGGGCAGAAGCTCGGCGTCGGCCAGGAGAGTGGCGATGATCTCGACGTCGACCTTGCCGCGGCCGCGCACGGGTCGATCGCCGGCATCTCGAACGGTGGCAAGACGGTCGCTGTGAACGGGTTCATCTACGGACTGCTCGCGCGCGGGTTCGAGCTCGCCCTGATCGACGTGAAGCACAAGTCGACGGACTTCCTGTGGGCGAAAGACCTGTGCCGGCCGGGCGGATGGGGCTGCGAGTCGATCAAGGCCTCCGTGGCGACGATGTCGCTCGCGATTGAGGAAGCTGAGCGGCGCGCGAAGATCATCGCTGAGCACGGGGTCCAGAAGTGGACCGAGCTGCCGGCCGAGCTCGGGATCCGGCCGATCGCGATCATCCTCGACGAGGTGACCGCACTGTTCCTTCTGGAGGAGGTTCCGAAGGGCCTCCCGAAGGATCACTCGCTCGTCACTGAGGCGATCCAGGCGAACCTCGAGAAGCAGATCCTGAAGAAGCTGGTGGGTCGCGTGGCAGCCGAGTGGCGTTTCGCGGGGCTCCACATCTTCATCTGCACGCAGATGGCCCAGAACAACACCGGCATCCCGCCGACCATCAAGATCAACATGGGCAACAAGTTCCTGTTCGGCTCGAACCCGAACGACGCGAGCCGCGGTCATGCGTTCTCGGATGCTCGTGCGGTTCCGAAGGTTCCGGTGAACATCCAGAACGACTCGAAGGCGAACCGCGGTGTAGGCGCTGCCGAGCTCGAGGGCCAGCAGGCACCGTGTGTGTTCAAGGCGTTCTTCGCGACCACCGATGACTACCGGCAGCACCTGCTTCGTCGCGGCGTCCCGCAGACCGACCGGCCGGAGCCGACGCCGACCGAGATCGCCAAGTACATCCCGTCGCTCGACGAGGGATACGACGACAGCCCCCGGCCGAAGTCGCGTCTCGAGACCGAGGGCGGCTTCGGTCACGACCCGATGCGCGACGAACCGCGCCTTCGGGGCGCCGCGGCGGCCGCGCACGCGCTGAAGTTGGCGGAGGCTGCCGGCTAGTATCCGCGCACGCTCTTGAACAGCGCGGCTGCGCCGGGGTCCATGGAGTAGTTCTCGCGGTCCCAGTTCCAGACGCCGTGCCATCCGTCTGTGATGAGGCCTGCCTTCTTGACGGCGGCGCCGGCGCGGCCGAGGACGCCGGCGACTCCGTGGCCTCCGTTCTCGAGATCGGCGGCTTCGGCGAAGTCGGACGGGCTGAACGGCTCGTCGGGCGCTTCGATCATCAGGTCGAACATGACTCGTGCGTTCGGGCTGAGGTAGCTCCAGATGCGGCTGGCGATCTCGGCGGCGCCGGGCTGGTCGTACCAGGGCCCGGCGGTAGGTGAGGGGTTCGTGCTCGCGGTTTCGCCGAGCCAGTCTGCGAACTGGCGGTAGAAGTCCGCGAGCCGGTCGTCGGGGACGGGGATCGTGATCTGAGCCATGAGATACCTCCGAGTTATTTCAAAACACTGACATCAGAAGGATAGGTCGCGATCTGAGTTATCTCAAGAGGATTCTGAGGTATTTCCAGTCAGCGTGGGCCCTTCAAGCTGCGCGGCCAACTCCTCCCGTCGCCGGCGCATCGTGTACCGCTTCACCCAATCCTTGTAGACGCCTTTCGCCGGGTAGTCGACGATCTCCCACCCGCGCCCCGAGTGCGCACGCATGTCGGCTTCGCTGGTCACCTCGAGCACCACCCACTCGGCGGTTTCGGGCGTCTTCTTGAGCGCCTTCCGCTCTCGCTTCGCGTACATCTGGTCGAGGTTCTCCTGGTACGCCTCACGGAAGGTCTTGCGTTCGGGCTTGGCCATGCGGCGATGCTACCGGCCCGCTCGCTCGGGCGGGCCGCGCATGTACGATCCCCAAGAAGAACAGGAGACCCCGATGGCCACCACCCTCCGTGAGTTGCTCCGTGAACTGAAGAAACTGGACCGGGAGCACCCCGAGCTGCGCGACAAGCAGGTCATCTTCTATGACGGATGGAACACCGCCACCATCTCGGGGAAGATCTCGCACGGCCAGCACGTCGTCATCGAGGGCGGGCCCGAGTGACGTCCCCGTCCGGCCCGCGCATGTCTCACCTCGAGAGAGGGAGAAGCATGCTCGCAACCGACCTGACGGAGCCTCGCGCCGTCACCCTCCGCGACTTCTGGCTGGTCCAGCCGGTGGAGATCCGCACGGAACCGTCCGAACGCCACGAGGGGTTCGACCGAATCTTCCGCCTTCCCTACGTCGGCTCGTCTGAGTTCGAGGCCGGCGGGCAGAACAAGTCCCTGCGCCGTCTTCGCGACGCAGGGGACGTCACGATCGTCGAACGTCACGTGACGCACGACGGGACGACCGCCACAGTGTTCGTCGTGACGAGCGCCGCCCTTCAGGAGTCCGCGTTCGCGGCGATGCAGTCCTGGGTCGACGACCAGCTGTACGCAAAGGAGCTGCACTGGTTCGGCCAGGCGATCGCAGACGAACTCCCTGAGTGGCATGACGACCTCGTCGCCTGGTGGGCTTTCACCGGCGACATCTTCTGGACGCTCGACCGCAGCACTGCGGAGACGCTTGCCAACACCATCACCGGACAGGAGCCCCGATGACCGACGCGACCACCAACGACGCAGCCGCGCCCGAGGAGAAGCTCGCCCAGATCACCGAGCAGCAGCTCGCGTACATCTACGAGAACATCCGGGAGGTGCGGATCACGATGGACAACGTCCTCGCGTCGGCCACCAACATCATCGAGCTCGGCACCGCGATCAAGGACATGAGGGACGCCGTCAGCGACCTCTCGACGTACCACCCGGACTACGACGACCGTCGAGGCACCATGCTCGAGCTGGTCGACGAGGACTGACCGTGCCGACCACCATCACCGTCCCCGACTTCTGGATCCTCTTCGACGCCGACGGCGTCGCGCAGGCAAGCATGTACGGGGTGTTCTCCGCTGGTGACGTGTTCGCGACCGCCGATCAGGCGTGGAAGCACATCGCCGGGGACACCAAGAAGGAACGCGACAAGCACGAGCGTGCCGGCTGGTACGTCGCCCCGATCTCCAAGGAGGAATGGGAGTCGTACTTCCTGGAGGGTCGCCTGCACGTCCGCTAGGCGGGCAGCCAGCCGTTCTTCTCCCATTCGGCCTGCTGGCCGCCGACCGCGACGAGCAGGCCGTTCTGCGTCATGTTGGTGCGACGACCGTTGCTCCACAGCATGTACACGACGTCGTGCTCGCGATGCTCGGCGATCGGGGTGAACCCGGTCTGCCAGGCGATGTCTTTCGCTGCGACCTTCACACCGAGGTGCTTCCGAGCGCACTGCAGCCCGACCGCGGCGCCGTCATGGAAGTGGACCACCCAGCGGAGCCCTTCGCGGTTGCAGTGGCCGCAGACCCCGTCACCTTCGGCGTCTTCGAGGTACGCGATCCGAGGCTTCTCAGCAGGGTGCAAGGTGACCGCGGCCGCCGTGTTCGCCCGTCCGGTGAACTGGCCGCCGGTGCCTGCCGGCGCACCCTGAGGTGCCCGCTGCTGTGCTGTGATCGTCATGACCTGGTACGTGAGCGGCCGCACACGTGAAGAGGCATGACCACGACCAGAACCATCCGCGACGCCCGCAACAACGACCACTCCACCGCCGACGGCCGGTTCGTCGATAAGCACCACTCCCCCGCCGAGGTGAGCCTGCTGTTCGTCGACCACGCCCAGGCGGTCAAGACTGAGCTGGACAGGGCTCGGAACGTGTACCGGAGCGTCGAGCGACAGATGAACGAGTCGGCCGCTCGAGGCGTCGCACTGCTCGCCCGTGCCCACTTCCCTGACGCCGCGACGGTGACCATCACGCACTCCGAGATCGCCCCGAACCACCCGTACGTGAACCAGATCCTCGACTTCGGCGGCAACGAGCTCTGGAACCAGATGGACGACTTCCTCAGCCATGAAGAGGGCGGCGCCGTCCGGCCTTCCGAGTTGACGAACAAGCTGCAGGAGATGACCGACAACATCCTCAACAAGTACTCCGCCGAGGAGGACATCTACGAGCCCGGCCGGAACCGGGGCGTCATCCTGATCGAACGGTGGCTGCCCGGCGAGTAGTTCCCGCGCATGTGTGGGAGGCACCCCCGCCTCCCCCAGCAAGGATCAGCCTCCGCATGCTCAACGGTCTCCGCCCGAACGTCACCATCACCGCCACCCACAAGCTGGTCGGCATCTACTTCGGGGTCGGGCTCGGCCTCGGCGCTGCGCTCGGCGTCGGGGTGACCGCCGCGTTCGCTGCCGGCGCCGCCGATCCCACACCGGCTCGCACTGCCCCGGCCGAGAGCACCCCGATCCCGGTGAAGCCGAAGGAAGGACCTGAAGCCGGTCCCGGGAACATCGACGGGAAGCCGCTCACCTCGCAGGTGCAGGCGCAGATCGACTACGTGCTCGCGCACTGGCAGGACACCAGCTCGAGCGAGTACGGGTTCCTGTCCGATTCCAACTGCGTGAACTTCGCCTCCCAGGGACTCCTCTCGCGAGGATGGCAGATGGACGCGGAGTGGTGGACGTCGAAGGACGAGGAAGGCTACATCGACCACGGCAAGCCGTGGGTGTCGTCCACCCTGTTCCGCGACTACTTGCAGGCTCACCCGGAACGCGCCACCCAGCTCACCGACGCGCAGCGAGACCAGGTGAAGGTCGGCGACATCGTCCAGTTCGACTGGGACGACTCCGGCGACCGGGACCACACCGGCACCGTCACCCGAGTGGAGAAGACGTCGAAGGGCGCGGTGAAGGTGTACTTCGCCGGGCACACCGACCCGACCGACTTCCGCTCCGTCGACGAGTCGATCACCGAGCTGCACCCCGGCGCGGCCGTCTACTACTGGTCGATCGTCTGACCTCCGCCGCACACAGAGTCGATATGACCAAGCCCATCGTCGACGCTCGCGGCAACCTGCACAGCACCACCAACGGCCACTTCTCCGAGAAGGGGCAGACGGACGCCGAGGTGTCCCTCGCCCTCGCCGGGGTCACCGCGGTCAGCATCGTCACTGCCGCTGACCAGGAGCGCGCCGCCTGGCTCGTGCAGGACCGGATCGACAGCATCCCGCAGTACGCGCTCGAGCTCGATTTCACGAACGCCGAAGACACGCTCACCGCTGAGGAAGCGAACCTCGTCCTCGCAGGAACCCCCTGGGAGGCGTCCGCTGCCGTCCGCGACCGGCTCGAAGACCGCCGGCTCCGCGCTGCTGAGCGGCACGCCCGGAACGCAGCCGGCGATGTGGGAGTCGACTTCGACCAGCTCCACCCGGACGACCGGGACCTCATCATCGACCGGGTCGAATCCCGACACCTGTGGGACCCGATCGTCGCGATGACGAAGCACTCCCCGGACAAGACGTTCCGCGCACCGATCAGCGACCCGCTTCTCCTCGAAGCCGACGGTCACGATGACATCGAATCGGACACTGCAGCCCGCCAGGAGGTACTCCTCGGCATCCTCGGCCGCGCCGGCGCGGACCGCGACGACACCGCCGTACGAAACGCGGCTGCCGCGCTTGCCGGCGCGCCGATCTCATGGGGCCGAGCCACCCAGGTGGAGATCATCTGGGAAGGCGCCGTCGACGACGCAAGACTCCTCCCAAGCACGCTCGAGCGTCGCATCGCGTTCGTCGGCGCCCATGTCGCCGTGACGGACACCGACACCGGGCAGACGTCCGTCGTGCAGGTCCCCCGCCTCAACGTCACCCTCGACGACGAACGACCCGCCAAAGTCGACGACGGTGCCTGGACGGCGACCCGTGGCGAGCTGCCCGAGTCGTTCCGCCCGAAGCTGATCGAAGCAGAACCGACAGTGCCGCTGATCCTCGGACGGTGAGTTTCACCGAACCACCGGACTTGCCGCATGTCCTTCTTCTACCCAACCCCGCGCAAGGAGACACCGAATGTTCGGCGAAGACCACACCCTCGACTACTTCCCCAGCCGTGAGCAGCTGGAAGACGACCTCAACTTCTGGGGTGCACCGGGCTCCGCGTGATCCCGCGCATGAGTTCAGCACAGGAGTGCCCTGCTCCGTAGACCCCGCAAGGAGGGATGCCGATGGCTTCCGTCATCACCGATGAGATCGCACCACCCGCACGCACCGACGGCACCAGCTGGCCGTACGTCCTGAACACCAACGACCATGCGGTGTACGCCGACTCCGTCACGGAGATCGTCGCCGCCCTGATCGAAGGGTACGCCGACGTCGAGGACAGCTATCGCGGCGACGTGGACGCCTGGATGCGCCGTGTGGTCGCTGCTGGCGAACTGGCGGAGAAGGCACAGGCCCAGGCGATCGCCGCGGTCGAGCTGTTCGACCTCGCCGCCGCCAGCGAAGACGTCGCCACCGCGCTGCTCGCACCTCGAGGTGTCGCCACCAACCAGTTCGCCGGCAACTGGGGCGGGCCCGTCCCGCTGATCCTCGTGTCGACGGACTACGCCCCGTACACGGACGTGCCACTCCCGACCGGAGACGTCACGTTCCTCGACCCGACGAACGAGCAGACGTTCGTGAACAGCTACGCCGAGCTTCACGGCTACGAGTTCCACGCCCTGCCCGGCTGACCCTGACCGTCTCCGCCATCCAGCGGAGGTTCTCCGCCGCAGCGGAGGTGATCCGTTGCCAGCACCTTTCCGACCGAGAAGTTCTCCACCTACCCGTGGAGGTGATCCGTTGCCGACGCCCGGCTTACCGGAACGTTCTCCGCCCACCCGCGGAGGTGAAATCACAGCGCTCCGCGCATGTATCTGCCGAAGAGAGCGTGGCGATCCGACACCCGGAATCAGCCGCACACAGATAGATCACGACCAACAAGCGCCCTCTCCTCCGAGGGCGCTTTTCTCACCCGAAAGGCACCCGACATGTCCGTCACCGTGTACACCAAGCCGTCCTGCGTCCAGTGCAACGCCACCTACCGCGACCTCGACTCGAAGGGCATCGCCTACGAAGTCATCGACATGTCGGTCGACGAGGCCGCCCTCGAGAAGGTGAAGGAGCTCGGCTACCTGCAGGCCCCCGTCGTCATCACCGACGACGACGACTGGTCGGGCTACCGTCCCGACAAGATCATCGAGCTCGCCAACCGTCAGCGCGAGCTCGTCGCGGCGTAACCGGAGCGGGAGGGGCAGCGTGAACGAGGTCATCACGATCGCAGGGTGGAACCCCTGGCCGCTGCTTCTCCCGATCGTCGTCTTCGTCGCCGCCTCAGTGGCGATCATCACCGGGAAGCGTCGCGTCTGGCAGCGCCAGATCGGCTTCGTTCTGGCCGTCGCCGCGGCCGTCGCCATCCCGATGACCTGGGTCGCCTCGAGCGGCGCCTGGGACACCGAGCAGCGTCTCGCAGCGTTCACCGATGCGGGATACTCGGACGTCCATTTCGGCGCTTCCACCCGGATGGCCGACACCGAACTGCCGGACATCACGTTCACCGCCACTCGTGACGGCGCCGAAGTGTCCGGCGAGCTTCGCCACCTCGGAGAAGACCAGTGGGCGATCCTCGAGCTCGAAGCCACCGTCCTCCGAGAGTGACACCGCTCGGACTCAGACGCAGGTGATCCTCCTGGTGATCCTGCCTTCGCCTGCCGGCACCCGACTTGTTCGGGGGCCGGCAGTTGCGTTTCAGAGCATCCCCGCCGCACACGTACGAGGAATGCCTCAGACACGAAGTGACGCCCGCGGGAACCTTCATGCCGTCACCGACGGGCGGTTCTCGTTCAAGAACCAGTCCGCGCCCGGGATCACACTCACCCGCGACGGGATCTCCGAAACCCAGTTCGAAGCTCGCCAGGCCGCACTCGCGGCAGCGGGATACGTCCCGGCCTCGTCCCCGAACACGTTCAGTCCGACCAACCCGTACGACGACGGCTACCCTCAGCTGCCCTCCGCCGACGCCGGGCGCCGAGTGCACCGCGCCACGTACCGCGGCACGGACATCTCTGTGCAGATGCCTTCCGCCGCAGCGGTGAAGCGGTTCTCGTACAACCACGGCGGCACGTTCGAGTTCCCCGTCACCGGTGATTTCCCGGGTGGGAAGATCACCGGCACTGTGCGCGTCACCCAGAACGGTGTGAACGAATGGTCCGTCCAGGGGCTCGGGTTCCCCGCCGGCAACGCCGAGCTCATCGCGGAAGCGATCGGCGCGGTCCTCGAGGCACGACGTCCAAGCCTGGCGGTGGAAGACGCTGCACAGCTTGCGCGACGCCGCGCAGAGCGTTTCGCCGCTGCCGGCAGCCGTGTCGACGGACCCAAGGCAGACTCTTCGTTCATCTCCGCCGCCGGGTACGACCGTGCCCGCGGGGTGATCGCGATCAAGGTCCGCGACAAGCTGTACGGCTATCGGGTCACCGAGCAGGTCGCCCGTGCGTTCTTCACGGCAAGCTCCGTCGGCGCTGCGTACAACCGGCTCGTCCGCGACGGGAAGAACGGCAGCCGCCGTGTCGACATCCGTGAGTGCCCGTCCTGCCACCGGTTCAACGTCGGCGACAGCGTCCACCGCTGCCCGTCCAAGCACCTGCCGGCACCTTCCTCGAGCGCCCGGAAACGGCAGCTCGTGGCCGCCCGCTGACCAGTTTCTCGGACACCCGGTTTTTCGCCGCATGTCCCTTTTCCGAGGCCAGCAACACCGGCCTCCGGCTGGGCCAGCCGGACCTCCCCTCCTCAAGGGGCGCTGTCAGGCGCGGGGTCTATCGACAGCGTCTCGAGGGTTGATGGGAAAGCTGGCCCAGCACTGATTCGCCACCCGCACCTCGAATCGAGCATCGAATGACCTCCGACACCAACCCTTCAGAGAAGCCGCAGAACGAGCTGAGCTTCGACACGCTCCTCGGCCTGGGTGGCGGAAACGCTCCTGAAGAGGTGGACCTGTTCCCAGAGCAGGACCCGGAGCCGAAGAAGCGGAAGCCGGTCCCCCGTCCGGTCAAGACGGCCGCCGCGGTCGTTGCGATCGCCGCGGTTGTCGCGAGTGTCTCCGTTCCTGCTCTCTCCGCGATCTTCGACGCGGTGAATGTCGCCAGCGCCGACTCTGGAAACGCAGCCGCGATCCAGAACACTCACTCCGATGCTGCTGTCGGGCGTGCGAAGGAAGACATCCGTGCGCTCGTCGCGGTCGGGAAGCTGACATCCGAGGATGTGAAGCTCACCGTCCCCGCCGCCCAGCTGAAGTCGTACAAGCAGGCGTACGAAGCCGCAGCCGAGGCTGCTGAGAAGTCGAACGACCTGCTTGACCTGACGGTGAAGTACCTCGACCTCCATCGTCAGTTCGACGCGCTGATCGTCACTGTCGTCGGTCGCGCTGAGGCTGACCTTGCGGCGAAGTACGACGTGAACCCGGGGATGGTCGACGGGCTTCGCGACAGCGTCACGAACCTCAAGGGGATGAAGGCCGGGGACGAGCTGGCCATCTTCTGGCTGCGGGAAACCGCGAAGGATCGCCAGTCGCTCCTGCAGGCACAGCACAAGCTCACCCAGGAGAAAGTCGCCGAGAACCGGAAGAAGGCGGAAGAGGAGAAGGCCCGGAAGAAGGCCGAACTCGAAGCGCAGGAGAAGGCCCGAGTTGAGCGACTCATCGACGACGCCGTGACCAAGGCTGTCGAAGAGGAGCGAGCCCGCTGGGAGTCGAAGGTCCACGACGACACCAAGGACCCGGAGGAGCCGGAGAAGGAAGAGCCGAAGCCGACCCCAACTCCGACGCCGACCCCCACCCCGACTCCGACGCCGCCCCCGGGCGAGGAAAAGCCGAAGAGCTGAGCCGGAGGCTGCAGGTTTCGCCGCATGGCTTCTCTCTGACTTACGAATCGAAGGAGCCCCGCCTGTGACCGACGTTGACACCACCGAGCTCGGATCCCCGGCGCAGCAGCCCAACCCGTGGTGGAAGCGTCGCCCGGTGTGGCAGGCAACAGCCGCAGTGATCGCCGCGGCTGCCGTCATCGCGAGCATCACTGTTGTCGATGCACAGCGAAGCGCCGCACTTGACGGAGCGACAACCGCATACACGGCCGCTGTCGACGAGCTTCGCGGGGACCGTCTCAGCTCGTACAGCGCACTGTCGATGGCTCGGGCCTCCATCGCGTCCGGCTCCGCCACGATCGCGGCATCCGACCAGAAGGTGCTCGACCAGGCGACCCGCGAAGCCCTGCAGAAGGTTCTCGACGACGGGGCAGCCGAAGTGAAGGCGGCCGAGAAATCGCTGGAGAAGGCGTTCAGGAAGAACCTGAAGATCGACCCAACCGACGCTGATTTCTGGGAGAAGCCAGACGAGTACAGGGCCGCCGCGAAGGCGGTCGTGAAGCTTGACGGCACGGTGTCCGAGAAGGTCACCGGTCTTCCCAAACAGATCCGCGAGGCCCAGGCCGCCGTCAGCGAAGCAGTGAAGGCGTGGGAGGCGGAGCAGGCCAGGATCGCGGCCGAGAAGAAGGCTGCGGAGGAAGCAGCTGCAGCCGCGGCGGCCGCCGCTGCAGCTGCAGCCGAGGAGGAGTCCTGGTCGGATGACTGGTCCGACGACTGGTCGGATGACAGCGCCCCGCAGGCTTCCGGCGGAGGCGGCGGCGGCGGCGGCGGCGGCGGCGTTGACCACGTCGAGTACGTCTGGACCACAGGCTTCCAGAGCGAGATCGACGCGTGCAACGGGTCGGTGAACGTCACCCCGAACTACGGAATCAACGGGATCGCCGAGCACTGGTCGTGCGGAGGCTGGGACTTCCCGACTTGGGCTGGTGCGATCGTTCGCGTCGAAGGCTCCTCGTTCGCCGGGCTCTACCGTGTGGAGGGGATCGCTGCGATCCTCAACCAGGCGACGAATACGACAGCGGACCTGCCACGCGGATTCGACCTCGTCTACCAGACCTGCCTCGATGGCTCGAGCGCGCGCATGGCGATCGTCGGTATGACCAGGATCGGCTGAAGTACCCTCAGGAATTCTGTCTCAGCATGTCGAAATTCTCGATTCATGCGCGACGCGACGAATTTGCACCGACCACATGGTCGGTCGCGACGAATTGACGCGCGGGCAACGATTACCGCCTATTGCGAATCGCTAGCCGGGGTAGCATTCACCGACGTAATCTCGACTTGAGCCCTACCTCAGCCAGACCCGGAGCCCAGCGCGATCGTCCAGAACAACAGATCGCCCAAGCTGAAGGAACACCGATGGTGGTCGAGAAGAACCATCCGAGCGAGAGCAACGCGGGCGCCGGCGAAGTTCCACCTCCGGTCAGGATCGAACCTGAACAAGAAGGACGCAGGAGCGACTTCCCGATGCACCTGATCCTGGACCTCACCAGGACACCAACGTCGAGCCTGCCCTCGATTCCGAAGTACGGCACTCCCACGGTGTTCATGGTCTTCAACGACGGGCTGCAGACCCACCTTCAGTATGGGAGCGGGGTCATCAGATTCTGGCGGAAGCTCGCGAAAGCCGGCTCCGATCTGCGCAAGCCGCTGCAGTACGACGACCAGTCCAATATCCTCGGCGACCTGAGCGAAGAGGAGCGGAAGACTGTCATCGACTTCGGCAAGGCGCTTCACGACAGGGCTTCCGAGGTTCTGAACGATGCCCTCAAGCGGGCGTTCGAAGACCCGGTGCTCGGCGGACGATTCGTTGCGATGGTCCGAGGAATGCTCTATGACCCGGTCACAAATGAAGGCGACAACGTTCCCGCTTCGGCTGATGCTCGAGCGGTGCGTGGAATGAGTCTCTGGACGGGATGGTCGCTCCCCCAAGAGCCGATCGATGCAACCGCTCCGGAAGTCGAAGCGGCGGTCGGAGTGATCGCAGACATCCGGCACTGGGCTCTCGTCCGCGGCGTGAACTTCGAGGATCTCCTGGCCGATTCCGAGGCCCTATGGCAGGAAGAACGACAGAATCCTCTTCCTTAGGTGAGTCGCCGCATGTCTTCACGACATGACTGGCCCCCGTCCTAGTAATCCCGTACTCGAGCTGCTGCAAGCAACGCGTCCGAAGCTCCCGGAAGCGATCCTGCCGAAGTCGATCGATGTCCCTGCGCCAGCGCCAGCCGAGATCGCGGATGAGCTCCCCGCCGCTGATGTCACGGTGCATGAAAGAGACGGTGTCCGGTTCAACGCGATCGGTGAGGTTCTCAGCCTGCCGACGGATCGCGCCCCGCTCGGGTCCACAGAGCTTCCTGCGTTCACGCCGATTCTTCCGGAGCCGGAGCCTGAGCCTGAGCCGGAGCCGGAGCCGGAGCCGGAGCCGGAGCCGGAGCCTGCGTCCACTGAGCTCCCCGCCGAGAACGTGCCTGATCCTGCGCCGCTCACTGTTCCTGAATGGAACTGGAATCCTCCGTTCCCTGTTGCCGAAGCGCCCGAGGAGCAACCCGAGAGCCCGATGCCGGAGGCCCTTCCGGAGCCCCTTCCGCCGCCTCCCTGGGTGCCGGCATCATTCGAGCTCGGGCTGCCCGTCACCGACGACATCGCTGAGGCTGATGTCGTCGACGGCGAGATGTTCGACGGGGCGATGTTCGACGAGCTGGCTCTCGAGGAGCTCGATGACGAGCCAGAGCCAGAGCCAGAGCCAGAGCCAGAGCCAGAGCCAGAGCCGGAGCCAGAGCCAGAGCCAGAGCCAGAGCCAGAGCCGGAGCCAGAGCCAGAGCCCGAGCCAGAGCCCGAGCCCGAGCCAGAGCCAGAGCCCGAGCCCGAGCCCGTCCGGCCGTCGCGCCCCACGCTCGCGGACTCAGTCGGCACCTACCAGGTCACCGGAGTCTCCGCACGCGACAGCTTCCTCTCGAACGTCCTTCGCGACCTCGTGCGCGCCGGCGCATCCGACGTTCACCTGAACCTGTCCGGCGGCCTGGCCGCCGACAAGGTGCTCGAGGTGCTCGCGCGCCGCGACGGCGAGCTCGAGCTCGTCGCCTCGGTCGCTGGGCGCGACGCCGCAACCGCGCTCAACCAGCTGAAAACCGCCGCCGAGCTCTCCACAAGCTCGAGCATGGTCCCCGAGGACGGCAAGTACCCGCTCGAGATCGACGGCCGCGAGTACCGCGTCCGTGCCGTGCTGCTCCCGACGTTCAACGACGGCGAGAAGATCGTCCTTCGACTCCCCTCGATCGGCTCGCTGAAGCTGCTCGACGACCTCGGTTTCACCGACGCCAACCTCGCCGCAAGCCGGGCCCTCTTCGCCCGTCCCGGCGGTATGACCCTGATCGCCGGCCCAATGGGTGAGGGAAAGACGACGACCGCGCACGCCGCGATCTACGAAGTCGGCGGCGCCGGCCGCGCCACCATCACTGTCGAAGACCCCGTCGAGCGAGTACTTCCAGGCGCCGAACAGATCGAGGTCAACGAGGAGGTCGGCGCCGGGTTCGGCCACATCATGAGGTACCTCGTCCGCGCCGACTTCGACACCCTCTTCATCGGTGAGATCCGCGACGCCACGACCGCCGGCGCCGCGGTGCGGATGGCGAAAGCCGGTCGCCGTGTCATCTCAACGATTCACGCGACCGACAACGTCACCGCCGTGCTCCGCCTCATCGAGCTGTCCGAGGACTCCCCGCTGTCGGTGCTCGACGCGCTCCAGGGTGTCATCTCGCAGCGTCTTGTCCGGAAGTCGGACGGGTTCGGCGGCTACTACGGCCGCGCACCGATTCATGAGGTGCTGCAGGTCACCGACCAGTTCGCCGACGCCGTCATCGACAACAAGAGCCTCGGCCGGATCCGCGAGGCAGCGAAGGCCGACTCGACCACCTTCGCCGAAAGCATGCGCGAGCTGATCAGGTCAGGGATCACCGATCAAGGCGAGGCCGTCCGCGTCCTCGGCTCGGAGGTCGACCTGGACGACGAACCGGAACCGGCCGAAGAGCCTGCCACCGAGGGTCTCGCCACCGAGACCGAGACCGAGACCGAGACCGAGACCGAGACCGAGACCGAGACCGAGAGCACCTATCCCCCGCCCGGCGCCGAGCTCGACGACCACCACGAGGATTCCGATGGAAACAGCTAGCACCCGGGAGATCGTCGGCCGCCTGCTCGACTTCTTCGGAGACAACGACTGCTCCGACATCCACATGTCCGCAGCTCGCGGGCTCTGGTACGTGAAGGCCAAGTCCACCCTCAAGATGGAGCCCTCGCCAGTGCCCATCACCGAGCACCTCATCGAGTCGATCATCGAAGAGTTCCTCCCAGGAGGAGTCGAGCGGTTCGAACGAGAGCTGCAAGGTGATGCATCCATCGACGTCGACACGAAGTACCGCGGCCGTCTCGCAGTCAGAGTTGACCTCGAAGGTCCGAGCCTCACCATCCGCCTCATCTCCCGTACGATTCCGACCGTCGAGAAGGTCGGCGTCGGCGAATCCCTCATCAACGCTGTGCGCCAACCGTCCGGTCTGCTGCTGTTCACAGGTCAGACCGGGTCCGGGAAGAGCTCCTCGATCGCGGCACTCCTGAACCTCGTCAACACGACCGAATCGTCATCGATCTACACTCTCGAATCCCCGGTCGAGTTCGTCTACCCGCACGAGATGTCACTCGTCGTCCAGCGTGAAGTGGGCCCGCAGGTGGCGACCTTCGCAGTCGGCATCGAGAACGCCAAGCGGTCTCACCCGAAGATCATCCTCGTCGGCGAGATCCTCAGCTCGGAAACCGCAAGGGCGGCGCTGTCGGCGGCAGCGTCCGGACACCTCGTCGTCTCCACGATGCACGCCGGCTCCACCGCCGAGACGGTCGACGGGCTCGTCTCAATGTTCCCGCCGGCCGAGCAGTCGCTCATCCGAACCCAGCTCGCCCAGGTACTCATCGGGATCGTCGTCCAGCAGCTGATCCCGAAGACCGGTGGTGGGCTCGCCCTCGCCCAGGAGATCGCGTTCAACACCCGCGAATTCTCCGAACTCATCCTTGGTGGCGACATGAAACTCGCCCAGCAGATGCTGCTCGGCCAAGGCCGCGAAGCCGGGATGGTCGCCATGGAGGCGTCCCTTGACCGCCTCGTCGGTGATAACTCGATCACTCCCGAGCTCGCACTCAAGAACTCCAAGGACCGCAAGACCATGCGGGACCTCCTCCACCGCCGAGGCATCAACGTGAAGGACTTCGCATGAGCCAGCTGAACTTCCCCGAAGGACCACTCCCCGCCACCGTCACTCCGATCCCTTCGGCGCCGGTGTACCAGCCGTCGCCTCAAGTCGGACAGCACGAACTGTCGCCGGCCTACGGGGTCGATGAAAGCGGACCTCGAAAGAAGGGGCCCCGACAGCGCAAGGTGAATCAGGCGGAACCTGCACCTGTCGGCGAGAAGAAGAAGCTGATCACGGTCGTCGGCAAGAAGGCCCGACAGGACGAAGTCGCTGAAACTCTCGAGGATCTGGCCGCGATGCTCGAAGCAGGCCAGGGGGAAGAGGCCGCTCTCTCGGAGATCGGTCGCCAGTACGCGAAGTTCAACATCGGCGCCGCCTATACCCGCGCCGCGGTCCGTATGCGGGATCAGGGCGCCAGCTTCATCGACGCGATCTGCGCCGAGGAAGACGCCATCCCGAAGGTCGCCCGCGAGTTGATCCGAGCATCCAACACCGCTCGCGACCTGCACGCGAACCTCCGCAACGCAGCCCTCATCGTCGTCGAAGCCACCGACATCAAGGCGATGATCAGATCTTCTCTGTTCAAGCCGATCCTCCTCATGGTCATGGTGCTCGCGTTCCTCGTCGTCGCCGGAGAGTTCCTCCTCCCCCAGGTCGGCGCCCTGTTCGGGAACATCGGTGCCGACACCCCGGAGATCACCATCGTCATGATCACCGTCGGCTCCTCCGTGAAGTGGGTGGTGCTGGGCCTGGTTGGGCTGGTCGCGGCCTGGTTCATCTACTGGTTCGCGTTCGGTCGGCGCGTCCCGAAGCTCCGTATGAAGATGGACGCATTCTCGATCCGCGTACCGTTGCTCGGGCCGATCAACCAGATGTCGACCGCGGCTCGATTCTCGGATGTGCTCGCCGCCTGCATCGCCTCCGCGATGACGGAACTCGAGTCGCTGGAAATCGCAGCTCGGGCCTGCGGCAACGAAGCTGTGCTGCGCCACGTCATGGCGCATATCGAGAAGCAGCGGAACGGTGAGGCGACGTTCGCGCAGGTTGCAGACTCGCCACTCTTCCCGTGGAACCTCAAGAACCGTATCGAGCTCGCCCCATCGCCTCGTCATCTCGTAGCCATCCTCCGAGATGTCGCGCAGGTCTTCCACAAGAAGAGCCGGCGTCGTCTCAATGCGTTCGCAGAGCGCATCGGTCCGCTCAGCGAGATCGTCGTTCTCGGGGCTGCCGCGGTGGTCATCCTCATGGTCGCGATCCCGGTGACGACGTTCATCCCCACGATGACGGAGATGGTCAACCTGTGATCGCCGTCCCGCTCACTGCGTTCGCGATCCTCCTCATCGGGCTCGCAGTCCTCGCGGCAGCCGACGTCGCCACCGAACGAGTCGAATGGGCGCCGACGATCCTTCTCGCTGTGCTCACCGTCTCCGCCCTCGCGGTCGACGGCATCAGCCTCCAGCAGTGGGTGTGGGGTTCCCTCACCGCCGCAGCAGCGTTCCTCTTCTACCTCGAGATGGGCGTCCAGGGAAGGTTCGGTGGCGGTGACATCACACTCGCCCCGATTCCCGGACTCGTGCTCGGCGCGATGAACCCGTTGGTCGGCGTGTGGGCATTCGCAGTGATGCTCTCAGTCCAGGGGCTTCTGAGCGTCGTAGCCCGGCTCAAGTTCAAGACCGCTGAGACCCGCCTCCCGCACGTGCCTGCGATGTTCGCCGGGGCGATTGCTTGCCTCTTTATGGGATTTCTCTGATCAGCGCAACTTCTGCCGCATGTCTTCACCTCAGCCGCGATCCCGCGGACTTCACAAGACATGGAGCCATGCACATGAAGGCACACCGCCCACGACCCACCCTCCGATCGGCGGTTGCCGATCGCCTCACGATCCTCCGCCGCCGAGACGGTATCGAGGTCTCGATCCCGAACATCATCGTCGCGATCTCGATCTCCGTCGCCGTTCTGCTCGCCGCAGCGGTCGGCGCCATCACCGTCATCCCGATGGCGAACGATGCCACAGCCCAGGGAACCGTCAGCGCGGTCAAGACCGCGCAGGAGATCTACATCGCGAAGAACCGCGCCGGCTACGCAACCGGTGCACAGCTCATCGCCGAGAAGTTCGTGCAGAAGAACGGCTCGAACGTCGCCATCACCCAGTCCGGCACCGGGGCTGCAGCGATCTTCTGCGTCGGCGTCCTCTCCGACTCCGGCAAGACCTGGTGGGGCGTGAGCGGTGCGACCAACATCGTAGACACCATCCCGGCAGCGCCGGCAGGATGCCCGACCGCAGCGCAGGTCGCCGCGGCGACCGACCTCAGCTAGCCGACACGGCAACCCTTGACCGGGGTCGTGCAGTCGTACCTGACTGCGCGGCCCCGGTTTCTGCGTTATCCGCCGCATGTCTACCTTCGGACCGCGCATTGAGCCGGATCCAGGGAGGAACGACATGGTCAGCGGCCCTGGCAAGACTCTGAAATCAGCGTTGAAGAGCCGTGAAGGGTCTCTCGTTGAATCAGTCCTCGAGACCTTCCTCGCGCTCGTCATCGTGATCATGATCGCAACCGCCGCTGTCAGCGGAATGAACCTTCTCTCCGTCACATCAAGTGACGCGCAACGTCTGACCGCAGCGAACCAGCTCGCAGAAGTCCCGGAGCGGATCCCGGGCTGGAAGACCGCCACGAGCGGCGCCCCGATCACCAAGAACATCAAATTCCCGAACGGGCTCATCGTGACCGCCTACCTGTACGCCAAGGTCACCCCGAGCGGAATTGAGGCAACGGTCTCCGTGCCTCGTGCCACGACGAAGGTCCCTTCCGTCTGCAGGACCACGACCATCCGGATCGCGGACTGCCTGTACGCCACCGGATTCATCTTCGATCGCAAGGCGGCGATGCTCCCCGCTGCAGTGCCCGGCTTCACGACTGCGACCGGGGCGGTTGCGGATGCCGGCGCCGAGGTTGCGTCAGCGAACGCCCCGTCCACTGCGACGAAATGGCGCTTCTACATCGACGCGCGTTCCTACAACGGCGGCTCCGCGATCTATGTCTCCCAGGGTGGGGTCAAGAAGCTGACGATCCCGGTCCTCGACAGCGGCAAAGCGATCTACGGAACCCTCGACGTCACCCCTGGCGCGCGCGTCCAATTCCTTGTGGGTGACAACCCGATCCAGGTCACCAAGGTGTTCGTCTACCCAATCGGAGGACTCTAGTGATCAACTACCGGAGCGCGGTCGCCGACCGCAGCGCCGTCGCATCGACGTTCGCCATTCTCCTCATGGCGATCATCCTCGTCATCGCACTCGGTGGCGCGGTAGCGCAGTACGCGATGACGACGAATCGAGCCGCAACGGCTGCTGCGATGAACCAGGCGATCGGTTTCCGAGCTTCTCAGTTCGCGGAGCTTCTGAACGGAATGCCTCCGAGCATGCAGCTGAACCCTCCCGGGATCGGTGTCGCCGAAACTGACCCTGAAGCTGGAGTGACCACGACCATCACCAGCGTCCTCGACGTCGGCCAGCTTCAGAAGATCGTCACCGTTCAAGCGTCAGCACAGGGCGATTCCCAGGTGAAGGAGGTCACCCTGAATGCTGTCAACGCCACCCACATCATCGGCTTCGAAAGTGGAGGCATTCCTATCTGGGGAACCTCTCCGGAAGCTCCCTCGGCCATCTTCTGGACGACAGCTGAAGGCTCCCTCACCGACGTGATCGAGTACGAAGACGACTACTACGGCGGGGAAACCTTCGTTGCCGCGAGCAACCGAATCGGACTCGCAGGCGACGGCTACCTTTGGGGGTGGGGTCGTAACGAGCTCGGTCAATCTACTGTCGGCGGCACCTCTCGAGTGCCGGAACCAGAACCGAGCGACGACTACCCGCGCGGCTTCATCTCCGACGACACCAGCACAATCGCGATCGACAAGTACGGCGACGCATACTTCTGGGGAGCGCTCGAGTCCACCGTCCTCGACGGCGCCGGCGGGGCGTTCGACTACAAGTTCGTCAACGGCACCATGGACGATGACAGGGCTTTCCTTATCACCGCTGCCGGCGAGCTGTACGGCCTCGGGAAGAACAACACCTGCGTGATGGGGTTCAACGCCAACGGCTCGTCGAACTGCCCGCTCGTCACACAGCCAACGCTCATCCCCGGTAACTGGAAAGACGTGACCACACGTGCTGGCTCGACGTTCGCGATCTCGAGGGATGACAGCGGACTTTACGCGTGGGGCATCAACGACCGCGGTCAGCTCGGGCTGGGGAACACGACTAAGCGGTACGCTCCCGTTCGCGTTGGCACGAAGAAGTACGTCAGCGTCCAGAGCTCGAAGGACGTGAACGGCCGCGTCTCCACTTGGGCGATCGCGGAAGACGGTTCAACATGGGCGTGGGGCTCCAACGTCAACGGGAAGCTCGGCGATGGGACTACGACTGACCGGAATGCTCCTGTCAAGATCTCCCCGGCAGGTGTGAGCTTCCGACAGGTCGCAGCCACTCAGAAGGTGACGTACGCGATCACCACCTACGGCGAACTCTACGTCTGGGGTGACAACAGCGCCGGCGGTTTCGGCAACCGGACCACCACCTCAAGCAAGACTCCGGTCAACACTGTTCAGGAGGCTCGATTCAGCGTTCTGGACAAGAGCTCCACCGCCGGCCCTATGGCCATCGTCGACTCCACCGGAGAGCTCTGGGTGTTCGGTCACGAAGGAACCCCTATCTGGGATATCTCCGGGTCTCCGGCACCACTTGAGGCTCTGAAGATGCCGTCTGGATACCTCTACTGATGAAAACCGCCAACGAAAGAGCAGACACTACGAAGTCGCTCCGCGATCGCCCAGGTGCCCGACGCCGTGTTGCCATCATCTCCGTCACGGCAGTTGCCTGCATTGCGGCAGCGGCGTGCTGGTTCGCCATGCAGCCCTCCGCTGCCGAGCGAGAACGACTGCGCACTTCGGAAGCCAATTCGGCAGACGACTGGTCGCGCCTCCCGAAAGACGCATCCGGCTCACCGATCGGTGAACCTCCGATCAACCCCGACGTCGAACCTGGTGGGGCGTCGGAGATGCGGACCTACCTCCAGCCCCTTCCACATGCTCGCGTGGAAGACGGTATCGACATCATCGACAGCACCGAGACGACATCCCCCGTCCTCGGCAGTCTCGTGGGGAAGATCGGACAACCGGTGCCGCTCTTCACATCGCCGAGCTGCTTCACAGAATGGGCGGTCGCGGAGCTCGCCACCTCCGACACGCAAGCCGGGATGAAAGTGGTCGACGTCTGCGATCAGCCCTCGATCGTCGTCATCGGCGGCTACTCCGTATCGCCACACGACCTCTACGGCCTTGCCTACCTCGATCCGGCCCCTAAAGCTGATGCCACCCGTTCGATGATCGACGAAGCATCCGCGTTCGACTACGCATCAGCCGCCACAGCAGACGGTCGCGGCGTCATCCTTGTTCTCAGTCCAAGGCACGAATAGGCATCGCCGCATGTCTCCCCGGTGACCCTGCATCACCCCGGAAAGTCGGAAGCCATGCCACGACCTCGCCCCGCAAACCTGCACGAACTGCGCCCGAACCCGAGCGCCAGGAAGCGAGGAGGGTTCGACTGGGATGACCTCCAACGAGGAGCGCAGTCAGGGAAGGTGACCGCTCACTTCGGAGATGTCGCTTCTGAGCTCGAGCGCTTCATCGTCGAGTCTCCCGAGATCGTCGGCTGCGTCGCCTGGATCACGTCAACACGCCTCGTCGCAGCATTGGCCGCAAGACCGGTCGCGTTGATCGTCAACAAGGAATGGTCGCTCCGCGAAACCGACACGAAGCCCGCCTCGGTCCGCCACCGCGACACCCTCAGGAAGCTCCGCGGCGGCATCCTCCGTTCGTCGCTACCTGCACCACTCCGCGACGCCGCAGGCGCGGACGAGCTCGAGGCAGTTCGATGCGTCGGGTACGCCGTCCGCGGCTACTCGCCCGTCCCCCTCATGCACCACAAGTTCATCGTCCGCCTTGATGGCGGTCGACCGACCGCAGTGTGGACCGGGTCCTTCAACTTCACGGTCGCCGCCGAACGATCCTTCGAGACCGGCCTCGAGATCCACGACCCGAAGATCGCGGCGGCGTTTCTCGCGGAGTTCGCGAGGGTCGCTACCCTCTCCGAGCCGCTCGAGTTCCAGGCCGGAAAGGCAGCACCGGACTGGTCCGCACGGAAGCCGGCACGAATGAAAGCAAACGAGAAGCCGGCGCGGAAGCCCGCGAAGAAGACACCTGCCAAGCAGACGGCGAGCAAATCAGAACAGCCGGTGCGCCGCCGCACCCGAAAAGCCGCCTGAATCGCAACATCCGCCGCACACGTAAACGGTCTGAGGCTTCATGTCTCCCACGACGTTAGGAACCACATCATGTCCAGCACCACCAAGACCGCCCAGCGACGAGGTCACCTCGGCCGCGCAGGCTTCAACCGTGGGCAGTACACCTGGCGGGATCAGACCGCCGCGGCCGTCGGCGTTCTCGCAGCCAGCGCCAACTACACCGACGAGTACGACGTCACCTCCATGCACGAGCGTGTCGCCGCCCGCGAGCTCACCGCCGTCGACGTCGCCCACCTCGACCAGGAGGAAGCCGCCGCATACCGCACTGCCGTGCAAGCCGTGAACGATATCTGGGTCCTCGACCACGACCTCGACCTCCGTGAGCTCGGGTTCAACACCGACTCGGTAAACGGGACGGTCTATCGCGACGGCGAGCACCTGCTCATCGACGTCCAGCACAAGGACACCGTCGAGCAGCCTTCCGGTTCGCTGTTCGTGCTGAACCCAGACGGATCCGCCACCACGTTCGACAACTACTCGGACGAGGACGGGGAGCGTTGGGTCCCAATGTCTGGGCTCCGCGATGAACTCTTCAAGGAGCTGCTCGCCGCATCCCGTGACGGCTCCCTCGGGGATCACCTTTGATGTCTGGCGTGCTTCGCGGCAATCAGGTCGCCGGCGGCGGCTACAACCGCGGCGCCTTCGCCGGAAGGACTTCCCGTCCAGGTCCGATGCTGCCAGTTGGCGACTTCAACGGCAGTCGCGAGATCGACGAGTTCCTCTTCGGCGACGAATCAGACCTCACCGACAAGGTGAAGTCCGCGATCGTGCAGGTGAACGGGGTGCTCACACAGCACGGGAAGCCTCAGGTTTCGGTCCACGGGTCCAACCATGTTGACCTCGTCTACCCGGATACCGAGGACTGGGAGTGCGCGGTCCGGATCTCACTCGACGCCGAAGGTCGTGTCTTCGCAGTCGGAAGCGGCTTGCTCTGGGCCGATGAAGACTCGCCGGACGCACAAGAGCTCGAGCAACTGAAGGCCGCCGGACTCACCGCCTGAGTGAGACCATTTGGTGGCGCCTCTCCCCCAGCCAAGTGTGATCATTTGGTGGCGCTTGCCCCAATGGCACTACTTCGACGTCCGAGTGCGACCATTTGGTGGCGGGCATCCGAACATGACGGGTGGGACTTTGGATCCATCACCCGGGCGCCTGTTGCGACTATTTGGTGGCGCCCTCTCGAGACCCTGGCTCCACCCTGTGCTGAGACCATTTGGTGGCGTTTTCGTCGAACACCACCTGATCCGATAGCGTGACGATCTGGTGGCGCTTTCCTCGTAGCGCATCCCCCAGGTACCGCTCGGTGTGATCATTTGGTGGCGCGTAATTACGAGCGTGTCATTCGACGCCATCGACTGGTGTGACGGTTTAGTGGCGCAGCGAATCCTGCACGGCGGAAAGAGTCGTTGAGGATGTGCGACTATTTGGTGGCGCGCGAGGAACGGCATCGCCTGCTGGAACGCGGTCATCGCTGTGACGGTTTGGTGGCGCTTGGTTTCGGCATCGATGTGAACTACGGCCATCCGGTGAAGGCGCGCGCAACTGCGACTATTTGGTGGCGCCCTCTCGGCAGCCGGCTCAGCAGCTGCCCGAGTGCTGCGACTATTTGGTGGCGCTGTGGAACTGTGAAGTCCCTTCACGAAGCTGCGATCATTTGGTGGCGCGCAGCCTCGCTGCCCTGCTGTCATGCCTGTGATCATTTGGTGGCGCGACCGTCGACCATCCGGCTGCGCAGGTCGGAATCATCGCTGTGACTATTTGGTGGCGGGCAACATCTTCGATGTCCACCGAGAGGCGATTCTTGCCATTGCAGAGTCGAACTCCGTCCATGGAGATGGTTGGAGCCAGGTTGAGATCGAGCTCGCGCGCGTCTTGTGGTCACCACCCGCTTAAACCCCTATAGGTATCTGTTAAAGGACATCTACAGGGGGAGCTCGAATCGTCGGCGCTACTCCCCTACTCCCGCCTGGGATGCAGGGGGTTTCCATGGCGACGTCTTCGCCACCAAATAGTCGCACTCGCGCCACCAAATAGTCGCGGTGTGCGCCACCAGATAGTCACGAAGCGCCACCAAACCGTCTCACGAATCCTGTGATCATTTGGTGGCGATACCCGACACGCCGACTCGATGCGATGCCCGTGCGCTCCCGAACGCAGCACGCTGTGTACTGACCTTCACCACCGAGCGAACGAGCCATCGATGTCGAACCCTGCACCAGCTGAGCAGCCCGACCAGACAGCCGTCGAACCCATCCGCATCGACCGGCAGCGCCAGCGACTGGTCAACTTCGCCACCATGCGTGAGATGGAAGAGCCCGGCAGCGAGCCGGAGCGTGGTTTCTCCGCCCGTCTCTGGGCCCAGGTCTCCCTCCCGTACCGCGAACCGAAGAACGTCCCGTACTGGGAGCGCCGGAACGGCGACGTCACGCTCACCGTCCGGCCCGCTCTCATCTACAACGAGCAGACGAAGACCCGCCACGAGGCGTACCCATTCGGCGTGATCCCCCGCCACGCGATGACATGGATGGCGACCGAGGCCTACCGCACGAAGGACCCCGAGCTCGACCTCGGCAAGAGCATGCGCGACTTCATGGGCAAGCTCGGCATCAACGCGAACGGCCAGAATTCGAAGCGCGTCACCGACCACATGCGCCGGCTTCTCGGATCCCAGCTGTCCGTCGAAGGCCTCATCGTGAACGAAGGCACCGGCGACCCTCAGGGGATCAGGTCGTCGTACTTCCAGATCGCCGATGAGGTGCAGCTGTGGTTCTCCGCTCGTGAGGAGCAGGACAACCCCGGGCTGTGGCAGTCCCGGATCCGACTCTCGGACCAGTTCTACCAGTCGATCATCAATGCGCCCGTGCCGGTCGACCTGAAGATCCTGAACGCGCTCGGATCCTCTCCCATGCGCATCGACCAGTACATCTGGCTGACGCACCGGATGTACTACTTGGAGCGCGAGTCCCGCATCACCTGGGACCAGCTCAACGGACAGTTCGGCGCGCAGTTCGCTCGTTCGCGAACATTCAAAGAGCGGTTCATCAAGAACCTTCAGGCGATGCAGATCGTCTACAGCGGCCTCAACATCGACGTGACCGACCGCTACCTAATCATCAAGCCGAGCCCGACGTCCATCCCGACGATCAGTGGGTTCAAGCGCCGCAAGGCGATCGAGGGTGGCGGCCAGGAGTCCCTCGAGGCCTGATCGGCTGTTCGAGCCACGAACGCCTCAGCCGGCCCCTCCCCCTGGTCTCTCGACCACTGATGGCTCCTTCGCCCGTCGACGGCTCGTACGGGGTGCGCCTCGTCGATGCCGTCGGGCATGGCTAGCTCGGCGCCCTGGTTGAGCATCCTCACGAGTTGGTCGTCGCCTCGCGCTCATCTAGCCGAAGATGCTCCGGGGCCCTACGTGGGATCGGCTGTCACGTCGTCACCGGCTCGGCTCGGCTCGGCTCGGCTCGGCTCGGCTCGGCTCGGCTCGGCTCGGCTAGCTCCCCCGTCGATTGCCGGATTGCCAGCATTCCGGATCCGAGCTGATCCAGCCCCTCCCCCAGACTCCTCGATCTTCGGCCCGAGGCTCGGAACGAACACCCTCTCAGAAGCCCTGTGCGCCCCGTACAGCGCCTAACACCCCTTCTGGCCACAACCACCCAGACTCGGTCGAGTTCGTCGATTCTCCGGCGTTCCCAGTCGAAATGCGGCCAACCGCCGCCACAATACGGCAATACAGCAAACCGGCAACACAGCAACACAGCAACACAGCAATACGGATTCCCTGATTGCTGGCCAGACTGCATTACGGCTTGCTGGCAATACGGCAACGACCAAAAATCTTGTAAGCGCGGGCCTTTCGGGATGACAATACGGAATGCCAGCAATCCGGCAATACGGAACGAATGCCAGCAACCCGGCAACCCGGCAAAGCGGCAATTCGGAAGGCTGGCAATACGGCAGCCGAAGTGGCATTCTGAGACCAGCCAGACAACCGGTCCGATCGCGAGGAGATCCGCCAAAATGACGCCGCCACTCACCGCCGAAGCACGAGACGCACTCAGCAACGTCGTCGCCGTAATCAACGGCAAAGGGGGAGTGGGGAAGACCACCATCACCTCCGGACTCGCAGGCATGCTCGCCGCGTCCGGATGGCGGGTGCTCGTCATCGACCTGGACTACCAGGCGAACCTCGGAATGGACCTCGGCTACTTCCTCACCGAAGTCGACGACGAAGGCGAAAGCCTCGCCATCTCGCTCCAGTACGGAAAGCCCCTGAAGGTCGTCCACAACGTCCGCGAGAACCTCGACGTCATCCCCGGTGGCGAGCTCCTCGTGACCGCTGAGCAGGCGCTCGGCAGCACCGTCAACCAGCGGAGAGACCCGCGGCTCGCACTCGCAGAGGTGCTCGCACCGATCGCGGGGGAGTACGACATCGTGCTCATGGACTGCCCGCCCGGTGCCCGCCCCATCCAGCTGGCAGCGGCCGGTGCAGCGCGCTTCATCCTCATCCCGACGAAGACCGACGACGGGTCGCTTCAGGGCCTCGCCGTCACCGCTGGCATCAAGGCTCAGATCGGCGACATCAACCCCACACTCGAAGCGCTCGGCGTCGTCCTCTTCGCGACAGGCTCCGGGTCGGTCGCGGTGCGTCGCTACGCCGTGGACAAGATCGGGGAACTGCTCGGCACCGAGACCCCCGAAGAGCTGCTCTTCGACAGCTTCATCCGGCACGCCGAAGCGACCGCCCAGGCAGGCCGGAAGAGCGGCGAGCTCCCGCAGGAGATCGAGAAGGCCCTGAAGGAGCAGGAGCCCTGGTACAAGCGCCGCGGAGAGAAGGGCGCCTCGGCGGCGCCGGTTCGTCCGCAGTCCGCGGTGGGTGTGTCCGACGACATGCAGGCGCTGACCGACGAGTTCATCGCCAGGTACACGCGACTGCTCGAGCCGGTGGGGGAGTAGGACATGAGCGACGAGCGGAAAGTTGCAGGACCGCCGCGGCGGCGGCAGGCTACCGCGGCGGGACTCCTGAACAAGCCAGTGCTCGAACCAGAACCCGCGGCAGCCGAACCGGAGATCCCGGCAGCCGAGAGCGGTGTGCTCGAGCGCGCGGGGCAACCCCCTGCAGCGCAGAACCAAGGTGAGGCGCCCGCGATCGCTGACCAGCCTGCACCTGCCTACTTGACGCCGGCAGCTGCGCCGGCGCCCGCCCAGGGCGTGCCGGCCGCCGTGGACTACTCGGGCTACAGCCAGCCACCGGCAGCGCCGGTGGAGCAGGTCACCGCACCGCCGGCGTCGGCCGTGGCTCCGCAGACGGCACAGCCGCCGACCCTGGTGAAGTTGACCGTACGTGTCCGTCCCGACACCCGCGCCCGTCTCCGAGCGGTCTACCACAACACCCAGGCGATCGAGCGCGACCCGAGCCTCGAGCAGCTCATCGAGAAGTTGATCATCGCGGAATGCGAGCGCAGGGAACGCGCCTACAACCGCGGCAGCCGGTACGGCGGGGGAGACGCCCCGATGATCCCCGGGCCGAAGCCGCAGCTCTGACACAGAAGATCAGACGAGCGCGTCACCTCGATTGGAGGTGACGCGCTCGTCTGCGTCAGGTGGTTAGGGGAGCGGTGCGATCGTGATGGTCTTGGACCACGACGGGTTGCCGTACCCGCTGGTGGGTCCGTAGTGGATCGGATCGCACGTGAACTGGAAGAACGAGAATTTCACCGTCCGTGAGACGCCGCCGGTTTCGAACCCGATCGAGACAGGGAGGTTGACCGTTGACACGACGCCGTTCCAGTCGGTCATTCTCGCGGTCTTGGCTGTCAGGTCATTGTTTGCTGGGCAGGTGATGTTCTTGACGTCGACGGTGATCGAGTCACCGTAGGCCGACTTCGTGCACGTGACCGTTCCCTGGTTCCGGCAGATGTCGAAGATCTGGGTCGCAACCGGACGCTCGGTCTTCTTCCAGGTGGTGGAGCCGTCCCATGTCATCGCGCCGTAGTTCGGCTGGTGAGGGTTGTTGAACTGGCCTTGGTTGGTGGTTACAGGACCGAAGGCTCCGGTGTACAAGTTCTTGCAGCGTGTGTCCGTCTTCCAGCTGAACCAGGAGTTCTCGTAGATGACGTGGTTGTCCACACCTCGAAGGACGCCCGTCGTGAACGTAACGTCCTTCTGCCATCCCAGGTCCCAGACAGGATTTGCTGCGTCGTACTTGCCCCCCTGAGCGGTGTCCCACGGCGCCCAGATGCGGTAGTAAAGTTCGGTGCCTGCAGGGCAGCTCGTGGTCGGAGCCGTCCAGGTGATCGTTCCGTCGTACGGAGCGGTGTATGCGTCGGTGACCCAGGTCCACTTCGTGGACGGTACCTGAGGCGCAGCCGGCCACCCGGACGTCCACATCATCCCCATGCCGAAGGACTTCACGCTGTCAAGATAGGCGCTGATCGAATAGTCGAGGGTGCTTCCGAAGACGCTTCCCTCGGGGAACTCGACCTTGTAGGAGAGAGCATCGATGCCTCGGAGCTCGTAGCCGCCCCACTGCGTGTTCAGCTCCCACCCTGGTGGTACGTATCCCATGCTCTGGTCGAGTCGAAGGGTGTAGCGAACCCCCGGGGCGGAGGACACCTTGTTCCAGGTCACCGTTGGGGGTACCCCGAAGTTGTCGGTCACTCCAGGCCATGTCAGCTTGCCGGACGGGTATGGGAGCGTCTGCGTGAACGCACTGGTGGCCGTCACCGACTCGCCGTTCGGTTCGCAGAAGAGTTTCAGCGAGATCTCACCAGTGGACCCGTTGAATACCCCGGGCATCTCGAGGGACTTCGTGGACCCGTCGGTCACGATATCGCCGGTGAGGCTGACGGGGTCAAGCCCGACGTTGGAGGGTGTGTAGGTCAGGGTGTAGCCGGAGGTTCCGCTCAGGCAGGCGCCGCCGGTGAACGAGACCTTGACACCTTCGCGCTCGGAGCTGGTGCCATACGGGGTTCCCACGGTTGCAGATCGCGCGACTGACTGAATCGCCACCATCGTGGGTTTGACGACAACCACTCCGGGGATGACGTATCCAGGAGCACCCGAGACGAGTGAGAACACAGCGACAGGAACCTTGCCGGCGAGCGTGAAGGTCTTGGCGCTGTCGATCAGGTTCTTGTTGTTGTTCCCACCTTCGATCTCGACGGTGTGGACGCGAACATCGGTCCACTCCTCACCGCGGACACCTGCAGGCTGCAGTCCAGAGCCAAAGGACTGGCCGCTGTTTTCATCGAAGATGATTGGCCGGCCCCCGACGTTCGCGAAGCTGAACTTCAGGTTGGCAGCGTCGTCGATGGCAGGCTTCGCGCCGTCGAGCCCGTCCACCGGGAAGGTGTAGTCGCACGGGCCGCTTTCGATGGTCTCCTTCGTCAGGAGGCTGACCTTACCGTCGGCGTCGGCAGGGCCACGCTGCCAGAGGTTGACTTGGCACTCAGCGCCGCCCGACGTGGCTCGGAAGAATGCGACACCCTCGTCCGAGAGACCGACTGCGCCGTCAGCGCCTCGGGCGTCCTCCTCGAAGGTGAGCTCGGCGGCCTGAGTGGCGCCGGAGACTTGCGACGTCGCGGAAGCAGCAGAGCTGAAGAGGAAGAGCCCAAGGAGGGCGCCGGCCACGACCGTCGTGACTGCGTACTTGAGGGTGATCCCGACGATCACCTCAGGGATCGAGGCGGAGATGCCGTCTCGATTGAGGATGGCTTTCCGAAACAGGCCGCCGGACTTGATCGTCATCACAAGTACCCCTTCTTGAGGATTCATCCATTAGGTATGCGGCGAATCGACGGAGCATGGGCTGATCTGCCCCCAATTCGGGGTGGTTCAGTTGCGCGGACCAGAGCGGAAGGGACGCCTGTCGATTGTCGGGCGACTATTGCCGGGGAGCGCCGTTCGAGCATCCGGGGGAGTGGATGAGCCCATCGTCCGGTGGGAGAGCATCGATCTTCTCCTGGACTCGTCGCGCGAAGTCGGCTTTCAGTCGTAGGTATTCCTCGTGCGTCTGAGCGTTCACGCCGTCATGGTCGCCATCAGGGTGGGCTGGGTCGTCATTCGTCACCCAGCCAGGGTCGTCACCCCACTCTGAACTGGCCGTCTCTGCGGCAGCCGCAATGGCGGCCGCTGCAGCGGCTTCCTCTTGAGCAATCCGCTCAGCTTCCTTCCGGTCCCATTCAGAGATCTCAGCTCGGGCCTGATCCACGGTCTCTTGGAAGCCCACGATGGCTGACGTGACGCTCGTGCTGGCTGTCGCTGCGGCTGACGCCCGCGCGAGCTCCTCATGCGCATGGAGGAGATCGTCTGCACGGGCGTCGCCGAGTCTTTGGCGGAGGGAGGCGCTCACCCCGAGAGCTGCCAACCTGGCTGACTGAACGGATGACCTCGCTGCGGCGAGCTTGGCGTTGGCCGGCACGATGGATGCTGACCCGATGCCGACGAGGCCTCGGTTCTCCGAGATCGCGTCTGCACGTTCAGCTGCCTCGCGGTCCGAATCCCAGTAGGCCCCGGTGCTGAATGCCATGCTGAGCGCGAGTGCTGCGCCTACCATCAGCCTGGTCGAGTTGCTGAAAGCCTGCTGCGCTGCTGTCTCTGCTTGCTTCAAAGGACGAACACCCTTCGCGAAGGTCCGGAAGCCAGCTAGAAGAAGCCGCTGTGTGTTTCCGGGTGGCTGATGTTGCTGATCTCTGCCGGTGAGGCATGCGGCGAAGTGCTGGTGAGCCGCAACTGCAGATCGCCGTCGGTATCGGGAGGCCTCCCGAGAGCGCGGGGTGGTTGTGGTTGTCCCATGAAGTTGGCGATTTCTGGACGTTGAAGTTGGCGGCAAGTGCAGGCTGCAGCGATCCACATGCCGCTATACCCCCACGATTTCAGCCAGCGATTTTCCACAAAATGAAGACAACCCGGCATGCTTGTGCTGCGACGCTGGATCCGAGCGTCACAATGGCAGCGGAATTCCTCCAGCTGAATTTGCACCAGAGCCAATCCGGATGGCGGCAGGAGGCCCGCAGGCATGACTGAATCGCAGACGACGGGGGAGGGGCAGCTCCCGCACGCTGCAGTCGAGCTCGCGCGCGCTGCGATGCCGCGTCGCAACAACCGGCACGCGGCCGCGAAGATCACCGAGCGCGGCGTTCACCTGGTCGACAGCACAGCAGGTCTCACGATCGCCGACCTCACCGCGATCCAGAAGTACCAGGAGTCCGCGGAGGCGGAGAGCACCAAGCGCGGCTTCGAGACCGACTGGGCTGCGTTCATCGTCTGGTGCGCCCAGCGGAAGAAGGATCCGCTGCCGGCAGAGCCGCTCGCGGTCGCAGCGTTCATCACATGGACCGCGAACGTCGTCGACGAACACGGTGAACCCTTCTACGCGCCCGGCACCATCTCGAGGCGCCTGACATCGATCAACAAGGCTCACGTGCTGGCAGGGCACCCGAAGCCAGGCGACCACCCCGACGTCGCCCGGACGATCGCCGGCGTCCGTCGTGTTCGGGCCCGGCGCACGCACCGCAAAGAGCCGCTCCTCGTCGACGACCTGAAGAACACAGTCTCGCTGATCGACCAGACCTCCTGGCCGGCAGGAGTGATCGGGCACCGTGACGTCGCGATCCTCACGATCGGTCTCGCCGGCGCATTCCGTCGATCCGAACTCGCCGCCATCAAGCTCGGCGACGTCCGCCGGCACCGTGAGGACGGGCTGCACATCGCGGTGCTGAAGTCGAAGACCGACCAGGAAGGCCGCGGTCAGATCAAAGCGATCCCGTTCGGCGAGAACCACCGCACCTGCCCGCCGTGCGCGTTCGCCCGCTGGGTGAGGCTTCTCGCCGCCGACGAGTCCGGACGCAGCATGTTGATGCGAGCCGTCCGGGCCAGCCCGATCCACGAGCATGTGTGCCGGGAACCGCTGCCCGAGCTCGCCGAGCTCCCGGCGAACGCTCCGCTGTTCCGGCCCGTCACGAAGACCGCGAAGATCATCGATCGGCACCTCAACGGGCAGACCGTAAACGACATGCTGAAGCGCCGCGTGGAAGCCGCCGGATACAACGCGGCAGACTTCGGCGGCCACTCGCTGCGTGCCGGGTTCGTCACCCAGGCGTTCAGGAACGGCGCCACACACCACGAGATCATGCGCCAGACCTGGCACAAGGAGTTCTCCAGCGTCGACATCTACGCCCGCGAGCAGGATCCGCTCCGCGGGAACGCCGTGAACAGGCTGAAACTATGAGCGCCCTCACCGTCGTCGACCAGCGCGAGTGGGAGCTGTTCTCCGACTGGTGCCATTCGATCGACGTCGACCCGCGGTTCGCCGGCGTCACGATCATCGAGACGTTCCTCGCTGAGATCCCCGTCGCGCCCGGCACCGCGAAGCGGAGGGTCACCGCGATCCGGCGCTCGCTCGAGCAGACCGGAGTTCACCTCGACCTGCCGGCGCCTCCGAGGAGCAGCACTGTGAGATCGGGGGAGGGGTGGGCGACGGTCAGTGAGGCGCTGCTGCAGCTGCCGAAGTGGCGGTACCCGACCGGTCTCCGGGGACGCCGTGACGCGTGGATCCTCGTGCTCATCGCGGTCCTCGGAATGAGCCGCCGTGAAGCGGCCGCGGTGACGCCGGCAGATGTGGAAATCGGCGGGGGAGTGGTCCGCATCTCCGGCCGCCTCGTTCCAAGGTCTGACCGCACAGCAGATTGCCCTGCGTGCGCGGTCGCCCGGTGGCTCGACGTCATCGGCCGCGCGCACTACGGATGGCGTTCAGATCTCCGAACCGTGCTGATGCCGCCGGAAGCGCCACCAAATGATCACAGCTGCGAGACCGAGCTCTCAACGCTGTGGATGGACGTTCCGGCCCTCACCGCCACGATCGACACGCACGGATGGGTGCACACCGGTCGCGGTATCGGGCTGCTCAGCGTTTCGAAGATCATGGACCGAACGCAACGGCTTACCGGGGAGCGGGAAGCGGCGATCCGCCAGCGTGTGGTGTCGGAACGGTTCGCCGAAGCATCGGTGAACGAGCTCGCAGACGCGTACGACGACGTCGACGCCAGGCTCGCCGAGCTGCTCGCGCAGGCCGAGTCATTGCTCGAGGAGAGTCGAGGGGTTCTCGGCGCGCTGGCCGGTGGCTCACCAGAAAACGACGAGGGCGGCAACTCCGAAGAGTAGCCGCCCTCGCGGTAGGTGTTGCGCCTACACCTGGGCCGAGCGCTTACGCCAGAGGGAGAAGCCCATCAGCATGAGGCCGAGCACGATGAACACGGCGCCACCGGCTGCCGGCAGGTTCGTAGTCGCGCCGAGCTCAGGGATGACCTCGAGGTCGTCGCCGTCACCTGCAGGCGCCGCGACGGATGCGATCGTGATCGCCCCGGATCGGTACTCGACACCAGCGCTGTCGACGAGGACGACGTGGTGTTCGCCGGCGGGCACGTTCGCTGGGATGGTGACGTACCCATCCAGTACCCCTGCGCCGTCCGCATTCAGGGTGCCGAGCACGACTGGGTCGGAGTGAAGCTCCACTCGAACCAGCTCGTTCGCTGCGAACCCCTCACCGGTCACATGGAACGGCTTGCCTGGCTCGGCGGCGGAAGCCGGGACGGTGTTCGACGGCTTGCGGTCGTCCGGGTTGTCGGTCGGAGGGGTGGTAGGCGGCGTGGTGGGCGGAGTCGTTGGTGGAGTCGTTGGCCCAACCCCGTCACAGATGTCGATCTCCGCCTGAGTCATCGCGCGCGAAGTCACCTCCGGCTCTGGCGGGGCCCACGGGGTGACCAGCCCCCACGTCCAGCTGACCTCATCGAACACGTAGGGCTGGTACGCGTCAGCGACGGTCGTCGTCGTCACCGTGTCCAGCTCGCAGTCCTTCTCGACCTCGACGGACCCCTTCACGAGGACGTCTTCTGGCTTCTCCGGCTTCGGGCCGAACGGATGGAAGACGTAGTTCGCACCATCGAACGTCATCGAGCTCACGGTGAGCGCTGCACCGGGGGCCGCTTCGATGTTCGCACGGAGCAGCTCAACGGTGCCTTGAGCCGCGAGCGTGGCGGCGACACCTGCCGACGTCATGGGCTCGGAAGTCACTCCGGCCTGATCGATCACGTACGAGAGGACCTGCGGAGCGTCGAACTCTGGAGCATCCTTCACGGTGACATAGGAGGGCAGACCGCCGGTGAGGACCCGGAGGTCGAGCTCGCGGTAGACCTCCTGGTCGTCGGAGTTGAAGGCGAGCTGGTACCCGTCCAGGAGCGATGCGATCCGCGCCTCGTCGACCGCCTCGAATACCGCAGAAGGCTGGAACGATACGTCAGTCCACTCCTTCATGTGGAGGCCGTTGACGTCGATGTAGACGTCTTCCTCCGTGTCGAAGCTGAACCATCCGGGCTGGCTGGCCGCGGGTCTCGGAATCGACTTGACGTACATGTCGCCGGCGGCGTTCACCGGAGTTGCGATGGACGCGAAGATCCCCACAGTTCCAATGAGGACCGACATGCCGCCGGCTGCAAATGTGCCGGCGCGACCGACATGCCTTCCGCTCATGATGCTCCTTGCGTTCGGGGCAGTTCGCCCACAAGGAGGTATGCGGCGGAACGCGCTAGTTCACGGAGATCGCGGCTTCGAGTTCCGACTCCATCGCCCCGATGACAGAGGCCTTCGCCGCGCCAAGCTCACGCTTCACGACGTACTCGAGCTCGGCGTGCCCGGTGACGACCGTCAGGAGGTGCTCGAGATCTCGAACGCGGCATGCAATCGTGAGCCCGGCGTTCACGGCGCGGACATCACGTTCCAGCTTGTTCACTCGTACCCGCGGGTGCGGTTCCGCTCGCGCTCCCAGAACGCCTCGCGCTCGTCGACGGAGATGCCGCGCACAGCGGAGGACATCACGAGCCTCGGCTCATGCTTGTTGTAGTGGTGAGCGCAGAACAGCAGCGGGACTTCTTTGCGCTTGAAGTTCTCGTCGAGGGTGCTCGATGCGATGTTCACCTCGACGTACGCCTGGGCGCCGCAAGCGTCGCAGCGGTCCTGGTTGGTGAGCTGTCGCGGCTCAGGGGTCACGTTGTCGGCCGCGGGCGCGGGCACGTCGAGTGCAGCGGGGTTCAATTCGGGTTCTCCTGATCGGTGGTGCTTGGGCCCACCATGCGCGGGAGAGCCACGCACCAGCCGGGACGACGAGGTTACGCCGAGGCCGGCAGCCCCACAGGAACGCCTTGACGTGCACCGCGCAGCGCGAGCAGCTGCTCGGTGCCACGCTGGGCGAGGTGGGTGCCCTGAGCCACCATGTGACGGACGTCCATCGTCGCCGACAGTCCAGCCCACCCGGTCAGGTGGGTGTCGAGCCACTGCCGTCGGCGCGCTTCGAGCGTTCCGGACTTCGCAGCTCCACGCTGGTTGTTCAGCCAGACCCCGAGACGACGGGCGGTCGGATCCGTCGCTCGGAAGTACGGGAACCGTCCCGAGTTCCGGCGGAACGCCTGAACGGCACGTGCCGATGCGAGCCACTGCGCGAAGTGCGGATCCACCCACTCGCGGAGACGAGCGTCGAGCCACTCGCGTCGCTCCTCGGGGAGCTTGTCCGCCTTGTGTGCGGTGCGCTGGTTGTTCAGCCAGACCCCGAGCTCACGCTCGGCGGCGTCGGCGGTACGGCTCCGCGTCGGGAACCGGCCGTGGATCGCGACGAAGTCTTCGACGCGGGACGCGTTGCTCAGCCACACGTTGAAGTACGGAGACTGCCACTCGGTGAGGTTCCTCTCGAGCCACTTCTGCCGGGTGGTGCTGAGACGGCCTTCCTTCGCGGCGCGGCGCTGGCGGGAAAGCCACATGCCGAGGCGCCGGCTCTCCTGGTCGGGTTCGAGGACTCCGGGAAGCCGGCCGTTCGCCCGTTCGAACTGAGCGACAGCTTCTGCGTCTTCCATCCACCGGTAGTACTTCTTCTCAGCCCACTTCGGGAGGTTCGCGTCGAGCCAGTCTTTCCGCTCGACGAGCAGGGTGCCTTCGCGGGCGCCGGCGCGCTGCGCGGTGAGCCAGCTCGCGAGTTCAGCCTCCATCGCGATGCTGCTCGTGCGCCGCTCCGGGAGCCGACCGTGCTTCTGGAAGAAGTCGACCGCCTCCGAGGCCCGGGCGAGCCAGGTGTTCGTCTGGGGGCTCTGCCAGCCGGGGACGTTCCGTTCGAGCCAGCGCGAGAGGTCGGGTCGGAGCTCGCCGACGGCGAGAAGTGAACGCTGCTTCGTCAACCAGGCCGCGAGTCGGCGTTCGGTGGTGTCGTCGCACGTTGACCGGGGGAGCGATCCGGTCGCCGCGAAGTGCTGCTGAACGGCCGCGGCACGTGAGAACCAGGAGAACACCGCGGCGTCCTGCCAGTTCGGGCAAAGCGCGTCGAGGTAGGTGATCCGATCCTTGGGGAGAGCACCGGCCTTGACGGCGACACGCTGGGACCGAAACCACATCGCCGCGTCGCGCTCGTCACGACTCTCGGAGACATGGTCGGGGTTCCGGCCCTGCTTGCGCAGCAGCGCGATCGCGATGTCCGCCTTCGAGTACCAGGTGTCGGCCGCCGGGTCGTTCCAAGTGGGGATGTTGTCGTCCAGCCATTTCTGCCGGGAAGCGGTGAGCTTCCCCGACTGGATGGCGCGTCGCTGGGTGCGGAGCCACATGCCGAGCCGGCGAGATGCTTCGTCGGTCGCGTTCGGCTGGGGGAGCCTGCCGTGCTGGATGCGGAAGCGGGACACAGCGATTGCGCTGTTCTTCCAGTTGTCCTCGAGCGGGTTCGACCATCCGGGAAGGTAGAGGTCGAGCCAGGACTGCTTCGACTCCTTCAGGCCTCCACGACGGTGCAGCTCGCGCTGAGTGCGGAGCCACCGGTACATCGCTCGTTCATCGTCGGAGCAGTTCGAGCCGGCGGCGGGGAGACGGCCATTCACCACGCGGAACCCGGCAATGCTCGCCGCCGCCCGTTCCCACTCCTTGGCTTTGGCCGAAGGGGTGATTTCGAGGACGGTAGCGCCAGTCATTGCCGTAATTTCCTGATCGTTGTTGCGTGCGCGCATGTGGTGGCGCTGTGTGATTTTGTCGAGCACTCGACCCTCGTGGGCAGGCGCACAACCGTCGGGTCAGCCCCCTGTTTCGACTGATTGCCATCCAATCACGGGGGCTTTCTGCGTGTCTAAGCGCAGAAATTCCCCGCGTCAGTATGGGGGACAGCTTGCGAATGCATGAAATCCGCGCAGCTTGGGGGATGTTCCCCAGGTGGGCCCGATCGTGGATATTCACAGTTACGACAGGTGTCCCCCGTAATGGGGGTCACAGGAGTTCTACAGGTTTCGCTCGTAGACACAGCGCAAGGTCATCGGGAATGCTGGTGCAAACGCAGCACCGGGGGTCTGATGTCACCACGTTGGGTCGCATTGCATTCGCATCGGGAGCCGGCAGCCGAGCACCCGCCGATGCGCTGGGTCAACCCAGAGAAGATCAGTATCATCGAGCCCGCGATCAGAGGCGTTGAGCCGGATCTGCATCTGATCGCGCGACTGAAGGTCGAAGGGGTGCCGGAGTTCGAGTCGTGGGTTGCGAAGGCGCGAGACCGCAGTGAGGTCGACAGCCTGTGGCGAGAATTCCTCGTTCGGCTGTTCGACGGTTCAGCCGACTAGCGGGTCTGCGGCGTCGGCAGCGAGGCCGCAGGGGGTGGTGTGGAGCCCTTCGCCGGGGGAGGGGTGACAGCCGTCGGCTTCGCGGGCAGTGGAACGGGGGACACCGGCTCTGCGATTTCGATGTTCGATTCGCCCTGCTCGAGCAGCTGGTTCGGGACGTACCCGTCGGTCAGCTCACCGTCCTCGGACGCGGGAGTGGGCACGCCGGACAGCGATCCGGTCGACATGTCGATGTACGCAGCGACCGGGGTGGGGACCATCCCGAGCTCGGACGCCTTCGCGGCAAGAGACTGTGATGAGCTCACAACGGTGAGATCGTCTTCCGTCGCTTCGATTTCCTTTGCGAGCTGCGACGACTGCGTCTCGAGCGCGTCGAGTTCGTAGGCGCCCTGGACGATCGCAAGGTTCAGCGTCAGCTGAAGCGCGCCGATCGCGACGAGGCCGCCAAGTGCGATCGCGACGATCCGGTTCCGCCGGCGGATCTTGTCCTTGTTCGCCTCGTGGACGACAGCTCGGAGATGACGGCGTGCCGGCGCAGCCTCGGCGACGGATTCCGCGAACTGCTGGGCGGTCAGCATGCGGCCACCATCGGTACGCCGCTGTGCGAAGGAGCGGTGGAGGCTGGACCGACGTCGTTCAGACGGTGGAGCTGCTGAGAGGGGTTGCGGAGGTACTGCGGGGGCACATGTCAATGACATGCGGCGGAACCAGGCCGTCCGCGCATGATTACCGCGGCAACCCTCTACTTGAGGTTGAGGCTATCGCCGGAGAGCAGTCAGGACCTTCGAGATCACGGACGGCCGCGGGGGAGCGGCGCCGTCGTCAAGACGGGCTTGCCGTTCGGCCTCATGGATGGCCTGCTCTGCTTCGGCGGTCTTCGCGCGAGCTCGTAGTTCCGCTTCGATACCGGACGATGCGCCACGTGGCCCGAACATTTCTCTCTCCCATCGGGGATCCGGCCCGGCTGTCTGCTGGGGGATCCGATGGAGGGCATGCGGCGATGGAAGCGCTTCGGCTTACTTCTTCCGTGCGTTCTTCAGTGAGCGCTTGTACGGGCGGTCGACGTTCTTCCGCCTCCACGCAACGAGCTGGGCCCGCTCGCGCGCATGACGCACGTTGTTCCGCGTCCGGGGGATGAAGAAGATGATCCGGTAGAGCAGCGCAGGGAAGAAGACCGACTCGCTCGGATTGTTGAACCTGCGCCCCATTGCTGCTCCTCTACGTTGAATGAACGATGCTATCCAATCGCCAGCGAGGCATGGTCACGGTCGGAGTCGGGCGGTAGCCTCGCAGCATGTGCGGACGGTTCACCTTGAAGGAGAAGCCCTCTGACCTGGCGGCCGCGGTCGGCGCGCTCGAGGGGGACTTCTCGAACTGGCGCCCGTCGTTCAACATCCCGCCGACTGCGACGATCCCAGTGCTCGTGGAGGCGAAGCTCCCGGAGTCGGAGGAGTTCGGCCGGCGCTTAGAACCGGCGCGATGGGGGCTCGTGCCTGGGTGGAGCAGGGAGCTCAAGCTCAAGTTCCCGACGTTCAACGCTCGCTCCGAGGGGCTCGCGGAGAAGAACACCTGGCGCAGCCCGCTCAAGTCGCATCGCGCGATCGTGCCGATGGACGGCTGGTACGAGTGGACAGGGGAGAAGGGCGCCAAGGTGCCGCACTTCATCCACCACCCGGACGGCGAAACGCTCGGCGTCGCCGGCCTCTACTCGTGGTGGCTCGACAGGTCGAAGCCCGAGGACGACGACACCAGGTGGACGCTGACCGCGACCATCCTCACCTCGGACGCCGTCGACGAGCTCGTCGGGATCCACGACCGGTCGCCGGTGCCGCTGCCGCGCGAGCTCTGGGACTGGTGGCTTGACCCGTCTCTCGTTGGAGACCAGGCGATGGTCGACGAGGCGGTACAGGCGGCGCTTCCGATCGCGGAGCAGCTCGCGGTCTACTCGGTGCGACCGTTCAAGGTCGGGCAGGACGGGCCCGCGCTCATCGAGCCCGCAAGTCCGTAGCGGTGCTGTGGGTGGCGGCTCGATCGCGGCGGCCGATGACTGTTGATTAGTTCTCTATTGCACTAGTACAATAGTGAGCATGGAACGCGAGCTGCCCGCCTACAAGCGCATCGAGAAGGATCTCCGCCAGAAGTTCGCTTCGGGGGAGTACCTGATTGGGGACAGGCTGCCCGGAATCAGCGAGCTCTGCGCGGAGTACGGGATCACTGGCGTCCAGACTGTCCGGAACGCGTATCAGCCGCTCATCGCAGCGGGCATCGTCGAAGCACGTCAGGGCGCCGGGTACTACCTCGCGGCGCGGCCCGAGGTCTCGCGCAAACTGGAGACGACCACTGCGCCCTCGCTCTTGCTGGAAAACGCAGAGCGCCTGCTGGAGATGATCAAGCAGGCGCAGGACGAGATCAGCGCCTTCCGGCATGAGGTGCTCCCGGAGCCGGATTCGGTCTGGACCTGGATCACCTCAGAAGGACGCGAGCGCGTTCGCGTCGATGAGGTGGGGTGGAACGGCGAGGATCACGTGGTTGTCGCCACCAACCTCGACCGCGGCCACACCTTCACGCACGAACTGTCCTTCTGGATCCAGCGCACGACTCTTTGAGGCCGGCAGGCCGGGAGCGTGATCTACGCCGCGATCTTCACCGACAGCAGCACGTACCCCTCCGGGACGAGAGCGTGGAGCGAAGCGATCGCCTCGTCGTAGCTCGTTCCGGATGCCTCGATGGGCGTCGCGCCGACTGCTCGGTGCTTCCCTGTCGAGCCGGTGACGCCGGCCTTCATGGAGAAGTGCGCCTGGATCAGTTCGCTGCCCGGCGGAACCTCGGCCGCGAGCGCCTGGTACGCCGATCCTCGGTCGTGCCCTGACGCCTTGATGGAGGTCGTCTTCTTCGGGCGAATGGAACCGATCAGCTGCATGTGACGAGCCTACGTTGGTCCGCTGAGCGGTGACTTGGGTAGAGGCTCGAGAGGTTGACGAAAATACCTTCTGATCAGGGATTCCGACATAATCACCATTATCGGCTTACTGGGTAAGGCAATACCACGATACCGATGCGGAGGCCAAGAAGGAACCCTCCAGGCACACCGGGTCATTGGACTGAACCGACGTCAGGCTGCTGCCAGCGCCTTCCGGGCCAGCGCTCGGTCGATCCGCTCATCGATCGCCGGCATGTTCTTCGCCTCGAGCTCGATGCCGATGACGTTCACACCGTTGTCGATGCATGCCTCGGCGGTCGTGCCGGACCCGAGGAACAAGTCGAGCACGGTCTGCCCGGGCAGCGCGACGAGCTGGACGAGCCAGCGCATGAGGGCGATCGGCTTCATCGTCGAGTGCTCGTCCTTCGAGCCCTTCATAGGGCGCTCGGCGCCGCGGGCCTTCGAGGCGTAGTGAAAGGCCGGGAAGTAGCGGGACGTGTCGGACTTTCGAGAGGTCTCGCGGATCTGCTGCACCGGGCAGTGGGAGACGCAGTCGCCGTCTTCGACGCACTCGGGCGCGTGTCCGAGGAGGATGTTCGTTGGCCAGCGGCCGCCGTCGTGCGACTCGGTGCGCTCGGTAGAGCGCTCAACCTTCCAGGTCGAGGCTGCGGAATCGCCGTTCCGGCGGCTGCGGTCCTCGTCGGTCGGGATACGGACGGCGTCGATGTTCATGAAGCCGGTCCCCCACTCGAGGACGTTCTCGATGACGCGGCCGTCGAGTGGCTTCTGTGCGACCACCCACGGTTCGTGCGCCGGCTTCAGGCGGGTCTCGTGGCCTTCGTGCTGCTCGGCGGCCTCGTCATGGCCGGCCTTCCGGAGCGCCTTCGCAACGTCGACGGAACCGAGGGGCATGCCCTGGCCGTAGATCCAGTTGATGCTGTCCTTGATCTCGAAGCCGGCGTCTTCGATGGCGACGGCGAGACGGTGGTAGGTGCGGGTCGCGCCGGCAGCGATGAGGTTCCCGCCGGGCTTCAGGACGCGGAAGGCCTCTCGCCAGAGGTCGACGTCGAATGCGATGCCGGATCGGTCCCAGGCGACTCCGCGCTGCTGGCGCGTGAAGTCGATTTCGTACGGCGGGTCGCACAGGATGTGGTCGACGGAGTTGTCGTCGAGCTGCTTCAGGACATCGCGGCTGTCGCCGTTCCAGATGGTGAATGCGGGGTCGTTGCGGTGGATCGTTGCCGGGGCGGGGTTAGGCATGCCGTTGTAGGTGTGCGGCGGATTCCGCTTACGTCTCGACCGTTACCGTTCTGTTACATACTGCTCCCCTGCCGCGTCACAGCGGGAAGTTCGCCGGGTCGACGCTCGAGAAGACGCGCGCGATGCGGTCGCGGACCTCGTCGACGGTGGAGCCGAGAGGCGTCTTGTGCCAGCCGGCGGCTGCGCGGGCGAGCTCGGGCCATGCGGCGGCCGCCATCTTGTGCTGGGCGAGCTGCTCGTTCTCGTCGCCGCGGGTCTTCGACTTGAACTCGGAGAACGGAGAGCACTCGCGCGCGACCCATGCCTGGACGAGTGCGGGGGCGTGCGATTCCCACTCCTCGCTGCCGGAGGCCATGGTGACGAGCTTCACAGCCTGGTTGACGATGTCGCGGGACGGCTTGGGGCTCAGCATGACGGCGGCGAGTGCGATGGTGTGGGCGAAGCCGGGCCGGTATTCGGCGAGGTCTTCGGCCTGGTCTGCGGTGAAGTCGTCCCAGAGACCGAGGAGGCGGTCGTCGATGGGGTTCTGCTGGCGTCCCTGGGAGGTGACGATCGCGAGCCACTGGGTGAGGGAGCGGTAGGCGATGGTCTCGTCGGCTTCGAGCTGGGCCTGTACCCACTCGCGGTCGATTTCGTCCTCGGGGGTGACGATCGGGGCGGTGATCTCGTAGGCGGCGCGGAGGTGGTGGGCGTTCTGCTTGGTCTTGCCGGTGTGGCGGAGGCTCTTGAGGCCGGCGAGTGCTTCGAAGCTGGCGGCGAAGCGGTTGTCGTCGAACGATTCCTCTGCGGAGAGTTCGTTCTTCACCTGGTCGAAGATGGTGCCGCCCTCGTCGGCGACCGCTTCCTCGTCGTTGAGGGTGGAGTAGCTGAGCTCGTGGTCGGCGGAGAGGATGTCGCGGAGCTTGGAGTTGACGGCGGTGCGGAGGAGCTGGCGAGCCCAGCCGACGGCGGAGGCGCCGCCGGCGATGCGGCTGAGGTCGAGGCTCGCCTTCATGCCCGACTCCCCCACGGCCTTGCCGTGGAGGACGACCTTGAGCTCGTCGGCGAGCTTGGATCGGGTGCGCGGGTGGAGTCCGTAGAGGTGCGGCTCTCGGCTGACTTCGGTGGCAACTCCGGTCGCTTCGATGTTCCAGGCGATGCCTCGTCGTGCTTGATCCTCAGTCACGTCACCGTCAAGGAACTGACGAGCGAGGTCGACGGAAATCTGGTCTGCGTGGGTGGTGGTGAATGTTGTGGTCACCCGCGCGTCATGCGCGTCGATTCGGCCAAAATCGCAGGTTTTTGCCTGTTATTGGTGTGTATTTAGGCCGAATCGTTGTAGGTCATCTACAAGAAAAAGCTGAGGAAACCTTTCCCGAATTCGATTTGACACCGTACGCGCCGAGACCGTGTCCCCCGCGAGGGGGACACGGTCTGGACGGGCTCAAACGGAGGCTTGTTGGTTTCTGAGATTTACGTCGAGACGGTTCGTCGAGGCGATCTTGAGGAACTGTGGAGGAAGCTTCACCTCAGTGGGAACGGCACGCCCAGCGAGGTCCGAATAGATGAACACCGTCCCTCGCAGGTTCTGCCGCGTCGCAGGATCTGTCAGCGGACGAAGCGACCCCCAGTTCGGCGCCACCTCATCACCGGTCGTACCGATCGTCTTCTTCGCCGTGATGCGGTTCAGTCGCTCAGGCGTCTCCTCGAGGCGTGCGATCTGCAGCGCCGCGCGAGCCTGGTTGACGTCGTCGAGCGGGCCGATCGCCATCCGTGACACGTGGTTCATCAACTTCGCGTTCACCGCACCAGTGATGTCCTGCGAGTACAGGATCGGAAGGAACCGCTGCGAACGCGCGAGACGGCCGGCGCGCTCCGCCTCCTCCGGTGTCGTGCCGGTGACCACCCACGCCTCATCCATGTGCAGGACGCCGTCGCGGCCGGTGAGCGCCAGGCCGGCGCCGGTGAACATCATCTTCAGGGTCGCCACCGCCAGACGCTGCGGGAACGACACCGGCGGGGTGCCCGGAGTCGGGAGCTCGAGGCGGTAGTCGCCGACCTTGATCAGTGTCGTCCCGTTCGCGACACGGAGACCCTGGGTTGAGGGGTTCATCCCGGTGAAGGCGCGCATCAGTGGGCTCTGCTGCCAGGCGCGCATGATCGGGTCGATCATCTCCCAGAGAAGCTGCTTGTGCCTCGGGTCATGCTCAGCTTCGAACGCCATCTGTAGCGCTTGGCCGGTGCAGACGGCGCCCATGCTCACGCCGCGACCGATCGCCGTGTACAGCGGCACCTCGAACTGCGCGAGAAGTCTCGGGTCCGACCACGGGTTCACCGTGATGATCGCCGACGCTGCCATGTCGACGCCGACCTCGGGGGTGGCGGAGAACCGGAGCGGGTCGAGTGCGCCGTCCGAGGTGACCAGGTCGTCGAGCGAGATGACCTGCCCGCCGCCGGAGAGCACGGTCGGGCTCAGATCCTGCCCGGTCTTCGGGTCGATCAGGATGTTCGGCACGTCGGCCTGCGCCTGCTGGTACGCGAGGAACTGCGCGAGCATCGACTTCCCCGAGCCCGAGCCGCCGGCAACCAGGAACAGCGGCGGGACATCCTCATCCGCGACCGCGGTGTGCCCGAGCCAGACAGGCTGGCGGTCACGCTCCGTGATCCCGAGCAGCGCGCTCCCCTGCCGGTCACCGACGTTCGAGAGGGACGGCAGTCCCGAGTACGCGATCGTTGTCGCCGGAAGGTCCTCCAGGTACGGGTTGGCGCTGATCGACGATGCGAGCATCATCTCCGCGAGAGCGCCCGGCTGGCGGTTCTGCATCGCGCTCAACTGCACCACGTAGCTGGCGCTCGTCGCGTTCACATCTTCGACAAGGCCGGGCATCGCTACGACCACGGAGGCGTCCATGAGGGTCGCTGGTGCAGTGCCGGCCGAGTAGTCACGTTCGACCTGCTCGAGCTCGGACTGCTTCTCCTCGAGCTCGGCGCGGTCGAGCTTGTTCTTCTCCCGGCGCTCCTCGAGCTCCTGCCGGTAGTCGACGATCTGCTTCCGCATGACCTCACGGGTCACCTGCGGAGGCTCAACCTTCCCGCGAACCGACACCGCGGTGAAGTCCGACTCGATCATCCGGGACGCCCAACGGCCCGTGTCCTCGTACACGGAGACGTACGGCAGCTCGAACGACTCCACGGCGGCGAACGTGAGCGCGTGGGTGCCGTTCATCTCCGACCACTCGCTGCAGTCGTCGAGCCCCACTCGCGAGGCAGCCCGCGCTGCGGGTCCCGACTGGAAGAAGTGGACATGGTTGTCGTGGTAGACGACCGGGACGTCGGCGTTCATCCCGTAGTTGAACCAGCCGTTCAGGAACCGGAAGTCGGTCGGGTCCGGGACGTTGAGGCCGGCGCGGGTGAGGATCTGGTCGACGTCCTCGAAGTCGCGGTCGTAGTCGGACATCGGGGTGCCGCCCCGGACGATGGACTCGACCGCCGAGTCGAACGCCGACCGGAGCGAGCCGGTGCCGAGCTGCGCGTTCAGGCGGACACCGAAGACGAGCGCGCGACGGTAGGTGAGGACGTCGGAGAACGCCTCCTTGAGGTATGCGTGGTTCGGGTGATCGATCGGAGGCTCGAAGTACTGCGGGATGTTCACGAGCAGCATGTGGATCTGTCGGTACCCACCGCGGTTCATGTTGCGCGTCTTGTTGCGGAGCCGCACCATCCCGGCGAGACCGTTCATCGCCTGCTGAATGGCGTGGCCGGCGTTCACCGCGTCCTCGGACGAGCGAGCCTCCGAGACCGGAGCGAGCGGCACCGACCGGTACAGCCAGACGCTGTCGTCGATCCCGACGATGCGGCCATCCCGGAACCGCTTCTTCACCATCGTCGGGAAGTCCGGAGTGGTCTTGGCTGCCGTGTCGGCAACCTTCGGAGTGCGGCCCATCAGTTGTCCTCCCCGTCGGTGAGTTCACGGTCGATGACCGCGTTCTGGAACTTCTCGAGGCTGGTCCCGGAACCCGGGCCGCCCCACGCGACCACCTGCGGCGACGCGGTGTTCGCCTTCGCGATCAGGACGTCATAGGTGATGACGCTGTTGCCGCTGGAGTTCTGCTTGTCGTTGCGCGGGTTGCCTTCACTGTCGAGCCAGACGAGCTTCAGCTGCACCTGTGCGATCAGTTCCTTCGGGTCGTCGTCCGACACGACGCCGTCCTCGATGACCGGGCGGGAGCCGGCGGTGATGACAGACGCTTCGACGGACGCGACACCGTTCAGCGGCATGTAGGAGTGATTCGATGCCTCGTCGCCGACGCGCTGGCGGAGCACGCCGGGGTCCCCGGACGCGAAAGCTTCGGCCCAGTCGGTGACAGCGACCTGCACCTCATCGGACGCCGTGGCGGTCTGCAGGCCGTACCAGGTGCCGGTGGAAGCCCATCCCGTGGCTGAAGGCGCAAGCGGGGAGAGCGACGGGGTGCTGAGCGCCACAGCGCCCTCCCGCTTCGACACGGCGACAGCAACCTCGGACGTGTACCGGTTGCCTGCAGCGTCCGCGATCGTGAAACGGTGCATCTCGATGTCGTAGCCGGGGGTGGTCACCGCCTTCTTTGTCAGCTCGTCGAGCTTCGGACGGTCGATGTCGCGGAAGCCGTCCCAGGAGACGACATGCCCGTCGACGATCGGCGCCGGCACCGAGGCGAGCCACGCGTCGGTCGCGATGATCGCCTCCGCCTTGCCGGGCGAGTCGACCTGATCGGTGATCGTCGGCATCTTGAATTCGTCCGGGTTCGGCATGTCGACCCACACCATCGCGAGGAGGACTGCGGTGACCGGGAACGACCACACGGCCAGGTGGGTGTACCCGCGCATCACGCGGCGGGCGGCTTCGCTGGACTGGACAGGCTTCGACTTGACGTTCGGGCTCTCGGCGAGTTCCGTGTCGTCCCAGATGGAGTGGGTGTTCTTCTTCGGCATCGTGCTTCCTATCGGTCAGCCCACGGGTCGAAGCCCGGGTCCTGGGTGTTCGTTTCGGAGCTGTCGGCGAGCTCAAGCGCGCCTTCCGCGGCGAGGGCGACGGCGTACTCGTCGTCCTGGGCGAGGCGGATGAGGATGTCGAGGGTGACGCCCTCTTCGTTGATGAGTGCCCGACGGACTGCGGAGTCGGGGTGGCTGAGGAGCAGCTCGAGGCAGTCGGCGCAGCGGACAGTGCCGCGGTCAACGGGGTTCCGGCACGGCGTCCAACAGCTTCGGCATTCGCCTGGTTTGAGCGGGGGTTGGTGTTTCGCGTGGTCCTTCGGGCGCCACGACTTGCAGCTCGGCATCAGCGCTTCGACAGGTTGAGGATCTCGCCGAGCTCGGCGAGATCGCCGTCGGTCAGCTGTGATGCGTGCTTCATGAGCTCTGCACCGGCGCGGACGTCCGCCTGCGGGAGCGGTCCTCGAGCGTGGTCGAGAGCGGTGAGCAGTGTCCAGGCGGCCCTCAGTCGGATCCTCGGGATGCTGACCGCAGCGACGATCGCGTCGAGAGGGCGGTCGGTCATCCCGTGGATCGTCTTGATGTCGTCGATCGCTCGGGTGGCGGCTCGGTTCCCGGACATCACAGCGAACGTCAGGTCCCGTGGGGTGTCCTTCACGCGGAGAACGGCGGCGAGGGCGGCGCGCAGCTCGGGGCGGGCGCTGAGCATCTGGTCGTACTTCGCGATGCCTCGTCGGAGGGCAGCACGTTCGCGGTTGCGGGGTTTCCGGCCAGCCGACGGGTCTCCGGGGTCGAGGTCCTCCTCGTCGTCATCGTCGGTGTGCGCGACTGCGGCGGTGGCTGCTGCGATCTCGACGACGGCGGGAGGCTGCACCTCGACGTGAGGGATGTCCGCCGGGAGTGCTGGCGCGTCTGACCATGGGGTTGTTCGCGGCGCCGCCGCTGCGGGTGCAGCGTCGCCGAACAGGTCGATGTCCGATTCGGGGGTCTGGTGCCCGAACCGGTTGTCGGGGGTCGTCAGATCGGTCATGTGTCTTCCTTGGCTTGGGGTCACTCAGAAGACATGCGGCGATTTACCGCGGCATCCAGACCTCAGCCATCACTTCGGTGAGGTCGATGCCGAACATCGCGATGACGGCGTGCAGGATGCCGTACCCGACGTAGACGGTGATCGGGACGAGCATCAGCCATTCACGGACCGAACCGGCGTTACCGAGCACCGGCATCGCCCAGTACCCGCCCGACGTCCAGATGGAGCTGAGGACGGGGATCTCCCGCCACGCTTTCGGAGGCTTCGGAACCCACGGCCAGAACAACGGCAACCCGCCAGTGGTGAGAAAGTCGCCGGCGAGGTGGACGGCGTACCCGACCGTGAAGCACAACGCGAACCAGGACTGCTGCTCAGGGGCGAAGAACGCCACGAACCCGGCGATCGCGAACCCGCCGAGCCACGCCTGCGGCCACGTCTTCGCGACCTTCAACGCCTTCATCGCGAACGTCACCGCGGCCGCGGTCATCACCGCCGGCCCGACTGCGATCGGTTGATGCCACCATGACGGCTGCCAGGTCAGCCAGCCGAGCCCGACCGCGAGGAACCACGCGCAGAGGACAGCCAGGAGCGCGTGGAGGCCGTGGCGGTGACCGCCGGACGCCTTCGAGATCCCCTCGGTGACAGCCTTCCCGACGAACGGCACGGAGTGGGCGATCGTCGCCGACGAGTGGTCGGCGTCCGGGAGCATCGCGGCACCCGCACAGAGGAGCGCCCCGGTGATCGTTCCGAGCGGGTCGACCTCGTACCAGCCGAAGCCGTGCCCGGTGGCTGTGATCGCGATCCACGCCGCAGCGCCGGTCATCGCGTGGTGTCCGCCCATCATGGTCCCGTGTACCTCCCAATGGGAGGTATGCGGCGGGCGGCGAGGTCAGGCTAGAGAGGCAGCGCGGTGTACCGGAATCCTCGCGTGTCCTTGCCGATCAGCTTCGTCTCCGCGCGTTCGTCGTCGACGTGGATCATGCCTCGGGCACCCTCGCCGACGTACACGGTGGTGACGGAGTCGCCGTGCGCTGCGATCGATGCTCGACGCCCAGGTTCGACGATCACGTTGACGTCGGTGCGGTCTCCGACCGAAATCTCCAGCGGGGACGACGAGTCGATTCGGATGATGACGTACCCGCTTGTGACTCGCAGCCGGCCGGCGCCGATCGCGACGTTGACGATCAGCGGGCGGCCGTCTGCAGGGCCGGCGAGGTCAGTGTCGATCAGCCTGCCGAGCGGGGCGGCGATGTGGATGACCGGGGATTCCCCGTCAGGTGTGCCGTCGACGGAACGGATCGCGTCCACAAGCTCGTCGTGGGTTGCCGGTTCGATGAGACGGGGCATGTTCCCGTCGAGGAAATCTTCGAGGTCAGGGGTGTAGACGCCGGCGTCCAGGCCGATCTGAGGGGCGGTCCGGGCGTTGATGAACCGGCCGTCCTTGCCGCGCTCCTCGTGACGCTGAACGTTGTCGACCAGCGCGAGGTGTCGCTTGACACCGCGCGATGCGCTGCTCGAGCGTTCGTGCATGTCGGCCCCAATCCGATCCTGCAGTGGTTGGCTCACCTGGAGGCTGTCCGAGTGAGAGAGCATCTACGTGTGCGGCCTGTCGTGATTCTGAGTGTTACCTGACAGCCAATTGTTACGCAAAACGGCTGGACTTCCGGTGTGAGCGGAAGACCAGCCGTTTCGGGAGGAGATTCAGCGCAGATTCAGCGCGTACGTCGGGTCACCGTGACGGTCCTTGCCGTCAATGACCGCGCTGAGGTTCCGGTCGAGGTCGAGCACGAGGTCGTGGATATCTTCGTCCTCGTCGTCGAAGTCGTCGATCTCGTTGCCGTCGACGTCGAGCAGCTTCACCGGTTGGAGATACGGTCCGCCGCTCGGGTCGTCGTTGTGGTCTTCGATGACGAGCTTCACAGCGTTCGGGTGTCGCGCCAGGAGGGTCTCCTTCAGCTCTGCGGAAGCGCCGGTGAACACGTCACGCTCCGCAGCTTCGAAGTTCGCGACGGCCGTGGCGTATTCCTCGTCGGCGACGGGGCCGCCTTCGACGTCCGCGAAGACGAGCTCGTAGGTGCCCTGTGCCTCGTTCACGCGGCGGACCTCACCGCCGATCGCCCAGCGAAGGTTGTAGAGGCGGTCGAAGCCGGCGGGGAGATTGTCCGGGTCGTCCTCCATGAAGCTGACGATCGGCTTTTCGTTCCCGTCGTGGGCGTACTGCGCCACGAGATCGGCACCGTCGCCCGGGTCGGAGTTGTCGTAGAGCGAGACCTTCACCGCTGCTGGGTTGAGCTTCAGCGTGGCGTCACGGATCGACCGTGCGGTGAGGTTCGCGAGGGTGAGCTTAGCTGCGGTCTCATTGATCCCCGTGGCCGGGGTGAGTTCGATCGCGGCCGGCGTGTGGATCTGCTCGCCGAAGGTACCGTTGCCTGCGCGTGCGGCTTCGCGGCGCTGTTCAGCGTCGTTGGAGATGGTGTTCATGCAGGAGTGAGTGTGCGGCAATCGGACGCCGGCGGCTGGAATCGAGCTCCGGCCGCCGGCGTCTGGTCAGAAACGGCGGCCAGGTGCCCGTCGCTGCCCGATGAACACCTCGTACGCGGCGGTGGCTTCGTCGTGAGCGCCCTGGCTGCCGGCAGCGTCGATCGCGGCCGCCAGAGATGCCTTCTCCGCGAGGTACCGGTCGCCGGCTTCGAACAGGCTCCCCATTCGAGTCTCCGCCATGACGCGGTTCGGCTGCATCTTCGTCTTCTTGATCACCTTGTCGACCCACTCGGCGCGGATCTCTTCGACCGGCACACCGCGCTTGTGAGCGAGACCGGCGAGCACCTCACCGACAACACGGGCGTCCTCATCGCCACGGTGCTCGGTCAAGCCGTAGTACACCGCAGATTCGAGCTTCGAGATCGCTTCGATCTGGGCAGTGCGTTCCGTCTTGAACGGCGTGCCGGCGCGTTCGTAGATCGGGTCACCAGACGGGGTGGTGATCGCGTTCGCGACCCGCTTCTTCTCCTTTTCGATGCGGGCGGCTTCCCGTTCTGCGCGCACCTTCTCGAGGCGCTCACGTTCCGCGCGACCTTCCGGGGTCTCGAGCTGGTTCGGGCGCGGCTTCCGCGGATTCACGACCGGCGCCGTTTGAAAGCAAGTCGAGCACGCAAGATCGCCAGCGAGCTCCACGATCTCAGCCTCGTCGTACCCGCTCTGCTCCGTCAGCCACCCAAACCGGGTGGTCGGGAAGCATGTCGAGCAGCTCCTCGACGAGTGAACATGCCCGCCGGTGTTCTGGACGAGGAAGAATCTCGTCCAGCCGCCGCGAGCGTCGAACTCCTCGTCGATCGGGCGGATCTTCTCATCGATCTCGGCGATCTCCGCACGGTACCGGGCGACGGAGTCGCGGTCCGAGTCGAGTCGCCACCCCTGCAGGATCGCGCGAGAGTTCCGGGCAGCGCCGTCGTTCTCCTCCCGGTACTTCATCTCGGCGTCGTGTGCGCGGAGACGGTCAGCTGGAGCTTGGAGACGTGCCCGTGCGTCCTGGCGGTCCTGGTACAGCTTCGCGAGCACCGTGTCGATCTCCGATGGAGACTGGTCGGCATACAGCGCCTGCGACAGCGCCACCTCGGCCGCGCTGTGCGCGTGCTCGGAGAACTCACCGGACGAGGCGTGGGCGCCGCGGCGTGCCCCGCCGCGCTCGTACAACCGGGCGGTCACGATGCCGCTCGGTTCAGGATCTCGTTGAGGGCGTGCTTCGTGCCTTCGGCGTAGTCAGACGAGACCTTTTCCGTGACGAGCTCGTCCATCGTCCCCCACGCGGAGGTCTCGGTGAGCGCACGGAGCAGTGCATCCTTCCCGCCGGTGAGCGCCTCAGCCTTCGCGACCTGTTCGGGGTTGAACCCGTAGTGGTGCGGGTTGTCGTACAGGCGGTACTCGAGGTCACCGATGCTGGCGTACGCGGCGACCTGACCGGCTGCCTCAGCGACGTCGAAGTGAAGCCGGCTGAGCTCCTTGACGGGCAAGGTGGTGAGGTTCAGCGAATCGCCGGGGCTCCACCGCCTCCCGACCGGCTTCGACAGGTCGAGCTCGTAGACGTTCCCCTCCGGGTTGTCTGCCTCGTCGAAGACGGAGCCGAGGTCCTGACGGTCGATCCGTCGAGCCGTCTTGACCAGCGACCAGGCTGTCTCGTCCAGGTCGCGGTCTCCGTCGACGATGACGTTGCCGTTCTGGTCCTCGATCGATTCGAGGTCCACGTCACCGTTGCCGTCCCAGTGCTCGATAAACGTGACCTTCGCGGCGTCCGGGTAGTTGCGCTTCGCGGCCGCGGCGATCACCTGCCGTGCGGCGATCGCCTGAGCCTCGCGGGCTGCGTCGAGGAGGGCCTGGGCGCCGCGGAGGGTGTCGTTGAGTTCGTCGAACTCGCGGTCGGAGATCGCGGGCTCTGCGAGCCGGACCTCCGCTGATGTGGGGACGTGGCCGGCGAACTGGCCGAGGTTGTTGTGGATGTTTCCCTGATTGTCGATCTTGGACATGCCGTCATACGTGTGCGGCCGGCATGTCCAAGACCAGTGTTCAGTCGGTCGGCGGTTTCAGTGGTTCCTTGCCCCAGCTGTTGATCTTGTCGCTCAGCGCGGTGACCTTCTCCTTCGAGATGCGGAGCTTCTCTCGGTGCTCACGCCAGGCATCCGAGCCGATCTGTGGCGTCTGCTTGCCGAGCTTCTCGTGCGCGTGCTGCGCACGGCTGTGCTCCTGCAGCGCCACCTGGTACGGAGAGCGGTCGTCGGGCGCGTCAGCGGCGTCCCAGGTTGCTTTCGACACTTCGAAGGAGATCTTCGAGCTGTCCTCCACGTGCTCCTGGACGCTCATCGTGAAGATCTGCCGGCCGGACTGCACGTGCACCGACTTCCCGGTGACGCCTTCCTCTTCGATCAGCTGGCGGAGGCTTCGGACGCGGCCGTCGACCCGCCACAGCCGGTCGAGGTCCTTGTCGATCCGCGCCTGGGCTGCGGCCGTCTTCGCCGGTGCGATGCTGCGGTAGCGGGGCGCCTGGGTGAGGACAGGACGTTCGACAGGAGCGACTTGCTCGTGCCGGGACGGGTCGATCACCAGGCGCAGTGACTGGCCGGGCTCGCCTCCTTCTCGGCGGAGCTGCCGGAACTCGTCTGCGTTGATGCGGAATCGGGGCCCGTACTGGTCGTACTCCTCGGTCGGGTGGTAAGCGGGAGCAAGGACGTAGCCGTCGTTGTCTGGGTCGGCGATTCGGTACGTGGCGACGAGGTCGTCCTTGTGCGCTTCAGCCCACAGCTGCTCGTCCTTCTTCCGGGACTCACCCATCAACAGCTCACGCCCGTTCGCCTTCTCCCACTGGTCCGGGTACCAGTCTTTCAGCTGCTGCTCGGAGTCTGCAGGGTCCATGGTCGGGAACGCGTCCGGGTGGTAGGCGGCGACGACTCGCCACTCCACGTCCTCCTCGAACCAGGACGAACCCATGCGGAACGCTGCAGGGATCGCGGCCATCCGCTCCCGAGAGAGCTTGTACGCACCGTGACCTGCGGTGCTCGCGAATGCGATCCCGTCGGCGACGTGTTCGACGTTCTGGGCTTTCCCGTACGGGGTGGAGTCACCGGCACGAAGCTCGACACTCCCCCACGACTTCACCTGTAGGCCACCGAAATCCGCGGCGGTCTGCCCCTTCTCTGAGAAGGTGCCGGACATGCGGCCGTGGCCTGAGGAGACGCGGTTGACGTCGGCTTCGTTGAAGCGGTTGGTGTGAGTCATGCCCGATTACGTGTGCGGCCGCGCATGGGTGCAACATGGCCGTCCTCTTCATCTTCGAAGCGCTCATCACTGTGCTCGTCACTCTGCTCCTCTTCCCGATCGAAGCTCCCCGTCCAACGCACATCGACCAGGACGGCAAGCTCGAATGCGGGAACTGCTCGAGCTCGTTCGGGAAGCCCGGAAAGGCTCGCGCGCTCCTGACCAAGTTTCGTTTCGTGCTGCACCACTGCCGGACTGCAGTGAAGGGCACCGAATCCGCCTGACAGGCAAGATGGTGCTGTCGTCCGCGCATGAACGTCTCATGGACATCGAACCCCGACCCGTGATGCCGCGGCCGAGCAACGAAGAGCTCGTCCGGTGGCTCAGCCAGCCCGAGCTGGCACTGTGGCCCCACAACGTCACCGTCGACCAGCTGATGCGGTGGGCTGCGGAGATCGTCGCCGAACAGAAGGCGCACCTCGAGCAGCTCGAGCAGCACGCGATGGCGGAGGTGCGGTGATGGATTGGCTCTACTTCCTCGCCGGCCTTGCCGTGATCCCGGCCGGGTTCGTGGTGTTCGCCGCCGTCTTGTGGCTCGCCGACAAGAACTTCTCCTCAGAGTGCACCCGCTGCGGGGAGACCTTCGGCGAGATCGGCAAGACGTACGCCATCATGACGAAGGCCCGCTCCCGAGCACATAAGTGCCCCGTGAAGCGGGCCAACGCCGAGCTCGGCTAGGCGGCGCTCGGCTCCAGACGGACGTTCTTCACGACCGTCTCGTACTCGTCGCGGTACACCTCGTTGTCCTTCACGATCGCGCCCTTGATGGTGATCTCGTGCCCCTCTTCGAGGCCTTCGTCGGCTTTCCCGCCGCCCCACCATTTCAGCAGGTGACCGTCCGGGGTGCGGAGCGTGATGATCCGCTTCGTGACGTCACGGCGCTTGAACTCGTCATAGATCTCCTTCTTGACGATCTTCTCCACCTTCGCCTGGACGCCGGCGAGCTTCGCATCCTTCGGCGCCAGGAACTCCTTCAGAGCCGGCGGCGCCTCTTCGCGGACCTTCACCTCAGCGGCCTTCTTCATCGCTCGGTGATACGCCGAGACCACCGACACCGCAGTGCCGAAGTGGGCCTTCTTGATGTAGTTCTCCTGCTGCTTCCCGGAGAAGATCGCCTTCAGGTTCCCCTCGTAGGAGCCAGGTTCGGCGTCGAGCTTCTTCGCCCAGTTGACGATCTTCCGGGCCAGCTTCCGGCGCTTCACGGAGTCGCCCTTCTCGAGGAGGACCTTGAACTTCAGGCCGACCTCGTCGCCGGTGGCACGCCGCTCGAACCCGGCAGCCTCACGACTGACGTAGTCGGCGCCGTCATTCGTCTGGGTGAGCGCGGCGACGAGGAGCTCGTCGACGTCCCACACCTGGGAGCCGGGGTTCATGTAGTGGTCCGAGGCGTCCTTGACCTCGTCCATCCCGATGTCCGCGTCCAGAGCCCAGAGGCCGGCGGGAGACACACCGAGGAACGCCTTCAGGCAGCTCTTCCCGACCTGCTTTTCGCCACCGTCCTCGCCGACGAGGGTGTACACGCGGTCCCGGGCCCGGTTCGACCCGCAGTGGTCGCAGTGGTTGTCCTCCGGGATCTCCGACCGGGAGTTCCCAGCGAAGTGGGAGACGACCTCACCGGTCGGGGTGAAGTCGTGCGCGCCGACGAACGACCAACCGTCGTAGCTGATCGATGGGCGATTCAGAGTGAACCGGCACATCTCCCGGGTCTGACCGTGCTCGGTCTTGAGGTACATCTCCGCCTCGTAGGTGAACCGCTCAGCAATCCCGTACCGTTCCAGCTTCGCGTTCGCCTGCTCGACGCGTGCGATCGCGGCCTCCAGGCTCGTCGACTGGAAGTCCCACCGCGGGTTCTGCCGAACCCATTCGTAGTCCGGCTCATCGGGTTCTGCGTAGGCGTCGAGGACGACGCCGCCGAGGTCGCGAGGGTCGGAACGCTTCTCCATGTCGATGAACTTCCCGGTCGCCGGGTGGCGGAGGTGCTCGTCAGCGTTCCAGTGGGTGATGTTGATCGTGCTCATACACGTCTGTGTGTGCGGCCGGCAGCTGGACGACCTGCCCTGAGGCGCGGCGTTTCACGTACTCGTCAGACGACCAGGCCCTCAGATTCCGTGCTGCAGCGCGTGATGCCTGCCCGTGACGGAACGCCGCCTGCCTCGCCTGTTCGGTGCGAACCGAGAGCGGCTCGAGCTCCGCGCCGGCGGCATCCGCGTCGAACAGGCGGTCCTGCTCACGGATGAATGCGTTGGTGAACGGTTCGGCGGCGTTGACGAGCTCGGCGTACGCCTCTTCAGCGGCCGAGGCTTTCGCGGCGATGAACGACGCTTCTGCTTCGAGATATGCGCCGTACGCTGCGTTCTCCGCGGCGACGGTCTTGTACCTGACGTCGGGGTCCTGCCGGCCGCGGCGCCGGGCTCGAGCGTCGACGTGCTTCTGCCAGGTGCGGTGCGCGGCGTCACGGAGGTGGGTGGGCCTTGCGAGCTGGTCCGTGGTGTCGGGGACGTTGACGGCGCCGGCGACGAGCTTCGGGACCTGCAGTGCTTCACCGGCAGCATTGTGGAGGCGCCATTGCAGCTCGCGGGGAGCGCCTCGGCGCACCCACACGAGGTCCTCTGACACGGTCACCGGCGCGAACGCCAGGTACCGGTCGGCGTTCGTCACCCCGGTCGCGGCATCCACGTCGTCGAGGTGACTGGCAAGCTCGTCGCGACGTTTCGGGGTGAGCCGTTCAAGTTCGAACAGTGCACGCTCGGCGGTGAGGACGACGTCCGCCTGCGACTGCGCGTACGGCAGCCACTGGCCGTTCCGTTGATCACGCGGCTTCCAGGTCATGCCTGGTTCGTGTGCGGCTAACCGCGACGGGCGAACTCCCAGATCTCCTGAGCGATCCGGCCGCTACGAACCGAGGCGAGCAGCGCCCGCGAAGGAGACCGGTCCCAGGCGTTGTCCATGATGTCGCTGACCGTGACCGACGAGACGAGACCGTCGTCCTTCACTCTGGCGGGTACGGGCTCGACGACCAGGGTCGTCTTCATCCACGACTCCGACCTGCGAAGCGACGCACCGTACCGGTCCTGCAGGCCTTCGTTGATCGAGTCCCAGTTCGCGTCGAGGATGTGGGCGAACGAGTGGTCGAACCCGAGCACGTCGATCGGGCGGAGATGGGCCTTCACGGTCAGACGCCCGGCGGACCGCATGACCCGAAGCTTCTGGATCAGCCCCTCGTAGTCGGTGACCCGGTCCAGCCAGACCGAGCCGCCGTCCTCGACCTGGATCTTCAGGTCATTGCCGACGCGGGTGACGCTCACCAGGAACGGGTCGTCCGACCAGACACCCGAAGCGGAGCCGAACTCGACGGGGACACCGTTGTGCTCCTTCTCCGCCGCCCGCATGATCTGCTCCCACGCACCGGTGTCCAGCTTCAGCCGGTCCTTCCCGGCCGTGTTGCCGATCACGCGGCGGCTCGGGATGCCTGGCGCCCAGCGAGGTGATCCACGACAGTCTGAGGGTCAGTGGTTCGAAGCCCGAACACGTCGATGGTCTTCATCATCAGCTGCCTGCTGCTTTCCTCGTACGTGAACGGGTGGTTCTTCAGGAGTCTGGGGTCGAGCATCGCGAACACCCCGCGATCGCCGGCCGAGCGGACGAGACGCCCTCGAGCCTGTCCGAGGAGCTCGCAGGCGTCCGAGACGTACACCATCCGCCGTGAAGCGAACTCGGCCGCCTTGCCGTCACCGTCGAGCCGGGCTGCGATCACCGCTGCGCGCGCGTCGTCCACCGGGTTGCCGGCTGCGCGCGGGATCCGGTCGAGGATCACCAGCGAGCAGGTCTCCCCCGGCGCGTCGACGCCCGTCATCAGGCCCTGCGTGCCGACGAGAACCGCGGAGGTGTCAGCCTTCCACTTCGCGATGACGAGCCGAGGTGACGTCGCATCCCACTGGGTGTACACGTTGTACCTACCGGCGGCATGCTTCACGAGCTCGGCAGCGTACGCCTTCGCGCCGGTCGCTGTCGCCGAGAGGACCAGTGCGTGGCCCTCGTTCGCATCGATCAGCTGCTTCATCTGCCGAAGCGCCCAGGCCTGATGCTTCTCCGTGGAGAACTTCCGGCGGCCGCCGTGCATGTTCGGCAGGGTGAGCGCTTCGACCTCCGATGCGGCTTTCGCGTCGGGGATGTAGAGCATGGACTCGAGGTACGCCTCGGCAAACGGGAGTTCATACTCAACGGTCTGCCGGGCGTTCAGCCCGACCTCGTTGATGAAGTTCATCGGCAGGGTCCCGGAGATGCACGCCACCGACGGAGAGATGTCGAGCTCGTCGCCGGATTCCTCGTCCACCAGCTTCTGGGTCCACAGGTTGCCTTTCAGCATCCCGCCGACCTCCACCTGCGCAGACTGCACGGTGTGCCACGGCTTCATGCGGCGGCGGCCGCCGACAGGTGCGGGCGGAGGCGCCTGCAGCCAGCGGGCGAGACCGTTCCGGTCCTTCCGGACGTTCCCGACGGACGCGATCAGCTTGTCGATCGCAGCCTGAGCCTTCTTCCCGGAAATCACCTGCTTCATCTGGCCGGCGCGGATCGCTGCGGCGAGAGGCTCCTTCACGAGGCGGGAGCCGACCCGGGCCCATGCGATCACTGCGTCGCCGGTCTCCTCGAGCGGGTCCGCCTCCGGCTCGAGACGGCCGATCTCCCCGTTGGACGTCTCGATGAACATCCGGTGGATCTCCTGCTCGACGAGGTCGGCGATCATGTGGCCGTCGTCAGCCCAATTCGACACCTTCTGCGACCGCTCGTCGGCGACTGCGCGGACCATGCGGATGACCCGGTTCAGCTCACGGCCGGACACGGCCGCTTCACCCTGGGAGCGGACCACCTTCGGGAGTTCGTGGGCTTCGTCGACGATGATGTGGTCGAACTGGCCGAGGACGCTGTTGCCGAGCACGACCGGGGCGCCGACTGCAGCCTGGACGGCGAGGAGGGAGTGGTTCGTGACGACGACGTCGGCTTCTGCAGCCTTGTTGCGGGCGCGATCTGACCGGCACACGGCTGCGAACGGGCACTCCCCGAGTCCGATGCACTCCTCCGGGCTGACCGACACCGTCGACCAACTGTTCTCAGACAGTGCGCCTTCGAAGGTGTCCTTGTCGCCGGACAGGCTGTCGGAGAGCCCCTGAGACAGCGCCCAGATCGCGAGCGGCTTCATCTCGGCGAGGTCGAACTCGTTGCCTTCGAGGCTCATCGTCCCCGTTGACGGGAGCGCTTCCAGTTTCTTGATGAGCGGTGCGATCGCGTCGGTGCCGGCGAAGCTCGAGACGTCCTCGCCGAGGAGCGCCATTCCGAGCTCGTACGCGCGGTTCATGCACGCGTAGTTGCCCCACCCCTTCAGAACGGCGGTTGTGAAGCCTGCGCCGATCACCCGGCGGACAGCCTCGGAGACGACCGGCGCGTCCTTGTCCACGATCTGTGCTTGCAGTGACAGGGACTTCGTGGAGTACAGGGTTCGTTCCTGCCACTTCACGGCGCGGACGCCGGCGTTGGAGAGCGCGGCGAACGACTTGCCGATGCCGACGCCGGCGAGCCCGGAGACGTGTCCACGGCCGGAGCCGACGGCGTCCGTGTTCAGGACCGGTTCCATCGCCTTCGCGATGTCTCGGGCGAGGGCGAGTTGACCGGGGCGGGGCCGGGCTTCCTTGTTGCCGACACCGATCTCGACCGACATCGCGAGGACCGCGTCGACGAGCTCTTCGTTACCTGTGGGGGAATCAGTCACGGCTGCTACATGCGCGGGTTCGCTGGGAGCCTGCTGGGTACCAGATCCAAGCCCGCTCGGCGCGGATGTGCCGTGCATTCGCGGCCAGCTTCGCCGCATACCCAACAGGTGACGGCATCGTGCCGATCTAGCAGCAAGGAGGTGCGATGCCGAGTCCGTGGGACAACCCGTACGTGCCCGGTGTCTCACCGTCGGCCAGGGAATCCGCTGTCCGCGCCGTCGACCAATGGGCAGTTGAGCCAGCCGGAGTCCGAGACTTCTTCGAAGCACAGCCCGCCCAGTATGTCCAACCGCAACAGCCCGCACTCAGGCTCGTCCCGCCACCTCCGATTCGCACCCAGGCTGATCCGGCTGCCGAGCTCGAGCGCCGTGCGCCGGCGCCGCCGACAGTCCGCGACATCGCCGTCATCGGCGGTGAACAAGAACGCCCAGTCGCGCACATCCACTTCACTGCCCCCGGGAAATCAGACGACCTCGACCACACCCCGATCTCAGGGTTCGCGATCACCTCATTCGTCGCCGCGTTCTTCATCCCCGTCGTCGCAGTCGTGTTCGGCCACCTCGCCATCCGCCACACCCGCTCCGGCCGTTACGCAGGGCGGAAGATGGCGATCGCAGGCGTCATCCTCGGCTGGATCGGAATCGTCTGGGTTGGGCTGATGGCACTCGCTCTCGCCCTCGGGGTGATGGTCGTCACAGCGGGCGGGAAGATCATCATCGGCTGACCCCATCCCAGCCGATTCTTCACAGGTCGCACAGGGATGGGTATGGGCCCCAACCTGCGAAACGCCGCGCCTGCACGAATCGACCCGACCCTCTGGGGGAAGCTCGGATCACACGGCCGCGACCCGTACCCGCTGATCCAGCACGCGCTCGACACGTCCGCCGCGGCGGCCGCCGTCTGGGATCGGTGGCTTCGTCCGGGCCTCCGTGACCTCCTCACCGAAGCCCTCGCCCCCGGCCGCCCCGAGCATGCCCGAGCGATGTACTCGGCCCTCGCCGGCGTTCACGACGTCGGAAAAATCAACGTCGTCTTCCAAGGCCAACTCGGAACCGAGAACACCGACTGGTACCGAGACGACTTCCTCCCCGAACACCTCATCGACCTCGGCGCGCGCGGCTACGAGATCAGCCACCCGAGGACCGGGTCAGGTCTCGGACCCCTCGACCTCGACCCCGCCAACGGCGAACTGTCCGGCGCCGCGGCCGCCGCCCGACGTCACGAAGCGGTCACCCTGTACGTCATCGCCGGCGCATGGCCGGGGAAGCTCACCTCGGTCGCCGACAACTGGGCCGCAGCGGTGCTCGGCGCACACCATGGCCGTTACCACCCGAACGACACCGGTCTCGACCAAGAGCAGGTCCGGACCGGGTTCGGCGTCGACCGGATCCTCGGGCAGCTGACCGTCGGAAAATGGGGCGAGCAGCAGCAGGCGCACCTCCACGCGGTGACCGCCGCCGCAGGCGTCACGGTCGCCGAGCTCCGCACCCCGTTGCACGCCCACCGCACCGAAGCGGTGATCCTCCTCTCCGGGCTCGTCTCCATCGCCGACTGGATCGCATCGACCACCGCGTCCATCGCCGCGGGCAGACAGCTGCGCGTGAACGCCGCCGAGCACCCCGAACGGTGGCTCGCGTCGCGAGCAGCGCAGATGCCGGCCATCCTCACCGCCACCCTCGGCGTGTACAACCCGATCGAGAACGCCACCGCCGACGTCATGAGTGTCTACGCCGACCGGCTCAGCGACCTGCAGCAACAAGCGCTCACCGTCGGCCGCGGCCTCTGGGTCGCCGCAGTCCCCGCAGGCGACGGGAAGACCGAAGCGGCGCTCCTCCGCCACTCCACCCACCCCGGCGAAGGTCTCCTGTTCGCGCTTCCCACCCGGGCGACCACCGACGCGATGTGGGACCGGATCCAGCGCACCTACCGAAACACCCCGAACTACGCCGCGATCCTCCACGGGAACGCGATGCTGAACTCGTTCTACGCAGCCCGCGACAGCGACGCCCACATCGAGACCGACGGATGCGCCGGCCACGACGACGGCGGACACCGCGGCCTCACCCCGAACGGCTGGCTGACCGGGCCGGCAACTGCGTTGCTCGCACCGCTGTCCGTGTCGACCTGCGACCAGGTGCTTCTCGGCGCCCTCGCACAGCGCCGCTCCTACATGCGGCTCACCGCGATCGCGAACCGGCACATCGTCCTCGACGAAGTCCACACCTACGACACGTACCAGGCGACCCTCCTCGAGGAGCTGCTCCGATGGTGCGGGGCCACCGACACCCGGGTCACACTGCTGTCCGCCTCGCTGCCTGAGTTCCGGCTGCAGCGGTACGCCGAAGCGTACGGCGGCGACGCACCGGACCAGGCGATCTACCCCGGCGTCACCGCAGTGCGCGGCGACAGCACCGAGCAGTCGTGCGTCACGTCACGCCGAGAGTACGACCTCGGATTCACCGTCCGGGAAGTCAGAGGGAACGACCTCGTCGCCGAGCATGTCGGACGGGCCCGGTCGCTGTTCCGACGGCACCCGAACGCGAAGATCGCCGTCGTCGTCAACCAGGTCGACCGGGCGATCGCGATCGGCCGGTCACTCAGCAAGCTGGTCGACCCCGTCGTCGTGTTCCACTCGCGGATGACCGCCGGGCACCGCATGGAGATCTCCGAACGGATCCTCGAGCACGCCGGCCCCGATGCCGGCGAAGGCGGCATCATCGTCGTCGGAACCCAGGTGATCGAAGCGTCCCTCGACGTCGACTTCGACTTCATGATCACCGACCTCGCCCCGGCGCCGTCGCTGATCCAGCGCGCCGGCAGACTCTGGCGTCACTCGCAGCCGACCCCGGAAGGGTGGGTGCACCGCCGTCCCCGCTACACCGGCGCTCCGGTGCTCGAGGTGGTCGCCGCGCTCGACGACGCATACGAGGACACCCTCTCGCCGGTCGCCCGGTACCCGTACCTGATGGCGGAGCTAAAACGGACGAAAGCGGCGCTCGAGCAGCTGAAGAAGGAACCGATCCGGATTCCCGCGGATGTGCAGCCGCTCGTCGACGCGGCCGCCATCACAGCTGAGGAGGTGGAGTACGAGACGAACGTGTCGGCATCCGACCGTCACGACGAGTACTTCTCCGACCTTCGCCGCGCCCGCCGCGCCGGGAACGTCACCATCCCGTTCCGAGGTGCCGGCGCCCGACGCTGCCTCCTCTCCCCCGAGCTCACCTTCCAGGAGTTGTCGAAGGTCACCACGAAGCACGACCTCGACGAAGCCGCGACCCGGTTCATCGACCAGGACCAGGAGACGTACCTCCTGATCGACCCCGCCGGGACCACCCCGTACGCGTGGCGCGGGACCGTCGACGAAGCACAGCAGGCGACCGGGCAGGCCGCCCGGGACATGCTGGCGTCCACGTTCACGATGACGCTCCGGAAACGGGAGCAGATGCCATGGGTGATGGACAGCGTCGACGAGGAAGCCTGGCACCCCGTCTCAGCCGCGTTCAAGAACGTCAAGGTCATCCACCTCACCGAAGCTCGCGGGTACGATCCGATGCTCGGGATGACCGGCGGGGCGTGGTCCGGGCAGGGTTGAGCGTCCCGCCCGCGCATGCATCTGCCGTGAATCCATCTCCGCGCCAGTCGATCCGTGATGTCCCGTGCATCGCGGTGCGTATCGACGGCCGCCGCGCTGTACTCACCCTCGACGACACCCTCACCCGTGCGCACCAGATCGAACGGCTCGATATCCGCGACCCGTTCGCGATGGCCGGGATGATCCGGCTCCTCATCGGGATCACCGCGCTCATCCTCCGCCAGTCCGGAACCGAGCACCTCGACACGATCGCCGAGCAGGGGTTCGACCCGTTCGACATCGAAGACGCGCTCGCCCTCGTCGACGATCACCTCGGACTCACAGACTCGGAACTGCCGTTCCTGCAATGCCCTGAGCTCGACCATTACGACGACGGCACCGCCCCGCGGTCACCTGCGGCCACGTTGAGCCCGAGAGTGCCGGGGAGGTCATCCCGGGCATGGTTCGACGTCGCCGGCGGGCCATTCACCGCCGCTGCTCTCGACCCGAGACAGGCCGTCGAAGCACTCGCCGCGAACTGGTACTACGGGTGCGCCGTGAACAGCTGGACCGTCATCGACGGGAAGAAGATGTACCGCGTCGGCGGGTCCGTAGGCATGTACGGCTCCGGAGACCCGGAAGGCGCGAAGACCGCGCTGACGTTCTTCCACTCCGGCCGAACCCTCGCTGAGCTCCTCCTCGCGAACACCCATCAGCACTGGGTGGACGACACGACCCTCCCGGCATGGGCGTCCCCGTTCTCCGTCAGCCACCCGGCCGGTTCACTCGCCGAAGCAAGCTTCACCGGCTGCGCCGCGCTCCTCAGCGTCGACGAAGCATCCGGCGTATTCGACACCGTCATCACCGGCGGGTTCCCGTCCGGGCTCACGAAACAGGACCACGCGAAAGCCGTCAGCGAGCAACTCCGACAGGCCGCCGAGAACGACCCCACCCGGGCGTGGATGTCGAAACCCGGGAAGGGCGGCACCGAACGGAAGCTGCTGTTCTCAGGGCTCGCCAGAACGAACTCCACCGCTCAGAACCTTCGCGCCTGGCATGTCGACGCGGCAGGACCGGAGCTCCGCCACGGTCTCCTCCGCCCAGGCGCCGGACTCGTCGTGCTCGAGGTCGCCGCGATCAGCAAGGGCGGGATCACCCCGACGACCGCGACCTGGTTCGACGTCGAATCCGGGTTCGTCGACCTCGACGTCGTCCAACGCGAGCTCGTCGCCGACATCGGCAACACCGCGGCCAGGAATCCGGAACGGGCGCTCGAACGAGCGGTGAAGGCGGCGCTTCCCCCGGTCGGAAACATGGACGGTCGGCAGGAAACCGCCACCAGGGCTGCAGTGGGGATGTTCCACTCGCAGCTCGAACCCGCCATCCAGGATGCCGTCGCGACGATCGTCGCTGGCGGGGAACCGACTAGCCTCCTCGACAAGATCCACGACGCGAAAACCGCAGCGTTCGACCGTGCCGTGCTCCCCCACCTCAACAGCAGAACCGTCGCGACGATCGCTGCCGGCCGCGCCCAACTCCGGAAGCCCCGATGGGCGATCGCAGACGACCATGACGCAGCGGCAGTGAACCGGATGATGGGCCGGTACCTCAACGACGGGAGCACCAGCTTCCGGCACGAGCTCGCCAGAGGCCGACACCTCGAGAACCGCGACCATCTCGCAAGGATGTTCACCTCGGACCTCCGCGGCGCCGAGAACCCTGACGCCGTGATGAACGCCGTGACGTTCGCCGCGTCACACCCGAAGCTGATCCACTCCGGGCGTCCGCTCCCCGCAGCGCTCCGCCACCACTCCGATGCCATCGGCGACCAGCTCGACGGAAGGTCCGGCATCCCGCACCTCGTCGGCATCCTCACCGAAACCGCAGGCGACGCAGCCATGCCCCTCTTCGAGCGCCTGGTCGCACGCCTTGAGCAGGACCGAATCCACGTATCCGTCATCGACCTCGTCCACACCGTACGCCGCTGGCATGACCCCGAACTCCGCCGCGACTTCGCGTACACCTTCTTCGCACCGAAAGCCAGAACCTGATGCTCCACGACTTCCTCACCGTCCACCAGCTGATCGCCCTGCCGCATCACAACCGAAACCGCGACGACCGTAACGCCCCGAAATCCCTCCTCGAAGGCGGCGTGAACCGTGGGGTGCTGTCCTCCCAGTCGCAGAAGCGGGCAGCCCGGATCAGGTACGAGGAAACTGCAGCTCAGGTCGCATCCAAGCGGAGCCGGCACCTCGCGAAGGAGATCGCGGGACGTGCAGAAGACCTCGCCGCGCACGTCGGCGCCGAGCTCGACACCGCCGCAGCCGAGCAGGCCGCGAAGTCGTTGATCGCGAAGCTCGTGAAGAACACCGCATCCGCCGACGCCGCACTGGCCGCCGCAGAGAAGACCGCACGCGACACCCACGAGCGGCGAATCCCTGAAGGTGCCGACGCCGACATGTACATGGCCGAGTTCGACGCGGCCGCCGCGTCGAAGAGGGCCGCCGTTGAAGCGAAACGCGGCGAACGCGACGAGACCGCATTGTGGATCTCCGACGAGGAGCTCGAGCTCGCGGCCGTCGCCATCGCACGCGGTGAAACCCCAGACGCCGCGGACATCTTCACCGCCGCCACCGGCAGCCTTGCGATCGCCGCGTTCGGGCGCATGTTCACCAACCAGCCGGACGCCTCTACCGAGGCCGCAATCGCTGTCTCCCCCGCCGTCACCACTCACCCGATCAACATCGGGTTCGACACGTTCACGACCATCGACGACCTCGCCTCGAACGGCGCAGCGCACTGGTCCCACACGTCGCACACCACCGGCGTCTACTACCGAACCCAGACGATCGACCGGAAGCAGCTCCGACGCTCCTGGTCAGGGATCGACCGCGACGGCGCCAGGACCCTTCTCGACGTGTTCGTCCGCGCGCTCGTCGAAACCGTCCCGCAGGGCCGGAAGAACAGCTCCGCCGCGGAGACCCGCCCCGCCGTGATCCTCGCCGAGCAGCAGGCGTACCGCTTCGGCTACCAGTTCGAAACCCCCGTCCAGCCGCTCCCCACTGGCGGATACCTCGCTCCGTCCATCGATGAGCTGTTCGAGCAGGCCGCCCAGGCTCGCGACTACGACCCGGACGCGATCGGGCCGTCGTTCATCTCCGGCACGAAAGCTGCTGCTGCGCCTGAACTCGCAGGCGCCGGCCGAGGCGGCATCCGCCAGCTGACCGACTTCATCGTCGACTGGGTGCTCGATTGAAGACCCTTGCTCTCCGGTTCGCCGGGGCAGCGCAGTCATACGCTTCGTCGCCGTTCACCACCCGGACCACCGAAGGTGTGCCGACCCGGTCGGCAGTCCTCGGGATGCTCGCCGCGGCCGCCGGCATCCCTCGCGGTGAGGTCCCGGAATGGCTCGACGAGCTCGACATCTGGGCGCGTGTCGACAAGGCCGGCACCGCGGAGCGCGACTTCCACACCATCGCAGCGCCGCCGAGCAACGTCGGCGCGATCCGCACCCGCCAGCGCCGGATCGCATCCCTCGGAGAGGACCGGAAGAAGGCGGACTACACCGTCCCGACCGGCGGCGGCCGCCGATGGGTTTCCCACGGCGCGACCACCATGACGACTGTCAGGTCCTTCCTCGCCGACGCCGAGTTCATCGTCGCGATCTCCCATGACGACGCCGAAGTCATCGACCGGCTCGACTCGTTCGTCCGGAACCCGGAGTTCATGACCTACCTCGGGAGGAAAGCGTTCGCGCCGGCCTTCCCGTTCCGGCTCGGCGTCGCCGACACCGAACCTCAGGTGATTCTCGGGGCCCTGCCGACACTGTCCGAAGCCGACGCGCTCCCCCTCCACCATCTGAACAAGCCGAGAAGCTACGCGACCGCGCATGTGTACCCAGAGCGGTGCAACCACCGATCCGAACTGCTGAAGAGATGGAAGGACGCATGGGCATCCTGAGCGAAGTCCCGTCGCAGTCTCTGACGACCCGATTCCGTGACCGCCACCGGCAGATCATGGACCTGTTCCCCGCCGAACTTCCCGGCTCCGCGAAAGAACGACGGGCGACCAGCCAGGTGCTCTTCGCCGACCTCGGCTCCCGTGTCATCATCCGGTCAGCCGTCGCACCCTCACAGCACGTCGACGGCCTCCGATCCGTCACCGAACGCCGCACCCCGGCCGCCGGAACCCGGGTCACGCTCCGCGCGTTCGTGAACCCCGTCCGGCGCCTCAGAGGCGGCGGGATCCGGCCCGTCGACGACATCGAGGAATGGTTCGCGGAACGCGCCGCCCCCGCACTCGACGACGTCGACATCCTCGCCACACACAGACGGAACACCCACACCGGCCGCTCGAACCTGATCATCGAACAGATCGACGCCGCCGCCACCATCACCAACCACGACGCGCTCGACGAACTCCTGCACGACGGCCTCGGCCGCGGGAAATCGTTCGGGTGCGGACTCATCCTCATCGGAGCCGCAGCATGAGAACGACACCGCTTCAGTTCAACAGGATCGGCCGGTCCGAGAGCGGCCCGAGCTCGATGCACTACGCGCAGATCGACTACGCCCGAATCGTGAAGTCCGGCAACGGACTCGCCGTCGTGTCCGTTGAGGAGGACGACGCCGACGTCGCACGGCAGCCCATCACGATCCCCGAAGGTCACGTGATCATCGGCCTCGGTCACGGCGCTTCGCCGACCCCGGCCGCGCGGAAGCTTCTCGACGAGGCCGGCGTGCACCTGGTCAGCACCGTCGGCGACAAGCAGTGGAGGCCCGAACCGGTGCGCTTCACCTCGCTGGCGCACGCCCAAGCATTCATCTTCGCGAGCGACGAGTTGCGTGAGAAGGCACTTCGCCGAGTCTTCGCCGCGCGGATCGGAGAATCCGTCGCGCTCGACGGTGCCAGCCTGAAAGACCTGCAGGTGCTCGACCAGGCGATGATGGACGACACCCACCAGAAGCTCGCTGAACGGTACAGCCTCCGAAAGCGTCGTGAGCGCGGCAGCGCCGACCCGGCAAACCTCGCGCTCGACCTCGCAGGCGAAGCGACCACCGCGATCGCCGCCGGCGTGACGCAGCTCCTCGGTATGTCGCCGCAGTTGTCCATCGTGGACTTCGAGTCGAACTACCCTGAGGACCTCGCGACGACGTTCGCGATCTCCGACATGATGCCGATCGCGTTCCGAGTCGCCGCCCGGAAGCTTCAGGACCCGGAGAGCGTACGAGCTGCGATCGACGAGGAACTCCACCGAGCGCAGATGGTCCCGCGCATGATCGATCAGACCAGGATGCTGCTCGACCTCTGAGGAGGCGCCGTGAACCACCCAGCAGTCCCCCGAGACGCCGACCGTGCCGACTACTACGCGGCGACCGACCGGAAGCACTTCGGAGACCCCTCCACCCCGGGGTCGACGTTCACCGGTGACGGCATCAACCGGCTGGAAGACATCGTCCGCCTCGCCGAGTGGCAGCGCGGCAACCTCGACGGCGACGACCGGCTCGAGCTCATCGAGCGCGGCTGGTCCGACCCTGGAGCGTTCCTCCCCGACCACCGGTACCTGATGGTGTTCACCCCCGGCGTTCTCGGAGTCCTGAACTCTGCGCACGTCGACGAGCGATCGCGCGTCAAGGTGATCCGCACCAAGCCTGGGGTCGCATGCTCCGTGGTCATCGACGTCACCGAGAAGCCGGCGACCGACTTCGGCGTCGTGATCCTCGACAAGGACGGCACCGTCGTCACCGCTTTTCCTGGCCCGATCACCGACCCAGGCGTCGACGACACCTTCGGGCACCTCGAAGGACGCACCGCCACCCTGGCCGAGATCCGCGAGCTCGCCGGCGGCGAAATCTGGATGAACACGGCACTCCCCACCTGAGCGGAGCCCGGCACGCCCGGGCGCCTGGATCAACACTCCACCACTCAGGAAGGCAACACCCATGGCTCAGCGTGAGCTTCTCTTCTCCGTCGCCCTCGCCGACTGCGTCGTCGAAACGTTCATGGTCTCCGGCGCCGGCGGCCAGCATCGCGACCGCACCAACGCCGGCGTCCGAATCACCCACCCGCCGTCAGGCGCTGTCGGCCGCGGCGTCGACGACCGCTCCCAGCTCAGGAACAAGAAGGCAGCGTTCCTGAAGATGGTCGAGTCGCCGCAGTTCCAGTACTGGCTGGCCCTCGAACAAGCCCGCCTGTCCGGCCGGCAGACCCCGGAGCAGTACGCCGAAGCTGAGATCTCGAACCCGAAGCACCTCCGCGTCGAAGTGAAGGACGAGAACGGCCGCTGGGTGGAAGCAGGAAGCCCGTGGCCGGAAGAGGCTGCCGCCTAGACCGACCACGGGCTCGCCGGGCATCGGATGCTAGATGTTGCCCTGCTCGAGCTCGTTGAACTGATCCTGGAGGTCGGGGCAGCCGACGGCGATGCCGACGGAGACCAGCGTGTTCGCTGAGCTTGCGGCGCCCAAGGCCACGTGCTTGGTGAACACCGCCACGGCGAGGTCTTCCCGAGTCGTGACGTCGTCGATCGAGTCGCAACCCGTGCGCACGGCCGCGGCGATCTCGCCGTCGCTGAGCGTCTCCAGGTTCAGCGGCGCCTCCGCGCGGACGTGCTCGGCGATCTCGGTGTCGCTGGGCCCGCCGGCGCAGCCGGTGAACATGATCGCGATCGCAGCGGCGGCCGCGGCGGCGGCGAAGGTCTTGCGCAAGGTGGAACTCCTCTGGTCGTGCGGGTAGAACTTCCCGAAGCCTACGGGCTCCCGGGAGTCGGCTGGAGAATCCCTGAGCCGCGCATGTGAGCGGTGCCGCATGTCTTCCATGCGAGACCGATTGGGACCCAATGCCAGACACCGCCACGCCGACCATCACCCCGCAGCTCGCCGACGCGCTCGAGCGGATGCGTGACGACGACGAGATCATCGAGGCGATCGCCGACACGCTCACCCACGACGACCCTGCCGAACGTCTCAAGCGAGCCGGTGCGATCTGGGGCAACGTCCTCGACGCACAGCTCGCCGGCGTCTGACAACGAACACCTCGAGGAACACCATGACCGCTGACATCACCACCCCGTACGAAGACCTCCTCCGCGACGTCCTCGAGAACGGCACCTACAAGTCCGACCGCACCGGCACCGGCACCTACTCCGCGTTCGGCCGGCAGATCCGGTTCGACCTCGCCGACGGGTTCCCGCTCATCACCACCAAGAAGGTGCACTGGAAGTCGATCGCCGTCGAGCTCCTCTGGTTCCTCCGCGGCGACTCGAACATCAAGTACCTCCACGACCACGGCGTCACCATCTGGGACGAATGGGCAGACGAGAACGGCGACCTCGGCCCCGTGTACGGCGTCCAGTGGCGGTCATGGCCGAACGTCGACGGTGCCGAGAGCATCGACCAGATCAAGAACGTCGTCCAACAGATCCGCACCAACCCGGACTCCCGCCGGCACATCGTCACCGCCTGGAACCCCGCAGAGATCGAAGACATGGCCCTGCCCCCATGCCACGCGCTCTTCCAGTTCTACGTCGCCGACGGGAAGCTCTCCTGCCAGCTGTACCAGCGATCCGCCGACCTGTTCCTCGGCGTCCCGTTCAACATCGCCTCCTACGCGCTCCTCACCCACCTCGTCGCCGCGCAGACCGGCCTCGAAGTCGGCGAGTTCGTCTGGACCGGCGGGGACTGCCACATCTACTCCAACCACCTCGAGCAAGTCCACAAACAGCTCACCCGGGCCCCGTACCCCTACCCAGAGCTGCAGATCGCCGAGAACGTCGACTCGATCTTCGACTACCGGTACGAAGACCTCGACATCGTCGGATACGAACACCACCCGGCGATCAGAGGGAAGGTGGCGGTCTGATGGCATCGAAGCGCGCATTGACCTTCTCGCGAGCCTCGCAGGCTACGCTCGCCTGGGCCGCATCGCTCGCGCTAGTGCTGAACCTGATGCTCTGGGCTGCGGCGGGAGCTCAAGGTGACGTACTCTTGCGCAGATTCGGGAGTGGGCTCATCTACACACCCGACTCTTGGTACTCCGTCGCCTACGTCCACTCCTGCGCATGGGCCGCGTCGCTGACGCTCGCATGGGCGATCGCGCGATGGCGATCAAGGGTCGTACTCGCCACGATCTCTGGCCTGATCTGCTTCCCGATCGTCCTCTGGATCATGGAGCGCGCCGCGTTCATCTACGTCGGAATCTCATGGCTTCCGGCGATGGTGATGCTCGCTGTCGTGGCAGTGAACGCATGTCCGCGAACGCCCGTCGACCGCGCATGACCTCCTCATGGAGATCATCCGCACCGGCGTAACGGCCCGTCACCCGTGGCCTGAGGGCATGTTCATCCAGGGCGGCGGCCGTGGCCTTGTGCTTTCCCGGACCCCTGGGGGTGACCCGTACCGCACCGCATTCGTCGAAGCGTTCCCGGATGAGTCGTTCATCCGCGGTGAGGGCGCGACGGTTGAGGAAGCGGAGGACGCCGCGTGGGCGAAGTACCAGCGGCACCAGAGCTGCCCGGATCACGAATGGGAGTCCCGCGGATACGTCAACGGCGCCGGCTTCTGCAGGCACTGCAAGAAGTTCAAGTCGGGGGCATTCACCCCTGAGCAGCTCGGCCTGTTCTGCGACACCTGCGGCGCCGGGACGTTCTGGACGACCGCCGGCGGGAAGATGTTCTGCGAGGATGACGCTCCGTCACTCGAGCGGCGCCGCGCCCTCGACGAAGAGGCCGGGATCGAGAAGTCCGCGCTCACGAAGCTGCTGGAAGACCTCGCAGAAGAGGGCGACGAGGACGACGAGCTCGGCAGCTAGGCGGCCAGACGGTACTCACCCTGGCCGCCGGATTCCGCGGCTGCGGCGGCGCGTTCCGCCTGGAACGCCTCGTTCAGCTCCCGGTCCTTCCGCTCGCGCTCCTCCTGCTCCTTGCGCTGCATGATCTTCACCGCGCGAAGGTACGAAGCGGAGCGGGCTGCGGCCAGGGCTGATGCGTCAGGGGTCGCCTGCTGCTTGCGGATGCGGTCGCGCTCCTCCGCTGCCAGGCGGATCTCCTCCCATTCAGCTTCGAGCTCGGCGCGGGACTTCGGGATCCCGATCGTCACCGTCACGGGGCGCGGCTCTCGCACTTCCCAGCTGGTGTCCATGTACTCGGCCGGGATCACCGGTGACGGCTTCTCCTGGCCGCGATGCTTGCGGCGTTCGTGCCGGCGGATCTTCCGCTCCGGGGCCCGCCATGAACGGTGCCGGCGGGAGGTGTGCTCGCACCATTCGCATGTGTACCGGTAGTAGAACCGTGCTCCGTCGAAGCCGAGCATCTCTCTGGCCACAGGTACCTCACGAATCGTGTTGCAGGAGCGGCCGCCGGGACAGCCGGGGCACGCGACGGCACCCCGGTCTCGGGGCAGCCCGTCGCGGTCTACATGCGCGGGATGCCCCGACGTCGGCCTCAGACGAGAACGAGGTGACGGGCTCCGCGGCCCAGCATCGCGAGTTCCGCTTCGAGGAGTGCCAGGTCCCGGAACTGGGCGAGGGATGTCGCCAGTTCACGGACGACCGCACGGGCGACATCGGCGGGGTTCGCGTGCTCATCCCCGAACTGCAGTTCGGCGACGATTCCTCCGAGGGCTTCGAGGCGGTCAACGGTGAGGGTTTCGGTGGGCTTCAGCATCAGTTTCGTATCCTTCTTCGTCTCTTCGATTCACTGGATACATGCGCGGTTCGCCGCATGTCTCAGGTGCGGCGACCAAGCCGAAACACCTGATCAGAAGGACCCGCGCACCATGCCTCCCACCGCGAAGTCACGACAGTCCGAGGTGGAAGCGCAACAGGCGAAGTCGTTCGAACGCGAAGCTGAAGCGCTCCGCGTTCGTGCGGCAGCGGAACGCCGGATCGGGGAACGTCGCCTCCTCCCGGTGATCGCGCCGGGGCTTGCGATCACCCTGATCGGAACCGCGGTCATGATGGTCGGCGCGTCCTGGTCGATCGACGGGCCGGCGGAGCCGTGGCGGAATCCGATGGTGTGGCTCGCTGTGCTCGGCATCATCATCGCGGCGTTCGGCCTCGCGACCGTGTCGAAAGCATCGAACGACCGTTCCGAAGCGCCGAGCCGTGCCGGTGCGCTCGACGGCCGCGCCGAGCTCCTCACCCGGCAGGCGCTCGAGCATCGACGGGAAGCGGCCCGTCTCACCGTCGAGGAGCGGAAGTACGACGCGCTGCCGAAGCTCGCTGATGCGGTCTCCACGAACCTGTCGAAGGCTGACCGGAACCTCGAAGAGAACAAGCTCGACGCGGAGCTATGGATGATCTTCGCCTCGCATGGCGACGAGGACACCGTCTCGAAGCTCGCGAAGGCGCACGGCTGGTCGTCGGCGGTGACGCGTCGCCTGCGGGCGCTGAACGCGTCTTGGCGGTCGGCGACGCTGAAGGTCTAGGACACCAGGCGCAGCGGGCGCTCAGCGGGCGCTGAGGGCTGCTGAGCGGTGAGGTTCTCCACCTGCCGGCGAAGCCGTGCGATCTCCGCGTCACGTCGGTCGACCTCGTACACCAGGAGCGGCAGGAGGGTGCGGGCGTCCGCGATGAACTTCGCGTCCCGCTCCTTCATCTCGCAGAGGTCGTCGACGCGGTTCACGCCGTCGAAGACGTCGTTCTCAGGCCCGGCCAGCCCGACTGTGCGGCGTCCGTCCGGTCCGTCTGCGAACACCACCTGCCAGGGGCCGGAGGAGACGTTCGCGGTCACGATCCTCGCGGCGGTGACGACGTTCTGCTGCAAGGTGACCTCCCCGGCTTCGGCGCGATGTGAACGCCGGGCTGGGAGAGAAGGGGTGACCTCCCAGCCCCGGCGGACATCAGCCTAAGCACCCGTGAAGGCCGGTTCACGCCAAAGCGATACTCGCGAATCCGGGTTCGCGGAACCAGCCGGATCACCGGCATCGGCGACGACGCACCGTGAGAATGCAGACGCCCCGGGAGGCATCGAAAACCTCCCGGGGCGTGCGCTGTCTGGGCCCCTACGCGGCAGCTGCCACCGGCTTCTCGGCGGCCGCCGGAGCGGTCACCACCACGGGGATCGAGTCGAACCCGATCGGTGCGCCGAGCAGGAACCGGTCGTCCGCGTCGGGCCGGCTGATCGACAGCTCGAGCAGCAGCATCCCGTACGCCGCAGCGAACGCGAGGTTCGGAAGGCCGGTCTCCTGGTCGAGGTCCTCCCCCGCCCAGTACAGGCTTCCGTGCGCCTGCATGAGGCCGTACAGGGTGCCGAACGTGATCGATTCGGGGATCTCGATGAACGGATCGTCCGGGTTCACCTCGAGGAGGTCGAGGACCTCCGCTGCGGCGCCGAACACCTCAGCGACCCGGGCGTACGGGTACATCGGGATGAGGTCATGACGGTACGGGGACGGGATCTCCTTCGGCGGGACAGCGATCGACTCCACCTTCGAGCTGTGCAGCGGGGCAGTGTCCTTCGGGCTGGTCGCAGCACCGTACGGGCGACGGTCGAACCCGGGGTGGGTCTGGTTCGACTCGAGGATCGTGAAGAAGTGCCAGACGGTTGCTGCGAGGTGGTGGCATCCGGTCTCGCTGTCGTAGTTCTCGCCGGACCAGAACAGAGCCGAGTGCCGGCCACCTCCGGCGTACGACTTCGACGACTCGTACCCGGAACGGAAGTTGTTCGCCTTGTACTTCTTCGCGCCGCGGCCGTACAGCTTCGCGAGCTCGTTCAGCGCGCGCGGCGGGATGCGATCGAACGCCTGCATCTTCACCCCCTTCGACGCTCCGGTGCTGCTGGTCGTGCGGATCTCGGCTCCCATGTATCTCCTCGTGTAGGCGGTAGTCCGACACGGTTCACATGCGCGGGAAGGTGCTTCTCCGCGCATGGATGAGGCATGTTCGATCAAGACGAATCCCCGGCATCCCGCAACGTCAAGGAGGAGAACCAGTTCAAGTGGGCTCTCCGGTCCGCGAAGGTCCAGATGAAGGAGAACGGCCGATGCCCGCAGAAGGACGCGAAGGGGTACGAATCGATCTCCGGTCACTGGGTCGCCCGACAGCGTGACCTGCTTCGCACCGGCCAGCTCCGACCCGACCGTGAAGCGATCCTCGACGCGGAACTGCCAGGCTGGCGCGACATGACCTCCCTCGAGCAGTTCGAAGTCGACCTGGTGCAGGTGATCCTGTTCCGGCAGAGCAACGGCCGTCTCCCTGACGAACGCTCAACCGTCGACGATGAGCGCCTGCTCGCGCAGTGGGTGTCGGATCAGGTGAACGCGAACCGGATCGGCAGACTCGAGCAGGACCGCATCCAGATGCTCGACGAGCACCTGGGCGGCTGGGACCGCGGCGGAGTGTCGGCGGACGCGCTGCAGCTGCTCCGCTCGCTCCGCCAGGCCGGCACCCCGGTCGTGGCTCGCTGATCCAGGGACGACGAAGGGGCGCAGCCATTTGATCGGCTGCGCCCCTTCTGTGTCTGGTTCGGTCAGACGGCGTTCGCCGTCTCGAACTCGGGTGCGGGGGTCTCGAGCTCGGCCTCAGTTGTCGCCGCCGGGCGCTCACGGAGCGGCCAGCCGAAATCGACGTTGAACTCCGGCTCGCCGTTGCTTCGCCTGAACTCCTGGTAGCTCTCCTGCTGCTCGAACGCCCAGCCGATCTGTCGCTCGTGAAGCTCGACCTGAGCCATGTCCCCGAACCCACGGGACGTGAGCACCTTCCCGAGCACCTGCCAGGTGACCCCGCCGGTCGCGATCGCGTCGAACTTCGAGTCGTGCGCGCCATCCAGCTCCACGCCGTAATGCGCTGCGGTCGCCTCGAGGGTGCGCTTCCCGCGGCGGTACTTGTCGACCGTCTTGTCGATGATGAGCGGGTCGATCACCACACCGAAATCGGCGATCGGTTCCAGGTCGTACCGTTCCGCCTCGGCGTTCAGCAGGCTGAGGTCGTACGCCGCGTTGTACGCGACGAGCGGCCGGCCGGTCGAGATGGAGCGGCGGATCACCGTGAGGATCTCCTCCACCGTCTCCTTCGCGTCGCGGCCGTCGGCGCGAGCCATCTCAGTCGTGATGCCGTGCACGTTGGAGGCGCCCTCGGAGATCTCCACCCCGGGGTCGGTGAGCCACGAGTAGGCACCGGTGATCTCGTTCTGCCGGTTCACCCGGCCGAGATACGCGGTGACGATGCGGTCAGTGAAGACGTTGACGCCGGTCGTCTCGAGGTCGAAAACACAGAGGTCCTCGATCTCGGACACCGGCCTGAGAAAGCGCGGGTGCGAAGTCATGGTTCTCCCATGCGCGGAAACCTCGCCGGCGGAGGCCAGTGACACCTCTGCGGCGGTCTGCGGCTTCGGTTCAGAGCCGTTCAACTGGCCGTTCGCACGCTGCAGGTACCGGTTCGTGAGGTTCGTCATGCCTCTGTAGGTGTGCGGGGCCCGATCGTCGAGCCCCGCACGCCCGGCGGGTTACATCACGACGAGAAGCGAAGGGGTGGCGCGGAGCGGACCATTCGCCGTCGTCACGGAGATCGTCTTCTTGTTCACACGATCCACCGTGCCGATGACTCCGTGGTACTTGCTGCCGGGGTAGTTCACCTTGACGCGGTCCCGGGGCTGGAACGTCGGACGGCTGGTCGATGCACGAGGAGCGACGGGGCGACTCACCGGGACACTCGTGACGATCGGCTTGAAGGCGGAATCGCCCTTCTTCCGGTTGCCGTGCTCGTCGAGGACGAACCGTGCCGAGGTGAACGGGATCGTGTAGTTCGCCTGCCCGTTGCCGGTGGTGTCGATCTGGTACCGCGTGCGACCGACCTTCATGACCGTGCCGGTCAGGCCGCAGCCGGTGATGACGTCGCCGTATCGAGCGGTCGGAATCGAGTAGGTGTGACTCCCCGACCATGCGTTCTCGCCGATCTTCTCACCGGTCGCCGTGTCGTTCCGGTGAGGTGCAGCAGCACTGGCTTCGGCGGCTGCTTCACGCTTCGCGGTGTAGTACGGGTTCTCACCGCAGCGCTTCCCGTCGCAGCCGATCTCGATCGCCTTCTTCTTCCACTCGGGACCGTGACCGGAGCGGACTCGGCTGAGTCCGCGGACGACGTACGCGCCAACGAGGGCGTGGGCGATCTCGTGAAGGATGGTGTTGCGAACCTGACGCTCCTCAGCGGCAGCGATGTACAGACGGCTCAGGCGGATGGTCGTCGTGCGGTAGTGGCACGAACCCATTCGGCGCTCAGCGGAACCGAGCGCCAGATGCCAGTCGGAGAGGCCGTGCTCGTTCATCAGTTTGCGGGCGAGTGCGGTTGCGGCGTTGATGTCCATGTTGGGTGTTCCCTTCTTCTCGGAGCACCCATGCGCGGGGTTTCCGGGCAACGCGAAGAGGGCCGGATCCGAAGACCCGGCCCTCACTCACGCCTGCTCAGGTTACGCGCGACGTCGGAGCGACATGTACACGGCGGCGCCGGCCAGCGCTGCCGTCATCGCTGCGAGCCCGCCGAGGAACCACGGGAAGTTCGGGCCGCCGAACGCGGAACCTGCGAACTCGAGCGAGGACACCATGATGCCCTTCACCCGGGACTGCTTCAGCGACACCGTCTCCGACGGGTCTCCGAACTCGCCCTTCTGGATCACCTGGCCGTCAGCAGACCACAGGGTCGCAACCCAGTGGAACGTGCCGAGACCGACAACCTTCTGCCCGTCGGACGTGACCGTCAGCACCTGGTCGTTCGCCTTCTGGCCGAACGGAGCCGTCGTCTCACCGACCACCGGGAACTTCTTGTCGTCCCACTCGGTGTTCAGGATCCGGTCCGCGGACTCGGCCGGCCGCTCGCCGAGCGGGGTGTAGTACACCTTGAACGTCACGTACGCGCCATCCGGGACCAGCCCGGTGATCGTGGCGGTGTCGGTCGCGTCCTCACCCTTGAAGCCCGGGCTTGCGACCGTGGACAGCTTCGGCGATTCGACCTTCGTCTTCTCGTCCGGGTGGCCGCACTCACCGGTGTGGATGGTCACGTCGGAGATCGAAGCGGTCTCCTGCCAGAAGATCGTTCCGATGTGCTCAGGCTTCACCTTGAAGGCCTCCGAGTCCACGGAGCCGGCCTCTGCGAGGTGGTGCGGGTTCGTCGACTGGTAGACCAGGTTCTCCGGGGTGCAGACCGGCGCCTTCGACCCCTCCGGCTGCAGGTAGCCGGCGAACGTGACGTCCACACCCTCCGGCGGGATGAACCCGGAGACGGTGGCGGTGTCCTTCACAGTGGAGTGCGGAGCAGCGAACGATGCCGCCTTCGTAGTCACCTTCGGGACCGTCACCTCGGTGGTCTCGTCAGGGTTGGTGCCGCAACCGTCGGTCCAGACGGTGATGTTCCCGATCTTCGCTTCCGCGACCCAGTAGATGGTGCCGACATGGTCCATGGTCAGCTTCAGCGGGGTCGCGTTGCCCGACCCTGCAATCGCGAACGATGTCGGGATCGGAGTCTCGAGCACCAGGTTGGAAGGCTCGCAGCGAGCGACGATCGGGTCGCCCTTCACGGCAGGCTGGTCCTGCAGGTAGCCGCGGAACGTGACGGAGACACCCTCGACGGGGATCCAGCCGGTGACGGTCACCTCGTCGGTGGCGGTCGATCCGGGGGTGGATTCGTCCTGAGCGTCGGTCACGAAGTCAGGGACGGTGACCTGTGTCGTCTCAGCCGGGTTGGTGCCGCAACCGTCGGTCCAGACCTTCACACCGTTGATGTTCGCTTCAGCGACCCAGTACAGGGTGCCCTTGTGGGAGTTGTCGAGCGAGAACGTCTCCGACGTCGCCTTCCCGGCCGCCGTCATGTGGAGCGGCAGCGTGGACTGCAGGGCGAGGTTCGACGGCTCGCAGCGAGCGACGATCGGGTCGCCGGGGTTCGCCGGCTGGTCCTGCAGGTAGGCGCGGAACGTGATGTCCACTCCTTCAGGGCGGAGGAACCCGGTGACCGTGATGGTGTCCGTCGCGGTCGAGCCAGGCGATGACTGGTCGACGGCGTCGGTGACGAAGTCAGGGACGGTGACCTGTGTCGTCTCAGCCGGGTTGGTGCCGCAACCGTCGGTCCAGACGCTGGCGCCGGAGATCCGTGCTTCCGCGACCCAGTAGATGGTGCCGACGTGCGACATGTTCAGGGCGAAGTCGTCCGAGACTGCGGTGTCCTGACCGATGGCGATGTGCTTCGGGACGGTGGTGCGGAACACCCGGTTCGACGGCTCGCAGCGAGCGACGATCGGACCGCCGGCGGTTGCTGGGGCGTCCTGCAGGTATGCGCTCCAGTAGACGTCGATGCCCTGGGTGGGGATGACGCCGGTCACCTTCACCGAGTCGTTCGCGGTAGATCCTGGGTTGGACTGCGGAGTTGCAGTCGTTTCGAACGACGGGACCACGAACGGAGTCTCAGCCGGGATGCCGAAGTCGTCCTGGAATCGGTAGTTGGTCGGGATGGAGACACGGGTGGCCGCCGACTGGTCGGCGTAGCTGATCGTCCACACCCACGTGTAGTAGCCGCTCTCCGTGACCGCCTTGTCCGCGGAGACGGTGTACGGGGCGGTTGGCCCCTGAGCGTACGTGGTGGTGACCGTGCTGCGTGCCGCGACCGGTGCTCCCGCCGGGATGTTCGCGCTCCGGGTCGGTTCAGTGGCGAACGGGCCGTACAGCGTCCCGTGCGCGACGACGCGGGCGTAGTTGCTGCCGGACTGGAACCACGGGGCCGCAGTGCCGGCGCTGAAGGTTAGACGGTCCTGCGGGGTCGCGCCCTGCTGCAGGAGCGCGGTCGTCTTCTGCGTCGTCACGATCGGCTCGAACTCGGTCGTGCGGTTCACCGGGTCGATGCCGCTCAGCGTGAAGCTGCTCGGCGCCGCGCCCGAACCGGACAGGGTGCGCTGTTGGCCTCCGGTGTACCAAATCCGAACGGACGACTTGGTGCCGCCAGTGGTGCCGAACGTCGCGTTGGCCGAGATCTTGTACGGCGTGCCTGCGGCCGGCGGGACGCCGCGGATCGCGTACGACCCGTTCGTGATTCCGCTACGGACGGCAGAACCGTTCGAGAAGACGCCGTTGGTCAGGGTCATGGTCCCGGACGTGACGCCGGCGGGGAGTCCGGCGACGGTGACGGTGCCGAGGTAGTTGTTGTTGCCGTCGACCTGGAACGTGATCTGGCCCTGGGCGGGGACGTTGTTGGCCCAGTTCGCCGACATGTCCGCCATGATCGCGTTGTAGCTGTTCGTGATCGCCGAGTTTCCATCGATCCAGAAGTGTCCGTTGGGGTTGTTCAGCGACGTGAAGTTGTAGACGGCGGCGCTGACCGCGGCGGCCTGCACGTTGTCGGCCGTCTGCCCGTACTTGTTCAGGATGTAGTTCAGCTGCTGGACGGTGTTGCCGCTGATCGGGCGCGAGCTGCCAGCAGGGTCGCCGGCGACGCTTGAGAGTTCGCCTCCGAAACTGGTCGCGCCGGACGGCCAGTCAGCTGCAGGGTCCATGCAGTAGATACGGGTGCCGTCGGGTGCGATGTAGTTCCCGAGGAACCCGCCGAACGGGGTCTGCCCCGAGTAGCCGGCGCCCGTTGCCGCGGCGATGACCGGAGAGGTCACGAGCGTCAGGCTGCCGCCGATGATCGCACCGACGACGGCGGTGGCCGCGGCGACGATCCCGAGCTTCGCCCACTTGCTCTTCAGCCGTCGGTGGGATCGCGGCTCGAGGTGTCCTCGGCCGAGTCGGATCTGGAACTTCTTCAAGCGATCACCCCTACCTCTCCTGAATGCACTTCCATCAGGTAGGTATGCGGCGAAAACGGCTTTGAAATACGGGCTTCACGCGGCGTGGCGCGTGTGATCGTGGGTAGGTTCACGCCCGTTGCATGCGCGGGGTGGCGGACGTCGACGGTGGTCGCATCGGCCGCGCATGAGGTCGCCGTGAAGGGGTAGCGGACGCAGAGAACCGGGCTGCTCGATAGCTCGAACAGCCCGGTTCAAAGTGGGTCGTTCCGGGCCTCAACCGCGCATGGGATTGGCGAGAAGAAGGAGACGAAACGGTGAGTGTTGGTGGTGTGTCAGAGGTCGCAGACGTAGAAGTCGATGGTGGTCCCGCTGATCGTGTAGTCGTACGGGAAGCTGAACGAAACGATCGACGTGCCACCGGGGCCGGGGTCGTGCGACGAGTACCAGAACGACATGGCGCCGTTGCACCCGGGGGTGTAGTTCCCGTTGTTCTGGACGTAGACCTTCGTGTCGGGCTGCCAGCCGCCACCACCACCGGATCCGCCGCCACCGCCAGAGCCGCCACCGCCGCCCGAACCGCCGCCGCCACCCGAGCCGCCGCCACCGCCGGAGCCGCCACCGCCGCCTGAACCGTCGCCGGACCAGTCGTCACCATCGGAGCCGGAGCCGGAACCCTGCTCCTGGGCACGCTTCGCAGCCTCGGCGGCCTCCTGCGCAGCCTTGTCGGCGGCAGCCTTCGCTGCCACATGTGACGCGTCAGCCGCCTTCGTCGCCTGCAGCGCAGCTGCGATCGCTGCAACCATGTCCGCGGCGTCGCGCGAGCTCGCCCGGATCTCCTTCACTGCGGCCGTAACTGCAGCCTTCGACGCCTGGTCGGCGAGGGTCTTCGTCGCGAGAGCAGCCTCGGCGGTCTTCGCTGCGGACTCCGCCACGAAGAGCATCTTGCCGCGCGCGTCCTTCACCGCGGTGAGGATCTTCTCGGTGTCCTTCGACTTCACCGCCTTCGCGAGCTCGTCCAGCGCGGCCTGCAGCTCGTCGCCGGCGGTCTTGTCGTACGCGCCGGCCAGGTCGGCGATGCCGGCGAGGTCCTTCTCGAGGGCCGTAGCCGTGTCGGTCGCAGCCTTGAGCTCGGCGGCCGCCTTCTTCGCTGCGGCTTCCGCGGCCGCTTCGCGCTGCTCAGCTGCGACCTGCTCCGTGTGGACGGCGTAGGCGGGCACCCCGACCGCGGCGGTCGCGATGACAGCAGCTGCCGCGATGGCGCCGATCTTGCCGGCAACCGGGAGCTTGGTCCAGCTGAACTTCCGCTTCGCGGTCGTCTCAGGGCCAGTGTCGGTGGGTGCTGTCACACTGTTCGTAGGGTGGTCAGGCGTCTCGGTCATCAGGTTCTCCAGTCGGTCGTTCGGGGTCTCGCCCGGCCGCTGGATGAGCGTATCGAGATCTGCGTGAGTGCAGAAAAACGTCCGTTATCCACCGTCCAATCCTTGGCAATCCCCCTGTTTCAGGGCAGCAATCCTTTGCTTGGCACTCCTCATGCGCGGGGATCCGGTGTCGGTAGGTGCTGCTATGCGGCATGTTCATTCGAACATGCGTTCGATCAGGGGTATTTCCGTTTCAAATTCCCCGCCGAAACGCCGAAAACCTCCACCCTTAGCAGGGTGGAGGTCTTCGAAACTGCAGGCGGCCGGTCAGGCTGCCAGTTGACCGGACTCCCGCCACGTAGCGGTCTGGGCCCAGGTGAGCCAGCCGTGCAGCCAAGCCATGTCGACGTCCTCCGGAAGGGTGGTCTTCTCGATCGCCTGCTCGAGAGCCTCCTCGAGGTGGCGGCCCTCCGAGAGCACGTCGTCGTACGACACCTCACCTCGACGAACCGCGAGCACGTGATCGCGGTACGGCTGAGCGAGCGGCAGCGCCAGCGTGCCAGACTCCAGGATCCCGAGACCCTGGTGAAGGAGGCGCAGGTAGTGGCCGGCGAACTTCACGTCGTAACCGTGGGCGGAGACGAGCTCCTTGCGGTGCACCTTCTTCGACAGCTCGCCGGTCATCTGCTGACGCTGGTGCGTTGCGTAGCTCAGGTGTCGACGAACAAGGCGACTCGTGACGAACCGATCACGGTTCGCTCGAAGCGACTCACCGAACTCGTTCATGGAGACGATGTGCTCCTCGCTGCAGAACACCGGGATCACAACCGTCGGGTTCCCGGCGGTCGCGAGACGCGCCCACTTCCTCAGCGGGTAGATGGTGTAGTCGAGGTCGCCCGGCTCCGAACGCTTCGCCGGCGGAGGCGTGACCTTCCGGCGGCCGGTGGTTGAGCCTGCGCCCTTCTGGGTCTTGCCGTTCTTGCCGGCGGTCTCCTGCTCCTTCACGGGCACAGGCTCTTCACGGCCGTGCGCGCTGCGGAACGTCCACAGCGCAGGCGACTGGCGGAGGCCCAGCACGTACTCGACGGGCTCCACGGAGATCCCCATGTGGTCGATGTCGGACACCGCTTCGCCGAGGCCGGTGCCGTGCACCTCGGACCCGGAAACAGCGCGGATGATGGTCGGGAAGACTGCCTGCTGTTCGGCGGTCAGTCGCTCGTCGTGGGGCATGTTCGCCGCCTCTCTTCTCGGCAGTTCCATGCGCGGAAACTCGCGACATCCAGCCTCGGAATCCACCTCTGCTAACCAGCGTTATCATGTGATAACCTGAGTATACGGAGGTGCAACCATGGATCTCAGCTCACCGCTCGCGACCCTCACATCACCTGTTGAAGCAGGCATCCTGAAGGTGCTCGCGCGCGCCGACACAGAGTTCTCCGGACGCCAAGTCCATCGGCTCTCCGGCGTCGGATCCGCGCCAGGCGTCTGGAAGGCGTTGCAACGCCTCTCCGAGTCAGGCCTCGTCCACGCCCGACAGCGTCCATCCGAGACTCTGTACTCGCTGAACCGGGAGCACCTTCTCTTCCCCGCGATCGAAGCGGCACTCGCCGCCGAGCAGACGCTCTTCGACCGCATGCGGACGTTCACCGAAGAGCACGCACCCGAAGGGACGTCTGTGTCCGTGTTCGGGTCAGTCTCCAGACGTGAGGCAGGGCCCGGCTCCGACGTCGACCTCGTCGTCACGTTCCCCGATGACGTCGACGAGGACACTGCGTCCCAATTCCGCGACGACCTCGCTGTAGCCATCGAGCGGTGGACAGGGAACGCCGCCAGCATCATCGCCCTCCCCGAAACGGACGCGAAGACGCAGCTCGGATCCCACGAACCGATCTTCGTGTCGATGAAACGTGACGCCGTGTACCTCGTCGGCCCGATGGACATCGCACGGCTCGCATGAACCCGCGCAGAACGTCCGGCACCCGGAACGTCGACGCCGGAGAGGTCAAGGTCCGGATCGCCGACGCCAAGAAAGGGCTCGAAGTCGCCGAGCTCTACATCGAGGAGACCGACCCTGCATCCTGGAAGGCTTCCGGATCGAACGCCGTGACCGCCGGCATCGCCGCGGCCGACGCGATCTGCGGCCACGTGCTCGGATACACCTCGAGTGGACAGAACCACCTCGAAGCCATCGCCGTGCTCAACGAAGCGACCAGCAGCGCGAAGAAGCCGGCCACGAACCTCCGCCGGCTGCTCGACCAGAAGACCGACTACCAGTACGGGACGAGCGTCATGAAGCAGGACTCCGCACGGAAGCTGGTCGATTCTGCGCGCGAGCTCGTCGCGTACGCAGAGCAGGTGCTTCGAAGCTAGGCGGAGAGGCCGGAGCTGAGCCGGTCGAGCTCTGCGCGCACCTTGTCGAGCTTCTCGGCGTTCGTGATCTCAGGGTCCTCGAACGAACCGCGGATCGAGAAGAGCTCGTATCGCTCGCAGACCTCGTCCACCGACAGCTCTTCGTCGAGGAGGCTCACTCGCACCTCCAGCGCCTGGTCCTGAATGTCGGCGGGGAGAAGCGAACGGCACCAGGCGACCTGCCCGGCGATCGCGACCTCGCGCAGGAGCACTGTGCGGATGTGCTCGGGGTGGTCTTCCCAGAACTTCTCGGTGTGTGCGTTGTAGGCGGCGTCTCGAACGGTGTGAGCCTCGCGGACCTTCCTGTCGTTTCCGCTGGTGAGGGCGCTCTGGTTCGCGCGGTCGTAGACGTCACGCCAGTCGAAGTCGGCGATCTGCTTCTTGAGGTTGATGTACTCGCGGTATCCGAGAGCGATGTTGCCGAGAATGCGGTCGGGGATCTCGACATCGGCCCAGTAGTCGACGTAGGCGCGCAGGGTGTGGAAAGGGCCCTGCGGGTACAGGAAGCTGCCCTTGTTGTTCAGCTTGATGAGCACCTCTGGATCAGCTCCCGTCTGGACCTTGCCGGCGTATCGGCCGTCGCGTTGATGCAGCATCTGGTTGCGGTCGACCTGAGTCGTCATGATATTCCTTCCGGGCGGGGCCTGATCGCATTGATGAGTGTGCGGCGCCTCTCACCCATGACTGAGTGAGAGGCGCCGGTGACCTGCAGGTGTCAGGCCTTCGGTTTGGGCGGAGCCTGCGTCGAGGTGCCTGACGGGATGCTTCGCTGCGGCGCCGGAGTGGCTGCACGACCCCGGCCAGCCGGTGCCTGGGCGTGCTGCCCGGCCGCCTGGGCGACACTCGCCTGCTGGCGGTCCGACGCCTTGCGGGCCTGCTTGGCTTCCGCTCTGGCTGCTCGAGCCGCAATGGCCTCTTCCTCCTGGAGGCGCTTCGACTCTTCGGCCTTCACTCGCTGCTGCTCCTGCGCGTAGCTGGCGTGCATCTCCTGCTGCGCGGTTGCGCGCTCGCGGTGCCCGTGACGGATCTTCGATCCGATCGCGATCGGTGCGAGGACGAGGCCCGCTGCACCGCCGGTGAGGGCGGTCGCTGCGACGCCGGCAGCGCCGAGCGCTGTGAGGCCGAGCACTCGAGGTGCGCCGCCCGGGATCTCCCCGATCTTCTGACGGCTCTTGTCGAGGACCTTCTGGTACCCATTCCAGCTTGTGTCCCACGCCGTCTTGGCTGCCTGCTTCGTCGCCTCGGGGGCTGCCTGACGGATGAACTTCCGCGCCTCCGGGTCGGTGGCGACCTGGCGGAGCATGTCGCCGGCGAAGCGTGCTTCTCCTGCGGCCTTCCGGTACCCGGCGGCGGTCTTCTGGCCGATCGCCTGGGCCCCTGCTGCGACACCGGTCGCGACGCCCTTGGCGCCAGCACCGATCTTCTTCGCAGACTCCTTGTGAAGAAGCATGGTCATGCCGACGGTGGTCGCACCGGCGGCGGTTGCTCGACCGGCTTCCGCCACTGCGCGGCCGGCACGCTGAGCGGCGGTCATCGGGACCTTGTTGCCCTGCGCCTTCCAGTGCTCCTCGACGGCCTTCTGCTCGTCCTTCGCTGCAGCCTGCAGCTGACGGGTGCCGGCGGCGCCGACCGCCTTCGGGGGTGCGCCTGCACCGACAGCCTTCCCGGGGCCGCCGACCGGTCCGCCGGAGCCTGGCGTGCCGAGGCGGCCGCCGGACATGCGGTTCAGGGCGCGGCTGCCGATCTCACGGCCCTTGCCTTCGACGGCGGACTGGCCACGGTTCTTCCAGCGCTCCATCGCACCGCCGGCGAGGACACCGCCGGCCGCGGCCGCACCTGCAGTACCCCAGGAGCTCAGCCCCTTCAGGGTGAACGGCGACGGCTTGTTGAACATCTTCTTGAACGTGTGGTGCAGGACGAGGATCGCGATGAGCGGTGCGAGTGCCGTCCAGATGAGCGCCCAGATGATGTCCCCGCCGATGAGGGACTTACCGGCGACCACGAGGGTGTGGGTGAGCCAGGAGACGAGCACCATGATCGCGGATGCTCCTGCGGCCACGACGGTGAATCCGACGAGCTGCTTCGCGAGCTCCGTGGAACGCTTCCCGACACCTTCGCGGCTGAACATCGACGCGAGCAGGGTGACGACGAGGAGCGACATGAGGAGGACCCCCATGAACTTTGCCCAGATGATCGCCCCGGACAGGATGAGCCCGAAGAGGAGGAAGCAGATGAAGCCCGCGACGAGAGCCCAGCCTGCGCTGATCGTCGGCCCGAAGCCGGCGTTCGTGCCCTGCCAGGACTTCACGAAGTTCAGGACGTCGGCGTTGTCGGTGTAGTCCTCGATGTTCTGGTCGGTGCCGCCGCCGGTGGAGATGTTGAAGTCGGCGCCGTCGGACGAGCCGCCGTTGTCGATGTTCGTCTTCTGGTCACCGGTCCACCAGGCTTCGCACATGTTGGCGCTGATCCAGGCCGAGCCATCCTTCTTCGTCTGGAACTCGGGGTAGACGGACCAGCCGCCGCGGCCCCACTTGCAGGCGGCCCAGCCGATCATGGAACGGTCCAGGTCGAACTCGTTCGAGGTGGAGAACGCCAGCGAACGAGGGTTCGCAGTCTTGCGGAGTTCCTCGCCGTTCGGGAGGCCCAGGCTGGTGAGCCAGATCTGCTGATCCGGGCGGACGTTCGCCTGCATGTCGGCGTAGTGGCACCAGACTCGTTCGGCGATCTTGTTGTCGGAGCCGAATTGCGCGTCCGACCACGCCATCCGGCCGGTGTTCATCCAGAGGCCGGAGACGGCGTCGGCCTGGTTCGCAGAGCCGTCGGTGCGCTTGCTGTTCTGGAAGAAGCCGTGGAGGTTCTGCAGGTAGCGATCGCAGGTCATCTGCTCGCCGGTAGATTGCATCTCGTCGGAGGTGGAGAACCCGGCGGTGGTGATGGTGTTCACGAGCCCGTTCGTGACGGCGCCGACGGTGTCTGACACCTTCAGCAGCACCCATCCGGGCGATCCGACACCGGGCTGGTACGGGACGCCGTTCTCGCCGCCCTTGCTGTTCGATGCACCCATCGACATGACGGCGATCGCCGCGACGACGAGGACGACCGAGAGGCTTCGCTTCAGGAGGCCCACGCCAGACTGGCCGCGGGACTTCACCCAGATCGCGGCGATGATCAGGCCGAGGCTGACGAGGATGAACAGCAGCGGGTTCGCGAGGACCATCTTCCCGAGGTTCTCGGTGGCGAAGTCGATCTGCGCGCCGATCGCGCGGATCGGTTCGAGGTTCGCTGCGAAGTTCGACATGGCGTTCGTCGCAGTCCACAGACCGGAATTCCAGGCGAGCGACGTGCCGGTGATCGCATCCGTTGCGACCTTGTTGATGACGCCGCCGATGTCGCCGGCAGGGCGGGTGTGCAGGCTCGTCGTCGAGTCCGACCACCGGTTCAGCGGGACCAGCTTCGAAGAGCCGTCCTGCGTGTCCGGCTTCGGGAACGCGGTGATCCCGCCGTAGTCGTCCACCATCGGCACCGACCCGATCGTCGTCACCGACGTTTCAGGGCTGGGTGCGGTCGCCGCCATAGCCACTGCAGGCGCGGTGAGGAGCGCCGCGCCGACCATGCCGGCGATGAGGGCGCGGACGATGCGGCGTCGGTTGCTGCGGTGCTTCGGGGCGGTGCGCATGGTTGGAACCGTTCTAGGCGAAGATGTCGTGACGCGGTGCGTCGTTGTTGGTGCGGCTCGTCTGCCCGTACACGGGGGTGAGCTCTTCGGCCGCCGACTCAGCCAGCCGGTCAGCTGGGACGGAGGACGACACGATCTTGGTGATCGCTGACTCGTCGCTCATCGGGACACCGCAGACCAGCGCCTTCCCTCGCAGTTGCTTGGCGCGGCCGCGGTCGAGGAGCAGCCGGTACATCGGGAGCTGCAGCCCCTTCTTGGAGCGGTACCGGAACAGCCACCACCCTGCGAAAGCGAACAGGGTGGGCATGATCACGAGCGCCGGCGACCCGATGATCATGTAGAGGATCACCGTCGGAAGGATGGAGACGCCGACCGAGATCACCGTGACGATGAAGGAAGCTTTGTTGGCTTCCACCGTCAGCACGATGATCTTCCGGTCGACGTTCCGCTTCCGCCCGGTGAGGTGTGTCAGCGAGTAGAGCGACATCGCCGACTACCCGAATACGGGCGCGACGATCTTCAGGGCGAGGTTGATGACCCACTCGAGGATGCTGAGCACCACCGGGATGAGAACGTCCGGTGCGATGAGCAGCCCGCCGATTGCGAGCGTCCACCAGATCGGCGACTGACGTGCGCCGCCGCCTCGTCGCTTGTCCCAGATGAACTTCAGGATGGAGAACGCGATCAGGCCGACGCCGACGACGATCAGTACGACCTTGAGCGGTCCGCTGAACGCCGACGACACCGTCGACCAGAAGGTGCTCCAGGCGCCGGTGAGGTCAACCTGTGCGGCTGTGTGGATGATCATTGGATCCCTCTCGATTCGGGTTCCGGCTTACGGCCGGGGTCTGCAGATGAGACATGCGGCGAGATTTCGCTGCATCCGGTATGTATGCGGCGGATTCGAGAGGTGGTTGGATTCGCTCTGGATCAGGTCATCGTGCGCGGCGAGGCTGCCGGGCGACCGACTGCTCGAGCGCGGACTCCCACAGCTGCTGCGCGTACGCCGGCCGGTCGAGGAGGAACTCGACAAGCTCCGCCTTCTCGGTGTTCGAGATCGGACCGAACGGTGCGAGGAGCGCGTACAGCCGTTTTGTGTTCCGCCCCTCGAGGTGGTCGTTGCAGGCGTCGAGGATCCGGCCAGGCGTGTCCGCGAGGTACTTGCGGACGACGTCGGCTTCCTTCGGCTTGATCTGCCTCGCGGCAGGCTTCGGAAGGTCGAGGTCGGCAGCGTACGCGTCCCAGAGTTCCGCCTTCGCGTTCTTCTTCGACAGCTGCTTCGAATCGACCGAGTCGGCGAGCCGGTCGCGGGCTGATCCTGAACCCTCGTACTGCGGTGTCGAGTGACGGGACTCCCCCACTTCGACGCTGCGGCGGGAATTCTTGTCGAGCTCGTCGAGCGGGATCGTTCCGATCACGGTCGGGTGATTGAGGTATCCGACCGGAGGCCGATGGTTCGGGTGGAACGCATCGGAGACTCGGATCTCCTCCGAGATCGCAATCGCCTCGCGTTCTGAGACGATCCGCTGCTCCTCGGCCTCGATCTTCGCGATCCGTTCCCGGGTCAGCTTCAACCCCTTGTGGGTCTCATGGCGTGCGTCCTGCTGGAACTGCTGAACGAACGCGGCGTTCGCGAGCGTGTTCACGAGGCCGGGGCGGATGTCGGTGTTCTTGGTCAAGTGGATGGCGAGCTCGACGCTCGCCGAGCCGACCGCGTCCTCAGCCTGCGATTTGCTGATCATGCTGCGGGTCTTCAGAGGACCTGTGCTCCCAACCGACTGGGATAGACCGGCCATCAGTCTCATCTCCCGGAACACCCAAGCTTCTGCTGCGCGCGCGACTCTCGGGTCGTCGCTGCGGAGCGCAGCGTTCAGGTCGTCGGGCCGTCCCGTGAAGTGGAATCCTTCACCGGCGGAGAACTCCAGCCCCACCTCCGCGGGGAGGTACGTCTTGTTCGTGTACTCGCCGTTCTTGAGTCGGCCTTGAGGTCCTACCGGGCGGAGCTTCGTGGTGCTGGTCATGCCCCGTAGGTGTGCGGCCGCCTCTGGACGCGAAACGGCGGCCCGGAGTACCCTCCGGGCCGCCGCGTTCGTGAGCGTAGCGGTGCTACGCGGCCTTCCGGCGGGTCGGCTTCTTCACTGCCTCCTCGAGCGCAGCGTTCCACAGCTTCATGCCGTGCGGGCTCGAGAGGAACAGCTCGACGAGCTCCTGCTTGTGGGTCGGCGACGCGTTCCCGAACGGTGCGAACATCGCCACCGTGTAGCGGGTCGTCTTCCCGTCCTCGTAGTCCTGGCAGGCGCGTGCGAGGGAGCGCTCGTCCTGCTTCATGAACTTCGCGACAGCGTCGGCGTCCTTCCGGCTGATCCAGTTCTCGGCAGCCTTCGGAAGGTCGAAGTCCGCGGCGTACGCCGACCAGACCTTCTGCTTCGCGTCCTTGCGGCTGAGCGTCTTCCCCTCGACCTGCTCGGCGAGCTTGTCGCGCTCCGAGCCGGCGCCGTCGAACGTCACGTTCTGGCCGTACCCGGACTGGTAGGCGATCTCGTCGATGTATGAGCCGGAGAACTGGTCCGCCGACACGGGCGCCGCGAGGGTCTTCAGGTTCATGAAACCCCTCGGAGGGCGGTGGCCGTCCTGGAAGGCGTCCGAGAGGCGGATGTTCTCGGCGATGCCCTCGATCTCCTTGGTGGAGAGCTCACGGCCCTGCTCGTGCTGCTCGTGCTCGATCGCCGCGGCGACGAGCTTGAAGCCCTTTGCGACCTCGTGGCGCACACCCGGGTTCACGTATCGGGACGCGAGCGACGAGGCGTACTGGTGGATCAGGCCGCCCTGGATCGGCTTGCCGTTGTTGAACCGGACGGTGAAGTGCTCGCCGGCGTCGCCGAGGATGTCTTCGGTGAGCTGGGAGTTCAGGCCGTTCTTCGCGACACGTCGGCCGATCGACTGGCGGGCGTCCTTGAAGAGGGCGGCGATGGCGGCGTGTGCGACGCGGCGGTCGCCGGAGTTGATGAGTTCCGTGTAGTCGGACGGGGTGTCCTTGAACACGAACCCTTCCTCGGGGTCGTGGATGAGTGAGACTTCGGCGCCCGACTGGGTCTTGAAGGTGTACTCGCCGTTGTCGAGGCGGCCCTGGATCTCCCGGGCGCGAGCCAGTGCGAGTGCCTGCTTGGGGGTGACGTCAGTTGTGGTCATGCCGACGTAGGTGTGCGGCGGATTCTGCGTTTTCACGAAAATCGCAGAAAAAGTTCAAAATCAGTCTTCGGCGAGCAGTCCGAGTCGGTCGAGCGGGAAGATTCGAAGCACCGCGCGGCCTTCGACGGAGCTGAGCGGCACGAACCCTCCGTCCTTCGAATTCATGTGCGCTCGTGAGTCCGCTGACGCTTCGCGGTTGTCGCCCATCACCCACATGTGCCCTTCCGGCACGGTGACGGAGAAGTCTTCGCCGCTGGCTCGTTCGAGGCTTGACGGCAGGTACGGCTCGTCGACAGGGTCACCGTTCACGGTGAGCCGGCCGTCGGCATCGCAGCAGACCACTTTGTCGCCGGGGATCCCGATCACTCGTTTGATCAGTTGACCGCCGAGGTCGTGCGGAAGGACCCCCAACCAGACCAGGGCCCCGGTGACCACGTCCGGGGCTGGGATGTTCGATGGCAGCCACCCGCCGGGGTCCTTGAATGTGACGATGTCTCCGCGGTGGACTTCGAGCGAGGACCCGGTGAGTTTCTCCACCCCGATCCGGTCGCCGACCTGAAGGGTGGGGTCCATCGACTCGGAGGGGATCAATGACACCTCGAACAGGGTGGACCTGACAACGAAGGCGAACCCGACGGCTACTGCGGCGACGAGCAGGTGCGCGACCGCGGACCGGGCGCGACGGCGTGCCCGGTCATGCCGGAGTGCTTCGCGTCTCGAGGACGGCTGTGCGTGCACGGGATCCACACCTGTAGGACATGCGGCGCCGGTGGCCGCGGTCACGATGCGCAGGAGTCAAGCGCTGCGGTCAGCGCTGCACGCTCCGCAGTGGTGACAGTGAGCTGGTACTTCGCTTTCACCGCCACCTGTCGTGCGGCGAACCCGCAACGGTAGGTGTGGTCTGCCGGCTGCCAGAGGTCAGCGGTCCTCCCAGCGCGGTCCTTCGATGAGGCGGGAGTCACTGCGATCAGGTTCAGGGGGTCGTTCGCGAACCTGGCGCGGTCCGGCATCTCCCATCGGGAGGTGCCGGCGCTCCATGAGCTCTCAAGCCCGACCACACGCTCCACTGCCACCGTTCTCGGCTTCGTGCCACGCAGGTACGTCCCGGGCTGACCGGTGAACGGGTCGGTGAACGATCCGGACAGCACCTTGCACCCGTCAGCTTTCACGTCAGTGAGGTCGCGAACCAGGATGTCGTCGACGGTGGAGCAGCCGTTCCGGTTCGTGTCCGTCCACTTCGGGCCGAACTCCGCTGCCGTGAACCCAGATGCGGGACGATCGTCGGTGTCGAGCAGCGCGAGCGCCGCCAGGGCGGAGGTTCCGGTGAGGAGATTCCCGAGATCGGCTGGCTCCTCAGGTGCCGCTTGATCTGCAGGTGCCGCTGATCCGGCATCCGGAACCTCATCGCCGGCTGCCGGTGCGTCGCTCGGCTCGTCGGTCGCACCGGCGACCGTTTCGAACGTGTCGACGATGTCGGCGCCGGCGCCGGACAGCATGATGAACGCCGCGAATCCGACGACTCCGAGGAGGACGAGGATTCCGTTACCCTCCCGCATCAGAACGGCGGGGCGATCACCAACGGGAGGAACCCGTCATCGGAGAGGGTGTTCAGGTCCACCAAGGGGACCTCGAGCTCGTACTTGATCATGATGAGCTCATGCGCGGGTCAGGCCGCGTCGACGGCCTTCACCTGGTCGTGGAATTCGCCTTCGACGGTTGCGAGCTTGGAGAGCAGCTGCTTCGCTGCCTCCCGGACAACCGGGCTTTCGTCCGAAGCGAGCGTCTCGATGACCGCGCGGTGGATGTCGGCGTTCCGGGCGGCGACGAGTCGTTCTTCAGGGAACGCGGACTGCACGACGGGGAACTGCACCTCGAGCGGGAGACGGCCGAAGTTCGGATTCGCGAACGCGCCGGCCGGGACGAGGACTCGCTCTTCGATGAGTTGTGCGAGGTCGTTCACGGTGACGCTCGGAGACTTCTGCGCGGCCGTTGCGACCGCCATGATGTCGGAGCGTGCGAGCTCGACGAGACGGGCGTGCTCGAGGTCGTCGACGTTCTGGGCGTCGATGAGATCTTCCGCGCCGAAGCGGGCCTCCCAGTCTGCTTCGAACTCCATGTCGAACTCGCTCAGCGGTTCGATCTCGGGTTCTGACAGCTCGCCGAAGGTGAAGCGTCCGTCGCGGGTTCGGTTGAGTGTCCGCTTCGGGCGCGCCTGAAAAGGAAGTGAATTGGACATTCCTTGTAGGTGTGCGGCCACACCGAGCGCACGTGGACGGTCAGCCCACCCTGAACCCGCGTACGACCGCCGTGATGCGGTCTCCCCCGATTTCGACAACGTCTATGTCTCCCCGAAACGAACGTGATAGGTGCCGCTCCCCATCGCGGTGTTCCTGTGAGGCACGCTACGGCTGTTGCGGGTGGTGGTTGGCGCAGACTCGGCGGCGACTCGCCGACTTCTGAGACTGCGTGAATGAGTTTTCGCTGGATGCAAGCTGAAAGGTGCGGATGAGCCAGCTGATCGGGAAATCCGGCCGATCGTCCTACGCGGCGCCGGCGCGGCGCTGAGCTCCGGCCTTCACCGGAGACCCCGGGCAGCGAAGCGTGAGGGTGCACTTCGCAGGCGGAGAACCCTGCGCGAGGAACGCGATCTTGTCGCACTCCGGGCACCACGTCACCGTGACGTGCGCCCCGGTGGAGACCTGCAGCTGCTCGACGACGTGCAGGTTCCGGTTCACAAGCTCGAGCTGCTCCGCCGAGAGGCGGGTGTCGATCCCGGATGAGACCAGCTCAGACCAGGTGGACTTCCGGTTCTGCTTGATCGCGACCAGCGCGATCTCCGCCGCGGCGAACGCGGCATTCCTAGTCGCGGCCAAAGCGCTCCTTGATCGAGGTGACGTTGTCCCGGCTGCGATCGGCGCGGGTGCGGTACTCCATGTACGCGTCGAACAGCAGCCACAGGCCGCCGCCGAGGCTGAACGTCGTGAGGAGGAACAGGCTGTTCGCGCCCTGGACAGGGATCGACATGTACAGCGCTGCGAACAGCACGCCGATCACCGTGAGGGCGGTGCCGAACACGACGCCGCGGCGGATCCGGAACTTCGGGTCCTTCGCAGTGGCGTCAGCCTGCAGGTCGGTGGTGGTGTCGGTCATCTTCTCCATGACCACCACATGCGCGGGTTCCCCCATCGTCAGCCTCCACTCCCCTGCGGACAGGTTCCCGCCGACCACCGACATCACCGAGCACCCGTCCGAGACTGCTTCTGCCGGCGCGCGAGCACCCCGTTCGTGATCTCCACGACGATCTCCTTCGCGGATCGCATCTCCGAGATGTCCGGCGCGACGGACACGTCATGGTCACCGCCTCCGAGGACCGCTTCGAGGGTCTTCCCCTTCGTGTGCTGGACGACCTGGATGCGCTCATCCAAGGTGCCGCGGGCGATCATCGTCACCGCGGAGATCGCGCTCTTCTGGTTCACCCCGTTCACACGGTCGAGAGCTTGCTGCACGTTCGCTGGCGTCCAGTCGGTCTCCACGAACAGGACGTCGGAGGATCGGGTCAGGTCGATGCCGACACCGGCGGCGATGATCGACGCGGCGAGCACCGGGATCTTCCCAGCCTGGAATCGGGCGACGACATCGTCCTTCTGCTTGTCGCTCATCCCGCCGATGATCATCGCGGACCCGGCAACGTGGCCGTCGACCGCGGCGGCCATCGCCTCGGTGACATCTCGATGGTGGGTCCATACGATCAGCGGACGGTTGTAGATCGGGTCGCCGTGCTCGTCGACGCCGGCGGTCGCTTTGACATGGTCGACGACCATCTCGGTCGCGGCGGGGATCTTCGCCATCCCGGCGGCGCGGCGCATCGCGGACAGCAGCCCGAGGTTCGTCGCAGCGAACTCCTGGACGGCTTCCTCGTCAGGCAGCTCACCGTTCGACTCCTCGAACTCGACCACCCACTCGGTGATCGCTTCGATGACGTCGTCATGCGCTTTCCGGAACCCCTTCAGGTCCACCTCGAGCGGCATCCCGTCGTGGTTCGGCTTCATGCCGATGCCGACCTGCTCCTTGGTGCGGCGCACCCACACATGTCGGGCGAGGATGGCGCGGAGCCCCTCGAGCCCGCGCTTCTTCGCATGGTTCCGCCCCCACTTGTCGCGGGTGGTGAACATCCGGAGGAACGGGTCGACGCCGCCGAACACAGGCCCGATGTGTCCGGACATCTCGATCAGCGGGGTCAGCTCGTTCGGGCTCGAGAACACCGGAGTGCCGGTGAGCGGGATCACCATCTTCTCCGTGATGTGGGTGATGTCGAGCACCGCTTCGCAGCGCTTCGTGCCGTACGTGCCTTCGCGGTGAGCCTCGTCGACGATCGTCACCTGCGGCCGCCACCCTGCGATGAGCTCCTTCAGTTCGGGGCGCGCAGCGAGCAGCGAATCGGAGACGATCACGACACCGGTCTCAGGGAGCTCGGGCGCCTTCCGGCCGGTCTTGAACACCGCACATCGGCCGTCCGTCTTCCCGCCGCGGTTGTGGAGTCCGGACTCGATGACGTTCCGCTCCCAGTTCAGGAGGACGAGCGGCGGGCTGATGATGAGGGTGCGGTGCGACTTCAGGAGGGTCGCGGCGGCCAGCGAACTGCGGGTCTTACCAACTCGTGGAGCGTCGAACAGGCAGTTGTGTCCGCCGGCAGCCGTATACGCGCCGACCTCCTGGAACGGGAACAGCGGCAGCCCGAACCATGCCGGCAGGACGCCGTTGATGGAGCGGAGTGCGGCGATCTCGTTCTCGTTGAACACCTCCATGCTCGGCGCCGACCCGGCTTTCGCGAGCAGCTCTTCGAAGCGAGGGTCGACCGTCGGCCGGGACCGGATGCGGATCGCTTCGGCGATCGCGGCTGGGTCGTGCACGATGCCGCGCTTCTGACGGCCCTGCGCGTCGAGGAGGTCGATTGTCGGGACGTAGAACAGCTCGCGCTTCTTGTCCCAGGTGGCACCCCACCCGAGCAGCTCTCCGGCCTCCTCGTACCCGAGGAACCGGTGCCTGACCATGGTGCGCCGTCCGTTGTCGTGGAGCCGCGCGACCGGGGCGACGAGCTCGTCGAGGTTCCGGACTGCGGCGAGGTCGCTGGCTGGGTCGTCAACCCATCGGATCCGGAACCCGGCGTCCGTGATCGTCTTCTGTGGGTTCGGGCCGATGCCGGACACCACCCAGGCGCTGCGTTTCTTGTCGAAGGTGCGGCCGGGGAGGTCTTTCACCCACAGGCGAAGCTCACGTCCGGTGTGCGGGTGTCTCGCGGTGAATCCGAATCGGAGCACGAGGCGCGGGTTCCGCCAGGTCCCTTCGAGAATTGCGTCCATACCCTTCCCTGTGCAGGGTCGGGAAAACCGGCTGGAGCGGGGTCAGGCGCCCGTTTCGTCGACGTCTTCGAGTTCTGCGAGCGGGCGAAGCTCGATACCGTCCGGGAGGTCGTCCAGGTCCGGCAGATCCTCATCGGAAGGCCAGAGGAAGAACACATCGTCGGCTTCGAGCACGATCGCGATCAGATCCATGTGATGAAGACATGCGGCGGCGCCGAGCCGCCCGGTTCAGGCAGCTCGGCGGGCCCTGGTCGTCTTCGTTGCCGTCTTCCGGGTCGACTTCCGGGCCGGCCGGCGAGCCGGTTTTGACGACGTCACGGATTCGTCCATGTCGGCGACGAGGAACCGCTGCTCACCGATCACCGAAGCGAATGCCTCACGGACCTTCTCGGCAGCCTTCGAGATCGCCTCCGGCTCGTTCTGGGACCAACCCCGCACGTAGGTGGACGCGGCGCCGCGGAGCTGGGTGGACATGCCGTTCGCACGGCAGAACGCGTACGCGAACGACTCCGCTTCCACCTCCATCGAGCCGCGGCATCCGCCGGCGCCCTGGTGGTACTCGGCGATCCGCTCGAGGTGGCCGCACGCGATGTGGCCGCGCTCGTGAGCGAGGGTCGCGGCGCGCTCAGCGTCGTTGAGGCGGCTGTCGATGACGACGACCTTCTGCTTGTCGGAGGTGTAGCCCTGGCTGCCGTCGTTGATGACCTCGTAGCGGACTTCGAACCCGGCGTCGCGGATCGAGCTTTCCAGGTTGTCGATGAACCCGGCTGGTGGCTCCTCGGAGAGCTTCTCGTACGGGAGCGGCAGCGGCTCGCCTTCGGTCTGGGAGATGTCGAACACCCCGACCGTGGTCCAGGACGCGACGCCGGAGACCTTCACCGTCTCGCCGTTCTCGTCCTCACGGTCCGCGTACCAGCGCTTCCCCGGCGCGAGGATCCTGATCGACCGTTCGCCCTTCTTCACGCGGCGGCCGAGCTTGTTCCAGACGGCGAGGCTCGCGACACGGGTCGCGGTCGGAAGCTGCCCCATGATGATCATCTGGTTGTTGAACGAGTACCGCGGCATCATCGACATCGCGTCGAGGTAGCGGTTCCAGTTCCCGTCGTTCGGGAGGTTCGCGACCGAGGTCTGGAGCTCCTTCAGGAACTCCTTCGCCTGCTCCTGGTTCCGGGCCGACGCTTCAGCGCGCTCCCGGTCGCGGGCGGACTTCGCCGAGTCTGCGTCGAGGGTGACGTCGGGAGCGGAGTGGGTGTGCTGGGTGTACCGGCCATCACCGGAGTGGTGGTCGCCGTGGAGGTCGATGACCGTGGTGGGAGCGACGTTCTGTGCCATGCCTGATGGGTGTGCGGCGGCACCATGACATGTCACCTGACAGCTGAAATTGTCACTGGAGCAGCGGCGTGAGACCGGCTAGCGTCGCCGTCATGCCTCAAGTCACGAAGATCACGTTCGAGGAGTTCCGCACGCTCCGAGGAGTCTCCGAGCGCACGCTGTTGCGGTGGCTCGCCCGTGAGGAGCTGCCCGGCGCCGTGAAGGTCGACGGTGCGTGGCGGATCCCGTTCGACGCGGTCAGGACGCCGCGGCCGGCGGCGCCGCCCGGCGCTGAGGTCGAGGTGACGCACACCCGACAGAGGACCAGGGTGATCCCCGGGTGGACGATGGCTGACCGGCTCCGGAAAGCCAGGGAGTCCGCCGGGTTCGAACAGCGCGAGCTCGCAAAACGGACTGGCCTGTCCCGGCAGACGATCAGCAACGCCGAGCGCGGCGTGTGCGCGACCAGCCGGAGGACGGTCTACGTCTGGGCCCTGGCTTGCGCGGTGAACCGGGACTGGCTCTTCACCGGCCAGGCGCCGGAGGAGACGACGATGCCCGGCCGAGATTCGGCCGGGCATCGGGACGCGGAGGTCAGTCCGCGTAGTAGAGCTCGAACGATGGAGGGTTCTCCATCGGGTCGATCAGTCGGGTGTTCCCGGCGCTTTCACGCATCGGTGACCCCTCGTTGAGGTAGGCGTTCATCGTGTCGATGTACGTCTGAACGTTCGTCTCCTTCAGGCGGGACGTGTTCGTGAAGACCATCGAGAACGGGCTGTCCAGTTCAGGTTCGGGCAGGTCAGTGGGCGAGTGCAACACCGACTTGTGCGCGTACCCGGCCAGCTGTGCGAACCGTTCCACGTCCGCCTCGGTGAGCGGGCGGTCGGCCTGGAAGCGGACCGCTCCCGGGTAGTAGGGCTCGAACCCGTCACGGACTCGCTCGAAGACGGTGCCATCAGCGCGGACGACTCGGTCGAACACGGTTCCGGCTTGCACTCGCGGATCGTTCTCCGAAGCGGTCGACGTGCCGTCGGCGCTCGCGATCGACACCTGCAGTACCGACGAGGTGACCCGGGCGACCGTGTCGCCGAGGTCCTTCCGGCCCACCTGCTCGAGCAGTTCGACTGCTTCGGTGACACGGGCGGCGTCCTGAGCTTCGAGGGTCTCCGGCGTGAGCTCGGCCGCCACCTTCCGGTGCCAGTATGCGATCGCGACGTCGTCGACGACCTCTTCGGCGTTCAGCGCCTCGACGAGACGGTCGCGGCCGCCGAACGGCAGGGCCTTCCCGGGCTGCTTCAGCCATTCGTCGACGAGTGTCTCGTGCGCCGGGCCGCTGACGAGGAGCGACGTCTCGGCCGGGGTGGGAACGGAGCCTGCGAACTGGGTGCGGTCGGGGCCTGCGCCGCCCTTGCGGAGTGTGGTGGTGTGGATCATGACACTGTGAGTGTGCGGTGCATTTCGCAGCTCAGTAGAGGATCGACGGCTCGACGATGGAAGTGACCTTCCCGGTCTTCTTGGAGACGAGCACGTCCCATTTGCCGGTGTTCACGACGTCGGTGCTCTGCTCGTTCACGACGTAGACGGCGTTGTACGGTGCGACTGTCATCACCTGGTAGTTCCCGTTGGCCTCGCCGTTCACTCCGGAGACGGGGTCGCCGCGCCAGATGATGTTGGTCTGCTTCACGTTCACGTACCCCCACGGGTTGCCGATCTCCGGCTCCGAGGTGAGGAGCGGCGAACCATCCTCGATGTACGGGGCGAGACGGGCGGTGCGGGCGGCTGCGCTCTCACCGTCGATGACGCGGGAGAACTCCATGACCGCCTTGCCGGCGACGTCCTTCACTGCCGACCAGTCGGCCGTCTCGCCGGACTTGTCGTGATCGCCGGAGCTCTCCTTGTCCACTCCGGATCCCGCCTTCCCGGGTGCGTCCGGGTCGGTGTGCGGGTCGTCGCCGGGGATGGCGGACTCCGTCGGGGCGGGCGGGAGGGTGGCGACCACGGTGGGCCAGGCGCTTCCCTCCTTGCCCTTCGTCTTCCCCGGCGAGCTGGGCGCGGTCGCGGCCATGACGGCGACGAAGATCACAGCGGCAACGACGACGCCAGAGGCGATGACGAGCCACAACTTTGCTTTCGGGTTCACCGTGATGTCCTTTCGATTCGGTGTCGCCCCACCCATGCGCGGGCGAGGTTCAATACGGTCCGATGCCGCCGCTGAGCGGCACGATCCGCCAGTCGACGCCACGCTGAAGCATGTACGGGACCGGGTCGATCTTCTGGCCGTTCACCGCCAAGTCGAAGTGCAGGTGGTTGCCGGTCGAGTCACCGGTGGTGCCGACCTTCCCGATCTGCTGACCTGGTTTCACCTGGTCACCGACCTTCACCATCGGCGGGTCGACGAAGTGGAGGTAACGGGCGACGACCGTGCCGTGGCGGATGATCGCGTAGTAGCCGAGGCCGCCGTCAGGGCGTCCTCCGGAGGTCTCGAGAACCGTGCCGGTGGAAGCGGAGAGGACCGGCTTCCCCTCGTCCATCGCGATGTCGATACCAGTGTGTTTGCGCCCGTCGGGACGCTGGTCGTACGGCATGGAGAACCAGTCGGAGATCTTCCCTCCGTCGGCGATGTTGAACGGCAGCACCCAGGGCCCGGTCGCGGTGATGCACGACTGCCCCGGCGTGGTGCCCGGCGCACCGCCAGGCGCGACCGGCACCCCGATCTCGATGTCGGCGGGGATCGCGACCGCCGGCGACTTGTTCCAGTACGCAGCGACGATCGCGCGCGCCTCGCCCATGTACTGCGTGTACCGGTCAGGGAACGCGGATACCTGCACGGTCTGCGCGACGACACCGGGGTCGCTGACCTGCCAGTTCGGCACACCGAACAGCGCCTTCAGGAACCGGGCGGTCGCCCAGTCCGGTCGGAGCCGCTGCTCGTCAGTGCCCCACCAGTCCTGCTGCTGGAACACGCCGAGGCTGGTGTGGTCCACCTTCTCGCTGTGGTTCGTGATCCTGGTCTCCACGATCGCAGTGGAGATCGAGATGTGCGCGGCCTGCGTCTGGTCGGCGGTGGACGCGTTCGGGAGCGCGGACTTGATGATGCCGAGGATGATCTTGGTGATCTCCACCTGCTCGCCGTCCATCGGGACGCCCTTCACAGTGAGAGATCCGTCTCCGGTTCCGCCAACTGGGGCGCAGCGCTGCTCCTGGCCGAGCGTCCATCCGAGCGCGCGATCGTACGTCGCTTTCGCCTGCTGTTCGTCCATCCCGGGGTACGCGGTGAACGCTTTCACGTGCACCTGTTCGACCTTCTCGGCGTTCTTCTTCAGGGTGTCGTTCTTCCCGATGATGCGGGTGGCGCCTTCATCGGTGACGACGGACCCGGTGCCGAGATCCCGGTACGCGTGGCCGGGGTCTTCTTTGTCGAGGAGATCCGACAGGGTGGCGACATCGGGGTCCTTGTTGAGCGTTTTCGCGAGGGAAGCGACGACAGGCCACGGCAGCCCGGACTTCTCCGCGATCTCGCGGTACCTGGGCAGGTCCTTCGCTGCGACGCCGCTCGAGGTCGCCGCCGACTGCGATGCAGCGTCGAGGGTGGCGTACGCGGCGGAAGCGATCGACCCGATCACTGCAGCCCAGGTGAGGGCGCTGATGAGCGACATGGTGAGGACGACACCGACGACTCCGAGGACGATGTTCCGGAGCCGCTTGTTCTTCACGACGGCGGTCGCGCCGCCCCGGATCGCGCCGGCGACATGCCCGGTCGCGAAGCCTTGAGCCGCTGCAGCACCGACGCCGAGAAGTGCCGAGCTGACGGACTGCTTCTCGCCGGGTTCGGTGTGAGCGCCGTTGCTGACGGCGTTCTTCAGCTCACGGCTGACCCGGTCACGGAACCGTGGCTTCTCCCCCGCCTGCTGCGACGGTGGTGGCGCGTCACCTGAAACGCGCGCTGCCCGGTCTGCGCCGTCGCTGATCTTCTGAGCAGCCTGCTGCCCGCGAGTCTGAGGCTGAGGCGCGCCGGCCGGCCTCCCGGGAGAGCTCGGAGCTCCGCCGGTGGTCGGCTTCTTCACGGGTGCCGGGACACCAGGCTTCCCGCCGCCCGAGACCGGGTTGGCGGCCGCGGCTGGACGGACGACCTTCGACGGGTGAGGCTTCGGAACCCCGGCGCCGGGGATCTTCCCTCCCGGAGGCTTCGGGATGTTCACCATGTTCGTCCTCGCCGCCATTCAACCTTCGGGGACACCCCCGCCGGGAAGTACCGTGTGCGGCGTCGCTCGAGCCGCCAGACGTACAGGGCGGACGGGATCTTGTTCGACTTCGCCAGGTTGTGAGTCGGGCAGAGCATCTGCAGGTTCGACAGGGTGGTCTGCCCGCCCTTCGAGTGCGGGTAGATGTGGTCCGCGTGAGTGCCGGTGCGCCGGCAACGCAGCCACATCGGCAGTTTGTGCTCGCAGCGGCCGTCGCCGGCTCGGCGGGTGCCTTCGCGACGCTGGGCGTCCGTGAACCGCCGTCGGGAGTCCTGGTCCGCTGGGCGGCCGCGGTACCGGTTGCCGCCGACGGCGAGGGCGATGACGACCAAACCGACGACCAGGATGATCGCCCAAGGTCGCTCGGAGACGAACTGCTGCATCGCAGTCGAGCTCACTTCGACGGCGGCGGTCGCCGAAGCCGTGAACGAGGGGTGCATGCCTTGAAGACATGCGGCAGGGGTTACCAGCAGTTCCCGACCGCGTTCGCGACGACCTGAGCGTCGACGCCGGTGTAGGACACCTTGTAGACGCCTGACCCGCCGGAGACCGCCTTCGTCACCGTCCCGGAGCCGGAGAAGGTCCCGGTTCCTGTTGCGCCCGACGGCCCGGTGAGGGTGCCGGTGATGCCTCCTGAGCCGGTGATCCGGAACGTGACGGTCGCGCTGCCTTCGCATTCGTACGACATCGTCCCGGTCGCGGCTGAGGAGCCACCGCCACCGCCGCCACCGCCGCCACCGCCAGGGTTCGGTTGAGGCTGCGGAGCAGGTTCAGGCTGCGGGGCGGGGTTCGGCGCCGGGTTCGACGGCTGATTCGCCGCTTCCTCGGCTTTCCGCTTCTCCTCGGCCAGCCGCGCTGCTTCGTCAGCTTCTTTCTGCTTCTGCTCCGCTTCGGCGATCGCTGCGTCCAGCTGTGCCTTCAGTTCATCAGTCGCGTCAGCGAGCGAGTTCACGCAGCCGAGTAGCTCTGCCGCGCGCTCGGCGGTGCCGGCGAGCTTCTTGCATTTCAGGACCCACGAGGTGACCGTGCCGATCTTCTCTGCGGCGACCTTGCCGGCGGCCTCGCCGGTCAGCTTCTCCGACCGTTTCACCTGCTCGGCGGCTGCAGTCTTCGCCGCGTCGAGGTCCTTCTTCGCGGCGGCTTCGTCGGTCGGCTCGGGGGTGCCGACGACCTGCCCTGCGACGGTTTGCATGAACCCGTCGAAGTGCGTGGTGATCGTGTCCCACTGGGCTGCGGCGCCGCCCGTCAAGGCGCAGACGAGCGCTGCTGCGGTCACAGACTTCGCGAGGGGTCCGGTCAGATGGTGCCGGAAAGTGTCGCGGGGCCGACGCAGCAGGCTGATGGGGCGATCTTGCCTGTCTCGCACATCTTGAAGACATGCGGCGATTACCGCAGAAACGACGGAAGCCCGCACCGATGAACGGTGCGGGCTTCCGGAGCGGCAGTGGTGCCGTTCCCGGCGACTCCTAGAAGTCGTCGTTGGGGGTCGCAGCGGCGGCGGTCGCGGCCACCGGCTGCTGGGCGGGGGCGCTCTGCGCCTGGCCGCCCTCGGCGCTGCGGTTGCTCTGCGCGCGAGTCACCGAAGCGGTGGCGTAGCGCAGCGAGGGGCCGATCTCGTCGATCTCGAGCTCCATCGTGGTGCGCTTCTCGCCTTCCTTCGTCTCGTAGGAGCGCTGCTTCAGGCGGCCCGACGCGATGACGCGCGAACCCTTCGACAGCGAACCGGCGACGTGCTCGCCCATCTCGCGCCAGGCGGCGGCGCGGAGGAACAGCGCTTCGCCGTCCTTCCACTCGTTCGCCACGCGGTCGAACTCGCGGGGCGTCGACGCGATCGTGAAGTTCGCGACGGGCAGGCCGTTCTGGGTGTAACGGAGCTCCGGGTCAGCCGTCAGGTTCCCGACGACGGTGACGATGGTCTCTCCAGCCATGTATGTACTCTTCCTTTTCGTATGTTCGTCCACCCGGTCGGGGTGTCCAGTTACCTCATGCGCGGGATTGTCCCGCACTGGGGTTCGGATACCTCATGCGCGGGAAGTCCCCGCAGCTTCGGTGTCCAGTTACCTCATGCGCGGGAACGTCCCGCGCCGGGGTTACTTCTTCGTGTGCGGCTACTCGAGGCCGGCGGAACGAAGGACCAGCTGGTTGCGGATCTGGTCGATGAGCTGCTCGCTGGTCAGTCCGGTCTCGGTGCTGAGGAGCTGCAGGAGGACGCGTGCGATGCCGGTGAGCCCGTTCACGCGGCGCTCCATCGTGAGGCCGGCAGCTTGCTCGCCGGCCATCAGCGGGAACCCGGCGACGATCTGCTCGAGCGCGGACAGCATCTGCAGGGTGTCGTCGGCGGCGTTCACATGAGGGGTGTGCTCGTCGGGGCCGAGGTTCGCGGCGATGGAGCTCATGCGTTCACCGTCAACTCTGCGATCGCACGGCGAGCAGCGAGCTGGGCGCGGCCTTCCTCGAGGTGGAGGCGGACGTCGTCGAGCGCGCGGTGCGGCTTCTTGTCGTTCACCGAGGTGAGCTCGCCGCCGGTGGCGCGCTTGTACGCGCGGCGCTCCGCGCCGGTGTCGAGCATCTCGCGGGTGTTGAACAGGGTCGACAGGGCCGGCATGTGCTCCTTGAGGAAGCGGTTGTCGTAGTGGGACACCCCGGAACCGGACAGGATGAGCTCGCCGGGCATCGCGTCGCCGAACGACATGATCTTCTCGATCAGCTCGCCTTCGACCTCTGCGATGTCGGGGAGGAGCGCCCAGCGCTCGTAGCTGTCGACCTCGTCGAAGAGGCCGTTCGCCTGGTGCATCCGGCGGACGAAGATGTTCGCTCGCATCCGGTTGATCGCGGCACGTGGTGCGCGGATCACGGCGGTGTACTCGAAAAGGATGTTGAGGTCCTGGTCGGTTCCGATGGAGCCGATCTCGAGGATGGCGTCGGGCTGCTCGTCGAGCCCGGTCGCTTCGAGGTCGACCCACAGGTTCGTAAGGACGGGGTCGGTGGTGGTGGTCATGCCCGACACATGCGCGGGCATGACCACCACCGGTCAGGAAGCCGCCGCTGCCGGGGCCTTCTTCACCTGCGGGCGACCGAACACGAACCCTCCGAAGAAACCGTCGTCATCGCCTTCGGGAAGCAGGATCTGCTGCTTCTCCTGCTTCGGCGGCTTCACCTTCCCGAGAAGGGCCATGTAGACGATCTCGTCCTCGTCGAGCTCCTCGTCTTCGCTGTCGTCATCGTCTTCGACGGTGACGTACTCCAGCTCGAACGGGTCAGCCTGCACCGGCGTCTCGGCCGGCGCTGCAGCCAGGTCGCCGTCCACGACACCTTCCAGTGACGCCTCGATGAACGCCTCGTCGTACTCGACGATCGACTCGGGGATGTCATCCGGGATCTCCCACGCCTGGAGCGCGTCGTACTCGAACGCCGACCCCGCGGCAGGCTCCGGCTCCGGGGCCGAGTCCGGCTCCAGGGAGTGGTTCACCACTCCCCCGCGCGGAGCGCTCGCCGGCGGCTTCTTCGTCGCCTTCGGCTTCACCAGCTTCAGCAGCGGCATCACCGGAACCGGCAGGTCGGTGACCCCCGATGCGTTCGACTGCTCGACGAACGAACCGACAGGCGGGTCGAACACCTGGATCGGGTACATCCGCTGCACGGTGATCTCCTTCGTGGTGACCACCTCGAGCAGCACGTCGTCTTCGTCGCGGATCTCACGCTCACGCATCGACACGGTCGCGATGACCGCGATGACCGAACCGACCGGCGGGACCTCCTTGATCGCCTTCAGCGCGTCATCCCACAGGACACCGTCGATGCTCGTCGCGGAACCTTCGAGCGTGATGTTCGCGCGGCGGCCGCGGGAGTACGACGCCTCGGTCCACTTCGCGAGCAGGCCTGCGGTGAGCACCATCTCGCCGTTCGCGTCCGGGATCCTCGAGATCGGAATCGCGCGGGCACCGCCGACACGTCGACGGACGCGCATCTCGTCACGGTCCTCGACGGCGCCGGGAAGGCACCACTCACGGACCTGATCGGTGAGGCTCGCGAGCGGGTGCTCACCGAGGTTCACGCCGAGACGGGCACGCTGACGGATGGACCGCTCGAGCACCCCGAACTCAGCGTCCGGTACCGGCATCGACGGGCGTGCCTTCAGCGCGCGAGCGATCATCAGCTGGCCGAGACGCGGGCCGAACTCGTCGCACGCGCCCGCTTCGACGAGCCCTTCGATCGCGGCGATCGACGGGGTCTTCTTCTCGGCGACGTCGGAGATCCGGTACACGAGCGACCCGAACGAGTCGAACGGGACACCGGAACGCTCGCGGGCGTCGACGACGTCGTCACCGAGCTGGCCGACGCCCTTGATCTCGGTCAGGCCGAGGCGGACCGCGGCACCCTCGGGGGACGTGATCCGCTGCGACATGTTCACGTCCGGAGGGAGGATCTGCACACCTTCGGAGCTGAGCGCAGCCATCGCGGCGAGACGCTTGTCGTCAGCGCTCGTCGTTGACAGCACCGCAGCGCCGTACTCCGCCGGCCAGTTCGCCTTCAGGTACGCGGTCACGTACGCGAGCTGAGCGTACGCGGCCGAGTGGGACTTGTTGAACAGGTACGACGCGCTCGCACGCATCGCGTCGATGACCCGCTGCGCGGTGTCGCGCTCGAACGCGATCTTCGTGACGTTCCCGTCCTCGTCGCGGAGCTCCGTGGTGGCGCCGTCGATGAACATGGTCGCCACCTCCTCGAAGACCTTGATGTCCTTCTTGCCGACCGCCTTGCGGAGCTTCGATCGCTTTTTCGCGTCGAACCCTGCCATCGCGGCGCCGAGCTGCATGAGCTGCTCCTGGTACACCCACACGGCGTACGTTTCGCCGAGGACGGAGTCGATGACCTTCTGCTCGGCCGGGTCCTTCGTGAATTGGTCGTAGTCGATCTCCATCGTCCCGGCCTTGCGGTCCGCGTACAGCCGGTCCATGCCGGCGCCGAGCGGGCCCGGCCGGAACAGCGCGAGGATCGCGGACAGGTCGCTCCACGAGTCAGGCCCGATCGAGCGGGACATGTTCTGCATGCCGGCGGAGTCCATCTGGAACAGACCCGACGACCGGCCGGCCTTCAGCAGCGACCAGGTGTTCTGCACCTTCTGGTCACCCTTCGTGTCCGGGTGCGGGAGACGGCGCGGGTCGAGCCGCTCACCGGTGGTCTCCTCGATGAAGTCGACCGCCTGGGAGACGATGTCGAGGTTTCGGATGGAGAGGATGTCGAGCTTCAGAAGCCCGACACCGCCGCCGGAGATGTCGCCGATGTCGGGCGCGTCCCATGCGGTGATCGTGCGCAGGCCACCGGATGTGGACTTGGAACGGTCGCGGCGGAGTGGGATGAGGCCGCGGAGCGGGACGTCGGAGACGATGATGCCGCACGCGTGGATGCCGGAACCCTTCAGGGTGCCTTCGATTCGGCGGGCGAGGTCGACGATCCGTGCACCGCTGTCGCCGGTGGCTTCGAGCTCGGAGCGGAACTTCTCGGTGCCCTGGTTTTCGGGGTCGTCGAGGTCCTTGAACGTCGCGAAGTCCGGGACCGCTTTCGAGAGCCGGTTGCCGATCGCTGGAAGGTCGAGAACTCGGGCGGCGTCCTTGATGGACGCTTTCGTCTGGGCGACGTTGTGGGTACCGATTCGGGCGACCTTGTCGTGACCCCAGCGGTGCGCGAGGTACGCGCGAACGCGGTTCACGTACCGCTGCTCGAAGTCGGAGTCGATGTCGGGGTAGTCGGGACGCCCTTCCTCCATGAACCGCTCGAACAGCAGGTTGTGCTCGAGCGGGTCGAGGTCGACGATCTCGAGCGTGTACGAGAGCACCGAGCCGGCGGCGGATCCTCGGCCGGGGCCGACAAGGATGCCGCGCTCGATGTGAGGCCAGTCAGGCAGGTTCCCGTCGTTGCGGGCCCACTGGACGAGGTCGTGCATGATGAGGAAGTAGTCGCAGAACCCGGCGGTCGAGATGATGCCGATCTCGATCTTCAGTCGGTCGAGAACCTCTTCGGGGATCGGGTTGCCGTACCGGTTCTTGGCGCCGTCCAGTGCGAGGGACCACAGGTACTCCTCGGAGTCCTTGAACCCTTCGGGGACTGGGAACTGCGGGAGGTGGAGGCTCGGGGTGGGGAGCACGTTGTCTTCGAAGCGCTCGGCGACCTTGACGGTGTTGTCGCACGCCTCCTGCCACCATGCTTCGGGGCGGAGGGCGCGCATCTCCTGCTCGGTGCGGATGTGGTATCCGCGGCCGTGGAACTGGAACCGCTTCGGGTCGCTGAGTGCGCGACCGGACTGCACGGCCAGCCACGCCTCGTGGGTCTCGTGGTCTTCCTCGTTCGTGTAGTGGGAGTCGTTCGTCGCGACGAGCGGGAGGTCCCACTTCCGGGCGAACTCGACCATGGCAGGGAGCGCGTCGGACTCGGCAGCGATGCCGTGCTCCATGATCTCGAGGTAGACGTTCTCCTTGCCGACCGCGTCGATGATCCGCTCCATGTTGCGGTCAGCCTGCTCGAGGGCGTCTTCCGCCTTCGACTCCCAGTTGGCGAACTCCACCACAAGCGACGGGTCGGTGTAGACCTTGGCATTGGCGTCGACACCGGAGATCCGGTCAGCCTCGGAGTCAGCGGCCTCCGCCAGCGCGAGTTCCGCCTCGTACTCGGCGGTCCTGTCTTCGGAAGTGTCGACATACAGGGCGCGGAGCTTCTCCCTGTGGCTGTTCGCCTTCGTGCGGAGCTCGATCACCGCGGCTCGGTCGCTTTCGCTAAGCGAAGCCATCGCGGCTGCACGACGCGCCGGAACACCGTGGGCGTCGATCCGTCCGACGGCCTCTTCGGCCTTGGCCTTGGCCGTCACGTGACGGCTGATCGGGCCGAGGATCGGACCGCCGAGGCAGCCGGTGAGGACGAGGATCCCCTCGTGGTACTCCTTCAGGAGTTTGAAGTCGATTCGCGGCTTCGCGTGGAAGCCGGACTCCTCGGCGATGTCGAGGATCGTGGCGAGGTTCCGCCACCCCTGCTCGGTGTATGCGAACAGGGTGAGGTGCTCGTACTTCTTCAGCTTCTTCGCCGACTTCATCGACCCGCCGCGCTCGTCGACGTCGTCGTCGACAGCGGACTCGTCGTCGCGGTCGACTTCGACGTTCTGCTTCTGGGTGCGGTCGGGCTCGTCGCGCCAGTCGGTCATCACCGCGAGGTACGCCTCGACGCCGATGAGCGGCTTGATGCCGGCGGACTTGGCTGCGGCGTTCATCGCCCAGGCGCCGCCGACATCACCGTGGTCGGTGATCGCGATGGCCGGCTGGCCGTCGGCTGCGACCTTGTCCGCTGCGTCGGTGACGCGAGTCATTCCGTCGAGGCCCGAGTACTCGGTGTGGACGTGAAGGTGGACGAAGCCGCCGGTGCGGGTCGTGTCGCTCATGTGGTCTCCGTATGTTCTGGTCGGGGCGGGCGGGGAATTCGCCCCTACCCATCCCTGTGCGAGTTCGTCGGAATCGGCTGGAGTTGCCGTCCTCGGCTGCTTCGAAGCCATGCGCGGGATCGGACGATCTACACCGCGCCCGTCCGTGCTGGTACAACTGAGCTGTGGCTGACGATGACGACCAGAAAGCGAAGACCAGGCGTTCGAACTTCTGGTTCATCGCGGTGATCGTCGCGATCGCCTTGTTCGGATGGTGGGGTTCGCAGAACCCGAACTTCAGTGGACCGGACTGCACCGAACAGACGAGCCGCGGCACCTACGCATGCTGAGGTGTGGGCGGCCGGCCGCGCTCAGCGCGCGACCGTGATCATCAAGGGCCCCAGACCGCCCGGAACACGGCCACCGCAGCGGCCGTGCCACCGATCAGGATCCCCCAGAGGCCCAACGACAGGATGATCCCGTTGACAGCGCCGCGCGCGGCGCGAAGAGGGTCGCCGCTGTCGAGGGCGCCGGCGTCGAATACCTCGACCACCTGATTCGGGGCGGTCATGCCGCTTCGCTCTTCCGTGCTTCTCGGAACGCGTCCACCCAGGTGTGGAACGGGGCGACATGGATCACCGGAGAACCTGCCCGGGTGACGATCCCGACCGACCGGTCGTCGGCCGGCAGACGTTTCGCCCACTCGGCCGCGGCGGTCGACGCCTTGAACTCGACGAGCCCCGCGGGCACGTCCGGCCAGCCGACCGACGCTGCGATCCACCGGTTCGTGCCAGGGCGGGCGTTGTGCATCTTCACCATCCCGACTCCGAACGGAACGCGTCCGTGCTTCGCCTGGATGACCGCCGAGGTTGCCGAGTCGTACATCGCTGCGGACAGCCCTGCAGCCCCGTACGCCTTCACCTGCACGGCCGCTTCACGGAACACCCACAGGTCACCGACATCCTCGCGGCGCCCGGCCCCCAGGTGGCGCTGGGAGCCGGGCCGGCAGAGGTCAGGGCAGAGCTCGAGCAGGTACTTGACCGCGTCGCGCTCCCCCGCGTCGCCCTTCTGCTTCTGCCTGTTAGCCATCGAACGACCAGTCGTCCTCGTCCACGTCGATGTCGTCGATCTCCGGTTCCGGGGCGTCCGGCAGCGAAGCGCCGAGCAGCATGTCGACGTGCACCGGCACGCCGCGGGTCGAGCGGCCGTTCAGCTTGAAGACCCGGTCGATCCGGTTCTCCTTGCCGCCCTTGTTCAGGTAGTCCTCGTGCGCCAGCTGCTCGTTCCAGAGGCTGCCGAACGACACTGACGCTGCCGTGCCGGGAGGCAGGAGAGCCGGGTACTTCCGCTGCGCGGTCTGGAACGCGTTCGTCGGCTGGAAGAAGATCGCGTTCTCACCGACGAAGTAGCCGATGCACTCGCCGAGCGGGCGCGGCTTGTCCTGCGCGTCGTACTGCCAGCCGAGCATGCGGTTCTCAGCGCGGTTGCCGTTCACCATCGGCGGGATACCGGGGTCGGAGGCGTTCAGGACGTGCGCGCCGCCGGACTGGATGAGGTTGCGGATCGCCTCGAGCAGCGAACGGCCCGGGGTCGCCTCAGCCTGCGTCGAGAACGAACGCGACACGATCTCCGCGATCCGCTTCGGGAGGTTGTCCTTCCGGCGCGGGTTCAGCAGCGCCAGCGTCTCACGGTCGTTGACGAGCTTCGCGAGGATGTGCACCGGGGCGAGACCCATCATCAGGTCCACCGCCATGCCGACGTGACGGGCGATCGACTTGCCCGAGACGACCTTCGCGCCGATGACCTTCTCGGCGATCTCACGGTACGACTCGGCGAGCTTCTCGTTCTCCGCGATCACGTCAGCCCACGACTGGTTCTGCGCGAGCGACAGGTACGCCTGGACCGCGGCGACGGTGAGGCGGGCCGGAGCGAAGTTGGTGTCCCGGAACCGGGTCATCGCGTCCGCCTCGTCGGTGAGGGAGTTCTTGTCGAGGTTCAGGATGACGGTGCGGTCGCGGACCGAGTTGATGGTGTGCTCGTTCTCCGCGGTCGCGATCAGCAGCGCCTTCGGGTCGAACACCTCGCGGGCCTTCAGCTCGGTGCCGGAGCGACGCTTCGACGAGGAGTTGTGCACCGAGCGGATGATGTCTCCGACCTTGGACTGCTCCATGTCGGACTGACGACGGTCCGCCGACGGCGCGAGGTCGTCCATCACCCAGATGTTCGTCTGAGCGAGGGCCTGCTCGACCGACGTGCCGGTGTCCTTCATCGACCCGGGGAGGTGCTTGTTCGTCCACGTCTTCCGGGCCTGGTGGAACGCGAGGATCTTCGCGACGGTCCACGACTTGCCCTGTCCGGGAGGGCCCTGGACGTAGAGGACCGTGGTGGTGCGAAGCGGCACCGTGGGGCGGAGGCCGGCGGCGAGGACGACCGCTGCGACGCACGGGTCAGTCCAGACGCCGCGCTCGATGTACATCTCGCGGACGTCTGCGAGGTCGGATCGGACCTGCGCGAGCCAGCTCTCATCGCCGGGCTCGCCGGGAAGGGTGGGCAGGCTGAATTTCGACGAGCCGGGAAGCACGACTTCGGTGACGCCGGCGACGGTGCGGTCGCGGTCCGTCTTGGATGCAGCGATGACGCTCTTCCCCGAGATGTACGCGCAGACGTTGGAGTTCTCGACGGGGACGTACCCCATCGTGGTCCACGACACGTTCTGCTGGACGGGGACCTCGTTGTTGTCCTTGATCGCCGCGAGCCACTTCTGCCCCTTCTCCGGCGGCCACTCGGGGTGGAGGAGAAGGTTGTTCGGGATCTCGGCCTTCTTCTTGTCCCACTCGCTGGGCGGGTACATGAGCAGCGTCGACGGGCCGGTGACGACTGCGGTGTCCTGGGCGCCGTCCTCCTTCAGCCAGGTCAGGACGATACGGGCGGTGGAACGCATGGGGACGTCTTCGTCTTCGACGCCTTCACCGAACGCTGCGGTCTCGATCTCACGCTGGGTGGGTGCCCGGTGGGTTTCGACTGCTTCGATCCGGCCGCCGATGTTGCAGCGCACCTCCCAACGGGCGGGCGTGACGTTGCCCATGTCGTCCTTCTGGGCGGTGTACTCCTGCACGGAGTTCCCGTCCTCCGCGACCTTCCAGGTGCCGGGTGCGACATCGTCACGGGAGCGTGACGGGATCTCCGGGAGCTGGTTGGCGAGGCGTCCGAGGATGTCCTTCCAGTCGCCGTGCTTGGCGAGGAAGTCGTCGAGGCCGACCTTCTCGCCGAGCTGCGGGGCTGTGCCCTTCTGGTTGGCGTTGACGAGCTCCTCGGCTTCGCGGTCCCAGTCAGGCTCGACGTGCAGGTCAACGAGCTTGACGTTGGCGCCGCGGCCCTTCGCGAAGTCCCAGAGGTTGTTCGCCTGGCTCCACACGTTCCAGTTCGTGGCGATGTCGCCGTCGAACGCGAGGAGGAGCTGGCGGTCGCGGAGGCTGAGCGAGATCCAGACCTCGTTCTGCTTCCAGTTGCCGACGCCGACGAAGGACACGATGAGCGTGCGGTCCTTCGCTGGAACGCGGGCCATGAGCTCGCTGAGTCGGTGGATCGCGGTGGTGCGCGTGGCTCGGTACCCGTCGCCCTGCAGCTCTTCGTCGGTGATGCCAGCAGCGCGGAGCTGGGCGGTGAGCGCGGAATCGCCCTTCATGACGCCCTCGGTGATGAGCACCTTCGGCGCCTGGGTGAACCAGTCGAGCGGCGTTGCCGGGTGGGTGTCGATCACCGACGCGGAACCGGTCAGGTTCTCGTACTTCAGCGACTTCCCGGTGGTCGGGTTGACGCGTGGAACGGCGGGGCGCAGCTGCATGGTGTTGAACACCGGGTCGACGTTGCGCTTGTGCGCTTCGGCGACGAGGTCGGCCTGGTACCAGAGGATGACCATCGCGTCGGACTGGCGGGCGATCGAGGCGACCTGCTTGAACGTCTTCGAGTTCGCGGCCATCTCGTGGGTCTTGCCGAAGTCTTTGACGTTGGCGCTGTCGATGGTCTCGTAGCCACGGGCGGCCGCGATGAGCGGGGCGACGCCGGAGGAGGCGAGCTTCTGCGCGCCGCTGAACGTGACCTGCGGGGCGTAGGCATCAGCGGACCACGGAGTGCGGGGCTGGGATGAATTTGTGCTCATACCCTTCCCTGTGCGAGTTCGCGAAAATCGGCTGGAACGCCCCTCGCGGTTACCGAAGTGTCCAGGCAGTTACCACTTCTGGGTAACGTGATTTCCCCTGATCAGAGTGCCGAAATCTGCCTCGGTTACCGAGTTACCGGATCTACAACCATGCCTATAGGGGAATTAAGAGCGAGGGGAGAAATAGAACCCTCCAGACATCAATGCCCCTCGCGTATAGAGATGTTGTTTGTTTGGTAACTCGGTAACTAAAGAAAGAAGAAGGGTCTGTCGCCCTACTCCCCACTGGGATCGAACCGGTTACCAACCGCCGGTAACCGGCGGTAACTCCGGTAACCGAGAGCCGCGACCAGCCACCAAAACTCCGAAACGAAGCCCCTCAGCCGTCGTGCTGAGGGGCTTTTCGCTTCCCCGGACAGCAACACCCTCCCCCGCAAGTTCCGCGTGATCACTGGGATCCCAGCCGATTTCTCGGAACCTGCACAGGGAAGGGTATGGACACTTTCCACGCCCCGACCCTCGGTCTCGTCGAGCTTCCCGCGCTCAGTGAAACGCTCCGACAGCTGGGCTTCCGCGTCGTCACCGATGCGGATTTCCCATCTGCGGCCGCCGCGATCGGGAACGAGATCCTTCGCGCCCAGACCACGGGCGACGTCAACGGGACACGGATCCCGATCGTTGTCTCCTCGTACCGCTCGCTGAACCCGAAGGACCGCGTCGTCGGCCTCAAGGCGTGGGTGCAGCGCAGCGCCCAGGTGAGCCCGGTGCTCGTCCTCCGCGCGGAGGCGCCGGAGGAGCCGCCGTTCATCGACTCCGACTCCGCCCGGTACCTGCAGCTGCCGGCATCCGTGGGCCAGGTCCTCGAGATGATCGGGTTCCCCGTTCCGGCCGACCCTCGAGCGCAACTGGTGATCCACCGGGACGGACAGGTCGGTGAGCCTGCACTCACGGAAGCTCCTGTCGCGGCGCCGGCCTCCTGGGGTGAGCCCGAACCGGCTCCGACCGGTTGGCCTGCAGCGCCGGCAGTGAGCGCACCGATCGCCGAGCCGATTGCTGAGACGGTCGCCCAGCGTGCGCCGTGGGACTCGCGCCCGTCGGCGGACTTCCCGGTGCCTGAGCCGAAGCCGCTGCAGCGCCCCGAGCAGGTGCTGTTCAACACCCCGGCCGTCGAGCCCGTCCAGGCTCCTGCACCCGCCTGGGGTGCGAAGACCCCGGAGGGGTGGCCTGAGCCTGTCACGCCCGCGGCTCCTGCCCCTGAGTACGACCCGACCGCTCACGGCCGACGCGCTGCTTCCGGCAGCACTGAGGGAGCGCCGGCTTGGGCTGCGAACCCGTTCCCCGTCGCCGAGCCTGTGGCGCAGCCGGTCGCTCCTGCGGCTGAGCCGACCTTCACAGGTGGATGGCCTGCCGCCGCGCCTGCCGCGCCTGCCGCGCCTGCCGCGCCTGCCGCGCCTGCTGCGCCTGCCGCGCCTGCCGCGCCTGCTGCGCCTGCCGGGTGGCCCGCTGCTCCGGCTCCTGCCGCTCCCGTGGCTCCTGCCGCTCCTGCCGGGTGGCCGGCCGCTGCTCCGGCTCCCGCCGTTCCAGTTGCGCCTCCCGCCGAGGACTATTCGCAGTTCGCGCCCGTTGATGTTGCTCCCACCCCGCCGGCATTCGCCGCGGCGCCCGCTCCCACCGCTCCCGCAGCTCCTGCCGCTCCCGGCGGACGCAACGGCGCCCTCGTCTTCACCTGGGCGTACAAGGGCGGCGTCAACAAGACCAGCCTCGCGATGCAGTTTGCCCACCGAGCCGCAGCGAAGGGGCTCCGCGTCTGCCTCATCGACATGAACCGCGGCCAGGGCGGCATCCGGACCATGCTCCGCATCGCCGACGACGCGATCATCCGATCCGCCTACGACGCATCCGTCAGCGGCAACCCGGCCGACGCGATCGTCATGCCCGACGACCTCCTCGCTTCGAACGTACGAGCCAGCACTCTCGACCCGATCGACTTCGCTGTCGTCCTCGCACCTCCCCGCTCCGAAGCCGACATCACCGGCGCGACCTGGTCCGTCTACAGCCAGATCATCGACCACGCCCGCACCGTCGCCGACCTCGTCATCGTCGACACCCAGACCGTCGAAGCCACCGACAACTCCGGCCTCATCGACAACGTCATGGTCCCGAAGATGATCGGCGACGCCTGGGGTGTCGCCATCACCGAGTTCGCCAAGGAGTCGGTCGACAACCTCATCGCCGCCCTCAAGATGTACGGCGCCCGAGGCCTCACCCGCGAACGCCAGCTCCTCGCCGTCACCCGGGTGGAGAACTTCGACCACAGTTCCGCGTCCGGTGTCGACCGGAAGTTCGGCTCCTACGCCCGCTTCGCCGGAACGACCGCCGTCTCGACACACGTCAAGGACCAGCTCGACCGCGGCCGCATCGTGTCCGACGACCCGGCAGTCCGTCCCCTCCTCGACACCGTCCTCCTCCAGGTCACCGGAAACCCGGCATTCCAGGAGGACGCCACCCGGCCGAAACGTCGGGGCCTGTTCGGGGGCGGTCGCCGATGAAAGTGACCCACTTCCCACAGATGCTCGAGCTCGTCGAGGGGATCGACCGGATCCTCATCGGCCGGACCGCCGAGGAAGCCGATCTCAGCCAGGCAGCCGACGGCGAGACCGTCATCGTCCGCCTCCCCACCTGGGCGATGCTCAAGCCCGCGATCGACGTCGGCCTGAAGGCGATCAAGAACAAGAACCTCGTCCTGCCCGCACGGATCGAATGGTCCGATCCTGCACTGCAGTTCTTTAGCTCCGACGAGCAGGTCTGCCTCGACTGGCGGATCACGAACATGGGCCACCGCCTCAGCGGGCAGGTTCAGGTCACCCGCGAAGGACAGGTCGAACAGGTCCCCGGCCAGGTCGGTGGAACGATCGAAGCAGCGTTCTCACGGCGTGACTTGCAGCGACGCGTCCAGAAACTCGTCGAAGACGGCGCCGTCGCCCGGTGGCAGGTCGTCCAGTCCTTCGAGGAGTACACCCGGACCAAGATCACCGAGGCCAGCAAGCAGCTGGCGCAGGAGTTCTCCGAGTATCACGGCCGCTCCATCCCCGCCGTCCTCGACGAGCAGCGGGTCGACGAACTGCTCACCCACATGCTCTTCGGGAAGGGCGAGACGTCCATCGTCGGCCGGATGGTCGAGCAGGCGCTCGGCCCCACCGCGTTCGACAAGTTCGACCCGGCCCGGTTCTTCTCATGGAACCTGAAGCGCTCCGCGCTCGGTGAGGTGCGCCGTGTCATCGGTGACCCGCACATCGGGTCGAAGGTCCGTCGCATTCACGCGAAGGCGAACGTCACCTCCCTCGAAGAGCTCGTGGAGCTCTACAACGCCCAGTACCCGAAAGAGCACCTCGGCGCGAAGCGCGCCGCCGCCGCTCTCACCGCAGGCCACGTCCCCGAAGTGTTCGCTGAAGGGCTCCCTGAGAGTGAGCTCCGCGAGTTCGCGGACCGCCGGATCGGCGGTGGCATCTAATGTCCGCCCCATCCACCCCGCTGTCGGTCGCGAACGACGCACGCGCGAAGGCGAACGAGCTCCGCGCTGAGGCCCTCATCAACCTCGCGGAGGGTGTCTTCACCCAGCGGGACCTTTTCGAGTTCGCAGCGACCACGGAAGGCCGCCCTCTCCTCCGGATCCCGCTCCGCCAGGTCCTCCTCTCCACCCCCGGTGTCGGAGAAGCGCGCGCAGCGAAGGTCCTCGACCGGCTCCGCACCCTCCTGAACGTCAGCACTCGGCCGCGCGACATGACCGTCGCATGGCTTCTCGACAGCCGCGCCGGCGGCCGCCGATTCCTCGCGTGGCTGGACACCGTCAGCCCCCTCCGAACTGAACCCTGGCCTGGCTTCCCATGGGCGCCGGCTCCGACCGGAGGTGCCCGATGACTCCTGACGTGTCCACCTTCTTCGCCACCCGTATCCACGCGGCACGGAAGCTCGAATCTGCCGACGTGAACCGGTCGCTCAACCGCATGCTGCGGGACTTCTCCGGACACATCTGGGGCTGGACGAGGGACGCCTGCCGTTCGCACGGTGACCGGCAGATGATGTACTCCGATGACGTGTACAACGTCATCAGCCTCGAGGTCTCCGAAGCGATCCGCAAGGAGCTCGAGAGCCCGAACGACCCGCCGATCATGAACTACTACTCGTTCTTCAAGCGCATCGCCGAGCGTGCCGCGTTCGCGTTCTTCCACTCGTCGGAGCGGACCGGGTTCTCCTCGGCGTCCGGCGCCAGCCGGCGGCTGTCGAAGATCAACAAGACCCGCAAGGAGCTGACCATCAGCCTCGGACGGGAACCTTCCGACCAGGAGGTCGTCGACGAGGTCAACCGACTCGCGTACGCGACCCGGAAGGACCCGCAGAAGCAGGGTGCGCTCGTCACCCTCGCCGACCTCCGCACCACAGGCACCCAGTCGCTGGACGGGATGATGGAGGTCTACGGCGACACTGTGTGGCGTGCAGCGCCGACCAGTGACGACTCCGCGCTGTCGTCCGTTGAGGCGCCGCAGCTGGTCGACTCGATCATCGCCGGCTGCGTGATGGTGTCGCCGCTCCTCGGAAAGGTCGCCACCCTCTGGATCGGTCAGGCTATGGACGAACCGTCGGTGATCCGCACCTCGAAGGAGATCGCCGAGGAGCTCGGCATGAAGAACGCTGAGGCGTCCGGACTGCTGTCCAGCTGCAAGCAGGTCGCGAAGGTCGTCTGCCACGAAGAGCTCGGCATCGACTCTCCGTTCGCCTGAGACACCAAGAGGCGGCAACCAGGAACGGTTGCCGCCTCTTCTGCTGTGCGCTTCTATCTCGGGAAGGGCCCGTCACGAGAGATTCGCTTGAGCTCCCGCGGGCCGATGTTCCTCCAATACAGCTCGCCTTCGGAGCCTTCGGTGAGGCGACCAGCGGAGAGCAGGTCGCCGTCCGGCGAGATGATGCTTCTCAGGGGCGCCGCGGTTCCGTGCGCCAGGACGGTGAGCGCCGACAGGGTCCCGCCGGCATCTTCCCGGCGAATGCTGGTGGCTGCCTTCCCGTTCCCGTCGAGACGTCCGATCAGGTCCGCCTGCGCCGCGGTCGGTGCGATCGCGATGCTGGATGGGAACCCGAGGTGGTCGCCGTACAGCAGGTCAGCGACGGCGTCGTCATCGTGCGCGGAACGCCACTCGACGCCGGGCTCGTCGAGTGCGGAGGCTTCCGTCACCATTCCGTTCTCGAAGAGTCGCACCTCGGTGAGCGTTCCTTCCTCGCTGAGGACGGTTGCTACGACCTGGCCGTACGTTGCTGCTCGCAGGTACACCAACCCGTGGTCGGCGAGCTGGCTGATGGTCTGAGCCTGAGCGTCGCTCGGGTCAACGGACCCGCCGGCAGGAGGCGTGTTCAGCCACGACAAGATCTCGTCGGCGTCCGCAGGGGTGTGGGCGTGCTCGGCGAACTTCCCGACCCGGTCGCGGACGTACGCATCCGCTGTCATGGTCAGTCCTTCCGGAGGTGGGAGAACTTGGAGTCCTCGAAGATCGCGACGCCGTCCTCCTGGATGTGGATGACGGAGAACGCGTCCCGGCGCAGCACCAGCTGCGACTCCGGGTCGTTCAGCTCCTTGTAGTACTCGTTCATCGACTCGAAGTTGCAGAACAGCGCCTCCTCGAAGTCGGTCGCGGTGGCGTTCGGGAAGATCTTCACGAACTCCCATGCCGACTGCCGGTTCGCTTCCGACTCGTTGATGAACGCCGACTCGAGCGGACGGATCACCGGGATGGTGATCTCGGCGGCGGAGTGGCTCTGCGAACCGAACTGACCGTCGCCTCGACGGGCGTCCTCGCGAGCGGCGCGAGCTTCGGCGGAAATGGGCTGGGAGGCAGTGAGGGTGCTCATGCCGCGTACGTGTGCGGCGGTTCAGTACCACCCGGTCGCACCGGAATGAGCCCATGCTTTGCACGGCGTCTCGTACCGGTTGGCGATGTATCCGAGACCCCAGATGATCTGCGTGGTCGGGTTCGTCTCCCAGTCGGCGCCGGCGGCCGCCATCCTCGACGCCGGGTACGCCTGCGGGATGCCGTACGCACCGCTCTTCGGGTTCTTCGCGGTGTACCGCCAGTTCGATTCCTTCTCCCAAAGCGCGGCGAGGCATCCGAACTCGGCGGTGCTCCACCCGTGGGCGGCAACCATCTCCGCGGCGACCTGTTGCGCTTCGCTCGGGTTCGCCGGCGGAAGGGGCGTCGCGGCAACCTGAGTTGCCTGCGGTGTTGGCGAAGGCGGCGGGGGTGGAGGTGGCGGCGGTGGAAGCGCGAGGTAGCTTTCCGTGCCGACCGTGATGATCGTGACATCAGCGGACACAGTGATCGACTGTCCTGGCCCGCGAGGTTCGGGCTCCTTCCATGGGAGCGGCGTCGTGGATGCCTGAACCGGCGTGGCTCCGAACGTCATGGCGAGCACTGCGGCGGTCACTGCGCTGGCAGTCTTCAGAGGGTCTGCACGAGGTGCGCGTGGCGGCCGCGTCGCGCGCGGCATGACATGGCGACCCATCGCACCTCCCGTGTTCCGGGAGGTATGTGGGCGGCATCCTCGGCAGCGCGAAAGGTCGCCCGACGTCAGGAGTTCGGGCCTGCAGGCAGATCCGGTCGCAACCGCACGAAGCGGACGAGATGCCGGAACGAGCGACCTGACATCGCGACATCCGCGGAGACTTCCGCAGCGACCGGGTCGACCAGCGTCAATCTCACCAGCTCGCGGGCGCCTGTGAAGCGACCGCCGAGCGCTCCGGGCGACAGGACCGTCGGCCATGGGTGCGCCCCACTTGGAGGCCGCAGCAGTGAGCCCACCTGCCGAGCCTGCGACGGCTTCAGCGGTGAGGTCCGTCCTGCAACCCTCAGCCTGCCGCCCTCGTCGTACAGGCCGACGACAAGTGCTTCTGGGCGATCGATCGGACCGAAGGCTGCGCCGATGATGACGTCGACGACGTCCCGCCGCTTCACCTTCACCCAGTCGCGGGCGTCGCCGGCGTACGGCTGCGCGGCACCTTTCGCGACGATCCCCTCGATGCCGACGCTCGTGAGCTCATTGAACCAGGCTGTCGCCTGCTCGAGTTCCCTGCTCTGCCAGCCGAGCTGCAGCGGTGGCGACCACTCCGCCGCGAGCTCGACGAGGAGCTCACGCCGTGCGTGGAGCGTGTGCGGTCGGACGTCGACGCCAAGCACGGCGAGCACGTCGAATGCGACGAAGCTTGCCGGCTGATCGCGCGCGAGCCGTGCGGCTCGAGTTGCGGTTGTCCCGAGACGTCGTTGCAGTACCTCGAAATCCAGCCGGCCTGCGGAGATGGCAACGATCTCGCCGTCGACGACGACGCCGTCCGGGATCTGCGCGGCGGCCGCGGCCGCCACCTCTGGGAACCAGTCGGTGAGTCTCTTCTGCTGCCTCGACCAAACCGACACCGTCCCGGAGTCGACGGCGATGACAGCGCGGAACCCATCCAGCTTCGGTTCGTACCGCACCCCGCCGGGGAGCGAGTCGGGCGCCGGAAGCCGGTCCGCAGCTCGAGCGAGCGCGACAGCAGGAGGTACAGCGAAAGGGATCGCCATGCGCTTACGGTACGCCCAGGATGTAGTTCGACAGCTGCAGCCGCCAGGATCGACGATTCTGACTGCAGCAGCTGTCGATTGGGTTCAGCCGCGGGTGATGATCAGCTCAGTGATGTTGTACGCCGCGGTCGTGATCAGGAAGACCGCCAGGAGACCCCAGAGCCCCATGTCGAAGATGCCGAAGTCCACACGGCGCTTACTCTGACCGAGCTCCTTCGAGACCGCCTTCAGGACTGAGGCCGGCACGCCATCGGGGTATCGGCGCGCGGCGCCTTCGAGGGCGAGCTCCATGACGAACGAGTTCCGGGAACTCTTGGAGATATTCGTGTCCTCTGCACCGGACTCGGAGACCTCCGGTCCGTCGACGACGGGCTTGGAGAGGTCGATGGGCTGCAGGCTGTCGTTGATGTTGTTGGTCACGGGGACACCATGCGCGGACTCGGCTCAGAGGTCCTCGGGCGGCGGCGGGAACTTCGATCGGGCGTCCGCGATATCCCGTGATGAGGCGCCCATCGCGTCCGTGACGGTGTGCTCACGGAGGTAGTCGCGGAGGTACGGCAGCGCGAAGTCGAGCTCGCCGCGCTTGGGGGTGAAGACGATCCCTGCATCCAGGAGTCGGGCCCGGGCGTTGTTCAGATGCTGCTTGGATGCGTCGTCGAGCCTCGGGCGGAGATCGCCCACCTTCGAAGGTCCGTCATCCTGCGCCATCGCGACGAGCACCGTGCGGTCGAACGGTCTGAGGTGCGCGATGGACGGCTCGTGGATGCTGGCGCCGATCCTCCGCTTAGCCTTCTTCGACGCGGTCTTTACGTCCGCCAGGGTGATCTCTCGCTCGTCGGCATGCTGTCGCCAGGCGAGATCTCCGATGAGCTGGGTGAGGAACGGGTACCCCTGCGATGCTGCAGCGGCGTAGTCGAGGGCGCCGGCGGCGATGGTGCGCCCGTGCGAGGTGATCGGGTCGCGCAGGGCCTCGAGCGTGGAGGCGTAGTCGAGCAGGTCGAGGTTCTCGTTGTGGGCGCGGCGGAGGAAGGTGGCGGTGCCTTCCTGGAGGATCGCGGCGATGTCCGAGTGCAAGCCGGCGAGGACGACAGCCACTTCACGGTCCCTGCTGATGCTCCGCTGCAGTGCGCCGACGAACGACTGGAACTCGCCGATGGTGGTCTGACTGACCTCGTCGAGGGTGAAGAGAACGCCACCGTCCGGTTCGACGAGCTCGGCGAGCTCCTCCAGGAGACTCTCGAGTGTGGGGTCGATCGCGGCGCTGTCTATGTGCTCGAGCTCCACTCCCCCGACGGCTGCGATCTCGACGGACTTCAGCCGGGTGGTGCCCGCCGGCTTCCGGTCTTGCACTGCCTTGCGGAGCTTCTTCAGCATCCGGTCGAGGAAGCCCGGTGACGCAGTCTCGTCGATCGTCACCCAGCCGGAGTCTTCAGCGATGCGGCGCAGGGTTTCGAGCGTCACGGTCTTCCCGACGCCTCGGAATCCGCGAAGTAGTACGGCTCGCTCGGTGCCCCATGATCCTGCTTGGATGGCGTCGGTGAACCCCTTCAGGATCTCGGAGCGGCCGGCGAGGACTGGAGGTACCTTGCCGAAACCGGCGCGGAACGGGCTGGGGGCGTTCATCGGGTCTCCATCTCGGTTTACTCCGCAGAAACGGTTTACTGGTTTACGAGTTTACTCGCGAACCACGGTTTACGCGTGAACTTCGCCGTGTCGGGATATCCCGGCATCGCGCGGTGTGGATTTCCCTACATCGCCTCGCCAGCTCAGGTCGCCGGCTCCTCTTCAGCCTCCGCAGACTCCAGGATCAGCTGCTCGTAGACGCGTGTCGCCATTGTCACGTTGTACGCGGTGCCCGGGAACTCGTAACGGCGGTCGAACGCGTGCACCACCAGCACTCCCCGCTCCGCGCCACCAGCGACATGGGCCTCGATTGAGCGGACATCCTCGAGCGCAATGCGGGCCACCTGGGTCCCCGGCCGGCGTGCCTCTTCGTCATGTATGTAGTCCCACTCGACGATGTGGTCCCAGAGCCTGATCTGCAGCGCGGGCTTGCCGCGGGCCTTCTCGCGCCAGAGGAAACCGTGGAGCATTTGGTGACCATTGGCAGCGGTGACCGGAGTAGCGTTCCTCCACAGAAGCAAGTTCTCGAGCTTGCCCGGCTCGCGCGGTGCGATGGCCTGGAGGATCAGCTGATGTTCGGCGCTCGTGACGGCTGCGACGACCGCGCGACCGTCACGGAAGCTCAACTTGATCAGCGATCCTGCCTGATTTCGTGCCGAGAAGGCAGCGCCGGCGATTCCGCCGAGAGGCCCGGCGATGACTGCGCCAGCGGCGCCCATCCCCAGGGCGTTGCTGTAGTCCTTCGAGGTCGCGTCACCGAGAACCTCGACGGAGGCGACCTCGTTTCCGTTGAGCCGAACGATTCGCATCGGCCCTGCGATCACATCGCGCGTGACCTTGTAGTCACCCACAGGAAGATCGCCACTGATTGCGCGCATGAGGCCAACCCTAGGCCCGAACCTCCGGCCGGAGGAATGATTCTCCCAGCCACGACGGCGCGTCGACTAGTGGCGGTCCGGCTCCGTGGGGCTCGGCTCTATCGGGCCATGCTTCGGTACGTCACGGCCACGTTGTTGAACCCGATATCCATGGGGTGGGTGGGTGCTGGGATGAAATCCGCCAGGTCGACGGTTGGGCCGGTCATCGTCTGCCGGGCGGCCGCTACCAGCACTCTGGTCATCGTCTTTCGGTCTGCGTTCAAGATCGAGATCTGTCCATCGGATTCTGCCCACATCTGTGCTTCTCCGGCGGATACGACGATGAACCCTCCCGGCAGGTCCGCCGCGGCCAGGTCATCGGCGAAGTGGGCGTTCAGCTCGAGTCGCTGCAGCAGCGCACCGCGGGTTCGTTCCATGGCCGCGATCCTATTGCAGATCCGCAAGACGTAGGCGATCGTTCACGCACAGAGCATGTCCTTCGCCCCCATGACGATGTTGCGCTTCATGAGGTCTGGCTCCGCGTCACGTCGAAGCAGGTTCAGGTAGGCGTCGCCGGCGCCTTCGCAGAGCGGAACCCATTCCTCCTCGAGCGGAGGCACGTCGGTCCATGCGGGTGCTGGGTGCCCGAGATCTTTCGCTGTCCACGCAACGGCCCCGGCGAGGAGAGCGTCCCAGCGGATGTCGCCGGTACTTCCGGGCTCGACGAGGAAGTCTGCGATCAGCTCAGGTGTGCCTGCGTGTCGGAAGTGGTCGAGCGATTGGACGATCATGCGGAGCGCCATGGATTCGTCCCCGAGGGAAAGGAGACGGAAGGAGATTTCAGCGGCGCTGCGTGCGCTCAACATGTGCGCCGACGACATCGTGGATCCGGCGGAGTGTTGAGTCATGCGTTGCATCCCGGTGAGGCTCGCTCGTCGAATAAATTATGGTCGGCCGCCGGCAGCGCGGATCTCTACAATTAATCCGCGACCGGCGGCCGAGTGCAGGGGACGCGAGCGCCCGGGTTGACAGTATTGCTCCGCGGGCGGAACAATAATGTCAATCACGCTGAGGTGAGGATCTCTCAGTGTGAGCGATCAGGCATCTTGATCCCGTTCGCGCTTACTTGATCCAAGACCTCCATGCGCTGAGACATTCCGGTGCTGTGTGGGGCGTTCAAACTACTTGATCCTGTGCGTGCTTTTCGGTGTCAGGTAGGTCTGGCGGGCAATTGCGCCTCGACTGAACACTTACGACGCGGATGACTTGGAAACATGGGATGCCGCGCAGCGTTCTACAGAGAGCGCACTGCGAGGGAAGAAGGGCGGTCGGTCGTGGGCCTCAACTACATTCCGCTCAGCCAGGAAACCGTGGCAGCCCGTCGTGCCGCTCATGAGCAGCGTTCGTCGGTCACGGCGCGTGAGCGCACGCTGATCATCCGAGCGCAGCGTGCTGAAGAACGGATAGAGCTCCTCACTCGGAGTATTGGCCGCGACTCTGGACAGCGGCGACTTGGCCGCCGCGAGTAGCCACAGGTGAGACAGGTCGTCGCCGCATCTGACACCGGGGTGTTGAACAGGATCGGTTCGATGCTCGAGGCATATCTCAGGCACGTTGGAGTCCGAGAGCAGAAGGGCCTCGGAGTGCCGATTCTTAGGAATGTCGGCAGAATGCGGTTGCTGCGCATGTAGGTGGTGGCAGCTCGACTTCGCGAGATGAGCGTCCCAGTAACGACGAATCGCGCCGAGCTCTGCCTTCTCATGTGCAGCCGACCTCGGAGAAGAATGATGAACGCGATCGCAGAGTGGATTGGACACCGACGAGCTGTGACAGGTCGCAGCCAGTCCGACTCGGCACATGCCGCAGGCATCTCGCCGGACGCCTGGGCGAAGATCGAGTCGGGCGAGCTCGAACCCACCCTCGGGCAGCTGAGCGGGATCGCGACATCGCTGGGCGCGAGCCTGGGGTCCTTGCTCAGTGCCGTCAGTACCGGAGGCGACGTCGTCTTCGCTGTCCGGCGGAACAGGGCGGCGGCGGGCCCAGAGGAGCTGGACGCGATGAGTGGGGTGCTGAAGCAGATCGAATCGATGCTCGACCTCGACACACATCTCAGGTACATCGGAGTCGGCAGGCACTGGGCTTCGGAGCACCGAAACTGAGGAATGTCCTCGCGCTCGAGTACGTTCCGTAACTTGAGCAGCGCGGGTAGGTCGACGCCACGTCCACCGAAGCGTCATGCCCCAGACGCCCATGGGCTGCCTGGGGCCGCTCACTATCCGGTGGTGAACTCGGCCCTCTGGCTCCTCGGAGTTAGGCAACATTCGGAATTGGCAGAGGCATGGCCCGCGAGAACGGGCCATGCCTCTATTCGTGCTGCTGTTTCGGCGTTCAGGCGAAACGGTCGCCGTGGGTGATCGCAGGGCGGATCATGAGTGCTGATTCGGTCGCCTGTCGAGGTATCCCTTGTCGACAAGTTCGGCGGCTGATTCGAGCAGGGAGAGCATCTCTTCCCTTATCGGTTCGAGGTCCGCCTCATCGATTTCGAGAGCTGGAACCTGCGCTACGACGCGCTCCCTGATGGCACTCATGCCGGTGATCGTGCCTATCGTGACGCCGAGAGCCCTGGAGATGCCGAGCGCCTCGCCGGCCGATGGTGTCTTCAGGTCGCCCTCGATCGAGCTCCACGACAACTGCGATACGCCGGCGCGCAGGCTTGCTTCGTGCTGGTTGATCCCGAGATTCTCACGGAACATTCGAACGCGAAGACCGATCGTTGATGGCATCTCAAGTAGCTCCCTCTCAGCCCAACCGGACTTTGTGCCCAACGCCTGACAGCTCTGGCCGCCAACCTGGATCAGAGGTAAGCTCACCTCATTCCGGTGGGGCCAGAGCTGTCATGGATCAAGTAGGTGGATCAGGATCACCTAGCTTGAAGCAGGATCAACTTGATCGATCGAAGGATCAAGTTGGATGGAATCTGACAATCAGAAATCCCAGTCTTCATCCGAGGTGGACTCTGCCTTTCCGATGACGTACGAGCTCCCCGACCCGCTGAAGAAGTCGTGGTTCTCGTCGGCGTTCGGCGAGAGCGCCGACAGGATCGCCGGGTTCACGTCGGTGACCTGCTTCGGGAACATCGGCTCGTAGCCGAGGTTCATGAGGGCCTTGTTCGCGTTGTAGTGCAGGAACTTCTTGACGTCCTCCGTCAGGCCGAGCGAGTCGTACAGGTCCTGGGTGTACTGGATCTCGTTCTCGTAGAGCTCGAACAGCAGGTTGAACGTGTAGTCCTTGATCTCCTGCCGGCGTGCCTCGGTCTCCTGCTCGAGACCCTTCTGGAACTTGTAGCCGATGTAGTACCCGTGCACGGCCTCGTCGCGGATGATGAGGCGGATCAGGTCGGCGGTGTTGGTGAGCTTCGCCTTGCTCGACCAGTAGATCGGCAAGTAGAAGCCCGAGTAGAACAGGAAGCTCTCGAGCAGCGTCGACGCGACCTTGCGCTTCAGCGGGTCGTCGCCGCGGTAGTAGTCGAGGACGATCTGGGCCTTCTTCTGCAGGTACGGGTTCTCCGTCGACCAGCGGAACGCCTCGTCGATCTCCTTCGTCGAGCAGAGCGTCGAGAAGATCGACGAATAGCTCTTCGCGTGCACCGACTCCATGAACGCGATGTTCGTGTAGACGGCCTCCTCGTGCGGGGTGATCGCGTCGGGGATGAGCGAGACCGCACCGACCGTGCCCTGGATCGTGTCGAGCAGGGTGAGGCCCGTGAACACGCGCATCGTGAGCGTCTGCTCCTCGGGCGTCAGCGTGTTCCACGACTGGATGTCGTTCGACAGCGGCACCTTCTCGGGCAGCCAGAAGTTGTTCACCAGGCGGTTCCAGACCTCGAGGTCCTTGTCGTC